>CAMCMZ010000013.1 GCA_945876185.1 Candidatus Kuenenia stuttgartensis | reverse complement strand
ACCTCACCGCCTGGCGCGGGAAGAAGATCGTACTGGTGATGATGCGCGGTTTCAGCGGCCAAGTCTGCTTGTACTGCGCTGCGCAAACGGCCGCGCTCAGCGACAACATCGGCCGTATCCGCGCCGCCGGGGCTGAAGTCGCCGTGGTCTTTCCCGGTCCGGTCGAGGCCGTGCCGTCGTTCATCCAGGCGGTGCAGAGCCTGCGCAAGGAACCGCCGCCGCTGCCGATCTGCCTCGATGCCGGCCTGCAACTGGTGCGCGCGCTGATGCTCGATGGCAACCTTGCCCAACCTGCGACGCTGGTCCTGGACGGTGAAGGCATAGTGCGCTGGAGCTACGTCGGCACCTCGATCGCCGATCGACCCTCGGTCGGCCAGGTGCTGGAGGCCTTGGCCAAGTGAACTTAAAAATCGCAATAGCGCCCCACCTGCTGCGTTGGTCGTCAGTCATGTGGCGCTGCCACACTCCTTCCTCCCGCCTTGCATCTGGGGCACTCTTGCGATTTTTCCCGGAAATTGTTGTTGTAGCGGTCTCGATGTCGGTCGGTGTGGTCAGCGTTCAGAGCGGGAAGGCCGATCTGATCTCTGCACCCGATTGGTGCCGGCTGGAAATCCACCAACACGTTTACCTGTGCCAACTTGCCGCGAAATGCGGGATTCATATAGGAGATTTAGTGTGAACACGCCGTCAGGCCGTGCTCCGGCTGCGCCCGGCCGCGGCGATCTCCCGACCATCGCCTCGGGTTCCGATCTCGCAGCCGCGCTCGAGCACGGACCCTTCAGCGGCAACGACCCCACGCTGCAAGCCACCGCAGCCCCGCCTTGCATCCCGAATGTCGAACTCAGCCGCGAACTGGGGCGTGGCGGCATGGGTTCCGTGTGGCTCGGACGCCAGACCTGGCTCGACCGTGCGGTGGCGGTGAAGTCACTCGATGCCACCCATGACCAGCAATTCATCGCCCGGTTTCGCCGTGAAGCGCGCATCCTCGCCGGCTTGTCGCATCCCAACATCGTCGCCTGCTATGACGCCGGCACCGACGCGAACCAGCGCCCCTACCTGGTCATGGAACTGGTCGACGGGCCGGATCTACGCCGTCACGTCGCCGCCCATGGACCGCTAAGTCCCGCCGCCGCTGTCCGGGTGGTGCGCGAAGTCGCCGAGGGCCTGGCCCACGCCCACGCCCAGGGCCTCATCCACCGCGATGTCAAACCCGAGAACGTGCTGCTCGCGCCGCGCGACGGGACGAGTCGCGTGACCAGGATCGACGCGCCCGACGATGCCTTCCCGTTCACCGCCAAGCTCGCCGACCTCGGTCTCGCCCGACCGATGCGCCAGACGGGCGACCACTCCCTCACCGTCCAGGGCCAGCTGCTCGGCACGCCGCAGACCATGGCCCCAGAGCAGTTCGATGACCCCGACGGCGTCGACCATCGCGCCGACATCTACGGCCTCGGTTGCGTGCTATACTTTGCCCTCACCGGCGAAGCCGCGTTTTCCGGCCATTCCTTCGCTGAACTGGTGAGCAGCAAGGTGCACGGCCGACCACCCGATCCCACCCGGCTGCGCCGCGACCTGCCGCGCGGCCTGGGCGAACTCACCGCCGCGATGCTGGCCGGCAAGCGCGAGCACCGGCCAGCGGACTACGCCGATCTGCTCACCCGCTTGCAGGCCCTCGGCCACGCCCCGGCCGGAAGGAACCGCACCCCGTTGCTGCTCGCCGCCGTCGCGTCGATCGTGGTGATCGGCGCAGCGGTCGCCTGGTTCATCGTCCGCAGTGATCCGGTCAAACCGGCCGGATCTGGGCCGGTTCAGGTCCGCCCCGATACCCCCGTGCGGCCATCGGCGATCGATCCAGCGCCACCCGTTGCCACCACCACCACCCCGACAATCGCTCCGGCAATCCCCGCCAATCCCAGATCAACCCTCAAACCGCTGACGACCACAACACCGCTCCATGACCCCAAGGGCTGGCAGGGCGACAGCCTTTCTTCCGTCCACTGGTCGGCACCCGATGATCGCGAGCGGTCGATCGCCCTGAGCCAGGGGCGGATTACTCATCCCCTACCCGGCTTGCCCTGTCGGATCAGCGCCACGTTGCATCTGCCCAAGCAATTCACGACCTGCCAAGTCGGCGTGGTCCTGACCGACGGCAGCATGGTCGCGCTGCATCTCTTCGACACGGGCGACATCCACTCGACTTTAGGGACCTTCGACCCCGGATCGGCGATGCCCAGCACATCGGTGGGTGGAGCCACGCTTGCGGCCCGCTCCCTGCGGATCGGCTTTGCGATCACGGCAGATTCGCTGATCGCTGACCTCGGCGGCGATGGCAAGGACGGCAAGAAGGACACGAACGCCCAGCAGGCGCTACGTTCGCCGCCAGTGGCACTCTTCCTGTCCCTGGCGGGCGCCACCGCCAGGGCGGTGCTGGACACACCGGTTGCGCAACCAGCACCTTGAACCCTAACCCGGTGCAAGAGGCCATGGCCAACGCTATGGCCGCATAAGCACAAAGGCCACAAAGGTTTCCCTTTGTGACCTTTGTGCTCTTTGTGGCCAATCCTGCCTGAACCCGGATCCGGGGTTCAGTTCACTTCGTCATGTAGCGTTTGAGCAACGCCGCCGTGGCCGGGTTGAAGCCCTTCACCGGGGCCTTGGAGCTGGCGCGGCTGGCGGCGAGCTGAGCGCGGACCGCCTTGGCGAGGCTCTTGCCGAGTTCGACGCCCCACTGATCAAAGCTATTGAGGCCCCAGATGAAGCCCTGCACCGCGGTGCGGTGCTCGTAGAGCGCGAGAAGCTGCCCCACGGCGTAGGCGTCGCACACGTCGCCCAGGATCACGGTCGACGGACGGTTGCCGGGGAAGACCTTGTGCGGGATGAGGGCGGCGGGCGTGCCTTCGGCCTTCACCTCGGCCGCGGTCTTGCCATAGGCCAGCGCGTCGGGCTGGGCGAAGAAGTTCGCCATCAGCTCGTCATGGTTGGACACCGGCTCTTCCGCCAAGTGGAGCGGACGCTGGCTCTTGCGGAAGCCGATGAAGTCGGCCGGGACGACGCGGCCCTGATGCAAGAGCTGGTAGAACGAATGCTGGCCGTTGGTGCCGGGTTCGCCGAAGTCGATCTCACCGGCCTCGCGCGTCAGTTCCTTGCCATCGATGCCGACGCGCTTGCCATTCGATTCCATGTCGACCTGCTGGATGTGCGCGGCGAAACGGTGCAGGGCCTGGCAGTAGGGCAACAGGGCGCGGGTCGGGCGGCCGAGCACGCTGGTGTTCCAGATGCCGTACATGCCAAGGATCACCGGCAGGTTCTTGTCGAGCGGCGCGTCGCGGAAATGCTTGTCGATGCTGTGCGCGCCAGCGAGGAATTTCTCCACGTAGCGGTAGCCGAACTGGAGCGCCAGCGGCAGCACGCCGACCGCGCTGGTCACGCTGTAGCGGCCGCCGACCCAATCCCAGAAGGGGAAGATGTTCTCGGGATCAATGCCGAATGCCTTCACTTCCGCGACATTCGTCGACACCGCGACCATGTGCTTGGCGACCGCGCCCTTGCCGAGCTTCTTGAGCAGCCACGAGCGCACTGCGCGGGCGTTGAGCATGGTTTCGGCGGTGGTGAAGGTCTTGGACACCACCACGATCAGGGTTCGCGCCGGATCGAGATCTTCGAGCGAGCGGGCGAGGTCGATGGGATCGACGTTGGCCAGGAAGCGCAGATGGCGCCCATCGGCAGCGGCTGAGCACGACGGCTCGGTGCGTAACGCCTCATGGACGAAATCAGGGCCGAGGTAACTGCCGCCGATGCCGATCGAGACGACCTCGGTCAGCGGCTTGCCGGTGATGCCCTTGCGCTTGCCGTCGCGGACCTGCTCGCTGAAGGCCTTGATCTTGGCCAGGACCTCATGGACCTGCGGCACCACGTCGACGCCGTCGACGAGCAGCGATTCGGTCTTGGGCAGGCGCAGGGCATGGTGCAGGACGCTGCGGTTTTCCGTGCGATTGATCTTTTCACCCGCGAACATGGCCTTGATCTGGCCCTGCAGGTCGACCTCGCGCGCCAGATCGAGCAGATGCTTGAGCGTCTGCGGCACCGCGTTTTGGCGGCTCCAGTCGAGGTAGATGGTGCCGAGCGGGTCGGTGTGCTCCAGGCTCATGGCGGTGCAACGCTTGGAATCCGCCAGGACTTCGCGCAGATGCTGGCCCTTGATCGATTCGGCGTGGCGGAACAGGGCGGCCCAGGCGGGCGAGGGGGTGGTGGTCATGGCGCAGCAGGATAGTGAGCGGGGACGATTCGTGAACCACGCAAATCCGACCGGGCGGGCGGTCAGGATCCTGGCAGGCGCCGCCCAGACAGGGCAGCCAGCAAGGCCTCGCGCAGGGCGGCCCGCCGGGGTGGCCGGCTGACCGAGGTGAAACCTGTGCCGGCGATGCGCTGGGCAAGCGAGCGGATCAGCACCAGCGGCGGTTGCTCGCCGCCGGCGCCGGAGAGCCACGGTCGCGGCCAATCGGCGTCCCACAGCACGATCTCGGCCCGTCCGGCGGCGATTGCAGCGGCAACGGGGTCGTGGGCCTGCTCGCACTCGCACCCGAGATCGGCGAGCATGAGACCGAACATCGCGGATTCCTGCCGCCTCGGTGAGGCGATCAGGACCCGGGCCCCGCCGAACGGGGGTAAGTCATGGATTCCCGTCCCGGTGCCTGAGGTCGCTGAAGAGACCGCGAGCCGGATCGCGCACGTGATCACCGTGCCGTCGCCGGGCCTGCTCTGAACCGTGATCGTACCGCCCATCAGTTCGATCAGGCTGCGGCAGATCGCCAGGCCCAGACCGGTTCCGCCGTGACGGCGCGTGGCGGATCCATCGACCTGGCTGAAAGGTTGGAATAGGCGGGGCACCGCTTCGGCCGGGATGCCGATGCCGGTGTCGCGCACCGCGAGGATCAGAGACAGGTAGCCGGACCCGGCCTCGGGCGGCGGAGTGCGATGGCTGCGAGCATTGTTCGGCACCGCGACCTGGAGTACCACCGCGCCGGTTTCGGTGAACTTCACGGCATTCCCGAGCAGATTCACCAGCACCTGGCGCAAGCGGGCGGCATCGCCGATCAGCAGGTTCGGTATCGTCGGGTCGATCAGTGCGGCGAGTTCCAGCCCCTTCGCCTGGGCCGCCTCGCCCAGGGTGGCGAGGCTTTCCTCGATCACGGTGCGCAGGTCGAAGTCGGCCTGGTCCAGCACCATGCGCCCGGCGGCGATGCGCGAATAATCGAGCACGTCGCTGACGATGCCCAAGAGGTGGTTGCCGCACGACTGGGTGGTGGCGGCGAGTTCGCGCTGATGCGCGTCCTCTAGTTCGTCCAGCAGCAGGCCGGTCATCCCGAGAATGCCATGCAGCGGCGTCCGCATCTCGTGCGAGACCATCGCCAGGAACGAGCCTTTCGCCGCATCGGCGGCTTCGGCGGCGTCCTTGGCTGCGCGCAGGCTGGCGATCAGTTCGCGTTCGTCGGTGATGTCGCGCGCCACCACCACGAAACCGCCGTAGTCGCCGCCAGTCCCGCTGCGCGGCACGCCGACCTCATGCAGCCAGCGCCATTGGGCGTCAGTGCGGAGCACCCGGTATTGGTGTTCATGGCGGTGGGGCCCGGCGTGGGCGGCGAGGATCGCGGTCATCCAGGCGGCGCGGTCCTCGGGATGGACGAGCGCGGCGACCTCGTCGCGGGTCGCGGCGACCAGATCGCGGCCGGCGAACTCGCCAAGGCGGCGGTTCACGTAAGTCAGGCGGCCTTCCGGATCAGTGGTCCAGATCATCACCGGCGCGTTCTCGGCGAGCAGACGGAAGCGCTCCTCGCTTTCGCGCAGCAGTTCCTCGGCCTGCTTGCGGTCGCTCGCATCATGCACCACCACGATCCAGTGGGTGACGGACTTGGCCTCGTCGCGCAACGGGCCGAGAGCGAGCTGGGCCCAGAACTGGCTGCCATCCGCCCGGGCCAGCAGCAGGTCGCCGGACCAGGACTTTCCCTCGGCCAGGGCTTGGCGCATGGGCGCCGACATGTCGCCGCCTCCGGTCAGGAACTGATCGAGTTCGGTGCCCAGTTGCGCCTGGGAAAGTCCGCCGATCAGGGATGAAAAGGCGGGATTCACGAACACGATGGGGCGCTGCCCACGCCGCACTGACCGCACTGAGGCGATCGCGATGCCTGCGTCAGTGCGGGCAACCGCCGCTGCGAGGAGTTCCAACTGGCCTTTGGCCCGGTGCAGGTCGCCCTCGGTGCGCCGGCGCACGGTGATCTCGTGGGTCAGGGCCTGGGTGCGGTCCTCGATCGCCTGATGCGTACGCTGGTGATTGGCCAAGGCGCCCTTGACCAGCCAGCCGGCGAACAGCGCCAGGAGGCCACCAAGGCCGAACCCGACCAGGACCGGCCAGGGCCAATGACGGTTGGTCCACGCGCCCGCCGGCCGGCAGGCCACGCTCCAGGTCTGGTCCCCAACCGGGATCGCGAACTGGGCCCAGGATTTCGCCTGATCGTCACCGAACACCAGCGTCCCATCACTGCGGCGCAGGGTAGCCAAGAGGTCCCCATGTTCAGGGAAGATGCTGCCGATCAGATCCTTGAGCGGGCTTTCGGCGAGAAAGCAGACGGCATCCGCCGGTCGTCCAGCGGACGGAATGACGACCACCAGGCAGCCGCCCGCGCCTCCATCGAGCAACGAAGCGGCCACGCCGACCGCCGGCCGTCCGCTGGCGAGGGCGCGATTCGCGACGGATAAACGCACGGGATCAGCTGCGAGATCGCGCCCGACGAGCGGAGCCGACGTGATCGATTCGCAGCCGGTCAGCGGCAGGTGGAGCGGCCGCACCGCCGCTGGCACGACCCGCCCGTCACTGAGGTCATGCAGGATATAGAAGTCGCGGCCCGCCTTGCGTTCCTTTGCCTCATGCTCGGTGCGCTGAGCGGATGCGACCACCGCAGCGCGGCCGATCAGGGTCCAGGCCGGGGTCGAACGCAGGATCCGCCGCGAAGCGACCGTGAAACGCTGGGATTCCGCAGTGATATCGGTGGATGGCGCGACCTGGAGCGCCTCCAACTGCTCGATCCGGTTCGCCAGGCGTTCCGCCAGCAATCGGCAGTGCTGGTCCGCAGTCCAATGGAAATCCTTGACGGCGGCCTGCCGCAGACTGGCCCCCATCCACAAAGACCAGACCGCCGCCCCGACGACGCCGATCCCCGCGACCGCGCATCCCGCGACGGCAGGCCGGATGCGCATGAGGAGCGACATGGTGCAGGATACCTTCCAACCCGCGCAGATGCCAGCCAAGCTACCGACCCTGGGCCGCGAAATCGGGTCCAATCAACCTAAAAATCGCAATAGCGCCCCACCTGCTGCGTTGGTCGTCAGTCATGTGGCGCTGCCACACTCCTTCCTCCCGCCTTGCATCTGGGGCACTCTTGCGATTTTTGCAGGAAATTGTTGGTGTGGCGGTATCGATGATGGTCGGTGTGATCGGCGTTCGAAGCGGGGAAGTCCGATCTGATCTCCTCACCCGATTGGTGCCGGCGGAAACTTCACCAACCCTTTTACCCGTGCCGGCTTGTTGAAAAACGTGGGGTTCATTTGCAAGATTTAGGATCAAGGCGGCATGGGGTAGGCGCGCCGTTCCCAGGGTGCCTTCCAAAGAACATGCCGCAATTTGTTGCCGCACAGTTGATGGCCGCAAAGAGCACAAAGGCCACAAATTGCCAGCTTATGTGCTCCTTGTGCTCTCTGTGGCCATTCTCCTGCGTTTCCCAAAGAACACGGCGGATTCGTTCAGCCCACGCGGCAGATGAGAACGATTCTTCGGTGGATGGTCAGGGCGTAGCGCCGGTAATGGTGCTCAAAAGTCGGTTGGTGGCCTCCTACGGATGCTGTTTGTCCGGCCGGCGGGACGCCGGCGCTCCCAGGAAGCTCGACTTGTGAGCAGCCATCAGGCTGCTCACGAGGGAGCGCCGGAGGCGAGTTACGGGGGCGGGCAGCCCCCGGACAAACAAGAACCTGGGACAGCGATGCCGGCCCTTCCGGCGCAGCCGGAACCCCGCGTAGCGGGGAAGTTCTTTGGAAGGTGCCCTGGTGCCGTTCTCACTCAGGCCGTCACCATTTCTTGAATTTCCCCCGATCCTGGCCATCTGCCTGGGACTTGTCCGCCGGCTTGCTCTTGGCCGCGACGATCACGGCGACCAGCACGCCGATGCAAACCAAGACGGCGACGACGCTGGCGAAAAGGATGAGCTTGCCCATGTCACTTCCTTTCAGCGGGAGGGGTTTTTAGCGACTGGTGCAGGATGGTGCCCATCAGAGCGTCGGCCGCGTTGCCGCCGCCGTTCACCATCACCTGCGGCGTGATCTGGATCTTGCCCTCAGCCACCAGTTTCAGCAGTTCAAGTTGCGCGACGGATTCGCGGCCGAGCGTCTTCACCATCGCGTCGTAGGCCTTGGCGCGGCCTTCGCCGGTGATGATCTGGTAGTCGGACTCGCCCTTGGCCTCGGCGGCGCGCGCCTTGGCACCCTGCTCCTTGACCAGCACCTCGTAGGTCGCCTTGGCGAGATTGCGTTGCTGCTCGGCTTCTTCCTGCGCTTTCACCAGGGTCGCGCGCGATTCCTGGGCTTTGCGCTGCTCGGCGTACAGGGTCTGCTCATTGACGGCGACCTCGCGCTCGGTCTGGGTCGCGATCAGCTTCTTGCCGGCCTCCGACGCATCGAGGTGGATGTTGCCCAGGAAGACGCCGTCGCAGGTGACGTGCGCCTTGGCGAGTTCGGCCTTCACCTTGTCGTTAGCGACCTTTTCAATCTGGCTGCGTGCATTGACGAATTCCAGGGCATTCATGGTTTCCGCGACGTTGCGGAAGATCGCGCGCACCGCCGGCAGGATGACCTTGGCCTCGAGCGTTTCGAGGCGTTCGTCTTCCTGGTCGTCCTGCACGTGTCGGTCGGGATCGCTGAGCAGCGCGACCAGGTACGGCGCGTCTTTGGCCTCGATCGCGCAGGCGACACGGACATCGACCGGGAAGGAAAAACCGTCCTTCGAGCGCACCGTCACCGACCAGTCCTGGCCGGGCTGGCTGGTCTTCTTGGCCTGGCGCGACACCGCCTGCTGGTAGGTATAGATGCGCTGGGTGGTTTTGATGATGGTCGGGCTGAAGGCGTGGGTGTTGAGATAATACGCGCCGGGTTTGAGCGGTTCGCGCCAGATCCCACGGTTGCCGGTTTCGACCAGCGGCACGCCGTTGACGGTGATCGTGCCCTCCGGGTTGACCTTCGGGATGGGTCCGGAACGGGCGGTGATCACCGCCACCGTGCCGGGGGCGACGGTCAGCACGTCGATGGTCTGGACATCCTGGAGGAACGGATTGTAGCGATACGTGCCCGGGGTCAGCACCGTCGCCTGTGGCCCGCGCTGGCCGCCCTTGGTGAGGAAAAGTTCAGGATTCAGCATGTCGTTCGCTGCGGTCCACGGTTTGGCGAAGATCTCGCCGTCGACCAGCGGCTCGCCATCCTTGGCGGTGACGAAGCCGAGTTTGCCGTGCTCGATCAGCGCCACCGGCACTTCATCAACCTGGTACAGGAACGGGATGAGGCCGAAGTGCCAGCCGGGGCTGAGGATCATCCCCTGCGGGCCTTGCTCGCCGTTACGGGCGACGATGTGGCCGGGCGGCAGGGGACTGCCGAAATGCTTGATCACCACCCCGGTCTTGTCGGCGGCGATGACCACCGACGACCCGATCAGAAAACCGATCAGGACCAGGAGCGGCGCCATCACCACCAGGGCGATGCGTCCGGCCCGGGGCAGATTGAGCACCAGCGCCATGCCGAGGGCGACGATGCCCAGGGCGGTGAAGAAGATGATCGCGATCATGGATGACTCCTGGGTTCGGGTTGGGAACGAGTTGGGAGCGAGTTGGGATCAAGGATCAGGCCCTGATGGACGCTGACGACCCAGACGTTGCGGCACGCTACGCTGGACGTCCGCGTGGGGCAATGGCAGTCGTCCGACCGGCCATTTCATTCCTTCCAGTCTGCCTAGATGTGCCAAGTGAACACCGGCCTGACAAGCCTGGAACGATATAGGTGGGGGTTGCAATGAGGGCCGGCCACCATATATGGTGTATCCTCTCGCCGCTGCCGCCATCCCCACCAACTTCGCCCGCCTGCTCTCCCCACCCTGTGCCTGCGCCCCCCCCCGGCGCGGTCGACCGAGCGCCCGCCCCGGCGCCAAGCCCCCCTCCAGGACCGCCATGACCGTCGCCCAGCTCCA
The DNA here is from genome assembly GCA_945876185.1 of Candidatus Kuenenia stuttgartensis. Taxonomy (GTDB): domain Bacteria; phylum Planctomycetota; class UBA11346; order UBA11346; family UBA11346; genus BJHQ01. The sequence goes on along the minus strand of CAMCMZ010000013.1, from coordinate 50,136 downwards.
AGCCTACACCTTCAACACCAAGTACGCCCGCTACAACGCCGGCCTCGGCAGGCGCGAAACCTTCGAAGAAGCGACCGACCGCGTCTTCAGCATGCATGAGGCGACTTACGCCCAATTCCCGATCGCCGACGAGATCGCCTACGCCAAGGCGGCGGTGAAGGACCGCCTGGTGCTCGGCAGCCAGCGCGCGCTCCAGTTCGGCGGCAAGCCGATCCTCGACAAGAACGCCCGCCTCTACAATTGCACGGTGTCGTATTGCGACCGGCCGCGTTTCTTCCAAGAATCCTTGTGGTTGCTGCTGTGCGGCTGCGGCGTCGGCTTTTCGGTGCAAAAACACCACGTCGCCAAGCTGCCCCCGATCCAGAAGCCCGGTAAGGAAAAAGTCACTTTCGTCATCCCCGACTCGATCGAAGGCTGGTCCGACGCCCTTGGCGTGCTGATCTCCAGCTACCTCACCACCGACCAGCCCTTCCCGGAATACGCCGGCGTCAACGTGACGTTCGACTACTCGCTGATCCGCCCCCAGGGTGCACCGCTGTCGAGCGGCATCGGCAAGGCACCCGGTTCCAAGCCGCTGGAACGCTCGCTCGAACAGATCCGCCTGGTGCTCGACAACCGTCTGGCGCTGTCGGGCAGCCCGGTGCGGATGCCGACCATCGACGCCTACGACATCGTCATGCACGCCAGCGACGCGGTGCTGGCCGGCGGCGTGCGCCGCAGCGCGACCATCTGCATGTTCTCGCTCGACGATGATTCGATGATCCGGGCCAAGACCGGCGACTGGTTCATCAAGAACCCGCAGCGCGGTCGTTCCAACAATTCGGCGCTGCTGCTGCGCGATCAGGTTTCCTACGAACAATTCTCGCAGTTGATGACTGCGGTCAAAGAGTTCGGCGAACCCGGCTTCGTCTGGGCCGACTCGACCGAGATCATGTACAATCCCTGCGTTGAAATCGGCATGTACCCGGTCGACGTGGAAACCGGCGCCACCGGCTGGCATTTCTGCAATCTGTGCGAATTGAACATGAAGGCGTGCTCGACCAAGGAAGTGCTGGAGCGCGCCTGCCGCGCCGCCGCCATCCTCGGCACGCTCCAGGCCGGCTACGCCAAGTTCGATTACCTTGGCCCGGTGACCGAGCGCATTGTCCGCCGCGAAGCCCTGCTCGGCTGCTCGATGACCGGCATGATGGACAACCCGAAGATCGCCTTCGACCCGGCGGTGCAGCGCCGCATGGCTCAGTTGATCCTCGACGTGAACGCCGACGTTGCAGCCAAGATCAAGATCAATCCCTGCGCCCGCGCGACCTGCGTCAAGCCGGCCGGCACCACCTCGTGCATCCTTGGCACGGCCTCGGGGATCCACGCGCACCACGCACGGCGCTATTTCCGCCGCGTCCAGGCCAACATTGGCGAAGCCCCGTTCCAGTACTTCCGCGGGCACAACCCGCGCGCGGTCGAAAAGAGCGTGTGGAATCCCAACGGCACCGACGCCGTGATCACCTTCTGCATCGAAGTCCCCGACGAGGCGCGCACCAAGGACACCATGTCCGCCGTCGATCTGCTCGCCCTGGTGCGCATGACCCAGGACAACTGGGTCGCCGCCGGTCGCCGGGCAGAACGGTGCACCGCGTCGTGGCTGCGCCACAACGTCTCGAACACCATCACCGTCGGCGAGACGGAATGGGAACAGGTCTCGCACTACATCTACGACCACCGCGCGGCGTTTGCCGGCGTGTCACTGCTGCCCGAAGGCGGCGACCTCGACTACCCGCAGGCCCCCTTCTGCGCGGTGTTCACCTACGATGAGGTGGTGCGCGATTACGGCGTCGGCTCGCTGTTCGCCTCGGGACTCATCGTCGACGGCCTGCATGCCTTCGACAACGACCTGTGGGCCGCCTGCGACTGCGCCCTGGGCCGTGGCAAAAGCCTGGAACTCCCGCAATTGCAAGCCGGCATGGTGGAAAAAGACCTCGCCAACCTGCAAGAGAGCATCCGCAAACTGCTGCTGCAGAAGGACTGGGTCCGCCGCGCCCACAAGTTCGCCAAGAACTACTTCGCCGGCGACGTGCGCCGCATGACCTACTGCCTGAAGCGGGTCAACAACTGCAAGCTGTGGGAAGACCTCAAGCGCGAGTACCTGCCGGTCGACTACACGCTGATGGCCGAGGAATCGGACGACACGAAACTGCTCGACGCGGTGGCGTGCGCGGGTGGGAAGTGCGATTTGGTCTGAACTGAAGTCCGCCGGTCAAGTCAGGGGAACCCAATGCCGCCTTCCAGGAAATTCGCCAGCTTACTCTGTGCTTTTTTCCTCTTTGCCATGGGCTGTGGTGAGGAAGGGCAGAAATCCGGCTGGCTATTCGTCTCCACCCGGGTGGAAGGCGATGAAACCCACTCGATCAGGCAGTATTTCGCCGCCAGCAAAAGCGAGTTGCGGAATCCTGATCGAGTCATCCCTATCCTCACCAAATTCTGCAAACGGTTGATGTCTGGGGACACCCTTCAAATCATGGCCCATACCGGGAACGGAGAGAGTGGATCCAGCCGCCACCTGCTCGAAATCAAGGCCATCAAGGGGGAATTCATATTGGTCAGAGGAAAAAACGTACATGACGGAAACAAGGCGATTTCTGGTGCAGCGATTGAAGCTGAACTGAGATCACTCTTGGAGGATGGTGTCCAAGCCATGACTGACCACGAAGAATTCGATCAAAAATGGGAAGAAAAACAGAAGAAAAAGCTAGAGTCCAAAAAATCCAAATGAAAACAGCAGAGATCTTATCTGGAATCGAGCCAAACCCCAAATCAACCGCTTCAGCCGTCCCTACGGGACTGCAATACAACTATTTCTGCGCTACCCGGGGTTGAAACCCCGGGCTAACATCAACTCGTCCCTACGGGACGGGGACAGTCATTGACGGGATTACCATGGAAAAATTGAAGAGCGCGTCCCGTAGTGACGCGCTGGAGATCGGCCATTTGTGCAGGGTGGGCCTTCGATCCAGCCAAGGCGGATCACGATTTCACTGCAATTCCATGGTCATTCCGGCCTTGGCCGGACCGCCGCGTGGCCAGCGGCCGGTTGCAAACCGGCGGTCCCAGGCGCAAGCGTTTTATCATCGGTTCTGTGACATTGGGGTCGAATGGCCAATCCCCAGCGCGTCCCGTAGGGACGCTGCGACGTTAGCCCGGGGTTTCAACCCCGGGAACGGCAAGCAGTCAAAGGCAAGTCCCGTAGGGACGACTGAAATCTGGAGCGAAGCTCAAAGTCCCTGCGACGGACCAACCTCCACGACCAGTAGCAATGCGATCAGGAAATGGATTCCACTGTTTTCGTGGTGGGTTGCCATTCGATTGAAAAGTCTCTTCGGGTTAGGGGTCAGGAATCCGGAACCTTGTCTGCGGGAAGTCCAACTGTGACGACTTCTGCTCCTTTGCTTCCCCCCGGCCTCGATCAGGTCGCCAACCGCATCGCGCGCATGTTCAAGCACCGGCGCAAATGGGCGCGGCGGTCAGGCGTGACCTGCTTCCGGGTCTACGATCGCGACATCCCGGACCAGCCGTTGGTGGCCGAGTGGTATGATGGCGATGCGGTGGTCTGGGCCTATGACCGCGCCCGCAACGAGACGCCGGAGCAGGAGACCGCCTGGCTCGCCGGCGTGGTTGCGGCGGCCGCATCCGGCTTCGGCATCCCGACTGACCGCGTGGTGCTCAAAGGCCGGCGGCGCCAGCGCGACCGCCATCTCGCGGCGGAGGAACGCGAGGGCGAGGGGCAGTACCAGCCGCTCGCGACTGACCCAGCGGCCGGCCCAGCGGCCGGCCGGAAAGTCGTGAAAACCGTGCTCGAACACGGGCTTTCGTTCGAGGTGAACCTGTCCGACTACCTCGACACCGGCCTGTTCCTCGACCACCGTGAACTGCGGGCCCGGGTGCGCGCCGAGGTTGCCGGCAAGCGCCTGCTCAATCTATTCGCCTACACCGGCGCCTTCACCGTCCATGCCCGGGCCGGCGGTGCGGCGGCGACCACCACGGTGGACCTCAGCAACACCTACCTCGACTGGGCCGGGCGGAACCTGGCGCTCAACGGATTCCAGCCGGGGCCGTTCCACACCTGCATCCGCGCCGATTGCCTGGCGTGGCTGGCCCAGGCACCCCCCGCCGGTTGGGACGTGATCGTCTGCGATCCGCCGACGTTTTCCAATTCGACCGCGATACGCCAGAGTTTCAGCGTCGAACGCGATCATCCGGGGCTGGTCGCGCAATGCTGCCGCTGCCTGGCGCCGGGCGGGACGCTGTGGTTCAGCACCAATGGCCGAGGATTCCGCCTGGATGCTGGCGCGATTCCAAACGATTTCACCGCCAGCGACTGCACGGCAGCGACCACGTCGGAGGACTTCCGCGACCGCGTTCCGCGCCGGGTCTGGCGCTTTGCGCGGGCCTGACCCCGCTTCGACCGATCCCACCGTCGCTTGATCGGATCGATCCGGAGGGTCGAGCGGAACCGGTGCGCAACCGCGTCCAACGGGTTATCCTATCAGGTGCCACGCAGGCCGTGCCTGGCGCGAACGCCGGACGTCGCCGTCCGTATCCCCTGCGGGATGCCGACAGCCAGCCGAGGGAGAACCCGAATGAGAACCCGATTCCCTGCCGCATTTCACCTGGGCTTGTTCAGCTGCTGCCTGCTGGCGCTGACCGCCATGGCACAGGCAGAGGACGCGCAGGAGGTCGAACTGGTTCTCGAAGCCGCCCTGCCCTACCAGCCGGCGGGAAACGACGGTGGCCGGCCGGAGCAGGATGTGGTGCTGACCCTGCGCGTGGACGAAGGCGGCGCCGGTACGAACGCCTGGGCCTGGATCGCGGCCCGACCAGATCAGGAGCATCCGGTCGCGATCACCTCGTCGCGGCTGATCGACACCCGCCTGGAACTGGCCGGACGGATCAGTTTTCTCGATCGCTTCCCCACCCATCAGGGTGGCCAAGCGCTGGTGACCGTCACCGCCGAACGCCGGGGACGGCGTTGGCATGGGGGCTACACCCTGGAAGTCGACGCCAAGGAGGTCCTGCGCCATCGTCAGGGGGTGGCCACCTCTATCGGTCTCGACTGGGCCGCCATCCAGGGATCGGTCGAACCGGGACGACGGACCTGCCTCGCTGCGGCCAAAACCATCTACCAGGGCAATGCCCGGGAGTCCTATCAGATCGTGCTGCGCGGGAATTCGCTGGGGCGGTTTCCCAGGCGGTCCGAACGCATCGCCGCTGACGCCTGGTTCCCCTGGCTGGGCGGCGATCTGCCCGCCGCACCAGTCAGCATCCTGCGCCAGCGCATCGCGACCGCCGCCGTTGAACAACCCGGCCTGGTGGCGGCGGCCTGGGCCGCCCTCGCCCGGCGCGGCGATGCCGACGCCGCCGCCCAGGCGCTCGCTTTGGCGAAACAGGCGGCGACGGCGCTGAGTGCCCCTGGGCCTTCTGGATCCTGGTTTGAGCAATCGCGTGAGGTGGCCGGGCTGGCTCTCGCCCTGGCCTGGGGCCAGGCGGGCTGGACCGACGCCGATCGCCGGACGATCGCGGATGCCCTGCGGCAGGCGCAAAGGGATCTGCTGAATGCCGCCCCATCCGCAGCCGCAAGGAATGCGCGCACCAGTCCGATCGGCGGCCCCTGGGATCCGCGCCTGGCGACGACGCGCAGCGCCGCCGGTCTGGCTGCGCTGGCCCTGCTGACCCTCGCCCCGGATCCGGCCCAGGACGCAGTGCTCGAACGCTGCCGGTTGACGCTCCGCCGTTTCCTGGCCTGCGGCCTCGGCGAATCAGGCGCACCGCTGGGGCATGCCGGCACCGACGAGGCCCTCCAACTCGTCGGGCCATTCCTGGTCGTGTTGGAGGCCGCCACCGGCGAACGCCTCGCGGACGGTACCGGATTCGCCCAGGCCGGCGCCTGGGCAGCGGTCACCGGCGGGCGGATGTTCCTGGCCGGCGATCAGCGCCACGGTGCCTGGCAGGCCTTCACGCGCCTCATCAGCGCCCCGGAACAGGTTCCGTTCCTACAGTTCTACCACCTGCGCCATCCGATCGCGGTGCGCGATGCGTGGGAGGCGTTGTTCGCCCTGGCCCTCGCCCAGGACCGCGAACCCGAAGGCTGCCGGCCACCCAGCGCGATCGAGGATCAGAAGACCGGCGCCTTGGCGCTGCGCGCCGGCTGGCAGGATCCCGATGCCCCGGTGGCGATCCTGGCCAACGGCCTGGGCCGCACCCCCGCGATGGTCTGGCAGCACAGCCTGATCCTGGCCGGCGGAGGAACGGAATGGCTGCCGGGGCCGGTTTATCCCACCGGCGAATTCCGCTGGCCACGCGCGATCGACCTGTCCCAGTTCCAGATCCGCGGAACCCTCGAACGCGGCCGGGCCTGGGTGTCCGCCAGCGCGCCCGGCCAGGTCACCCGGGTCTTCGCCGATCCGCCCCACGGCGGATCGTGCTCCCACTCCGGACACGACTACCAGTACGACCGGATGGCGGATTTCGCCGAGAGCGGTCAATCCGATCTCGTCCGCAAATGGCAGACGGTGTCGATCGATTTCGCCGAAACGCCCGCCCCTGCACTGACGGCGGTGCTGGTCGCGAGTAGTTCCGGCTTCCCGGGCCGGTCGCGCTTTTGGTCCCTGCCGCTGGGATCCATTTCGGCCGACGAGGTGACCTGCGCCCAGAATACCTTCACCGTGCGCCCACAGAGTTCGCCCTGGACCTTGCAGGGAACCTGCATCTTCCCCGACACCTCGCAGCCCGCCTTCGTCGCGGCGGCCGATGGAGCGCCGGCCCGGATCGAAGTGCCGCTCGGCCGTCCGAACGTGTCCACCAGCCTGGAAACGACCACCGATGCAATGCTGAAGGGCACCGACCGCGAGGACGCCGATGCCACCAACGTCCGCGAGAAGTCCCTGTCGCTGGACGACGTGACCGACCTCGACAGCGGTGCCAAGGACCAGCGCGAACGCGAGGCCGGCTGGGTCTATGTGAAGCTCCGCAAGGTGTACACCGACGCCAAGATGGGCCGCCCCTACATGAAGGAGCGCCTGCGCAACCATGGCGTCCTGGTGCTGACCCTCAGCAAGGGACCGCCACCGGCCATCGCCGTGCTGCCGCCGCCCGAGCCAGCCCTGCTGCGCATCGGCACGCGCAAGCTGACCTACTGGGAATTCTGGGGCGAATTTAGCGCGGACGCGAACCCAGCGGGGGCGAAGCCGGCGCAAGCGAAGCCGGTGGAGGCCAAGCCATGAGAACGTACCTGATGTCCCTGCTGCTGGGGCTGCTCGCGATCACGGGACTGGCCGGCGGCGAACGTCAGGTGGCCGAGTTCACCCTGGCCGGCGGGGTTCCCATCAGCGTGCCCGAGACGATCTGGGCGGAGTACAACCGGGGACCGGCGACGGGCGCGGCGCTCGACCTGATCGTCCGCCTGGAATGGGAGGACGGCCGTCTGCTGCCGCAGGCGTGGTGCCGCTTCAGCGACCTGCCCGAGCGCCAGATCCTGGCGCTGATTGCGCCGGGCGCTGCCACGGGGGATGCGACGTCGGTGAAACTCGCACTCGAGATCCAACCCATCCGGCGGATCCTCAACCGGCCCTTTGCCGGCGGATCGCTGGAATGCCGGCTCGACCTCGCGCGCGCGGAACGCACCTGGACCGCCGCCTGGACCTGCACCGGCCGCCCGCCCGGAACACCCATCGCGCCCGAGATCCCCAACGCCTTCGGCTTCCAGCCCGGTGCCCGCGGCCAGATCGATGGCCTGGATGGGCAGCTGCTCGGCGCGATCGCGGCCCGCAGCACCCGGGGATCAGCCACAGCCAAGCAGCGGCCTGGGCCACGTCCGGTGGCGCCGGCGCCGCGCTGGCAGGCGGGCGCGCATCCGCGTCTGCTGTTTACCCAGGCCGACCTGCCCCGCCTGCGCGCGTGGGCCGCGACTGGGTCCGGCAAGACGGCGGTGGCGTGGCTGCGCCGCGAACTGGCGTGGGCGAAACTCAAGGGATTCGCCTTCCACCACGAACAAGGCGCCGAGCACAGCATGGAGGGGCTCTTCGCCGCCGGGGCGGGGCTGCTGTACCAGCTAGACGGCGATCCCGAGCAGGCCCGGCAGGCGCGGGAATGGACCTGGGCCGCCATGACCACTGCCCTGCCCAACCTGAACCAGTGGCGGCTGTCCTACCGCCTGCTTGGCGTCGCCCTGGCGTATGATCTCTGCTACCACGCGTGGGACGAGGAATTCCGCAGCATGGTCTTCCACTACCTGAATCTGCGTGCTCTCGAAGCGGCCCAACGTGCGGATGTGGTCGACCCCCTGGGTTTTGGCGACCGCTACCAGTACTGGGGCGACCTGCGGGGCGCGTCCGGCGGCAGGTGGGGAGCGCAGATCCGCTATGATGTGGCGGCGGCAATCGGACAGCTCGCCCTGCTCGGCGAACCAGCCCCCATCCCCGCCGTGCCCGAACTGGAAGCCCTGGCCATCATCGAGCCCAGCCGGGACTTCCGCCCGGCGATCGGGGTGCCGGTAGTGGATCTCGCGAGCGGGATGATGTTCGACCGCTGGCTGGTCAATGGACCTTTCCCGACGAACGATCCCGATCCGCTCGCCGCCAGCGGGGGATGGGCAGGCAGCAGACCAGCGCCCGGCCAGCGGGTGAAAAGCCTGGGCGGAATTGCCGTCGACTGGCGTCCCTATTTCCCCACCTGGATGCTCGGCGACTGGGCCGTCTATCCCCGCAACTGCAGCACGTTCTTTTTTGGGGGGCCAAAAGGGAACGGATATCCGTCCGGCTTCGAGGTTCTGAAGCACATCGATGAACGGAACCGCCAGGATCCGGCCTTCCCCCGCGGCATCGCGGTCACCCTCTACACCGTCTGGCGCAATCGCGACATCGATCTGGTGCTGGCCAAGCCGAACTGGCGCTGGGCTTCGCAGGGCGTGCGCATGTGGCTGAACGGACGCGAGGTGCTGGACGGCCAGATCGTGCGCGTCACGCCGGGGCTGTATCCGGTCCTGATCCACCTGCCGGTGACCGGCGGCTACAACCGCCAGGCCCCGCACCTGACCGAGGTCACCCGCGAAGACCTCGCCACCTGGAAACGCGGACGGCAGGCGAACCTGGCCCTGTTCGCACCCGGCGCCGGGCCGGACCAGGATCTCACCGCCTGGCTGGCTGGCGCGCTGCTGACCAAGGCCCGCATCCACCTGGAACGGGCCATTGATCCCGAGGGCTGGAAAGCCTGGGACAACAGCGAGCACCTGGCCACCTTCATTCGCGCAGCCCGCAGCGCGACCGGCCTGGACTTTCTGTCTGGCACGGGTCTGGAACGGATCACCGCCCCGGCCGCCCGGGCGCAGGGGTTCATCGACGGGGTGGTGCCGATATCCGCCGTGGCCCGGCTGTTCGATCGCCTGCCGGCAGAGGATCAGCCGCTGGCGCGGGCGCTGATCGCCAAGCACGGTCTAGGACTGACCCGACCATATGAGGCGATCGACCTGCTGTGCGCCCTGGCGCCCGATTTCCGTACCAACCTGCCGATCAAACAACTGGATCCCAGCGCCCACTTTGCCGCTACCGGCGTGCACCTGTTCGGCAAAAGGATGGAGCCGGCTGGGCGTGGGAACCTGCTGTTTTCCCTCAACGAAGGTCGGGAACCGCTGACCCACCGGCATTCCGCCCAGAGCGTCTCCTTGTGGGAACAGGGCAGCCCCGGAACGCTCGATCCGTCGGACGAGGAAGATGACGTCACCCTGTCCAAGGGCGAGAAGGGTCGCCGCGATGCACTGCTCCGGCCACGTACCTGGTTCACGGCTGCCACCCCAAGCATCAAAGGGTTCTACCCGCTGGCTACTGCCACGGTGGTGCACCGCCAGGTGGCACCCGACGGCTCCGGATCCCTATCGCTGCACCTGGGCCAGGTTCAGGCTGGACGCCAGAATGACCAAGGCAAATTATTGGGACTCACCCCAGGCCAGGTCCCTGGAATCGGGATCCAGCGCGCCGTGGTGGTCGACAACGACACCGCACCAGGCGTCATGATCCTGGTCGACCGCTTTGCAGGCACCACCACGAAGATGACGAAACGACAGACCTTCCACCTGATCGGCCTGTCCAGCCTGACCCGGACGGCAACCGGATTCACCATGTTCGAGCCGCGCGCCAAGGCCGGCGCCCCCGACCCGTCCGCGACCTGGATGCGCTGGCTCAGCTTCACCGACAAACGCTTGCGCGTGAGCATGGGCAAGATCAGCTCGGATGGATACTCGGGCGTGCTGATCCTGAGCATCGACGACAACCTGCCGGACATGGATCGCCGGGCCGACCAGCACGCGGATCAACTCGAGGCTCCCGGCCGGAAAACCGCGCCGGCATCAGTGGAGGCAGACGACGTGAACCTGGGGGAGACCATTGCAGACGGCAGAAATGCAGAAACACAGAAGGATGACCTCATGGTCGCGGTGATGACCTTCGGCGCCGGCGTGCATCCCAAGGCGACCATGACCAGGACCGGCGAAACCCGCACGATCACCGTTGGCAATCGACGGTACTTCTACGACGGTAAGATGGTCGAACGGAAACCCTGACGCGCTCCCAACAACGAGACGAAACTGTGACCTCCTGCCGAGCACCGGGAGTGATCGCTCAGTGCTGTCGCTGCCTGGCGCCGGGCGGCACGCGGTGGTTCAGCACCAATGCGCGCGGATTTCGCCTGGTGGAGGACGCTCTTCCAGCCGGTTTCACCGCCAGCGACTGCACGGCGAAGCCACCTCAGTGGATTTCCGCGACCGGGTGCCTCGGCGCGTCTTGACCCTCAGGGCCCTGATGTTGCTGGAGGAATCGGCTGGAATTCGCTTTTCGGAATGCTGATGAGCAGGTGTCGATCCATCGTGACAGACACCGGGTTCTCTGTCCCGTACGAAGCCATGTCACCGGCCCAACGGACGAATTTCTTACCTTTGGCCGGGATGGCCGTTACGGCAACCTTCGCGCCGACCTCGTAGAACGGCTGCGCGGGTTCAATTGTATAGGTGCCAAAGCCAGGGTTGGATTTGTTCCGGATCTGGTACTTCTGCCAGACTGGTTTCAGGCCGAAAGATTGCAGGATGGTTATGGCCGAGACCGTCTCGCCGGCTGCGGTAAGATGGACACCATCATAGGTCGTGTCCTTGCCTGGTGCGATTTTTCCGTCTTTGGTGTTGGCGGTCATGTGGTCGGCGTGCGCTGCGTAGAGGTCAACAATCGGGCACCTTTCTTCTGCGGCCACGGCGCGCGCTTTTTCGGCAAAGGGCTTGGTCTTTGCCAAACCACCCCGCAGCGTAGGCGTGCAGAGGATCATGGTCAGACCCAACGCGCGACCCTGCCGGACCACGGTGCGGAGATTCTCCGCATAGGGAGCCAACGCCTTCCCTCCCTGGAGCGCATCGTTCAGACCCATATTGACAATGCAGATTGTCGGCGGATTGGTCTTCACCAGCAGCGGTTTAACATCGTTGTCGATCCAATTCTTCTCGATCATCTGGCCAGATGGTGCGCCCGGGCGGCCGATGCCAGAGACGGTCAATCCCATTTCCGAAACCTGCTCGCCGATGGCTTGTTCCACCTGCCGTACATACCCAGCGGCGTTCAATCCCCCCGCAGTAGTCGAGTCGCCCAAGACAAATACATGATCTTTTGGTTTGGAGGGTGTGGAGTTGCGCCTGCTCATACCCCGCCAATGAGGCGGCGGTCATCAGGGCGGCTAGGCAGGTTGGAATAACGTTGCATGATCTCATGATGGTTTTCCCGGGTTGAACTTACCATGATTGCGCATGGGGCGTGGTATCTTTCCATTTCTGTGTCTGCTCTTGCAGGGCGTAGAGCGGAGCCAGGCAGGCCTTGCGCCAATCCAGGCGCGCCAGCACTTTCGCAGCCATGTAGAACGGTATCAGACCCAGGGCATATTTCGGTCCGGCCTGGGCAACATGCAACCAACCTTCATCTTGTAGCGTCCGGACCAGCCGCAGGGTCATGTGCTTGTTGGTTTTCATTCTTAGCGCGAGTTCCGACACCCCCAAGGGGATCGGGCTTTCCGCCAAGACGTCAAAGAGCCGCAAGGCCAATCGTACCGCTGGCACGTTGTAGGACTGCGACTTGGAGGCGGCAGCGGAGGGCATCGTGCAGAGTATACGGATGCGACCCACACCCGTTGTGACCGTGTTCTACTGTAACATAGGTGATACGATCGATCCGTAACCTTCTCACCTGGTCAGATCGACCGGCCTACGGTCGGCTGTCACCGTCATCGCAGCGCGCATGCTGCCGCCCATCGCTGTCCATTGGCATTGACGATTCCGACACGAGACGACCATGCCGGCGCGGTCCACATCCCCGATTCGGAGCCTGCCATGGCCGACGCCTTCGCCCTCGCCGAAACCCTGGCGAAATTCGATCAATCCCACCTATTGACCGGGGTCGCCGACCTTGCTCAGGCAGAGCGCGAGGCCTACCTCGCCCGCCTCGCCGCGATCGATTGGGAAGAGCAGCGCCACCACAGCACACCGCCGCCGATGGGCGCGGTCGGGCCGAGCCGCGTCGTCGACTTCGCCGAACGCGCGCGGCGCGAGGCGGAATTCACGCGCGTCGGCGAGGCTGCGTATCGCGCCGGGGCCGTCGCGGTGCTGATGGTCGCCGGCGGCCAGGGAACCCGGCTGGGTTCCAGCGCGCCCAAGGGTTGCTTTGCGCTCGCGCCGCATAGCGGCAAGAGCATCTACCAGTTGCAGGCGGAAAAGGTCCTGTCGCTGTCGCGCCGCATCGGCCGGGCGGTGCCCTTTCTGGTCATGACCTCGCCGATGACGGATGCCGAGACGCGCGAGTTTTTCGCCGCGCACAACGACTTCGGCCTCGCCCCCGGTCAGGCCCGGTTCTTCAGCCAGGGCACCGTGCCCAGCCTTGATCAGCAGGGCCGGGCGCTGCTGGCTCGGCCGGGGAAACTCCTGGAAAATCCCGACGGCCACGGGGGCTGCTTCACCGCGCTGGTCAAGTCCGGCAACCTCGCGGCACTGCGTCAGCAGGGCGTGCGCCAGATCGTCTACATCCAGGTCGACAACATCCTCGCCCCGGTCGACGATGCGCTGCTGGTCGGCTTGGCTGAGGTGGAATCCGCCGACGCCATCACCAAAGTGCTGGAGAAAGCCCACCCCGACGAAAAGGTCGGGCATCTGGTCAAGGTCGCAGCCGCTGATGGAGCGGGAAGCCACGACGTCATCATCGAATACACCGAGGTCACGCCGGAGCAGACCCGGTCGAAGAGCGCGACCGGCGAACTGAACTACCGCTGGGGTTCGCCCGCCATGCACTGCTGGTCGGTGGCTTTCCTAGGTCGCCTCACCGACCAGGGCTATCGCATCCCGCTGCACCGCACCGCGAAGCCGCTCAAGGCCTGGAGCCCCGGTACGCCTCCAGGCACGGTGTCCGAGATCAAGGGCTGGAAGAACGAGCGCTTCATCTTCGACCTCATCCCCGAGGCGAAAGTCAGCCTCGGACTCGCGATCGACCGCGACGCCGAGTTCGCGCCGGTGAAAAACAAGGACGGCACCGACAGCCCAGCGAGCGCCAACGATCTCGCCCATCGCCAGTACGTGGCGTGGCTGACCGCCGCCGGGGTGAAGGTCGACCTGCCGGCCAACGCCCGCATCGAGATCAGCCCGCTGTTCGCCGCGACGAAGGCGCAGTTTCTCGCCAGGTGGGATCACCGGATCAGCGCGGTGAGCGGCGACTATTACCTCGAAGGCTGAACCGGCCTCATTCCAGCTTCAGCCCGGCTTCAGTCCGGCTGGGTGCGGTCGCCGGGATCGCGCGTGCCGCCCTTGGGCGCGAACTGGATCAGCACCACCGCCGCCAGCACCAGGATCCCGCCAAGGATCAGCCGCGGGGTGAGCGTCTCGTTGGCGTAGGAAATATCCAGGAGTCCTGACAACCAGACGGGCAAGACCATGGCCAGGACACTGGCAAAGACCGGTTCGCAGCCGTAGGTGATCCCCGCCGCCAGGGCGCCGACGCGGGGCTGGAAGACGAACATCAGCACCATGGCGCCCAGGGTGGAAAACAGCACGAGCAGGCTGAGGCACAGAAGGGGCCCGGCCTGGGCGTAGGCAAGCCAGAGCGCGGCGGGGTTGGGCGCGCTGACGAACACGACCGGCAGCAGGGCGACGGCGGTGATGCCGAACGCCAGGCTACTCATGCGCAGGGCATCGTTGCCGGCGTAGCGCGGGGATTCGATCATCAGGATCTGCACCGTGAAAACCGCAGCGGCAGCGAGCGTTTCCAGTTCACCCCGGCCCAGCGCCAACCGGGTCGGATCGACCTGGGCCAGGATCCCGCCGCCCACGAGGACCAGCAGCACCGCAGCGATGACCAGAGCATGCGGCCGCCGCCAGTACCTCAGGGCGAGCCAGATCGGGATGAACACCACATAGGCCTGGGTCAGGAAGGCCGAGGTCGACGCCTCCGTCCAGCTGAGACCGTCCATCTGGAGCAGCATTCCGCCGGCAGTGACCAGGCCCATGGCGACGGCCTGCTCCGTCTCACGCCTGGTGAAATGCCGCAGGCGCGGCAGGAGCACCAGGGCCAGGATCACCGCCGCCAGACCGAAGCGCAGGGCCAGGCACCACGCCGAGATGAACCAGGAATCGACGCCGGGCAGCAGGGCGGACTGGTGCAGCGACAGCGCTTTCATCACCGGAAAGCTGAGCGCCCAACCCAGGCAGGCGGCGACCAGACACAGCACAGCGACGTTGCGGGAGACGGCTGCGGGCATGGGCGGCACTGCACGGGCAGGATCTCCAACACGCAAGGACCGCGTTCGGCCTCGCACCGACGGGCCGGCCTTATGGATCGCCGCCGAGACGTCCTCCGCACCCTCCACCAGCGGACATGCCCGCCAGGCTGCCTCAAAAGTCGGCTGGTGGCATCCTGGGGATGCTGCTGTTTCGGCCGGCGAGACGCCGGCGCTCCCAGGAAGGCCGACTTTTGCGGCGTCCCGGCCCGCCCGCCGAATACCTCTTGGCGGATGGGCGTGCCTCCCATGATCCCCGTCCGCCCCGGGAGGGACCATGAACCCCAGCATCGCCGCCCTGCTTGAGCTGCAGCTCATCGACAAGAAACGCCAATCGCAGCGCAATTCCAGCGATAACCTGCGTGCGCGACTGGAAGAGGCCCGCAAGGCCTTGGCCGCCGCCCAGGCCGCCGCCAAGGTCGCCCAGGACGAGAACGAGAAGATCCAGGCCCTGATTCGCCAGTACGAAAAAGACGCCCAACGCTGCGAGCAGACCATCACCGACCTGCGCAACCAGCAGCCGACCGCGAAGACCAACAAGGACTACATGGCGCTGATCAACGGGATCGAGCAGGCCAAGGTGGAAAAATCCATGCGCGAGCAGTCGCTCAAGGATCTTGGCGGCCGGATCGAGGGCATCACCCAGAAGGCCGCTGCTGCAGACGCCAAGGTCAAGGAAAGCCAGGCAAAGATCGACGACCTGACCGCCAAGTCGGGCAGTGGCCAGGTCACCCCGGAAGAAGCCGCGATCCAGGCCGAATACGACGCCAAGAAGGCAGCGGTCGATCCCGATTGGCTCAAGGTCTACGAACGCCTGGTCAAGGCGCGGCACCCGTCGCCACTGATGAAGGTCGATCCGAAGACGCGGGCGACCCCGGTCGGGGTGGTGCTCAGCCACAACCAGCTTGAGCAGATCCGCCTCGGCAAGCTGGTCATCGATCGCACCACCAACGCCATCCTCTACGTCGTCGAATAAAAATCGCAATTGCACCCCACCTGCTGCGTTGGTCGTCGGTTGTCTTCATCAGGACAGGTGTTTCACATGACCATCGAGAGATTCCGTGGATCTGGTCACTCGCTTATGGACAAGCAACCGTGCGGTCACACCTGTCCTGACGAGGCGCTGCCAAACTCCCTCCTCCCGCCTTGCATCTGGGGCGCACTTGCGATTTTTGAGCGAATTCGTCAAAGGAAATTCTCCTAAATGAGCGTTCTCGCCTGCAATCAACTGCTGCGTTGGTCGTCGGTTGTCTTCATCAGGACAGGTGTTTCACATGACCATCGGGAGATTCCGTGGATCTGGTCACTCGCTTATGGACAAGCAACCGTGCGGTCACACCTGTCCTGACGGGGCGCTGCCAAACTCCCTCCTCCCGCCTTGCATCTGGGGCGCACTTGCGATTTTTGCGCGAATTCGATGTTTAGCCCAACAGTGAGCCTCGACTCCGACTCTGTGAACCCCGGCAGGACTCCAGCATGAGCCGCCCCCTCCTCGATCTCGCGGCCCGTTTCGGCACCCCGCTCTACGTCTACGACCTGGCGACCGTTCGCGCCCGCGCCCGCGCGTTGCTGGCTGCGGTCACCTGGCGGCCGTTCCAGCCGCTGTTCGCGATCAAGGCCAACCCGGTGCCGGCAGTGGCGCAGGCCATCGTGGCCGAAGGCTTCGGCGTTGACGCGGTCTCGCCCGGCGAGGTCGCGCTGGCGCTGCGCCTTGGCGTCGATTCGGCCAAGGTGCTGTACACCGAAAACAACATGACCGACGCCGAGCAGACCGCTGCGCTCGCGCAAAACGTGCTCGTGAACTGCGGCAGCCTCGACCGCCTGCAACGCCTCGCTCAGGCCGGGGCGACCCGCGCCGCGGTGCGCTTCAACCCCGACATCGGGGCGGGCGCGCATGAAAAAATCTGCACCGCCGGACCGCTGACCAAGTTCGGTGTCCACTATTCCCTGGTCGATCAGGTGCGCGCGGTCGAGCGCGGTTCGGCGCTCAAGGTCGTCGGCTGCCACATGCACATCGGCTCGGGTTTTCTGGACGCCGACGCTTTCGTGCGCGCCTGCGGTGTGCTGCTCAGCGTCGCGCGGCAACTGCCAAACCTGGAGTTCATCGATTTCGGCGGCGGCCTCGGCATCCCCTACAAGCCGGATGACGGCCCCATCGATCTCGCCCGCGTCGGGGCCGAGGTGTCGCGCCTGATGGCGGAGTTCTGCGCCGCCTATGGACGCCCGCTGGAACTACGCCTGGAGCCGGGCCGCTTCCTGGTCGCCGAATCGGGCACGTTGCTGACCACGGTCACCAGCGTGAAGACCAATCCGGGTCCGGACGGCCGGACCTTCGCCGGCTGCGACAGCGGCTTCAACCACCTCGTGCGTCCAACCATGTACGGCGCCTACCACCGCATCGCCAACCTCAGCCGGCCCGACGCAGCACCGCAGAAGGTCGACGTGGTCGGCAACATCTGCGAATCCGGCGATATCTTCGCGCGCGATAGAATGCTGCCCGCACCCCAGCCCGGCGATGTGTTGGCGATCGGCGACGCCGGGGCATACGGCAGCGCCATGGCCAGCACCTACAACACCCGCCCGCTGCCGGCCGAGGTGGTCCTAGACGGCGATCTGGTGCGCCTCGCGCGCCGCCGACAGACCGTGGACGAACTGCTGTCGGCCTGGGAGTGGTGACGGCAGTGGCAATGGCGGTGATGGTGGTTGTTCGCCCAAGCCGCTGATCCATCACAGACTGCGTTTCCGGTTCCGGCAGCCAGGCTGCCTCAAAAGTCGGTTGGTGGCATCCTTTGGATGCTGCTTTTTCGGCCGGCGAGACGCCGGCGCTCCCAGGAAGGCCGACTTTTGAGGCGCCCCGTTCCGTCAGCCCATTCGCCAATGGAACGGCTCGATACTTGCGTCAGACTCCGTCCGGGAACCCCATGCCGCTGTTTACCATTCCAGTCATGCTGCCTTTCCAGGTCGACGGCGCCGACGCCCAGGTGATCCCGGTGCAGGTCACCGCGGCGGCCAGTTCGATGCCGGCGGCGCTGGCGACGGCCCAGGTCCTGGTGGCGGCATACACCCGCGCCCGGCTGCCGGGGGTGAAAGTGCGCCTGATGGTCGACAAGGCCCGCATCGGTCAGCCGGGAGCACCGGTCAGCGGCCTCTACGCCTACACCTTCGGCCGTGGGCCGCAGATCCATCAGCTCACCTTCCCTGGCAGGCTTGATCTGGATGAGGGCCACCACCTAGGCGAGTCGCTGAAGGGCCTTGATGCCAAGAGCCTGATCGGCGTGGTCTTCGATTGCCATGCCCTGAGCTACCTCAACTCCACCGCCCTCGCCGCCTTCGCCGGCCATGCTGAACGCCTGAACCTGCACCTGTTCCGGGGCAGCGAACCGGTGAAGAAAGTCTTCGAACTGGTCGGGATCACCAACCTGGTGCCCATCCACGCCGATCTGCATGGCGCGCTGGTCGAACTGGTAAACCGCTCGCGCGCCACCGGCCAGTTCAAGACGGTGACCGGACCCTGATATCCCCAGGCTGCCTTGCTGCCTTCCAAAGAACTCGTCGTAACCTTTTGCAGCAGGAGATGGCCCCAGAGAACACAAGGATCCCCTAGGCTGGCGATTTGTGGCCTTTGTGTTCTTTGTGGCCATCAACTCAACTGTGCTGCTACAAATTGCAGCGTGTTCTTAGGATGGCGCCCCGACCTGATCCCGGCCATCGGCGTTGAGCCTGCGGCCGGCCAGCCGAGCATGCCGCGATGCCCGCCATCGCCCTTGCCGCGTCAGCTTCGCCCGCCAGTTCACCGTTCTGCGATCCGGCCACGCCGCCACGCTGGATCCGGCCGCGCCACTTCCGCATCAGCCACGTCGAACTCGACGTGCGGATCGATCTGGAGCGCCGCCACGTCGATGGCCGGGTCGAACACCAGGTCGAACTCCTGCCGCACGGCCGGCGCGAACCTACGCTGGTGCTCGATCAGCACGACCTGGCGATCAGCGCCGCTGCGATCGACGGCGTTCCGGCTCGCTTCAGCGTATCGACCGGCCAGGTCGCGGTGGTGCTGCCCGATGGAATCCCCGACCGCTTCACCCTCGCGCTGACCTTCACCGCCAACGAACCGCGCAAAGGCCTGTATTTCATCGCGGCTGATGCGGCAAAGCGGCAGGTCGCCATGGCCTGGACCCAGGGCGCGATGGAAGACCACGCCTACTGGTTCCCGTGCTTCGACGATCCCAACAACCTGTCGATCTTCGCCGTCACGGTGCGCCACGCCGCTGCCCTGCAGGCGGTGGCGAACGGCGAACGCCTGTCCCGCACGGATCACGGCGATGGCACCGCGACCACCCGCTACGCGCACCGCCGGCCGCACGTCCTCTACCTGCTCAACCTCGTGGTCGGAGATTTCGTCGCGGTCGAGGACGCGACCGGCCCGGTGCCGATCACGCACTGGCTGCCACGCGGGCACGAAGCCGGCGCCCTGGCGATGTTCCGCGCCACCGCACCGGCGATCCGTTGGTTCGCCGAGTTTCTGCACACGCCGTTTCCCTGGCAGCGCTACGGCCATGCGGTGGTGCACGGCTTCATGTGGGGCGGGATGGAGAACGCCACCCTGACCACCATCACCGACCGGGTGGTGCTGGACGCCGCCGTGCAGGCGCGTGAGGACGTCGACTGCGATTCCCTGGTCGTACACGAACTCGCGCACCAGTGGTTCGGTGACCTGCTGACCATGAAGGCGTGGTCCGACATCTGGCTGAACGAGAGCTTCGCCACCTGGCTGGAGGCGCGCGCGACCGGTGCTTTGCAGGCTGAGCGGCGGGGAAGCGTAACTGAAGACGAGATCGCCCTGCACCTATGGCAGAATCGCGACGCCTACCTGGAAGAAGACTCCTCGCGCTACCGCCGTGCCCTGGTCACCAATCGCTACACGGACGCCTATGAACTCTTCGACCGCGTGGCGTATGAGAAGGGAAGTCTCGTCCTGCACCTCATGCACCGCCACCTCGGTGACGATCGCATGCGCGCAGCGCTGGCGCTGTACCTCCAGCGCCACGCGCACGGCCTGGTTGAGACCGCCGACTTCCGCCAGGCGGTCGAAGACGCCACCGGCGAACCGCTCGACTGGTTCTTCGCCCAGTGGGTGTATCGCGCCGGCCATCCCGAACTGGTGGTGACCTGGAAGCACGATCCCGGCCGGAACCAGCTCGTGGTCGAGGTCGAGCAGCGCCAGGCCGCGACCGACGCCGAACAGGTCTATCGTCTGCCGCTGGCGGTCGCCTGGGGCGACGCGTCCGGCGAATCCGGGCGGGTTCGCGTCGAGGTGATGAAAGCCAAGGAAACCCTGGTCATTCCTTGCCCGTCACCTGCGGCAGCGACTCCCTCTGACCGCGCCCCGGTCTGGGTCGTGCTCGATCCCGACGGCGACCTGCTTTGCGGCACCTGGGATGAAACCGGCGACGCACGCCAGCACCTCGCTCGCCTGGCCTGCCCCGCGCTTTCCGCCGTGGCCCGTGCACGCGCCGCCGTGGCTCTCGGCAAGCTGCACCTGGGCCAGGAAGACCTTGGCTCCCTCGCCAAAACCGTGGCAGATTCCAGCCAAAGCGAGCTGGTGCGGCGCGAATGCCTGGCCGCGCTTGGCGCCCAGGCGCAACCAGCAGCACGGGCGCACCTGATCACCCTCGCCGAAAAGTTCAGCGAACCGCGCCTGCGCCGCGCCGCCGCCAACGCCCTGGCAAAACCGGTGCGCGACGCAGCCGAGGCCGCCGACCTCGCGCGCCGCCTGGTCGCGCAGGCTGACGCCGAGACCAGCGACCTCTGCCGGGGCGAATGCCTCGCCGCCCGCGCCGCGCTCGAACACCCCGGCGCGACGCCGGAACTGCGTGCCCGTCTGCGCCGCGATTCCTGGCAGCAGCGCCTGCGCGCGATCCTGGTGCGCGGCCTCGGCCAGTCCGGAGAAGCCGCTGCAGTCGATGATGCCGCGCTGATCCTGGCCGACACCAAGGAACCCGACCACGTGCGCTGCGCTGCAGTGACCGCGCTCAGTCGCCTGGGTGCGCGCCACCGCCCGGCGCGCGATCGGGTGCGACGGCTCATCGAACCGCACCTGGATACCGCCGCCCTGCACCTGCGCTCAGCCGCCGCCCACGCTCTGGGCGACCTCGGCGATCCGGCCGCCCGCAGCGCGCTGTCCGCCCGGCTCGACCGCGAGGCTTTCGGCAATGTCCGCCGCGTCCTGCGCGAAGCCCTGGAAACCCTCGGGAAAACCGCCGCCGCCGACACCGCCCTGGCGGCAGCCAGCAAACGCATCGATGAACTGGAAACCGCCCGCAAACGGTTGGAGGCGCGCCTCGACGCGGTGGAGAAACGCCTGGGCGGCTGACGCCACTGAGCCGTCAGGTCGTTGGACGCTGCTGCCGACCCAGCAACTCCAGCAGCACGAAACCGGGCAGGCAGACCGCGATGGAGGCCACGAAGAACCCGTTCCACCCGACAGACGCGACCAGATAGCCGGCGGGCGCGGTGAGGTATTTCCCCAGCGCCCACGCGGCGGTCAGCACCGCGTACTGGGTCGCGGCCTGGCCGGGTGAACAGTGGCGCATCAGGAAGCCGACGAACACCGCCGCCAGGAAACCGCCACAGGCGTTCTCGATCGCCATCGCCGTGCCCAGGCCCCAGGGGCCGTGCCAGTACCCGCCTGCCAACAGCAGGTACACCGCGTTGCTGGCGGCGCCCAGGATGCCGCCGAGCCACAGGCAACGGATCAGGCCCCAGCGGGTCGCCAGCCAGCCGGCGGCAGCGACGCCGACCCCAGCCGCGACTAATCCAACCACGCCCCGGGCCCAACCGATCGCCTCCTTGTCGAAGCCGAGTTCGCGCAGGAAGACCCCGGATTGATTCCCGGCCCATTGGTCGCTGAGGCGGAACAGCAGGGAAAATGCAAGCAGTCCCGCCAATCGCCACGGGCCGAGATCACGCCAGAACGCGACCAGCGGCTCGACCACCGCCGCAGCCAACGTGCCCGGCGGACGCAGCCGGACCGGTTCGGGCACCAGCAAGCTGCCAGCAACGCCGATCAGCATCATTCCCGCCAGGCTCAGATAGGTGATTTTCCAACCGCAATGCTGGGCGAGCGCCAACGCCGCTGCGCCGCTGACCAGGGCAGCCGCGCGATAACCCCAGACCGCCGCGCCGGCCGCCGCGCCCAGCCGACGCTCATCCACCGCCTCGCAGGTGATCGCATTGACCGCGATGTCCTGGGTCGCGCTCATCACCGCGACCAGCGTCGCGACGATCAGGAGCGCACTCGGCGTCCGCCCCGGATCCAGGAACGCCATGGCCACCAGACCCAGCAGCACCAGAACCTGGCTGAGCAGCATCCATCCGCGTCGCAACCCGAATGGCGGCGCAAAGCGGTCGAGCACCGGCGCCCAGAGGAATTTCAGCGCGAACGGCAGTCCGACCAATCCCATCAGGCCAATCTCGCCCGGCTTCAGGCCGACATCGACGAACCACTGCTGTAACGTCCCCGCCACCAGTTCGCTCGGCAATCCCGAGGCGAACCCGAGCAGCAGCAGCGCCGGGATGGTGCGGCGGGGGATGTCGCGATCTGTCACCCTAAACATCGCCATGGGCTCCAATCCCGAATATGGGCACCACCATCTTCCCAGCCCCAGATTGTTCGTGGAAAAATCGCAAGTGCGCCCCAGATGCAAGGCGGGAGGAAGGAGTTGGGCAGCGCCGCCTCAGGACAGGTGTGGCCGCGCGGTCCCTTGGCCGCAGCAGACCAACAAATTTCCAGATCCGTTCGTGGGCAGTGGAATACACCTGTCCTGACGAGGACAGGTGACGACCAACGCCGCAGATGGGGTGCAATTGCGATTTTTAGGGTCACAGCAGATCGTGGATCGCCCGCGCCAGGCGCGGCAAGGCGGGGTCACGGGCGCCCATCAGCAGCACGGTGTCGTTGGGGATGGCGGTCTCGGCGCACCAGCGCAACACGCCGGCGTGGTCGTCGGCGCAACCGGCGCGCAGGCGGGGCGGCAGGTCGTCGCAAAGGTCGCGGCTGCTGAGATCCTTCGCCACCGTGCCGCCGGCGTAGAAGATCGGCGCGTAGCACCAGCGGTCCTGCGGGCGCAGGATCTCCGGGATCAGCGTGCGCAGTTCCGGGCGCAGGAAGCGCGCCGGGCCGAAGCCGTGCGGCTGGAAGACCGCCAGCAATCGGTCGCAACCGGCCTGGGCGGCGGCGACGGCGGCACGGATCTTCTCGCCGTTGTGGGCGTAGTCGTCGACCACGCGGATGCCGGTGTCGGTCGTGCCGATGACCTCGAAACGGCGGAAGATACCAGGGAATTCGCGGAGGTGCCGAGCCGAATCCGCGAGCGGGATCCCGAGTGCGCGCGCGGCAACGCAGGCGGCGACCGCATTGTCGAGCGTATGCGCGCCGGGCTGCGGCAGGTCGAGCAGGATCTCGGCGGGTTCGCCGGGCGAGGTCGTGGCCGGACGCAGCACACCCAGCGCCCGTTCAGGGCCGATCGCGACGACGTCCAGGGCGAGTTCGCCGCCGAGGCCTCCACCACCGCCATAGTGCACCGCCGCCGGATGGCCGGTGGCCAGGGCGGTGGCCTCGGCGCAACCGGCGTTGACCAGCAGGCGCTTCGACTGGGCGGCGAAGCGGAGGAACTGGGCCCGCAGATCGGCGACCTCGCCATGATCGCGGGCAAGGTTGTGGACCAGCCCGACGCCGGGGTGGTATCCCACCAGGGTGCCATCGGATTCGCACGCCTCGGCCACCACCGGGGCGCCGTGCGGACCTGCCTGGAAACCGCCCATCGCCCCCGCACCTGCGGCGAGCGGCGCCCCGCCCAGAAAGGTGTGCGCAACGCCAGCGCGCAGAAGGATCCAGTGGATCATCCCGGACACCGTGCTCTTGCCGCTGGTCCCCGCCACCGCGACGCCGGGATTGCCGGCGGCGACGACCTCGGCCAGCAGCGCCGGCCGGGCCACGCACGCGAGCTTCAGTTCCCTCGCGCGAATCAACTCGGGCGTGTCGGGTTCGACCGCCGCCGAGTACACCACGCGGTCTAGCGCGGCGTGGATCGCAGTTCCGTCCTGCGGCAGAATGCGGATGCCCTGGGATTCCAGGCGGCGGCGCAGGTCGGCCTGTTGGCCTTGGTCAAAGGAGCGATCAGACCCCTGCACGGCATGGCCCCAGGCGCGCATGAGCTGCGCCAGCGGATTCATGCCGGCCCCGGCGATGCCGGAAAAGTGCAGGCGTTCGCGATGGTCCGGCGCAGCCTGGGCGTCGCTCATGGGCCGAATTGGGCCTTGAGATCCTTCGCCTTGGTGATGAAGGATTCCTTGCCCCAGGTCGCGATCACCGCATCCAGGCGTTCGATCGCAGCTTGGCGCGCGGCGGCGCGCACCGAGTTGGACGAACCGGCGGCGGTGTAGTCGCTGCGGTAGTTGGCGATGCGCTTTTCCACGGTTTCCCAGGCCTTCTCGGCGGCCTTGACCACGTAGTCGCGCAGGGCGGCGAAGTCCGCCTGGGGGAACTTGCGGGCGCGCTCGTCGATGACGGCCTCGGCCTCTTGGTACTTCTCCAGCTGGACCAGCGGATAGACGAGGGAAGTCGCTTCGGTGACCTGGTCGGTGGTGACCTTCGCCAGGCGGCGGGCGCGCTCGTCCGCCACCTTGCCGACGAAACGCTTGGTCTCAGTGATCTTGTCCTTGAAGTCGGCGAGGGCCTGGTCGTTGCGGGCACCGCCGATCTCGACGGGGTTTTCGCAGAAGGCCTGGAGATCCTTGTCGAGTTTGTCGAGATCGGCGTCGGGCATGACACTCAGCTTGGCCAACCGTCCGGTCAGGGCTTCGAAGTTGGTTTGGACGCGCTGGATGTTGCTGGCCTTGGTGATCTCGGGATCGAGTTTCTCGATCTCGACCCGCAGTTCGTAGGCGCGCAGAGCGAGTTTGAGATCGACGACCTGCTCCCGGTTCGGGGTCTGCACCGCATTGCCCAGTTCCTTGCAGCCGGCCAGGGCCTTGAGCGCGGTCAAGTAGCGCTCACGCGCCTGATCGGGGTTGCCGGTGTCGATGCCGCGGCGGATCTGGTCGAGTTTTTCCTGGCTGTCATGCAGGACCGCTTCAGCCAGCACGAGGCGCGGATTCCTGCCGCCGAGCAGTTTCACCGCCACGAACACCAGCACCAGGGCGAGGAACGCACCTCCGACGATCAGTGCGCCGGTGCGGATGGCGGCCTTGCGCGCCGCCTGTTGTTCCGGGGTCAACTGGCGGCGCGCCGAGATCGGACCGGAACGCTGCGACGATCTGCGGGTGGAACGACGGCCGGAACGGCCCGAGGCGCGGCCTTCCGCGACCGAAGAGTCGGACTTGGTATCGCTCTGCACCGGAACCGGCGCGGCGGAGTCGGCCGAAGCGGCGGGCGCAGCAGAATTTTCAGACGCTGGCGGCAGTTCGACCTCAATGTTGTCGGT
The DNA here is from genome assembly GCA_945876185.1 of Candidatus Kuenenia stuttgartensis. Taxonomy (GTDB): domain Bacteria; phylum Planctomycetota; class UBA11346; order UBA11346; family UBA11346; genus BJHQ01. The sequence continues at coordinate 24,829 of CAMCMZ010000013.1, read as the reverse complement.
CGCCCGGCCATCATGCGGATCCGCGGCCGGGACATCGGCGGCGGGCGCCGCAGGAAGAACGGCCTTGTCGTCTTTAACGCCCTTTTCGTCCTTTGTGTCCTTTGCCGGAGTCTGCAATGCGCCTTTGCGTCGGATCGTGGATTGGCGGGTCGAACGAGGTGCCATGGTGCTGTCATCCCTGTCGTGGCGGGCAGGAGCGGAGCATGGATGCGCCGGTCGGGCAGACAACTGCATCCGCCGACGCAAGGCACGCGGCTGTGCCACTCTCAGACCACGCCAGAAATCCCGACCCGACCCCACGCCCTTGCTGGCCGAAAGCGGTGGCGCCTGTACCCCCCGCAGCGGTCGGACTAGCCTCATCCCATGCCGCCCCCGCCCATCCCCCCCAACCGCGCCTGGGGCAAGTTGCGCCACCAGATTCTCGGTGACCGCACCAGTCCTGTCATTGCCTGGCTGCCCCTGGAAGACCACTGCGCCGACGTGGCCGCCTGCACCGTCGCCCTGCTTGGCCTGCGATCCGACGGCTTCGCCCCCACCCTGTTTAATCGCCGCCTCGCCCGCTTGGGCGACCCCAAAGCCGAAACCCTGAACGAAGTGCAGGTCGCCCGCCTCGGCGTGCTGGCCGGCTTGCACGATGTCGGCAAGTGCAACCGAGGTTTCCAGAACAAGGCCCTGGGACGGCAGCCGATGGCGGGACATGTGGGGGAAACGCTTGCCCTGAAGGACTATATTCCCTGGTGGCAACGGATGCTGTCGGGTCTCTTTCCGTCCGAAACGTCGTGCTGGGCGAGCACCAGGCAGACGGTGTTGCATCTCTGGCTGGCTGCCCTGAGTCATCATGGCCGTCCAGCCGGGCCGCAGAACCAGGGGTTGGATCCTGCTGTCCTCTGGCATGACGATTCCCACCGCAAGCCGCTGGATGACGTGGCAGCACTGGTGACTGCGACCCGATCCTGGTTGCCACAGGCCTGGACGGCGGGCGGGATCCCACTGCCCGCCCAGCCCAGTTTCGCCCATGCCTTCTGCGGCCTGGTGCAACTGGCCGACTGGATCGCCTCCGACGCCCATGACGACGCCTTCCCCTTTGACCATTCCGGTAATCGCTGGGCATTTTCCCTGGCGCGGGCCAGCCGGCTGATCCCGGAGATGGGATTGGACAGTGCCGGGATCCGGCCGGACCAGGTCCCGGGATTCGTGCGCATCAGCGCGAACGAACCACGGCCCGGGCAGATCGCCATCGGTGAACTGGGTCTGCCCCGTGCGCCATCGCTGACCTTGCTGGAAGACGAGACCGGCGCCGGCAAGACCGAGGCTGCTCTCTGGCATTTCGCCCGACTCTTCCAGGCCGGCGCGGTGGACGGACTGTATTTCGCCCTGCCCACCCGCACTGCCGCCCGACAAATCTACCAGCGTGTCCGCGCAGCCCGAGATCGGTTTTTCCTGGAATTGCCCACGTCCAAGCGCCCTGCCGTCATCCTGGCGGTACCGGGCTACCTGGAAATCGAAGGCTGCGAAGGGCGTTCCCTGCCGGGCTTCGAGGTGCTCTGGGCCGATCAAGCCGACCATCCCCGCGATCCCCGCCGTTGGGCGGCGGAATCACCCAAACGGTATCTCGCCGGCACCCTGGTGGTCGGTACTATCGATCAGATCCTGCTTGCAGCGTTGGCCGTGAATCACAGCCACCTGCGTTCGACCTGCCTTTTGCGGCATCTGGTGGTCATCGACGAAGTGCATGCCTCCGATGCCTACATGACCCGACTCACGGTGGCCTTGCTTGAACGCCTGCGTCAGGCCGGGGGGCATGCCCTGATGCTGTCGGCCACCCTGGGCCAAGAGGCTGCTACCCGGCTCTGGGCGGCCTGGGAAGGTGGTGCACCCAAGACCATCTCCTTGCCAGCGGCTCTCGATCCCGATCAGACCCCGTATCCGGCCCTGACCTGGAGCGCAGGTGGCGAACGGACGTCACGGCCCATCGCCGCCCGCGGCCAACGGCAGGTCCGACTGGAAACCTGCGGCGCTGATGATCCGGCTGGGATCATCACCCAGGCCAGCGCGGCCGCTTTGGCCGGCGCCCGCGTCCTGATCCTGCGCAACACGGTCAACGACTGCTTGGCGACCCAGACGGCCCTGGAAACCACGGCACCTGCTGACCTGCTCTGGTGCGTGGCCACACCGGCCGGCCCGCGCCCAGTGCCGCATCATGCCCGCTATGCCCGGGAAGACCGCGCCTTCCTGGATCAGGAATTGGAACGGATCTTCGGCAAAGGGGCGGACCGCAATGGCGGTCGCATCGCCTGCGCCACCCAGACCGTGCAGCAATCGTTGGACCTGGATGCTGATCTCCTGATCACCGATCTCTGTCCGGTGGACGTGCTGCTCCAGCGCCTGGGCCGGCTGCATCGCCATGCCCGGGCGCGACCGCCTGGCTACGAAAGTCCGCGCGCCATCGTCCTGATTCCGGATAAACCGCTCGCCACCTGGCTTGGCAAAGGGTATGGCCCGCACGGCTGGGGCACGGTCTATCGCGATCTGTCCATCCTGGAGGCCACCCGCCGCCTGGTCGGTGAAGGCCGGTGGACCATCCCGCAGGACAACCGCCGATTGGTGGAAACGGCCACCCATCCTCAGGCCTTGGAACAGATCGTTGATACGTCCGCGTGGCAGAAGCATCGGGAATCATGCAGCGGCCAAGCGTTCGCCCAACGGAACCTCGCCCACCTCAGCCTCAATTCCTGGCAAGCCCCGTTCCCCATCGGGGCCAGTGACCCCGGCAACGTCCGCTTCCCGTCCGGTGAACTGGCCCAGGAAATCCGCACCCGCCTGGGCGAGGATGATCGCCGCATCTCCTTCAATCCGCCCATCGGCGGCCCTTTCGGTCATCTCATCACGGGATTGAACCTCCCTGGCTGGTGGCTGCGCGGATTGCAGCCTGAAATAGACCCTGAACTGTCATCACCGGATGGACAGATCATCCGCCTCAACTACCCTGACCTCACTTTCCGCTATGATCGCTTGGGCTTGCAGCGGGAGTTGCCCGAAGTCGCCGACGATCTCGGCGAAGCCTGACCGGAGGATCACCACATGCCCAGTGCCTTCACCGTCACCTATTCCGAACACCTGCCCGACCTCCTGCAGGAGAGCCGCGCCGAGTTCGAGCGCGAAGCGCGGCTGGCCATGGCCGCCAAGCTGTTCGAGACCGGCCGCCTGTCCTCGGGCCAGGCCGCTGAACTGGCCGGCCTGGGCCGAGTCGAGTTCCTCCTGGGTCTGCGCCGCCTGGGCGTGGCGATGATCGACCTGGATGACCAGGACTTGGCCACGGACATCCAGCATGCCTGATCGCATCGTCATCAACACCGGACCGCTGCTGGCCCTGATCGCCGCCACGGGCAACCTGGAGATCCTGCAGGCTTACCAGCAGGTGATCGTCCCCTCCGAGGTCGACCAGGAGATCCTGGCCGACCCGACCAAGGATTTCGGCAAACATGCTTTCCTCGCTGCTTCCTGGTTGACCCGCCTGAAGGGGCCGACCGCCATTCCGCCGCATCTCGCATCCACCCTCGATCCCGGCGAGGCGTCGGTCATCGCCACCGCGCTCGCCCAGGGCATCAATACCGTCGCCATCGACGAAACCGTCGGCCGACGTATCGCGCGCCTGCATGGCCTGCTCGTCACCGGATCCATCGGCGTCCTGATCCGTCACCGACCAACTGACACCATGCCCTTGTCGCAGGCGATATCTCGCATGCGACAACAGGGCATCTGGATCTCGAACCGTCTCATCGAGGAACTCCGCCGTCTGGGTCATTTGGAGTCCGGTCATGACCAGCCCTGAACCCTGCTGCCTGCTGACCGCCCCGTGCTTCGTGGTCAGCGACCACGCTGATGACCGGACAGGTCTCACTCTCCCCGCACTTCTCGCCCGCCTCTGCGATCCGGCCCAGACCACCATCGGCTTCCCCGGTCTGCAAGCGCACCAGGCGCACGCCTGGCATGCCTTCCTGGTGCAGGTGGCGGCTCTGATCGGCCATCGGGTCGGGCGGCGCGAACTGCCGGCCGATGCGGCCTGGTGGACCGACCGCCTGCGGGAACTCGGCGGCGGTGAGGCCGCCTGGACCCTGGTGGTGGAAGATCTCAGCCAGCCGGCCTTCATGCAGCCGCCGGTGCCGGAAGGCAGTCTCAAGGACTTCGACCTGGCAGCCTCCTTTTCGGCCGAGTCCGATATCGTGCTCACCGCCCGCAATCACGACTACAAGGCCAAACCCTTCCCGGCCGATCCGCTGACCTGGATCTATGGTCTGGTGACCGTGCAGACGACGCAGAGTTATTCCGGCAAGTCCAAGTACGGCGGCTTCCGCATGAATGGGGCCAGCGGCAACCGCATCGGCGTCGGCGTGGCCCCCAGTCATGAATTGGGTGCCTGGTTTCGCCAAGATGCGGCCAGTCTGATGAACTACCGGGACGAGATCGTGCAAGCCCAGGGTTTCGCCCAAGAGGGCCATGCCTTGCTGTGGGCCTGTCCCTGGGCCGGCACCGCCGATCTGAAGATCGAGACCATTGATCCCTTCGCCATCGAGGTCTGCCGACGCTTACGCATTGCCATCGAAGGTGAGGCCTGGCACCTGTTCAAGACCGGAACCAAGGCAGAACGGCTGGTCATCGCCAAAACCAAGGAAAAAGGTGCGCAGAAATGGCTGTGCCAGAATGCCTACGGCGATCCCTGGACCCCGGTCGGCAACCGGGACAAACGGACAGGCAAGGCCCTGACGCTGCCTGAAACCGGCTTCACCTATCCTCTCACCGCCCAACTGGTGCTGTCCGACGGTTGGGCCACTCCGCCGGTGATGCGCCGGACGCCGACCACCGGCGAACCGATCTGGTATGGCCGCACCCTGGTCAAGGGCGGTCAAGGCAAGATCGGCGGCTGGCATGAACGGCAGGTGCCGATCCCAGCCAATGTCCTGGATGATTTCGCTGAACCCCAGGCCCACGAACGCCTGCGCCTTCAGGCCCAGAGCATGGTGGCCTGGGCTGGTTGCCTGCGTGACGGCGTGCTGCGGCCGGTCCTGAAGATCCTTTGGCACACGCGCGAGAAGCGCGGTGCCGTGGGTCAGGCCCTGGAGCGGGTCGAACTCGCCATCGATGCCCGCTTCTTTCCCCACCTCTGGCAGCATGTCGACGAAGCGGGTTGCCAGTCCTGGCGGCAGGAACTGGCTCGGCTTGCCGCAGAGACCTTGGAAGCCGAGATCCGTCGCCTCGGCCCTGGCCGGCAACGCTGGCAGCGCATCGCCAAGGCCAACGATGGCCTCGACTACCGCCTGCATCGTTGCACCCACAAAGTCCTGGGGGTCTTCCTGCCTCCTGTCTCCGCGACGGTGACCGCATGACCATCGCCGAACTCATGGCTGTGCTGGCCCAGTATCCCCCTGAGCTGCGCGTCCTGGTCGAGAGTTATGAATCCGGTTATGATGAGGTGCAGCGCCTGGATCGCCGGATCTGCGTGCAGCAGAGTGCCCGGCCCTGGTGGGAAGGTCCTTGGCAGGAGGCCCCCTCCGGCGAAGCCTGTCTGCTGCTCACCGGGTCGCGCCGCCAAGCCATGGAACCACGCCCATCCCCGTCGGAGCCTGCATGACCGCCTATCCTGGCTTCCCCCGCATCACGTCGGACCCCGCCTGCGCTGGCGGCCAACCCTGCATCCGCGACCTGGGCTTGACCCTGACGCACCTGTTGGGACTGCTGGCAGAGGATCCCAGCGCTGCCTTGGCCCGGTCCCGGCATCCCGGGTTGACCGACCAGGATCTGCCGCAAGCGCTCGCCTTCGCCGCCCGTTTCCTGAGCGTGCCACCGCTGACGGACGAGGACGCGCTGCGGCAGCAACGCCGCAGCGCCATCGCCAAGGCCAGCGCGTATCTGCGCCATCTCGGCCCCGGACCGATCGCAGAGCTGCGCCGCAATCGCGGGGATCCCGCCCGTCTACCAGTATTCCTGAAGTGTTGCCAATCCATCCGGATCGACGCCTCTGCATCCTGGGCCTGGGCCCTCATCCTCGCTGGCATGGCCCGTCTCAGGCATGGGACGAAACCAGCGGCTGGATCCGCCCTGGCCAAGGCCGGTTTGGCTGAGACCCGTTTGCAGCGCCTGCTCGATGCCGACCGCGCCCATATCGCCGCCGAACTGCGCGCCGTGGTGGCATTCCTTGCCAGCAAGGGCCAGCAGTGCTCGTGGTATGACCTCGGCGAACTGGTGCTCAGCGTCGCTGGCCACGATCCCTGCCACGACCAGGTACGCCGGAAGATCGCCGGTGACTTTTTCAAAAAGTCCAAGTCCCCCTCCACGAAACCCTGACCTCTGCCAAAGAAAGACCTGCCATGCCCGCCCGCTTCCTGCAATTGCATACCCTCACCTCCTACCCGGCGGCCCTGCTCAACCGCGACGACGCCGGCCTGGCCAAGCAGATGCCCTTCGGGCCTGCGCCGCGCACCCGAATCAGCAGCCAGTGCCTGAAGCGACATTGGCGCACCTACCGTGGGCCAGGCGATCTGGCCAGCTTGGGCGAATTGTCCGTGCGATCGCGCGAGACCTTCCGCCAGAAGATCGCCGAACCGTTGATCGCCGCCGGTCATCCGGCCGCAGCGGTGGACGCCGTGGTCGGCGAACTGATCCGCCGGACCTTGGGAGAAAGCGCGCTCAAGGCCAAGGAACGGGCTGCAGCCGACGAAGAAGAAACCGACGACGGCCCAGCCGAACCCGATTCGGCGAAGAAGAAGGATCCGCTGCACACCGGCCAGGTGACCGTCCTGGGGGCCAAAGAAGTGGCCTATCTCAAGGATCTGGCCCTGCGCACCCTGCCCGCCGTCAAGGATCTCAAGAAGGTCGGCGAGGCCGTCGCCGCCACCGTGGGCGGCAAACAACCCGACAAGGAATTGAAGAAGAACCTGCAGGCTTTGGCCGTGGGCGCCGGCCTGGATGCCGCCGTCTTCGGCCGCATGGTCACCGGCGACATCCTCGCCCGCTGCGATGCGGCGGTACATGTCGCCCACGCCTTCACCGTGCACAGCGCCCAGGCCGAGGCCGACTATTTCAGCGCCGTCGACGACCTGACCCAAGAAGCCGGCGAGACCGGGGCCGGCCATATCAATTCCACCGACCTGACCAGCGGCATCTTCTACGGCTACGTCGCCATCGACGTGCCCTTGCTGGTGGCCAACCTCACCGGCTGCGATCTGCGCCAGGATCCTGGCGCCTGGCTGAAAGAGGATCGCGCGCTGGCCGGGAAGATAGTCGCCGCCCTGGCCAACCTGATCGCCACCGTCACACCGGGCGCCAAGCTCGGTTCCACCGCGCCCCACAGTTTCGCCCACCTGGTCCTGGCCGAGGCTGGCGACCGCCAGCCCTGCACCCTGGCCAACGCCTTCCTCAAACCGGTGTCGTTGGAGGGCGATCCCCTGGGCAACACGTACGCTGCCCTGGCCCAGGAACTCATCGATCTGGACTGGAACTTCCCAGATCCGCCGCGTCGGATCCACCTGGCCCGTGGCGAAGCCACCCGCTATGCCCGCCTGGGCAACGCCGCAACGCTGGGCGAGCGCAAGAACCTCTCGGATCTCGCCGCCTGGCTGGCGGCCCAGGTGACCGGCTGATGCGCGTACTGCTCCTGCGCCTGGATGCGCCGCTGATGAGTTTCGGCGGGGTCTGCGTCGATGCCCGCGGCCCAACCACCGCGCATCCCGGCCGTTCGCTGATCACCGGCCTGCTGGCTAACGCCTTGGGACTAGACCACGCCGACGCCGAACGACTGAACCGCATCCAAGAACGCCTGCGCGTGGCCAGCCGTGTAGATGCCCCCGGCCAGGTGGTCGTGGATTATCAAACCGCTGATCTGGGCCAGGATTTCCTCAAAGAGGACGGCTGGACCACCTGGGATGCCCCCCAGGGCCGCAAAGGCGGCGAAGCGGCCGAAGGCACCCACATCCGCCTCCGTTCGTATCATGCCTCGCGCATCCAGACCGTGGCCCTGACCCTGGAACCGGCCGGGGAAGCGCCTGCGCTCGACCAGCTCGCCACCGCCCTCGACCATCCGGCCCGACCCCTGTTCATCGGGCGCAAGCCTTGTCTGCCGGCTGGTCGCCTGCTGATCGGCCTGGTCGAATCGCCCAGTCTGCTCGACGCCTTGCGACAGACCCCGCCCTGGCGGCATCGGCATGGCCAGGGTCGTCAGTCGGCGCTGGATGTATGGTGGCCGGAAGCGCCGGCAGCGTCTGCAGCGCCCGCACCAGAAAACAGCACGGTGGAGGCCGTGGTTGATGAACGCGACTGGCGGGAACAATACGTCACCGGACGCCGACTGATCCGGCACGGCCGCATCGACCTTCCACCCGCAGCCGGAGCCACCCGCCATGGATGAACTGCACCTTTGGCGTCTGGCGGTTGACCCCGCCGGTCTGGCCCGCATCGCCCTGGATCAGCGCATTCCCGCCGATGACCAGGATCACGGCTACGTCCTGCATGCCTTGCTCTGCGGCCTGTTCGGCAAGGCCGCCGCGCCCAAGCCGTGGTTCTTCCAGGCTGACCGCGCCTGGCTTTGGGCGTATGCCGGGCACCCCCTGGATCTGTCCAAACTGCCGGCCACAGGCGCGCAGCGGCAGTCCATCCTGACCGAGGCCTCCCGCTCGAAGCCCATGCCGACCTTTCGCGCCGGACAACGCCTGGCCTTTGACCTGCGGGCCTGCCCGGTGGTGCGGCACGGCAAACGGGATGCCGACAAGGCCAGCGAGCACGATGCGCTGAACTGGCAGGCCCGACGCACAGGCGTGCCTGAATCCAGCCTGGATCCACGCGTGGTCTATGCCGATTGGTTGCGCACCCATTGGAAGCCGGATTCCGGAGCCGCTTTGATCGATTGCCAGGTGTCCGGCTGGTTGCGTCCGCATCGGGGGACAGGTCAGGGTTCCGGTACCGTCTGGCGCGGTCGGGGCGATGGCCGCTTGCGCCTCCCCGAGGTGCGCTTCACCGGCCGGTTGACCCTCACCGACCCCACCGCCTTCCGCCAAGCCCTGGCGCGCGGCGTGGGTCGGCATCGGGCTTTCGGGTTTGGGATGGTGCTGGTCAAGCCGGCGGCATCATGATTTCTGTCCAATACTGACCAGGAGCTGCCCATGACCACCGCCGATCTCATCACCCGGGAAATCGCTGATCTGTCTCCCGGTCACCAGGCCGTGCTGCTGGTCTATGTCCGGCAACTGAAGTCGGGCCCTTCGCCGGAGCAACGCCAACAGGCCCTGGCCGAAATGAAGATTCTGGCCCAATCCATCGCCCAGGCTGGCGAACCGACGATGAGTCTGGATGAAATCAATGCCGAGGTCGCCCAACGACGGGGTGAACGGGCATGAGCGTCACCTACCTGGATGCCGGCGTCCTCATCGCCGCCCTTCGCGCCGAGCCGACGGTGCAGGCCCTGGCCTGGAAACTGTTGGACGATCGGCAACGCCGCTTTGCTTCATCAATCTTCCTCCGTCTGGAGGTGTTGCCAAAACCGATGTTCCATGGCCGTATTCAGGAAACCACTTTCCTGCAACGTTTCTTCACGGTGATGGTCGCCCACGAACCGCCTGACCTGTCGTTGGTGGCCGCCGAAGCCTTGACTATCGCCACCGAATACGGCCTGGGAGCCTGTGACGCGTTGCATGTCGCCGCCGCCAGGAACTGCGGGTGCGATGAACTGGTGACCACCGAACGCACGTCCTCGCCCTTGTTCCGGGTCAGGTCGCCACAGGTGCGCCACCTCACCGATTGCTGACCCCATGCTCCCCGGTCGCCTCGGCCTCGAAACCGCCCGCATCCCTCAGGCCGACCGGCATGGGCTGCTGTGGTTGTCGCGCGGCAAGTTGTACGTCGAAGACGGCAGCGTCCGCTTCACCGCCGCCAAAGGTTCAGAACTGCCCAGCGGCGATTACGGCATCCCGTTCCAGACCGTGTCGCTGTTCTTGCTGGGGCCGGGCACTTCGGTCAGCCACGACGTGCTGCGCCTGTGCGCCCGCCACCACACCGGCCTCCTGGCGGTGGGCACCGACGGGGTGCGCTGCTATTCCGCCCCGCCCCTGGCCCCAGACCAATCGGTCTGCGCCCGCGAACAGGTGAAACTCTGGAGCGACCTCAATGGCGGCCGCCTGCTGGTGGCGCGGCGGCTGTATGCCCTGCGCCTGGGCGAACTCCTGCCGCATGAGGACATCACCGTGCTGCGCGGCATCGAAGGCGCGCGGATGAAAGAGTCCTACCTGCAGATCGCGCGCCAGTTCGGCATCAACTGGCAGGGCCGGCGTTATGACCGGCAGAATCCTGACCGCGATGACGCCCCCAACCAGGCCATCAACCACGCCGCCACCGCGGTGGAGGGTGCGGCGATGATTGCAGTGGCCGCCACCGGCACCATCCCGGCCCTGGGTTTCATCCATGAAGACAGCGGCATCGCCTGGAACCTGGACGTGGCCGACCTCTTCCGCACCAGCCTCACCGTGCCGGTGGCCTTCGCCGCCGTGCGCGCCCATGAGAAAGACCCCCAGCTGGGCCTCGAACGGCAGGTCCGTCGCCTGGCCGCCAAGGCCTTCCGCGACCAGGACCTGATCGCCACCATGATCGACCGCATCAAAGAAGTCTTCGGCGTGGCGCGGAACCTGGCATGAGCATGACCGTGGTCGTGACCCGCGATGTGGCCGACCGCACCCGTGGCTTCCTGGCCAGCTGCATGCTGGAAATCGCCCCCGGCGTCTACACCGCCCCGAACCTGAACGCCGGCGTGCGCCGCCGGATCTGGGAAGTCCTAGCCGACTGGTTCCAACCCGGCCAGGGCAGCATCATCCTGACCTGGCAGGACAACCGCGAACCCAGCGGTCAGGGCCTGCTAACCCTCGGCCATCCCGCCCAGGAATTCACCGTCTACGACGATCTGGTGCTCATCCGCAAGGAACTGCCGCCGACCCCACTGGCCCCGGCCCGGCCAGAAAACACGCCACTTTGACAGATTAAAGCTGGAGATAGCGTGCCGTTCCGGTCAAACCGACCGAGAGCCGCCCCCGCCTACGCGGGGATAGACCCCAGGACAGCGCCTCGCTGCGCACGCGCCCGAGGCCGCCCCCGCCTACGCGGGGATAGACCGCTAGCCGCGCCGCCTTTTCCGCTCTGACCGGGGCCGCCCCCGCCTACGCGGGGATAGACCCCCGCCAGACTCCCCAACTACGGGCTGGACTGCGCCGCCCCCGCCTACGCGGGGATAGACCGGTATCCCCGCAGCTTTGGCGCAGACTGGAAATGCCGCCCCCGCCTACGCGGGGATAGACCCACAGGTTCGGCATTGCAGCGCCGAGGAGTCGAGCCGCCCCCGCCTACGCGGGGATAGACCCGTCCGGGGCAGCGTTCCGGAGTGCGACTAGCGGCCGCCCCCGCCTACGCGGGGATAGACCTGGGATCCCGTTGGCGGTGTCGGTCGCCAGCTGGCCGCCCCCGCCTACGCGGGGATAGACCTGGCAGCGCGACCAATCGCAGCTTGGCCGAACTGCCGCCCCCGCCTACGCGGGGATAGACCGTACAAGCCGGTGACGTCGGCCTACCTGAGCAAGCCGCCCCCGCCTACGCGGGGATAGACCTCGACGCTCATCCTCCTACCAGGACACCGGCTGGCCGCCCCCGCCTACGCGGGGATAGACCGACGGAACAGCGAGCGCCGAACCGATGATCGCCGCCGCCCCCGCCTACGCGGGGATAGACCTGACCGGCATCTGCCAGGCGCGGCCCGACTGGCGCCGCCCCCGCCTACGCGGGGATAGACCGCTGTCGGTCGTGATGCGCGAGGCTCGCGGCCCGCCGCCCCCGCCTACGCGGGGATAGACCCGCCGACGCGAGATCCTGAGCGACATCGCGGAGGCCGCCCCCGCCTACGCGGGGATAGACCGCCGGGGTCGAGCCGCAGCGCTGTCACCAGGGTGCCGCCCCCGCCTACGCGGGGATAGACCGTATTACGTGGATGGCGTCTACCAGAACCAGGCGCCGCCCCCGCCTACGCGGGGATAGACCTGTGGTCATTTGTATGCACCCAGCCTTGTGGTGGCCGCCCCCGCCTACGCGGGGATGAACTGACGAGCGACGCGGAGCGTCGCGCTCCCAGGGCAGCGACCCCGCCTACGCGGGGATGCAACTCAAGCGGCCGGGACGGCCGCGATCCCGGGGCAGAGCGATTACTTCCTTGGCTGGGCCAGGCCGAGTCCGGCGATCAGATCGACTTGGTCGACCGGTGTCCGGCCGTGCATCGGGGTCAGGTAGAGGGCGGTGGTTTCCAGGGAGCGATGGCCGAGCAACCGGCGCAGATCTTCGATGGTGACTCCAGCCTGCAGCATCTGGGTGGCGAAACTATGGCGCAGGCAGTGGATGGTGAGGCTGCGGTCGCATCCCAGGCGGGTGCGGGCCCGGCGGAAGGCCTGGGCCACCGCTTCGGTGCGGATGGGGGCTTCCCCGCTGCCGGGGAACAACCAGCCGGTGGCTGACGGCGGTGGGGCCAACAGACCATGCAAGGCCGGCGACAAGAGGCTCCAGCGGCTGCCGCCTCCTTTCTGCCGCTGGACAAAGAGCGCCTGGCGGTCCGGCGCCAGGTCTTCAAAGCGCAGCCGGCAGGCCTCGCCCAGGCGCAGGCCGGACCCGTAGCAGACCGCGAGAATGCGTCGATGGGCCGGTGACGCTACCTCGGCCAAAAGCGCGGCGATGACGGCCGGGGCAAGAGCGCGGCCAGGGCGCTCCGGCGGCCGGCGTGGGCGCGGACACCCCGCCGGCAGGGCGGCCTGGTGCCGGGAGCGCCACCAATGCTGCAAGGCCTGGTAGGTGAGCCGGTAGATGCTGCTGCCGGATCGCCGCGAGCCGGCCAGAGCCAGACACCAGGCGATCAGCGCAGCGTCGCTGAGTCCCTGGTCATGGTGACGCAGGCAACGCTGCACCTGGCAACGATAATGGCGGATGGAGGTCTCAGCCAGGCCACGGCTGCGCAGGTAGGCGGGGAAGGAGTGCAGGCAGGTTTGATCGGCCGATTTCATCGAAGATTGCATGCCGACACCTTGCCCGAGGCTCCCCGGTCGCCAGCCGGCCTCGGCGGCCTCAGCCGGGAGCGCCAGCAATGGATTTCGCATTTCGTCAGGGATCCGCAGTCCCAAACCTGAATTTCGTGTATCACATCGCCCGGGGCGAGTGCGGGGGCTGCCCCTGCCGGTCCTTGCCAATCCAACAACCTGCGGGACAAGCATCCGCACCGGCGGCGAGCCGGTCCACCCGAGGGAACATCCCATGACCGGCCCCAATGAGAAACTGCCCGACATCGTCCAGGGTCTTGGCGGACTTGGCGAAACCACCACCGCCGCCGACCTGGTGCGCCAGCGGGGTCAGAATCGCAAGCTGAAGGTCATCAGCGAAAAAAAGCTCATCGAGTGGATCGACTCGCTCCTCGCACAGCAGCTCGCCGGGCGTGAGGACACGTTCAGTGACCTGGAAAAAAAGGAGATGCTGGCCAAGACCCAGGAAGAGCTCGCCCGCCGCATTCAGCGTCAGAAGGAAGCCGAGAACGAAAACGCACGCCTGACGCGCGAGAAGGAGGAGGTCCTCCAGGCGTTGAGCAACACCCAGGGCAGCGCCGCCGACTTCGAAAGCGCCATCAATGCCCTGCGCGCCAAACTCGACGAGACCGAGCGCATCAATTCCGACCTGCAGCAGGACAACTTCGAATTGCAGGACGAGTTGCAGGAGAAAATCCAACTCTTGTCGTCGACCATCGCCGAAAAAGACCGCCTGCACGGCACCGTGCGCTCCCAGATCACCCGCTCGGCCGGACTGGTCGAGGGCGTGGTCGGACTCGACGCCGCCTATTACGGCAGCCAGCACGCCGAGGCCAGCCCGGTGGCCGAGGACGCCGGCACCGAAGAAGCGTTCTACCACGACTTCGAGGTCGCCGCCGCCGTCATCCAGACCCTCGCCGCCGACCTCGAGCGCCTGCGCGGGATCGTCGCGGAACAGGCGAAGAAGGACGCGGGGCCGCAACTGCTCGCCGCCGATCTCGCCCTCTTGGAACAGCTCAAGGCCGGCAGCCTGCACGCGGTCGACGTGGCGCAGCCGGTCGAAGGCCTGGTTGAGGCGCTGGCTGGTGCCCGCGATGAGGCGATCGCGCTCGACACTGCGGTGGCCGCCGCCACCGGGGCCGCCCAGCCGCAGGCGCCTTCCGCCCTGATCGAGGGCGAGAATCCCGCCGAATCGCTCGCCGGCGCGACCGCCGTGGCGCGCGACCTCGCGGCCGCGATGGCGCGCGACCGCAAGCGCATCGCGGTGCTGGCGCAGATGCGCGACGATGCCGACGAGGCCCGCAACGCCGCCGAGACCGAGGTCGAGCAGATCCGCGCCTCCTATGAAAAGCTGTTGGCCGCTGTGGCCCGGCGCGGCAGCGAAGCCGTGGCCGTGTCGCCCACGATCAGCGATGCCGCCGCCCCGGCCGAGGCCCGAGCCGAAGCCGCCGTCGCAGTGGTCGGCCAGCTCGCCGAACTTGGCGGCAGGCATGAACGCGCGGCCGCCCTCACCCAGCCACTCAGTGCGCTCAACCGTGTCCTGGTGTCGACCGGCGGGCTGCCGGCGGTGCAACCCACGGACCTCGACGATGAACAGTCGATCGCCCTGGGTCTGACCACCGCCATCGCGAACCTGGATCAGCTGCTGTCCGAGCAGCGCCGCGAAATCGAAGCTGCCCGCACCTGCGACCGCACCCTGGCGGAACAGGTGCGCGAGCTCGCCCTTGCACGCGCCAAAGAGACCGCCGGCGACGCCGGTTCGTCGCAGTTGTCCGCCAGCGTCGAACGGCTGGACCAGGCCATCGCCAGCCGCGAATCACGCCCCGAGGCCATGGTCGCCGCCACCCAGGGCGTGGTCAGCGCCCTCGCGGCCCAGGCCGCAGCGGCGCAGGCCGCAGCCCGCAATGAAACCGAACTCGCCCGCGGCGAGGTCACCCGTTCGCACCAGGCCCAGGACCGCATCGCCGCCGCCGTGGTCGCCGCCGCGCGCGGTGACGCGGTGCTGGCCGAGCACGTCGCCGATGTCGCGATGTCGGTCGATGCCGGCGAAAAGCCCGATCCCGAGTCGATCCGCGAGGCGGTCGTCAAGCTCGCCGAGCGCAAGCGCGGCCTCGACGCCGAACTCGCCGAACTGCGCGGTCAGATCCGGCAGACCGTCGACGCCAAGTCGGTGGCCGAAGCGAACCAGGCCAGACTCACCACCGAGATCACCGAGCTGCGCACCCAGGTGCAGCAGACGGCGGAGGCCAAGACCGCCGCCGAAAGCGATCGGACCCAGCTCGGTCAGGAACTCGCCCAGGCGAACAAGCTGCTCGATGAGGCCCGCAAGCACGCGGACGAGGCCGACCGCGCCGGGGTGCGCCTCAATGCCGAACTCGCTTCCGCCAAGGCCGAGGCCCAGGCGGCCAAAACCGAGGCTCAGGCAGCCAAGGCCGAGGCCCAGGAGAAAGCACAGGCCGAGCGCGAACGCGCCCAGGCCCTGGCTGCCACCGTTTCGGCCGCTACCAGCAACGATCCGGTGCTGGCAGCCGCCTTTGCGCCCAGCCCGGTGTCGACGGCGAAACCCGCGACCGACCGTTTCACCAAGGAGCGCGCCGAAAACGCGCCGGCGCCCGATCTCACCCCGCTGCCGATCCACGAGGCCGTCGCCCGGCTCGCGGCGCGCAAGCAGGTGCTGGCCGAAGAATCCACCCGCCTGGCCGGCGAACGCGACGCCCTGCGGCTGGAAGCCGAGCAGGGCAAGGCGCAGCTCGCAACCGCCCTGGCGCAGTTGCGCCAGACCCAGGAGGCGGACATCCGCCACACCGGCGAGGCCCGCGCCTTGACCGCCGAACTTGAGACCGCCAAGACGCGGGTGGAAGAAGCCGTGCGCAAGGGCGAGGCCTACCGCCTCGAACTCGAAGCCAAGGAGGCGCGCATCTCCGAGACCGCCATCCTGCGTGCCGGGCTCAAGGCCGAGAACGCGAAGCTCCAGTCCCAGCTTGCGGAAACCCAGCGCGAGACCGAACGGCTGGGGGCCGAACTCGCCGCCGCCACGGCTGCCACCGCCGCCGCGCAAGCCCGGGCGCAACTGCACTTGCAGCAGGTGAAGACGCTGTCCGCCAGCGTGGTCGCCGCCGCCCAGGGCGACGAGGTACTGGCTGACTCCGCCGCCGATCTCGCCTTGGTGTCGGAACAGGCCGACGGCACCGCCGACGTGCCGATCGTCAGCCAGCTCCAGGAAACCGTCCAGCACCTGGTCGAGCGCAAGCAGGCCCTGGTGGCCGAATCCACCCGCCTGGCGGCCGAACTGACGACGGTGACGAGCGAGCGCGACGCGGCGCAGAGCCGCGCCACCGCCGCCATCGACGAGAACAAGGAGACGAGCGAGAACGCGCGCGAGATCATCGGCGTCCTGACCCAGAAGCGCGAGGCCCTGGAAAAAACCGGAGCCGAGCTGCGCTTCCGCCTGGACGACACCCAGGCGAAGCTGTCCGCCGCCGCCGCGCGCGCGGGCACTGCCGAGACCGCCAACCGCCAACTCGCCGAGGCGCTCGCCGCCGTGGCCGCGACCCAGACCCCGGACGGCAGTGCCAACCTGCCGGCCATCGACGATGCGCGCGTCGACCTCGAACTCGCGCTGTCGCAACTGCCCGCTGAAGGCGAAACCGGGGTGCAGGTGGCGGCCGATCTTGGTCTCCAGCTCGCTGAATCCGGCAAACGCCTCGCCGAGGCTCTGGTCGCGCGCCGTCAGGCCGAGACCCAGGTCTTCAGCCGCACCAAGGAAGGCCAACGCTCGCTCATCGGCGAGGTCGACCGCCTGAACAACGAACTCGCCGGCGCCCGGACCGAACTCGAGGACAGCCAGGCCGCCGCCCGTCGGCACCAGGCCGAGGTCGTGGCGATCCGCCAGGAGATGGCCGACCAGGCCGGTGCGCTCGCCGCCAAGGTGCAGGAGATCACCGCGAACCGCAGCGAACTGCTGGCTTTGCGCGCTGAACTGTCGGTGACCAGCGACCGGGTGCGCGACCAGGAACGCCGCCTGGCCGAGATCCGCACCCAGGCCGCCCAGACCACGCGCCAGCTCGACGAGCAACGCCAGGAGACCGCCGCCACGCTGGTGCGCGCCGAGACCGCAGAGCAGAATCAGCTTGAGATCGCCCAGGCCCTGCGCTCGCTGATCAGCAACGCCTCGCTGGCCGGCAACGATCCGGACGACCTCGTCACCCGCGCCGCCGCCAAGCTGGAGATGGCCAAGGCCACCGGCGGCGAACACCTCACCGGCGCGGGCAAAGCCTTCGTCGAGGCGGTACGCGACCGGGTCGGCACGCTCGCCCGCGAACTGGCCAGCGTGCATGGTCAGCTCGCCGGCGCCAAGGTTGAAGAGGAACGCAACAGCAAGGAATTGGCTCAATTGCGCGCCGTGGTGGTCGACCGCGAACACCAGCTTGAGCAGAGCCAAACCGCTCTCGACCAGGCCCAGGTCCAGGCGCGCGAGCAGCAGACCCAGATCGAAGCCGAACGTGAGCGCGCCGCCAAGCGGGAGCAGGAATTCCGGCAGCTCCAGGATCAACTGCGCACCGCCCAGGCCGACCTCGACGAGGGTCGCGCCCGAGGCGAGACCGCTAGCGGGCACCTGGGCGATGAAGTCGCCCGCCTGCGCGAGGACTTCACCCGGGCCGAGGCCGAGGCGCTGCGCCTGCGCTCGGAGAGCCACGATCTCGCCGCCCGCCTGGAGGCGAGCGACGCCCGCGCCAAGCGCACTCGTGAGGAGCTGACCCGCAGCCTGGAGCAGCGCGACAAGGTGATCCAGGAAAAGGACCGCCAGCTCGACGCCCTGGCCGACCTCAATGCCGACGCCGCCGGCCTGAAGGCCGAGGTCACCGCCCTGGGCGAGAAGCTGCGCGCCGCCAACGAACGCCTGGCCCAGTTCGAATCCCTGACCGGCCAGGCCGCCGGCCAGGAAGGCCGCAGCGTCGATCTGGTCAAGGAACTGCGCCGGACCCAGGCCGAACGGGATTCGCTGCGCGAAGCGCGCAGCCGGATCGAGGCGGAGCTGACCGACTCGCGTTCGGCCGCCGACGAGGCTACCGCCGTCGCCGACCGCGTACGGCGCGAACTCACCTCCTTCCAGGAGGAAGTCGCCAAGACCCTCGCCAACATGCGCCGCGACAAGCAGGCGGTCGAAAGCGACAAGGTTCGCCTCGATGTCGAGAACAAGGGGCTGAAAGCCAAGCTGCGCCGTTACACCGAAAGCTCGGCGTCCTCGACGAAATCGCGCTCCAGCCTGCCCGGACCCGATACCAACCCGGGCCGCTGACGCAGGCTGTCTCAAAAGTCGGTTGGCAACATCCTGCGGCTGCCGTTTTCCGGCCGGCGGGACGCCGGCGCTCCCAGGAAGTCCGACTTTTGAGGCGCCCTGGCCGCTGACGCGGGACCGGGCTGGAAAAACCAGGAGCGCGCCCAGAGTCCGCCTCCATGCAGCGCTCGTTCCTCGTCCGGCATGCGATGTGGACGGTGCTCGGGATCGGGGCGCTGGTGTTCGTCCTTGGCGGAGTGGCCTTCGCTCTGTCGCTTCGGCCGTGTAGGCTGGCGTTCAATCCCGGCGACCTGCTGTCCTATAGTCTGACCACCACCACCGCAGAAATCCTGCCGGGCGGCGGTTCCGGCCCGGAACGCCAGGAGGAACGCCGCCTGGATCTGGTCTGCGTCGGCGGCGACAACGAGGTGGCGCTCGTCCTGCCGCGCGCCGACGGCCGGCCCGACGAGATCGTCCTGATCGGATTTTCGCCCGAAGGCCAGGCACTGCTGCTTGATGCCGACGGCCGGACCCAGGCTGCGGGCCGGGCGATCGGCTTCTTCGACTTCAACCTCCTGCCGCTGCCGTCCGGCATCGATGACGAGTGGGAGGTCCCGCTGACCTACGCCACCCTGCCCCCGGGCAAGCGCAACCTGGCGGGAAAAGTCAAGCGCACCCGGCGCGGCGCGGCCCCGGAGTTCCAGCTCCGCCTGCCAGCCAGCGTCGAATGGGTCCAGGACGGTCGCTACCTGCAGGTGCGCGACCTGGTCTGCACCTACCGTTTCGACACCATCCGCGGATTGGTCGAGCGGGCCGAGATCAAGCTCACCGCCGGGGTCGAACAGGAGCGGGCTCGTCGTTACCGGGTCGGTGTCAGCCTCGCCCTCGTCCGCAAAGGTTCCAGCGGCGATGATCCCGCCCGGCTGCGCCAACTCGCGGTAGCCGCGATGCGGACCACCTCGGCCCTGAGCCAAGGCCAGGCGGATCTCGGCCCCCTGCGCGAACGCCTGGGCACCACGGTCGCACGCAGCGGCGACACTCCACTGCGCACAGCCGCCCTTGATGTCCTGCGCCGCTCTGAGAATCCCCAGGCCGCGCATTGGCGCCTGAGCGTGGCTGCGGTCGAGCCGGCCCGGCGAACCGCCGCCGAGGGCACGGTGCGACGCCTCGCCGCCGCCGGCCTGCCGGCCCGGCTGGTCGCGCGTCAGGGTCGCCTGGCGATCGAACTGGGGCCGTATTCCGACCAGGATCCGGCGCTCATCACGTCGTTGGAAAAACACTGTCCCGGCGCCCAACCCCGTTGGATCCAGGGCGAATGAGCCGAAAAATCGCAATTGTACCCCATCTGCTGCGTTGGTCGTCAGTCATGTGGCGCTGCCACACTCCTTCCTCCCGCCTTGCATCTGGGGCACACTTGCGATTTTTCTCGAAAATGTCTTGGCCGGGTTGCTCTGAAGGTGGATGCTTGGGCAACCAACGTCCCATCGGCCGCCTGAGCCTCGCTCTGGTGCTCGCCGGCAGCGCAACCGCAGGGGAACCGCCGATCAACTGGGAGCTCATCGATCGGCCACGCGCGATCCCGGTCGGCGACGCCACCATCCGCTCCCGCTGGTGGTCGCTGTTTGAGGCCCGGATCGACTGGCCGGCGCGCACGGTGTCGTACCTGCTGCGCCGCACCGGCGACCTCGGTCCGACCTTGTTGTCGGCGCGGCTGGTCTACCGCGACGCCGCGTGGACCCGGCGCGATTCCGACAGCGTCCCGAAGAACCTATGGACGGCGACCGATCGCTCGGTGCGCCTGGCGGTGCTGCGCGAGATCCGCTGGAACCGCAATCCGGCCTTCACGCCGCTGTTGCAGCAGTTGCTCAGCACCGAACCCGATCCCGAGATCGCCGCCGCCACCCTCGCGACCGCGTGGATCCTCGATCCCGCCGCCGCCGTGCAGCAAGCGGTGCGCCTGGCGGATCCGCGCCGGGGCGACCATCTCCCGGCCGCCGAGAGTCCGAGTCCCGGCGCACGCCAGGCCGCCCTCGATCTCCTTGTCGGGGTCGGCGGCGTCGACGATCCGGGGGCACGCCAGGCGCTCGACTGGGCCCTGCTCGCCGCGAGCGGGCCGGAACGGCTGCACGCCGTGACCATGGTCCCCGATGCCAGTGCCCAGGATCTGCTGCGCCGCGCGATCCTGCGCCTGGTCAAGGAATGGCGCGACGGAACGTTGGACGACCACGGCAGCGCGGCGCTCGTCCTGGCAACGGTGCGCCTCGATGCGGGCAGCCGCAACCTGGATCGCGATCTGGTCGAATCGCTGCTCGACCTCTGCCTGCGCGGCCCGCGTCCGCTCGCCGCCGCCGCCGCCCAGGCGCTGACCGACAATCCAGGCTGGAGCGCCGGCGACCGCCTGCCGCTGCTCGTCAGCCGGGCCTGCCGGGTTGGCGAGGATCCGGTCGTACGCCAGGTCCTGCTCAACCTGCTCGTCCGTCTGCAGCCCAAGGCGGTCGCTGAGGCCGCCGGCAGCGGCGATCCTTGGACCGGGCTGGCCGAACATCGCCAGCGCCTGGCCGCCTGGGAATGGGCGCAATACGTGAAATAGCCTCAGGATGCCGACAGTTGCCGTGCGTCTGCCCATGGCGGAAAATGATTACCGGTGCTAGATTCCCTCCGTGGTGATCATCCGCCTCAATGAACAGCGGATCCTGGTATCCCAGGCGGAAGCGGGCATGGAGCTCGCCCGCCCGGTCGTGCTGCCGGACAACGACATGATCCTCTGCCCCAAGGGGACCGTGCTCGACGACAACCTGATCACCCGCATCGGCGGCTGCGGCGCGAAGCGCATCTTCGTCAAGGGCCATCCGCTCAAGGGCCACCGCACCGACATGGATTACCCGACCCAGGTGAAGAAGCTGGCGGAACGCTTCAGCCGGGTCCAGCACATCCCCTTCATGCGCGCCCTGCAGTTGTCGATCGAGCGCATCCTGTCGCGACGCGGACCATGATCCCGATCGCCTCGATCCGCTCCCACCTGACCACCTTCGGCGGGTTCACCCTGCCGCGCACCCTGGCCCGGGTGACCCGGATCCTGGCCAGCGACCTGGACTCGGTGGCCTCGATCACCGAAGAAATCGCCGGCGACCCGATGCTGGTGGCGCGCGTCCTGGGCCAGGCCAACACCGCCGTCGCCGAACCGATCACCGCTCTTCCGATCGCGGTGCAGTCGCTGGGCTGCGGCGCGGTCAGCGCCCTCGCGTCGAACTTCACCCTGATCGAAAGCGATCAGCGCAAACCCCTAGCCGGCTGCTGGTCATGCGCCAACGCGACTGCGCACATGATGCAGACGATGGTCGAGTACCGCCAGACCAAGCTGGCCAAGCGCGTGGACGAGGACACCCTGCGCGCGCTCGGCCTGCTGCACGATCTCGGATCCGCGATCGGGGTCATCGAATGGACCTCCGACTACGCGCGCGCCTGCCTGCGCCTGAAGGCCGGCGAAGGCCCCCTTTCGCAGCTCTTCAAAGAAGAACTCGGCGCTGACACGTGTGAAATCGGTGGATTCCTCGCCCAGGCCTGGAACCTGCCGCCGCCGATCTCCACCGTGATGATGCACCACCAGCACCCGATGGACGCCCCGGACCACCTCGACCTGGTCTGCCTCGTCCATGTCGCCCGCAACCTGGTGCGCGCCCTCGGCTTCAACGCCCCCGGGGACACCGTCCTCGATCCGATCGAGGAACGCGCGGTGCAGGTGATCGGCCTCGGGGCGATCGACCTGGAACGCATCCTGCGCCGGTTCCTCGACAACCTGGATGAACTGGAAGCCTATGAGGCGACGCTGCTGAAAAGCCTCTGAGCCCAGTCCAGCGGCGTCCTGCCCCAAATTGGTGGAGGTGGCCGGTCGCCGGGTGGTTCGGTTTCTACGTCGACAGGTTATTTCGACAACAACCTACGACGGCGATGTGGACATCGCCGCTCCTGGGGCGCAATGCTCAAGGAGCGTCGATGTCCACATCGACGAGATAACGACCCCAACCGTTTACGTGCTGCTAGGGCACCGGTCGCAGCAGATACTTGGCCCAGACGCCACCGGTGCGTGCCGACTGAAGCCGGCGCTACGATGCCGGTTCTGGGGTGTTCACCCCATCGGCAGGCTGGGATCCATGGCATGGCGATGCTCGAGTGAATGACCTCTGCAGCCACGGCCCCCCATTGCACCACCACCCGAAACAAAGAGTCCCGGCATGACTCCGCAGTCCAAGATCATCACTTTTGCCAGGGTCGTCCTCGCCATCGTCGTGGTCAGCGTTGGGATCTGGTGGAGTCTGGCGCCCTCCGGACCAGGTGCAGGTTTCATCAGTGGCAACGGGCGGATCGAGGCCACCGAGACCGACCTCGCCACCACGCTGAAGATGTTGCAGGGCCATACGGGCCAAAAGGACGACCCATACGTGGCGCGCACAACTGGCGCTGGTATTAGCAACGACTTACAGACGGAGAACTGTTGTACGCTCGTCCCGCTTGGTCATCCGGGCATCGCCCGGTCGCCGGCTGTCAACGCCTCCTGGATAGCGGCTGCATCGTCAGCCTGGCCCAGACGCTCCAGCGTATAATCACTTTCCGCGATCTGGGCGATCCGGGCCAGCAGACGCAGGTGCAGGCGCTGCGCACCCGACGGAACCAGGAGGATGAAGAGGAAGCGGGCGGTCTCGCGCCGGTTGGCCACCGCGATCCCCGGCGTGAGCCGCGCGAAGATGGCGATCGGACGCTCCAAACCCATGATACGGGCATGCGGGATGGCAATACCGCGACCGACATAGGTGGACAGACTGCGCTCGCGTTCCAGCAGTTGTCGGGCGACATCAACCGTGCTGGTGGTGCCGGGCAGTTCCGGCAATGGCGTCGTGCGCATGACCTGGCCGATCGCCTCTTCGATCGAGGAGGCATGGACGTCGAGTGCGATGCGACGATCGGTGAGCAGGGCGTCGAGGTGCATGGGTTGCTCGCGCTCGAACTCGTCTTCGATCGAGCCGACGATCTCCTCGATCACATCCTCGAAGGAGAGCAGGCCGACCCATCGTCCCTGGCCGTCGACGACGACCGCCAAGTGGTTGCGGTTGCGCTGGAACTCGCTCAGCGCTCGTTCCAACGGAGCATCAGCCGGGAAGGTCAGGAAGGGGCGGGCGATGGCAGACAGCGGCTGGTTTGGAGTCAGTTTCGCCAGCACCTCTTTGGCGTGGACAATGCCCAGAGGCGGAGCGCCAGGGTCGGCGTCGCGGGCAACAATCGGATACCGCGAGTAACCATGCGACAGGACCGCTTCGACCATGGTCTCCCGGGTGCCGTCTGCCGGCATTGCCTTCACCTGCGAGCGCGGACGCATGGCATCCCGCACGGTCTCGCTTCCGAGGTCGAACAGATTCTCGAAGAGAAGCAGACGGCGGAACGGCATCACGCCGCCATCCTGCGACTCGCCGATGATGATGCGCAACTCCTCCTCGCTGCGAACCTCCTTGACCTCCTTGCTGAATCCGAGCATCCGCAACACCAGCCGCGCCGACAGGTTCAGGACCTGGAGCGGCAGGTAGAAGATCCGGTGGAGGATGCGCATGGGGCGGCATGCGAACAGCGCCGCGCGCTCCGTATAGCGGATGGCGATCGCCTTCGGCACCAGTTCGCTGGAGACGATGGTCAGATAGGTCGCAACCGCGAAGGCAACGATCACCGACACCGTGCTGGCGGCTTGTCCCGACCAGCCGAGGCCGGCGAATGCCCGCTGCACCATCTGCCCGATGCCTGCGTCGATGACAATGCCCATGCCGATGGTCGCCCCGGTGATGCCGATCTGCACCACCGCCAGGTACTCATCGAGGTTGGCCTTGATGTGGCGCAGGATCGTGGCGCGTGGATCGTTGGCCAGGGCCAGCGCGGCGATCTGTGAGTCGCGCAGCTTGACGATGGCGAACTCACCCATGACGAAGAAGAAGTTGCAGCCGAGCAAGGCGAGGCCAGCCAGGACGTAGATGATGGCGGTCCAGGAATCCGTCGGAGGCAGTGCTTCGGGAGGCATGCCATGACTATCAGGTCTGCCAATCCACTGGTCAATGGGGCAAACACCCCATGGGTGACACCCGGTACGTTTCAGGCCAGCCACGCACCACACCGCTGGCTCGGCGATGCCTGCATTGCCCTGCAGAGTCGCTGCAACATGGCATGGTCACGGCGCACTCCAAATCAGGCTGAAGCGGCGCTGGCGACGCCCGCGCTCCCGGCGCAGATGATCGAGGCCGTGCTTCCCAATGGTATCCGCCTGACCGGTGAACTCCGAGACTGGGGCAATGGCATTGAGTTAAGCTGTTCCGGTGTGATACACCTGTAATTTACCAGGGTATTATGCTTGCTTAGGCGACCAAAAAAATTTTTCGGGCCTCATGGCCCTTTCCAATCATCCGCCTCGCGCAGAGAGCTTCTCTGCCTTCCT
>CAMCMZ010000012.1 GCA_945876185.1 Candidatus Kuenenia stuttgartensis | reverse complement strand
AGGAAGGCAGAGAAGCTCTCTGCGCGAGGCGGATGATTGGAAAGGGCCATGAGGCCCGAAAAATTTTTTTGGTCGCCTAAGCAAGCATAATACCCTGGTAAATTACAGGTGTATCACACCGGAACAGCTTAACTCAATGCCATTGGTCCGGCCTCTCACCGGATCGCACGGTTCAATTCCTTGTTCCCAGCAGGAACACGCTTGAACTGCTCAGCCCCGACCGGTCGGGAGGCTAACTCTGACCGAGACAGCGAGATCGCCGGGGCGCAGTATCGTCCCGACTCCCAGATTGGCGATTTGCTTGGGGCGATTGTAGGCATTGTTTGGCCACAGACGGCTGGCATTCTGGTTGTAGAACAGATTGCCGGTAGCTGGAACATACACTAGGTGGGCCCGGCTCGTCTCGACCAAGGCGTCAGCGGCGACGGTCGCAAAATCGATAGCCAGATCAGTGATGGGATAGCTCACGATGGCGGAACCGGTGCCCCGCTTGTTTCCGGTAAAGCCGGATAACACCAGGGTGTCTTCGCCCGAGGTGAAATCCAGGATCCGATCCCAGCCGCCACCATCGGAAAAGTTAATGACGAACTGGTCGCGACCAGGGCCGCCACGAAGAACATCGGCGCCCCACTCGCCATAGAGGATGTCGTCCCCGGCCCCACCATCCACCGAATCATCCCCGACATTGGCATGGATCGTGTTGTTACCGGCATTGCCGACCAGGACTTCGGACCTCTGCTGGGCCTGGATGTCGATATTCGCGGTTCCGATCAGGTAGATCTCCTCGACATAGGATTTGCTGATGTAGCTGACGCTGGCGTAGACCCGATCCGTACCGCGGAGCACCTCGGCTTCAACGACAACATCATTTGCATCGTCGACGTAATAAGTGTCGCTACCCTCGCTGCCTGACATGATGTCGAACCCGGTTCCGCCATCGAGCACGTCATTGCCAGCTCCGCCCCACAGGCGATCTGTACCACTGCCGCCATAGATACGATCATCGCCTGCACCACCATCAAGCATATCATTGCCATTATCGCCGTAGATAAGGTCGTTCCCCGCACCGCCAGCGATGTAATCGGCGTTTTCGCCGCCATGCAGGACATCATTGCCACTGCCGCTCAAAAAGCTGTCTCGGCCGCCCAGTCCATTGAAAACGAGGTCTCGGGTCGACGATTCGTACTGATAATCTTGGAACGTCGTGTTGTTCGTGGTAGCGGTGATGGTGAGCGGCGCATCACTGGCGATGCTGGTCTGGCCCAGGAGGGCGAGGGCGCAGACCAGGGTGGGTAGCGTGGGATGGATGGTGGGATGCATGGTGGTTTCCGGGGGGGTGGTCAGGAAGGATGCAGGGGTCATGTGGGCTTCAGGATCTTTGGTGGATAGCATGGTGGTTTCGGGTATGTTGGCGACCGCGGTCGTATGCCTATCATTGGATGGTTCCCCGAGGTGCCCTGGGTTGTTCAGTCTGGGCACCACCGGGTTCCGGCCTGGATCAGTTCAGGTCGTTACCAAAGCGGACGTTTCAGCTGCTTCAAATCACCATCGATCTTCCAGGATTTCCCCCATTTCCCATTGAACCCCAACGCCCCGGGCAGCGTAGCCGGGGTACCGGCACCGAAATAGGTGTTGATACGAACGTAGGGCTGCCTGGTCTGAGGATTGTAGCCAAAGTTGATGGCAGCGCCGTCTTGTATGGTGAAATTCAAGCTGTCGGGAACGGCCGTGCTCAGTGCTGTCAGTTTGCTGGCAAGTCCCGGTTGACCATTCGCCCCCACAAACAGGGCAGCCGCATCAAGTATCCCTTTGATCGAAATGCCCTTGGAAACATAAATGGTGAACTCCGGGTCACCCACCTTGACGGCTACACCGGCGGTCAGGAAATCCTGAAGGCTTAATGTGTTGGAAAATGACGTCGAAATGCCTGTGCTCGCGCCATAGGTGCGCTCGGTGGTATCGAAACTCAGCCGGTATCCGACACCACGGAAGGTGAAAGGGATCAGGGTCTTGCTAAGGGTTTTGAATGACCCGAGGCCGTTGGAACCATTGTAGTCGCAGATGTTGGCAAGATGGCAAATTGCGCCCATCAGTGAATTTTCTGAAGGCGGGTTGAACTGCAACGATGGGAAGATGGCTAAGACGCTGGGCGGAAATTGGCGCTGCAGGGCTTGGCCTTCCAACTCGAGCAGTGCGTAGATGTCGGTGAGCACCGCTTCACGTTGGATCGCCGCCTGGTTCCACGGGGTGAGGCCCATGATCTGGTTAAAGCTCTTCACCACCACAGCATTGTCAGTGATGAAAGCACCGTGGTCCGGCAGCTTGGCGATGGCGTCCATGCTCGTCTCGATGGGCATGAAGCGGTCGACCAGGTTGCCCCCGGCGGTCTTGTCCAGCCAGGCCTGATACACCGCCTTGCCGTCCTGATCGAGCATGTCCATGGGAATGAGCACCGCCTGGTAGGCTGACGAACCGAATCTCTGGCGGAAGAACCGATCGTGGATGTCCTTCACGTAACCTGGGCGATAGGAGTAGTCGCTGGTCCCGTTGCCCCAGTACACGTTGGAATTGCCATATGGGGCCTTGGCTGTGAAGGGTTCGACGTAAGTCTTATAACCCGCCTGGGCCACCAGGAGCTTTTCCGTCGCTTTGCATTCCGCCCAGTAACTGTCGCCCGGGGTCGGCAGGGCGGTGTAGTTGTGCAACCAGGCCTTGGGCTCGTCGACCGCAGCCCAAGCGTCGTAAGCGCTGAGACTGACAAAGTCGGAGTTGTATCCCGCCGTCATGATGGTGAATTCGCCCGATTCAGCCGGACCCAGTCGGCCCGTCGAGTCCTGGGCCGCCACCGACCAAGTGTAAAGATGGCCATCCTGGACGAGAATGTCCTTATAGGTTACGGTGCCGGTGCTGCTGGACAGGACCGGATTAATGCCGGTGCGCAGGTTCATATCCACGACCTTGACCACATACTTACTCGCATTGGCCACCGTGTTCCAGGCCAGCCTGGACGTCGATCCGCCCGGCACGTTGCCATCAACCGGCCGGGTGGTCACGGTGGGCGCGCTCGTCAGGACCGGACTGATGATGGCCACCCCTTTGGTCTCATCGACATTGACCAGCGGCACCTCGCGGCTGCCCGGGCCGTGACCCGAACTGAGCGTCCGGCCATTGGTGTTGATCGGGATGGAGATGACACCTTCACCGGTGGGGCTGAACAGGCTGTCATCGGCGCTGCTGATGACCGTACCGCTGGAGCCTTGGGTGGGGGTACTGCCCGGCACAGGAGTGGAGACCGGCACCGTCACCTGCCAGGTAAGTAAGAGGCGGTACCACGGCAGGGTGTCGGCGCGCTCGTTGACCAGCAGGCGGAAGGCCTCGCCCTCGAGGGTGAAACCGCCAGCCCCGGTCCCTTCAGTGGAACTGGTGGAATACAGATGGTCGCCGCTGGGATGGTACAGCCGGTACACCGCCACCGTGCCGGCAACCGTGGCCTTGGAGGGATAGACATAGCCAACCACGCCTTCGGAAGTGGCGCCGCCGGCCACGATGGAGACGACTTCGTCGACACTGGCCGTCCACAGGTGACGACCACCGCGCAACAGGTAGCGGTACAAGGGCAGAGTGCCAGGGGCCTGATAGGTCAGGACGTGGCCGAGCATCCCCTCACGGGTGGCCCCGGCGACCGTCACTTGCGCGTCCCGCTCGGTGGCAGAGATGGACAGGAAACTGAACACCCCGTTATCAAGCCGGTACAGGGGCCGGGTGCCATCCAGAGCTGAAGTGGCGATGAACCCCGCCGAGCCCTCCACATTCCAGCCCTGGCCGGTAAGCACGGCGATTTCTTCGGAACTGGTGGTGTAGACATGGGCGCCACTTTTCTGCAGGCGCTTCAGCGGCATCACCTGGGGCTGATCGGGCGGGATGCCGACCTGACCGGACAGGCGGTAGAGGGGCGAGCAGCCGCTATCGACCTCAGATGACCAAAGTTTGAAGGCCGGTCCTTCCAGGGCATAGGACGGCGCCTCATTGGAATTGGTGGTCAAAAGGTGCTCGCCATTGCCGTACTTGCGGTAGACCGTGACCTTCAAGGTTCCCGCCGAATCGGTAGGCCACACCCAGCCAGCGATGCCTTCGTCCTGGAATCCCAGGGTCAGGAGCAATTGCCTTTCGGTAGCGTTTATGGTGAGCAGATGGTGATGATCACCGAACAACCGATACAGCGGAACGGTACCGGACCGCTGGGACCGGTAGGCATAACCGAGCACTCCTTCATTGCTGTAGCCGGGATGAAACACGACTCCGTCCCGTTCAGTGGCGCTCGCCGTATAGAAATGGTGGAGCCCGTCGACGAGACGATAGAGCGGTATTCCGCCAAGTGGCGCGTAGCCGATGATGCCTTCATCGACGGCCCCGGTCACGCGCAGGCAACTGGCGCGCTCGATCGCCGAGGTGGTATAGAAATGGTCGCCGCTGGTCATGCCATTGGGCATTTTGATGCGGTACAACGCAACATTCGCAGGGCCGGATTGGGTGTATAGGTACCCTGGAATCCCCTCATTGGTCCAGCCGGCGCGGATCAGGTTGTCCTTCTCGACCACCGAGGTGGTCAGCAGGTGCATGCCCTGGCGATCGACCAGCCGATAGACTGCCACGGTCCCGTATGAGGACGTCGCACTCAACCAGCAGGCGATGCCCTCATAGCTCATCCGCAGGGTCGACTGCTCATGGCTGTTCATGGTATAGAAATGATCGATCTGGCTTCCCGAGCCGTCGCCATCGCGGACATATCCCAAGGTTCCCTCATCCCGGCCGCCAGCGGCCACGGCTTGGTTGATCTCCTGGGTCGAGGTGGTGGCGAAATGGTCGCCGTTGGCCAACAGGATCCGGTGCAGGGCGGAGCGGCCCGGCGCCGGGTCGGTGAAGAGGTGGCCGATGATGCCGATGTAGCGGTACGCACCGGCTGCTTCGCTGCCGGTGGTGTAGAAATGTTCGCCCAGGGTGTCGATCCTGGTGGTTGGCGCCGCCGGGGCGGCCGGAGTGGCCGGAGTGGTCGGAGGAGCCGGAGTGGTCCCGGTAGACGGGCTGCCAGGTTGGCCCGCGTGCACGCCGGGAGGCGTGACGGGCGTGGTGGGGGGAGGCGTGGTCGGGGGAGGCGTGGTCGGTCCGGTTACATTTGCGGGGGGAGTGGACGGCGTGGTCGGAGGTGCCGGAGTGGTCCCGGTGGACGGGCTGCCAGGTTGGCCCGCGTGCACGCCGGGTGGCGTGACTGGCGTTGCCGGAGGAGCCGGTGTGACGGGGGGAGGTGTTGCCGGGGGAGGCGTGGTCGGTCCGGTGGCACTTGCGGGGGTATTGGCCGGACCTGCTTTGATGGTGATGGTGACGGTGTTCGACACCGCATCGGGCAGCGTCCCGTTGCTCACCTTGCAGGAATATGATCCGGCGTCAGATGCCTTGACCTTGCTGATGTACAGGTTCGCGCTGTTGGTGCCGACGGTGACCCCGGACTTCGTCCAGGTGAACGTCATCGGTCTGGAACTGCTCGTGCTCATGGTGAGCTGGAAACTGGCTGGTGATCCTTCGGTCACCGTCAGCGAGGTCGGTTGGCCGGTGATTTTGGGCGCCGTCTTCGGAAGCGGCGCCCCAGTTACTACTGCACCAAAGCCATGAGCCAAGGCGAACAGCAGGATCAGCAGACCGCGCAGCACCCCGGACCGGTGCTGTATCCCGAAGAAAATTCGTATGGTTGG
Source organism: Candidatus Kuenenia stuttgartensis (assembly GCA_945876185.1). GTDB lineage: Bacteria > Planctomycetota > UBA11346 > UBA11346 > UBA11346 > BJHQ01. The sequence continues at coordinate 54,975 of CAMCMZ010000012.1, read as the reverse complement.
CGAAAGAAAGGGAGTTGGTTGAGGCTTCACCGAAGAGCTCCTTGGAAAGGTTGAACTGCAGTTTACCAGCCTTAGTTCACCCGCTGCATGACATTTTTCGATGCTGCGTGAAGAATATTCATGAATAATTAACCATTTCTACCAAATTGGGCCTGTTGCGTCAGGCTGATTGGCCAGACACCTGATTCGTCCAGGCCACAGACCGTGGCGCAGCGACTGCGGAAACACCTACTACCGACCCTGGGCAGTGGTCTCCCCCTTGGGTCCGTTGCGCCCTTCGTGGCCATCCACGGTTCACTCCACCGCAGCCCTGGGTTGAAACCGGTTGGCCTGCGTAGATCCCCAGCCACGCTACCGCCCCCTGGAATCCTGCGATGCCCGTCGTCCCCGTCAGTCCCACCCGCCAACGCCTGCCGGCCTGGTTCCGGCGCAGCCTGCCGGAATCGGCGGAAAGCGCGGTCACCGACGCCATCGTGCGCAAGCACCGGCTGACAACCGTCTGCGAGGAAGCGACCTGTCCGAATCGCCAGGAATGCTGGGCGAAACGGGCGGCGACGTTCATGCTGATGGGCGAGGCCTGCACCCGCACCTGCACCTTCTGCGATGTCGCCCACACCCGCACCCCGCCGCCACTGGAGGCGGATGAACCCGAGCGCATCGCCGCCGCGACGGCGGAACTTGGACTGAAATTCGTCGTCATCACCTCGGTCAACCGCGACGACCTGCCCGATGGCGGCGCGGCGCACTTCGCCGCCACCGTTGCCGCCGTGCGCGGGCGCTGTCCCGGCACGCTCATCGAGATCCTGACCCCCGACTTCTGCGGCAACGGGTCCGCCCTGGCCACAGCAGTCGCGGTGAAACCCGACGTCTTCAATCACAACCTGGAGACCGTCGAGCGGCTCTACCCAACCGTGCGACCGCAGGCGCGCTACCGCCGTTCGCTGGAATTCCTGCGCCGGATCAAGGAAATCGATCCGACCCGGCGCACCAAGTCGGGCATCATGGTGGGGCTCGGCGAGACCGACGACGAAGTCCGCACCATCATGGCCGACCTGCGCGCAGCGAACGTCGACATCATGACCATCGGCCAATACCTGCGGCCCAGCCTCGACCACCACGACATCCTGCGCTTCGTCACCCCGGACCAGTTCGCCACCTACGAACGCTGGGGCCGCGAGGCCGGATTCAGTTGGGTCGCGTCCGGGCCGTACGTGCGCTCCAGCTATTTTGCGGAACAGGTGCTGGCCGGCGCGGTTGAGTCGCTGCCCGCGCCACGCTGATTCGTCGAGACAATGCGTTTTTCCGCCGTGTTTTTCGACCTGGACGACACCTTGGTCGATAACCGCACCGCCGAACGGCACGGCTTGCAGGTCGTCGCCACCTCCATGGGAATCGATCCGTCCTTGGCGGAACAGCGCTGGTCAACTTCTCTCCGGTCCACCTGGCATTTGGCATTGGAAGGACGCATGGATGTGACCGAATCCCGTCGGCAGCGTATCCGGGCGATAGCTGCGCCGAATCCAATCAGCGATTTCGACGCGGATCAGCATCTGGCACATTATCAGGCCGTGTATCGGCAGCACTGGAAGCCTTTTCCCGAGGTGCTGGAGGTCTTTGGCGGTCTGCTGGCAGCTCCCGGGCTCGCCCTGGCCGTGGTGACCAACGGCATGCCGGATCAGCAGGCTGACAAGTTACGGGCGATCGGACTGCCCGGCTTGGTTCCGCACCTGGTAACCCCGGCCATTGCTGGTTTCCGCAAGCCCCACTCCGGAATCTTTCATTACGCCTGTACCCGCTTCGGATGCTTGCCGGAGCAATGCATCCATGTGGGTGACCATTTCGATGACGATGTTGTCGGTGCCAAGGCCGCCGGCCTGACTCCGGTGTGGTTGCGTCGCAACTCGTTGGATCTCGCTGCAGCGCCAGGCCACGACTGCATCGACAACCTGTATGGTTTGGCTGACATCCTGGAGTTGCCAATCCCATCCACCAAGATCGTCGGGGAAGCATGAGGCGCGTCACCGACGCGTGACGAGTCAATCTCTTTGGGGATCGCAGCAGCAGCCTGGGTTGCCGAGCGGTTGACTCACCGTATTCAGCGCCCCCCATGACCATCATCAACGTGCGCGACCTCGGGGCCCGGGGCGACGACCAGACCGACAACACGACGGCCATCCAGCAGGCACTGGATCGCGCCTCAGAACAATCAGCCACGGTGCTGGTGCCGCCGGGGCGCTACCGTTCGGGCACGTTGTTCGTGCGCAGCGACACCACGCTCGAACTGACTGCCGGGGCGACCCTGGTCGGGCCGACGCGGTGGGAACAGTTCATCCCGGTGGTGAGTCCGAACCCCGAAGCGGAATGGGAGCGCGTGCGCCGACACTTCCTCGTCGTGCAGGATGCTGAGCGCGTGACGATCAAAGGCCGCGGCACCATCGACGGCCAGGGCTGGCACTGGTGCGATGCCGGGGCGACGCCGGAGTCGTGGCATCGGGGCAAGGATCCGCGCCCGGACGTGATGGTGGCGGTAATCCGATCGCGTGACGTGGTGATCGAGGGCGTGCGTCTATCGGATCCGCCGAACTGGAACCTGGATCTGTTCTGCAGCGACCGGGTGCGGGTGCAGGGGGTGACCATCGCCTCGGATCCGCGCCTGCCGAACAACGATGGCATCGACATCAGCGGCTCCAGCGACGTGATCATCAGCGACTGCCAGATCCACGTCGGCGATGACGGCATCGTGCTCAACGGCCGCAGCCGGCCAGTGCGCCGCGTTGCGGTGAGCAACTGCGTGATCTCGAGCGAATGCGCCGCGCTGAAGGTCGGTTGGGAAAACACCCGCAATGACATCACGCAGGTCGCCTTCGCGAACTGCATCCTGTCGGGCTGCAACCGCGGCCTGGCCTGCTATTCGGGCAACGGGGCGGTGATCGAGGACGTGGTGGCGTCAAACTTGGTGCTGGATTCCAACGCGCCGATCATGTTCGCGCGACCGATCCACCTCGATCTGCGCCGGGGCAATGACACGGGCACCTTCGGCGCCATTCGCCGCATCCAGGTGTCGAACCTCGTCGCCCGCACCCAGGGCCGCATCCTGCTGACCAGCGAGGACGGCGGCGCGCTGGAGGACATCACCCTGCGCGATGTCAGCCTGGCCTATCCGTATCTGGAGGACGCTGAGCCGATCGCGGACGACAACCGCTCGTCGCAGTTCTCGAATGCCAACCGCGCCGCCCGCCGCGCCCGCGCCGCCGTGGTGGCTGAACACGTGCGCGGCCTGAGCGTCGACAACCTCCGTCTTGCCTGGCCCGGGGCAGAGGTTCCCGCCGACTGGCAGATCCCGGCGAAGCGCGAAAACGGCGGCACCCGCATCTTCCGGCCGGATTACACCCAACCGCGTCCGTGCGCGTTCAATGCGCTCTGGGGCCGCGACGTGCAGGGCTGGTGGCGGTCACCGGCGGCACTGGCGTCCGCATCCGCGACGGCCCGCTTTGACCTCGATCCGGCGAGCCGGCTCCAGGTCAGCGAGTAGTCGCGCCAGGCCACCGCGGCGACCCGCAACTGACCGCACGCATGCTCGTACTGACGCCAACCTGACCGCCGCCCCTCGCCGCTGGCTGGACGCGACCCGCCGCCATCATCGCAGCCATGTCCGCACCCGACCCGCGTCTTCTGGGCGACGATCCCCAGGCCTTCGTCGCCGAGATCGAAAAGCTCGCCCAGGCCGGCGACTTCAACCCGTTCGCCATGCTTGCCGGCGAGTTGTGTTTCCATTCTGCGTTCCTCGCGCCGCTGTCTCCCAGCCTGACGACGGCGGTGGCGGAGTTCCTGGCCAGCGGCAGCGGTCCGCTGGCCGGCGCGGTCGAGTCGCTGATCGGCCAGGGCCTGGATCCGGTCGCGGCGCGGGCCAAGGCCAATGAACTCTTCGCTGGGGCGCAGGGCATGTTCGTGACCGTGCTCGCCACTGATTCGGGACTCGCCACCATTCCGCAGTTGTTTTTCGGTCATTTCGATCCGGCCTGGTGCGAGCACGCCAGCCGCGCCGTCACCGGCGAGGGGCAATCTGCAGGCCAGGGCGGATCGGCGAAGCCCGGCCTGGATCCGGCCCCGGTGCAGGCGGCGATCCGCGACCTCGCGCGCCTGGCCGGCAGCGGCCGGAACTGGCCGGCGCTGATCAGTGGACCTGAGGCCAAGGCGCCGGCCGTGTACTGGCCTGCGCTCGCCGGCCGGCTCATCGACGGCATCGATCGCGGCCTGCTGCCGCCGGCGCGCGAACGTCTGGCGGATCTCGCGCACTGGATCGGGGCGGCTGCTTCAGCGCTGAACCTGCGCCCGACCGGCGCCACCGCGACCCTGCTGGTGCGCTGCCATCTGCTCGCCGGTGAGACCGAGCGCGCTGGGGCGATGGTCGAGGTGATCGCCGCACCGGTACTCAAGGGTGACGACAATGCTGACGACGTGGTGGACGCCCTGGTGGATGCGGTGACGCGTCTCACCGATACCGCGGTCGCGCATGGCAGCGCGGCCGACGCAGCGGCGTGGCTCGCCCACCGCCTGCCGGCCTGGGACCAGGCCCTGGGCGGATCCTACGAACTGCGCCTCGCCCTGGTGCGCCTGCACGCGGCGGCCGGCAGCGCCGGTCTGGTCGAGGCCGCGGCGCAGCTGGTGCAACGCAATCGCAAGTCCGCCCGTCACGACCTGACCCGGGAGCCGATCTGGCAGGTCACCAGCCCGGCCGAGGATGGACTCGACACCGTGGCCGCCGCCGAGGTGATCGGCCGCAGTCCCGCTTTCGTCGCCAAACGCCTGGAACAACGCACGATTCCATTTCAGCGCCTCGATGCCGCCGCCGGGCAGCCGTCGGCTGTACGCCTCCCGCGCGCCGCGCTCCTGGCCTGGAAGCAGGTCATGGACTCGCACCGATTGCTGGACTGAATCGTGGTGACGCTCACCTACCGACCGCCCTGGCCGAGCCGGCTCGCCTTCGCGGGGGCTAGCGCGCTCGCCATCGCCGCTCTGGGCTGGTGGCGGCTGCCGTTCATCCTGCACGATCACGGCGGCTGGGGTGTGATCCTCTGGACAATCACCGCGCTGCTCGCCGGCACCGGGCCATTGTTGCTTGAATACGCGGTCGGGGACGTGCTCCAGCGCGCCTGGCCAGAGGCCCTGCGCCAGATTGCGCGGCCGCTGCGCTTCGCCGGCTGGCTCGGCGTGGCGGCGGCGGGCCTGGTCGCCGTGCTGCTCGCCGGCGGCCTCGCCTGGACCCTGGTCGTCATGACAGAACTGATCCTCGGTGCCGGGACACCGGCGCACGACCTGCCGATCGATCATGCCCGGGTCGCCCTCGCGGTGGCGACCGGGCAGCATGGCCCGCTCCGGTTCCAGGGGGGCGCGGTGATCGGACTGCTGCTGACCGCGCTCGCCTTGTTCCTGATCGTGCGTGGCGGGATCGCGGCGATCGGACGTTTCGCGCTGATCGCCTTGCCGATCGCGGCCGTGCTGGTGCTGACTCTGGCCGGAATCGTGCTGTCGCGTCCCGGAACCGGGTTGGAAGCCGGCCTGCGCCCGGTCGCGGATCCTTGGGGACTGGTGGCCGACCTGGGGCTGGCGGTGCTGCCCGGTCTGGGCGCCGGCCTGGCCTGCCATGGGGCGTTGGCGCGCCGGCTGGAACGCGGGCGCGACCTGACCGGCCTGGCCATGGTCGCCATCCCGGTCGGGGCATTGGCCGCGCTGGGGCTGGCGCTGCTGACCGCCACCGCACTGACCAACGCCGGCCCCGGTTTCCTCAGCGGATCCGGCATTGCCCCGTCACCATTGCTGCTGGCCGCTGGTATTCCGCTGGCCTTTGCGGCGGCGTTCACCCCGACCGTGGCCACACTTGCGTCGCTCACCTGGCTGATCGCCGCCAGCCTGCTGGCCTTTGGCGGGCTCGCGGTGGTGCTCGAAGGCGTCGTCGCGGCGCTGGAAGAACGCTGGCCGTCTGGACGCGAACGGATCACCGCCTGGATCTGCTGCCTCGGCGTGTTCGCGACCCTGCCGATGACGAGCAACCGCGTCGGCGATCTCTGCGGCATCGGTTGGGAAATCGCCAGCTGGACCGCCGTCGTCTCGCTCGCCCTGGTGACCGGCGGCCTGGCGCTCAGCGGCGGCCTCGAACCATTGCGCCGGCATCTGGACGCGCACAGCGCGCTGCGTCTGGGCCGCTGGTGGACGCCGCTGCTCGGGATCGCAGTACCGAGTGCGGTGCTGCTCGCCGCTGCTGCGCGACTGTGGTCGGGCACGTCCGTGACCAGTGCGCCGATGGCCGGTTGGTGGCCAGCGATCGCCAGCCTCGTGGTGCTCGTCGCGGCAGCGGTGGTCGCCGGAGCGCGCCTCGCGCACGGCCCTGAGCCGGTGGATCCCAACGCCGTGACGTTGGAAAATTACGATCCCATCGACTTCGACACCGATGGCGAGACGCGCGCGCGGATCACCCGGACTGGCACCGATCCGGGAACCCGACCGGGGATCTAAAACCGATTCCGACCCGTCGGTCGGTCATGATCCCCCTTGTCGCGGCGGTCCCCGGCCGCTTCAATCACCAGTGATGGCTGGCAACACCACGAGTTCAGGCGGTCTGCTCATCGACCTGCCGGCGATGATCCAGGCGGTGGCGGGGCAACGACGCTCCGGCGTGCTGGTGATCGGACCGACGGCAGAGACGCAGCGCCGCCTGCACTTCGCTGCCGGACAACTGGTCGCGGTCACCGGGGCTGGCGCGCCGCTCTTCGCAAAGGCAGTGGGCTGGGCCGACGTGGCGCCCTGGACGACGCTCGAACCGCAGCTGGTGCAGTTGGCGCCGGAACCGCCACAGGTCCTGGCCAGCAAGTTGCTCGAACTTGGCATCCTCAGCCAGGATGCGCTGCTCGACGCGGTCGACTGCCACTGCGAGGAAGAGTTCGCGGTGATGCTGGGCTGGAAGGAGCCGAAAGTCGTCTTCCTCACCGACGCCGGCCCGACCCAGGATCCCTGGGCGAAGTTCCAGGCCGAACTCGGTGTGGTAATCAATCCCGGCGGCATGATCCTCGAATGCCTGCGCCGCCAGGACGAACTGGCGCGGGCGGTGGGCCAGGTGCCGGACGACTGGGATGTGCTGGTCCGGGTCGAGCACCTGGAAGCACCGCAGGATCTGTCCACCGACTGCCGCCGCATGCTTGATCACATTGGCACCAGCCTGCCGCTGATCGACTGCCGCGACCATCCGCGCCTGACGCCGTTTCGCGCCATCCACGCCCAGGCCGAACTGCGCCGCCTTGGCCTGCTGCGCCTGGCGGGCGGGCCGGAACTCGTGGTGCTGGCCGACGCCGCCTTCAGCCGGGGCAATCGGCGGGTGGCGCTGGGCCTGTACCAGCGCGCGATCGCCTGCGGCCAGGACGGCGGCCGCCTGCACCTGCACCTGGCCGAACTGCACGATCACGCCGGTCGCGCCGCAGAGGCCGCCGCCGAATACCTGCGCGCCGCCTCCGGCCTGAACGACCACACCGCCACCGTGGTCGCGCTACGCAACGCCCTGCGTCTGGGCGGCGATCCCGAGGCCCCGCTCAAGGGCCTGGCCGCGATCTACACCTCGGCCAACGAACGCGAGGACGCGGTCGGGGTGTGGCTGGAGCTAGCGCGCCACTACGAGGGCAAGCGCGAGTTCGAACAGGCCGTGCAGGCAGTCAACGAGGCGCATGAGCACGGCGCCGATCCCGCCCTGACCGCCACCGTGCTCGCCCGCCTCGCCGCCGCCCAAGGCGACCGCGACCAGGCGGCGGTGCAGCTTGAGATCGCCGCCCGCGCCCACCGCGAACTCGGCCGGCCCGGCGATGCGATCAAGGCCTACCAATCGCTGCTGGCGCTCGATCCCAGCCGCTGCGACCACGCCCGTACCTGCGCTGAACTCCTGGTCGCAGAGCAGCGCGGAACCGAGGCCCGCTCCGTGCTGCGCGCCGCCATCGCGGCGCAACGCAACCGGACCACCACCCGCCGCAGCGCCAACAGCACCGAACGTCGGACTGCGGCCCAGGGCGAAAGCGCCGACGCCAGTCTGCTCGCCACCTATGAGCTGCTCGGCCGGCTCGATCCTGAGGACGCCGCGGTCAACGATTGGCTGGCGAAATCCTATCAGAAGCGCAGTGACCGCGACGGCGCGGTGCGCCAGTTGCGCCTCGCGTCCCAGGCGCAGGCGCGCAGCGGCGACGATTCCGGCCTGATCCGCACCTATGAACGCATGATCGATCTCGGCGGTGCCGAGGTCGAAATCCTCCTCGCCCTCGCGGAATTGCGCTTGAAGCTCGGCCAGGAGGGCGAAGCCGCCGCACGCTGGGCCCAGGCGGTTGAGGCGCTGATCGCCGCCGGCGACCTGCCCCGCGCGCGCACGGTGCTGGAAGCCGCGCTGGTCCGCGTACCGGCGCAGATCACCCTGCGGGTGCGCCTCGCCGCACTCGCCCACCGCGTCGGCGACCGGGCGGCAACGCTGCGCGAATACCGCAATGCCGCCGACCTCGCGCTCGGGATGTGCGACGAAGAGGCCGCCCGCGACCTGCTCATCCAGATCTGCCGCCTGCGCCCGGACGACCTGGAGACGCGAGTGCGCCTGGCGCGCCTGCTGGAGCGCAATCCAGGGCCGGAATACGACCGCCTGCTGCGCAACGTGGTGCAGGTGGCGATGCAGACCAACAACCACGGCATCGCCCTCGAACACGCGCGCAAACGCATCCTCGGGGCCGATGGTCTGGCCTATGAACAGCGCAGCGAACTGGTCGCGCTCTTCAACCGCATCGGCGACGAGGTCGGCGAACTCAGCCACGGGCGGGTGCTGCTGGAAGACCTGCTCGAACACGGCGAGATCGAGCGCGCCTTCGAACTCCTCCAGCGCCTGGTCGCAAGCCAGCCCGGCAATCCCGACCTGGTCCTCCAGCTGGCCGATCTGCATGAGGCCCTGGGCGACACCCGCCAGTCGGTGCGATTCCTGAGCCATGCGGTGCCGCTCTTCCAGATCGAAGACCGCCTGGGCGAGGCACGCCTGCAGCTCGACCGCATCGGTGCCCTGTCGGGCGCTCCTGAAGACCCGGTGCTGGCGTCGGCCCGCAATCGCCTCGACCACGGCCAGGCGATCGACTGGGACAAGATCCGGCAGGAGATCGAGCACAGCGAGCGCCGCCGGGTCGCTGAGCAGATCGGTACCAGCACCCAGCGCCATGAAGCCGGCGGCCACGTATCGACCGGTTCGCGCCGGGCAGTGCCGAAGCAGGTCGCGGGCTAACGCCCGACCACAGCATCGTCGGCGCCTTCCGCGGAACACGCCGGCGGTTCGGGTGATCCTGAATCCCGCGGTTCGCCTCCACATGACTCCCATCAGGTAGCGTGCAGCCGGTGCCCGGAACCGCTCAACGCCAACCTGCTGCCGGTGTATCACCATCAGGCGACCGGTCGCAGCCAACGCATTTCCAGGGTATGATTTCCCGCGGTTCACCGGGTTTTCCGGGACCGGTGCAACCACGAGCACGGAGAGGACATGAGCGAACCGTTGCCTTCCTCGCGCAGCTCGGCCCCGCTCGCCAGGCCCTACGTGCGCACCCCGTCACCGGGCTTGCGCCAGCACTCGGACCGCGCGCCAGCCGTCGGCCCAACCGGGAATGAAGCGGGATCTCTCACCATCAATGACGATCTGGGCCGGACTTCGGCCAGTGGATTTCACCTGCCGCCAGGTGGCTTGACCCTGGGCAACGAGATCGGCCGTGGCGGCCTGGGCCTGGTACGCGAGGCGGTGCAGCGGGTGTTCGGGCGCATCGTGGCAGTGAAGACCCTGCATCGCCGACAGGCCGATGCGAAAGCCGTGGCCGGGTTCTATGCCGAGGCCGTGGCCACGGCGGCGCTGCAACATCCGCACATCGTGCCGATCATCGACCTGATCGACAACGATGGCGAACTGCGCCTGCTGATGAAGCGGGTTGAGGGCGTGACCTGGCATGCGCTGCTGCACCCGCGCAGCGCACCTGAAAAGGAACTCGCCGCCAGACACGGCTTGGATGAGCACCTGGAAATCCTGGGCAAGATCATCGACGCGGTGGCCTTTGCCCATTCGCGCGGGGTGCTGCACCGCGACCTCAAACCGGCCAACGTCATGGTGGGCGACTATGGTGAGGTGCTGCTGATGGATTGGGGCTGCGCGGTCACCTACGGCGAGCACGCCATCCCGGGCATCCAGCCGGTCGCCAGCACGACCACCATCACCGGTTCGCCGGCCTACCTCGCCCCCGAGATGGCCAGGCCGGATCCCGCCCACATCGGCCCAGCAAGCGACGTGTACCTGCTCGGCTGCATCCTCTATGAGATCCTCACCGGGCAGCGACCGCATGCCGGCACCAGCGTGTCCGAGATCATCCACAAGGCGGTCAAGGGCCACATCGTGCCGCCCGCCGAGCGCGCGCCGGATCGCCGCATCCCGCGCGAACTTGCTGGACTGGCCATGCTCTGCCTCAATCCGGACAGCGCCAAGCGTCCAACCGGAGCCGAAGAGGTCGCAGCCAGGCTGAAGCGATACTTTCGGCACCGCGACGCGCTGCGCCTGGCCGATCAGGGGCAGCAACTCGCCGAGCAGGCCGGCGAGGATCTTGAGGCCTGGGGCCGCGCGGTGTCCTTCGCCGAACAGGCGCTGGAGATCTGGCCGCGCTGCCCGGATGCGCGGCAGCTCCGGCTGGAGGCCGGCCTGCACTACGCCCAGGCCGCCTTCAGGCGTGGTTCGTTTGCCCTCGCTGCGGCCCAGGCCGGACAGGTCCAACGCGTGGCGACGGAATGGAAGCAGATCGAGTCCGCGAGAAGGGCCGGCGACCTCGCCGGCGACGCCGCCGCGCAGGAACAGAAGATCGCCACCCGCGAGCGCCAGATCGCGCGGATGCGCGTGATCACCCGGGTTGCGGTGGTCGCGGTGGTGCTGGTATCGTTGGTGCTTGGCACCGCCTCTGGCGTGGCCTACCTGCGCATGCGCCAGGCCCAGACCGAACACGCTGAAACCCAGCGCCAGGCCGCCCCGGCGTGGATCTCGCGCGCCTCGGCCCAGCTCGAACGCGGCGATCTCAATGAGGCCGCTGTGTTCGTCGAACTGGCGGTGCGCTTCAATCCCGAATCGGCGCCGGCGCATCTGCTCGCGGCGGAATTGGCGTTCCTCCAGGGCAATCTGGCCGCGGCCAAGACCAGCCTCACCAGCGCCAGCCGCGCCGGCCAGGCGGGCCTTGATCCCCTGTTGACCGCGCTGGGGAAGCTGACCGCGTCTGGGAAGCCGACCACGCTCGGGAAGCAGACTGCACCCGGGAAACCGGCCGTACCTGGAAAGCAGGGTGCGCTCGGGGAGCAGGACACGCTCGGTAAGCTGACGGCCAACGACCTGACCGGACCCCAGCGCGATGACCTGGCCAAGGAACTCGCCCGCTGCGGCCTCGACCGGGCGGCCCGGGGATTCTTCGCCGACCGCGGCAAACGGCTGGATATGTATCGTGAACGCTGCGCCAAAGCAGCAGGCATGGCGGTCGGCCAGATCGGGCCGTGCCTGACCATGACCGATGCAGGGGCACTGAAAGTCGTCTTGCACAGCGATCTGGTGCCGAGCCTGCGGTGCCTCGACGGCCTGCCCGTGGCCGACCTCGACCTCAAAAGGATGTCGAAGATCACCACCCTCGACGCGCTGCGCGGCCTGCCCCTGGTCCGGCTGTCGCTGGCCACAACTCCGATCAAGGACCTTTCCCCGCTGGTGGGTCTGCCACTCAAGCAGCTCGAAATGGCCGAACTTCCGGTGGAATCCCTCGGCCCCCTACGTGGCCTTCCACTCGACGATCTGTCCATCTCTGGCCTCAGTCCCGACCTGTCCCCCATTGCCGACCTCAAGCAACTAAAAAATCTCACCATCAGCATGATGGGAAACAGGCTTCTGGACCTGACCTGGCTGAAGGGGAAACCCCTGCAATCACTCAAGCTCTATGCCGTCACCATCGAATCTTCCGCGGTGCTGCGTGAATTGAAGATTCCCTCCCTCAACCTGAACGAGGTACAGCTTCCCCCGGGCACATCCTTCTCCGGCATCGCGTTGACCAATTTTGGCAAGAGCTACGCCACCGACGCGGATATCGCCATTCTGGTGGGTTCCCAGATCAGGGATCTCACCCTCGTCCGACCCCGGGGGAGCCTGAAGGCCTTGAAAGGCCTGAAGCCCCAAAACCTGACGGTGACCTATTCTACCGCATCTATTTCCGGTGCCGACCTGGTGGCGATCGAACCAGGGCAGTTGTCGCTCTGGCGCACGGGCACCGAGACCGGGTTGTCGGACCTGCGCAACCTGAAACAGGTGCAGGTGGACGGGTTCCCCTTGGCGGAATTCTTCCAGATCGGTGAGATCCTGGCCACGATCACCAGGCAGCCGTGCGACGACCGCGTGTTTACCCTGCTGACCGGGGACAAGACCATCACGCTCAAGGATCACGACCTCCACGATCTCCGACCGCTCGGTGGCCTGAGCAATGATTTCACCGTGCGCCTGCTCGGCTGCCGCTTCGGGAAGCAGGCTCCGCTGCTACCGGAAAAGTTGTTCAAAAGCGTCGACATCAGCTTCTCGGATATCCACGATCCCCTGCCCTTCATCGCCCTGGCGCAGTGGTCTTTCACCTTTATCGGCATCCCGATTGCTGAACCAGGCCGGTTCGCCGCGGCGAAACCCTTGGAGGAGTACTGCCCCGGCATCCCCCTGGTCGCCAACCGGACCACGCTCGCCGCCGTGCTCAAACGAAACCAGATCCTTGAGTCGGAAAAACTCGAGTCCTGGGTGCCACGCCTTCCGACCCTCGCCTTCTACGAGGTCATGCGTCTGGAACTGCACGAAGGCCGCGCCGCCGCCCTGGAACGGCTGGTCCAATATCAGCGCTGCCTGACCGATCCGGCCACGATGGAGATCGCCAACCGCCTGCGCACCACGATCGAGGGCCGTACTTTACGCAGGTGAGCCCAGGTGAGCGCAGGTCAGTGCAGGTGAACGCAGATCAGCCCGAGCGTTGGCCTCACTGTTCGACGACGAACCGGTCATCGTCCGCTGGGGCGGCCTCCTCATAGACCATCGTGGTTGGCCGGTCTGGACCGGCCGCGAGATGTTCGAATTCCAGCAGTTCGAGTTCGCCCACCGCGGCATGGCGGACCCCGCGGAATCCCGACAGCGCAACGAATTTGAGGTACCGGGCGGTGATCGGCCGTTTGAGCCAGAGGTCATGCACCAGCCGGCTGCTGTGCATCAGCTTGCGAGTGATGATTGGTTCGCCCCAGGTGTCCGGCTGGTCGCTGGCGAAGATCGCGAATTCGCGGATCACGCCATGGCGTTCCACCGGTTTCTGCTGGAAGGGGACGTAGCGCACGCCGCGGAACCGGGCCAGCAGCCCGAGGTCGATGATGATCTGGTGTGGATAATCGGGGCCGGCTTCCGGCGTTTCCCAGCCGCTGTACCAGTCGGCATCCAGGATCCGCCAGGCCTCGAGACCTGGCTTCTCGGCATCAGCGCTGAGGATCTTGGCGTAACGCATGCCGCGCGGGGTGAACAGCCGATCGAGATCGATGCTCTGGCGCGGGTCGAAGGCGGAACTGGCCATGTACTGCAAAAGGCTGTTGCGCAGCCGGCAGGCCGCCAGACGCCGGTCGAGATCCTGGACCAGATCGCAGCCGCTCAGCAGCAGCCGCCCCTTGCCGACCCGGCCCTCAAGCAGGTACGCCAACGGATTGCCGCGATGGAAATCATCGATGCAGCGGACCAGCGGCTGCAGGCCGGGCGCCTGCAGCCGCAGGTTGAAGGCGATGGCGCCATTGATCAGTTCCATCCACTGGAAATCCGCAGCCGTCCCGGTGGGGAATCCGGCGAAGGCGGGATGGGCGGGGTCGGCCAGCAGGCCCATGGTGCCGGGGTGGACGGTGGGGATGTTGCGGATGGACCAGAACACCGGGCTGAAGACGGCGCGGATCAGATCCTGGTAGTCGGACGAGCGCAGATCGGTCAGGGTCAGCAGCACGCTGCGACCCTCGGCCAGCGCCGTGCGCAGGTCCTGGTCGTCCCGGGTGGCGATCAGGATCCCGGCCGTCGGCTCGGCTGGCACCTCAACCGGGTAGGACCAGAAACTCCACTGATTCTCAAGGCGTTCGCGGCCATCGTCGAGGCTCAGGCGGAGGCTGAACGCAGCCGGGCTGGGCAATCCGGCCAAGGGCAGTTCGATGCTGCCGACCGCCGTGACCTCGCCCTGGCGCAGGTGGCAGCCCGGCCACTGGCCCGCAGCGCGTTCGGCTCCGGTTGCGCTATCGACCACCGACCAGTGCACCGTCGCAGCCTGCAGGTCGGCGGCGCCGTAATGGGCCACGCTGACTGCGGCGGTCAGGGTCTCGTCGGCGCGCCAGACGAAGCGCGGCAGGGCCGCCAGCGGTACCGTCGCGCCGCCGAATCCCCGGTATTCCGCCGCTGAAAACAAACCTTTGTTGTTCCAGAACGCATCGAAGGCCCCGACCAGGGATTCGCCCTGACCGGGGAAATCGTTCAACTGTAAAAGCTGATAGCCACCCATCCCCGGAGTGCGGTGGATGATCTCGACGTCTTCCTTGTAAAAACATTTCCAGGCCAGGTGGCCCGTCGCCTGTTGGAATTGGCGCAGCAATTTTCCCCCACCCAGGCCGCGCCCACACAGGCCGTTACGGCGCAATTGCTGATGATAGTGGATCAGGCTGAACGGTTTGAGCACGCCGGTATAGCGGCGGAGCTCGGAGAAATCCGGATGCACCACATGCTGGCCCAGTTCGTGCACTACCAGCGGAACCGGGCATTCCGCCACCGCCCCACGGTAATCCCGCGAGGTCCCATCGCCGCTGTGGCGGCCGGCCTGGTTGGCCAGCCTCAGGCCGCGGTGGTCGCCGGGGGTCCAGGCCGCGGGCTTGGCGCTGGTCCGGCCGGTCTCGTTGAAGCGGCCGCTGATCCGCACCGAATGCAGCCCGACATTGGAATTCACGAAGAAATCCATCTGCGACATGGGGGACCGGCAGCCGGCATGCGAGGTCAGCAAGCGACGCCGTTGATCATATTCGCGCAATTCGCTGGTCATCGCCTCCATGTGCTCCAGGTCGCCCGGCAACTCATTGCCCAGGGCGAAGAGGGCGAAGCTGGGATGGTGTCCATAGGTATCGAGCACCCGTCGGCCTTCGAATTGCAGGAATTCGCTGAGCGGCGAGCCGGGACGACACCAAGCCCAGGCGGGCAGTTCGGGTTGCAGCAGCAGCCCGAGTTCATCCGCGGCGATGAAGGCCGCCTCGGGCGGACACCAGCTGTGGAAGCGGACATGGTTCAGCCCATGTTCACGCAGCAACCTGAAGATCCGCCGCCACGGGGCCAGGGTCATCGGCGGATACCCGGTCAGCGGGAAAATGCAGCATTCCACCGTGCCCCGCAGCAGCACCCAGCGGTCATTCAGGCGCAGGCGTTTGTCCACCACCCGCAGATCGCGCCAGCCGAAGGGGACCCGGCAGGAAAACGATGATGGCTGTCCGGTCTCATGCACTGCCACGACGATCTCGTACCGGCCCTGGGTCCATTCATCCCAGCGTTCGACCTCGACCTGGGCGAGGTCGACCTCGCACTGGAACGGCGTGGAATCGACCAGGGCGGGGATTGCCTGCGCGCTCTGGCACAAGGCCCTGCTTCGACCATGCCGGCACAACCGTACCGTCAAGCGGCCAGCGCCGCCGTGGCCGGTCGCATTGCGGATCAGCCCGGAAATCTCCAGCCGCCTCCGGTCATAATCAGGGACGACGCGGATCTTTTCAGCCCAGAGCGGGGCGTGCGCCTGGAGTTCGACCCGGCCGATGATGCCGTTCCAGTTGGTCTGGCTGTAATCGGTGATGCTGTGGCTCCACAAGCCGATATCGACCAGCATGCGGTTGTCGATCAGCATGGTCAGGCGGTGCTCGCCTGGCGGCGCCACCACGTCATACACATGAGGGGTCGACAGGCTGCGATCGCTACCGATTTCAAGGTCATCGATCCACACTCGGGACAGCCAATGGCAACGTTCGAGAAACAACCGCACCTGCCGACCCGCCCAATCCGCCGGGATCGAAATGCTCCGCTGGTACCACGCCTGCCCTTCATAGGTCCAGGCCCGGGTCAGCCCGCCCCACAGTTCGGGATCCTCGGTCTGCTGCATGCCCTGGCCGTTCTCATCGGTGCTCCCCGGCAGGCGGGCGCTGCCGGTCAATGAGCGCGAAAACCAACGCTCCGGCAGACCGCGTTGCTCAGGATCCAAGGCGAATCCCCAGATTCCGTCGAGGGAGATAATCGTCAGGTTTTCAGGCATCGGGGATCCTATCAGGCTGTTGGGTCGGCCAGCGAGGGGCGCAGCCAAGTTCACGCTGCCACGCTCCGCAGGATCGGAACGTTCCGGTCGTCTTTTCTGGAAGCAACCAAGGACAGACGCCATCAGGTGCCGCGGCACGCGGCACGCGGCACGCGGCACGCGGCACGCGGCACGACTGCCGGTTTCGACGCCGATATGCGGATTCAACAGAAACATCGCAATGAACCCTCGCTTTCATATGCAAACCGTTGCGGGGATGTGATGTGGTGGGAACCTCTCGATCACCAAATGGGTGATGCGATCGCCATGGCCTCCAGCCCCGAATGTAGACCCCATCATCCCAAACCCAGAATTTTTGTGGAAAAATCGCAAGTGCGCCCCAGATGCAAGGCGGGAGGAAGGAGTTGGGCAGCGCCCAATGACTGACGACCAACGCAGCAGATGGGGTGCAATTGCGATTTTGGCTTCAAGCTGACACTGGTGCCATCGGTTCGGCCTTCGTCCAGCGCCCCCAAAGCACCACCGCTGCCACCATCGGCACCTGCATCAGCACGCAGGGCAGGATGATCTCGGCCTGAGAGGGATGGAACTTCGTGGCGTAGGCGATCGCCAGGCCGTTGTTCATGTAGAGTGCGGCGCAAGCAAAGGCGGTCACGGTGGACCCTGGCAACCAGCGGCGCAGTCCGAGCGCCAGGCCCAAGCTGATCCCGGTGGCGAGGCAGGTGAGCGCCAGCGGGATGAGCATGCGGACGGGACTCCAGTCGTTCCACGCCGCGCGATTGCCCAGGCCGCAGAGCAGCACCATGACGATGAGCGACAGGATGGAGAGCCGACCCCACCAGGACATGCCGCGTGCGATCAGCTTCGGCGCGATCTGACGCAGGCACTGGGCCGAGCAAAACGGGATCGCGAGGAGCATCAGGATATAGACCGTCTGCCCAGCCATCTGGGCTGGAGTTGGCATGACTGGGGCGAATCCGGTCTGACCGTGGCTGGCTTGACCGATGAGAACCGCCGACATCGCCAAGGGGATGGTCAGCGGCGCAAGCAGGCTGGTGGCCAGGATCAGGAACAAGGCCTGGACGCGGTCACCGCGATGCAGGTCCGTCAAGGCCACCGATGACAGCCCGGCCGGCATCATGCTGACCAGGGCGATGCCCGGAGCCCAGGCCGGGGCGATGAACCAGGTGACACCCCAGGTGAATGCGGGGATCGCGATCAGCTTCAGTCCTGCCATCCAGCCGGTACGGATCAGAAGCGGCCCATCTTTCAGTCCGCCGGCGACCTCGGCCAGGGGGATGCGCAAGCAGGTGAAGAACAGGATTCCGCCCAAGGAGAACGGTACCACCGCCTTCGCCCAGGCGAATTCACCGCCCGGCAGCCACAGGCCGAGCGCCAGGGCGAGGTAGGCCGGGATCCAGAAATGCCGGCCGAGCAGGGCGGCGATCATGACGCCGATCGGGGCGAGGCGGTCGCAGCGGCGCGGCCCAACCGCAACACCACGCCGCCGGCGATGAGTCGCGGGGCTTCCTCATGGACGAAGGCGCCACCCTCGGCGATACGGGCGCAGGCGCCACCGATCGCCACCGCGAGTCCACCGCCAAGCGCGACCGTGCCCAGATAGATCTCGAGCCGGTCGTAGAGCCCGGCTGCCAACCACGCGGCGTGGATCTGCGCTCCGCCCTCGACGAGCACGTCATTGCAACCCAGCCGCCCGAGCCACGCCGCCACCGCCTGCGGGTCGTGGCTGTCGACCTGGTCGATCAGATGCGGCCCAAGCCATGGACGCGCGCGCAGCACCGCTGCATCCGCAGCGACCAGCAGCGGGGCCGCCGCAGGCGCCAGCAATTTTGCTGGCTCATTGATACGCGGATCGCGCCCGAGCACCACCCGGCGCGGACCCGCTCCGTCGAGGTGGCCGCGTGCGCCGACCGCCAGAAGTTGCGGATCATCGGCCGCCGCCGTGCCACTGCCGACCACGATGGCGTCGAACGCCCGCCGCCGCCGCCGCGCCAGCGCCAGCGCCGCCGGGGTCGAGATCCATTTGCTGTCGCCCCCGACCGCCGCCAGGCATCCATCGAGGGTCATCGCCCATTTGCCGGTGATGCGCGGGCGGCCGTGGTGGATGCGGGTCAGGAAGCCGCCGTGGATCTGGCGCGCGACGTCCGCACCGCAGCCGACAGCATAGTTGATGCCGGGCAGGAACCTGCCCGCGTCTTCCTGGTGCGGGTCCGCAATCGCCGCGACCACGCGCGCGACGCCGGCTGCAACCAGCACTGCCGCACACGGCGGTTGCCGGCCGGGCCGGGTGCAGGGCGCCAACGTCACGTAGGCGGTCGCTCCACGAGGATCCGCGCCGCGTCGGCGCGCGTCTTGGAGTGCGGCGACTTCGGCGTGCTCGGCGCCGCAGCGGCGATGCCGGCCTTCGCCGATCAGTCGGCCAGCGCGGACGAGCACGCAGCCGACCGACGGATTCGGCGCCGTCGCGCCCAGGCCAAGCGAGGCCAGGCGCAGGGCGCGGCGCATCCAAGCCTGGTCCGTTTCGGTCCATCCGGATGCCGCCATGGTTTTCTGCTAGGCGCGCGGCGCGCCGCCCTCGGGCCGCAGCAGGCTGGTCGGCGGGCGCGGCTGGTTGTCGCCCTTCCACACATCGCTCAGCACGCCGGTCTCGCCGGTGCGGCGGGGTTCCTGGCCGCGCATCTCGTCGGGACGGAAGTCGCGTGCGGTGCGATCGAGCACGCCATTGACCAGGCGTGCGGTCTTGGAATCGCTGCCGAAACGCTTGGCCAACTCGATCGCCTCGTTGATCGCCACCTTGGGCGGGGTGCCAGCGCCGTAGAGCAGTTCGCAGGTGCCGATGCGCAGGATGGCGCGGTCGGTGCAGGCCAGGCGGTGGATGGTCCAGTTTTCCAGGCGCTGGTCGATGGCGGCATCGATCGGCTGGCGGTGGTCGCGCATGCTGGCGAAGAGCTCGCTGGCGAAGGCCACCGCCGCGAGCGGCAGGCCGTCGAGGACCTCTTGCGGCAACAGATTGCCGTCATCGACGTAGCGGTTTTGTTCCCAGGCGTAGGTCAATTGCAGGGCGAGGGTGCGGCCGAGGGTGCGGACCTGGCGGTCGCCCCGGTTCGCGCCGGAACCGCTGCGTCCGCTCGAGCTTTGGCCGATTCCGGATCCGCTGGTCCCGGACCCGGTAGACGGCAGCGGAGCATCAACCATGAGCGCCGCCGATGGCCCTCAGCACGTTGACCTGTTCGAGCGCGGCCAGCGCCGCGTCGGCGCCCTTGTTGCCGGCCTTCAGCCCCGAGCGGGCGTGTGCCTGGTCGGTGGTGTCGCAGGTGAGCACCCCGTTAATGACCGGGAAAGTCAGCCCGACCACGCCCAGGCCCTTGGCCGATTCCCCAGCGACGTAATCGAAATGCGGGGTTTCACCCCGGATGACGCAGCCCAGCGCGATCACCGCATCAAAGCGCTTGGTGTCAGCCAGGCGGCGCACCACCAGGGGCAGTTCCCAGGCGCCAGGGACGCGCACCACGGTGATATCGGCGTCAGCGACTCCATGACGGGCCAGGGTATCCAGGGCACCCTCGATGAGCCGTTCGACGATCGCCGAGTTGAAGCGGGCCGCCGCGATGGCGAATTTGCGGCCGTTTCCGGCGAAATCCCCTCCGAGCTGAGTGGGCATGGGTGCCTCCTGAAGGGGCGCAGCATAGAGGCAGCCACCTGGGGAAAAGAGCGCAATCGCGGAAGCGATCCGTGGTCCGGCGCCTGGGTGGTCGAACCGTGCTGCGGCCTGGTGCCGGCTGGCTGGTTCCGATCAGATGGGTCGCCGACCGCTGGCGAAAGGCGGCGAAAGGCAGCGAAGCGCAGGCCCACTCTTGCCGATTGCTCGTTGGTTGCTAGCTTCCCCACCCCGCCGGGATGCACCGGCCAGTGCAGAGGAGTCCTTTATGGCCCACAAAATGGGAACCGGTTCTACCCAGAACGGTCGCGACTCGCGCGCCCAGCGCCGGGGCATCAAGAAGTACGGCGGCGAACACGTCCGCTCCGGCAACATCCTGGTGCGCCAGGTCGGCGGCCGGTTCAAGCCCGGACGCGGTGCCGCCGTGGGCAAGGACTTCACCATCTTCGCCGTCATCGACGGCCAGGTGACCTACCGTAACCGCTTCGTCGACGTGGTGCCGGTCACGCCCGTTCCCGGCTGAACCCGGAACCCGCGCCTGCGGGACAGCAGCCTTTGCCGTGTTCTTCGTCGGACGCCTGGTTTCGCCAGGCGTCCGTTCTTCGTGCCTGATGGTCCAGCCGACCTGCCGCCGGCCCTGGTAATTGACCAAAGGACCAGGCGTTGGCCAATGGACCAGGCGTCTCGCTGCGCAGAACCCGTCGATGTGGACATCGACGCTCCATTCGCATTTCGGCCACAGGAGCGACGAGGTCCACATCGCCGTGGCCGGCGAGCTGCCGGCCGCTGATCCGTCGTGATCGCGGGGGCGGCTTGCCTTGAAGGGGATCGCGGGCAACGATCAGTCATGGACACCGTCGCCGACCTGCTCGCTTTCCTCGACGCATCGCCCAGCCCGTCGCACGCGGCGCGCGAACTCGCCCGCCGCTTGGCCGCGGCGGGGTTCCAGGCGCTCGATCCCTCAGCGACGTGGGACATAGCCCCCGGCCGTTATGTCCTCCGGCGCGGGGCGACGGTCATCGGCGCAGTCATCCCATCGCGCCGGATTCGTCGCTTCGCCCTCATCGGGGCGCATACCGACAGCCCGCACCTGCGCCTGAAGCCGCGCGCCGCCTATGCGTGCGAACAATGCCTCCAACTCGGCGTCGAGGTCTACGGCAGCGCCCTCACCCACACCTGGGTCGATCGCGACCTTGGCCTGGCTGGCGAGGTCTGGACGCGCGACGGCCTCTGCCTGCCGGTTCGCATCGGTCGACCGTTGGCACGCGTCGCCAGCCTCGCCATCCACCTCGACCGCCGAGTGAATGACGACGGCCTCAAACTGAATCCCCAACTGCATCTCGCGCCGTTGTGGGGCCTGGCTTCCAACTCCGGCAACAGCACCGACGCGGGCGAGGAGTTCGCCGCGCTCATCGCCGCCGCCGCCGGGATCACGCCCGCTGAGATCGGCGCGTTGGACCTGTCTCTGTACGACCTCACCCCGGCCACGCGCGGCGGCGCACGCGAAGAATTCATCTTCTCTGGCAGACTCGACAACCTGGCCTCATGCTTCGCCGGATTGTCGGCCCTGATCGCAGCCGGAGCCGCAGAACCGGACGTGGTGCAGGTGCTCGCCTGCTTCGACCATGAGGAAGTCGGCTCCGAAAGCGCCGAGGGCGCGGACGGCAGCCTGCTCGGCCAGGTGCTCGAACGCCTGGCGCTGGGCTGCGGGCTCGATCGTTCTGCCTATCTCGCGGCGCTGTCCGCCAGCCGGATGCTGTCCGCCGACATGGCGCACGCCGTGCATCCCAACTGGGCCGACCGCCACGAGCCGCGCCACCGCCCGCGCTTGGGCGGCGGCATCGTGCTCAAGACCAACCACAACCACCGCTACGCCACCGACGGCGCCGGCGCCG
Source organism: Candidatus Kuenenia stuttgartensis (assembly GCA_945876185.1). Taxonomy (GTDB): domain Bacteria; phylum Planctomycetota; class UBA11346; order UBA11346; family UBA11346; genus BJHQ01. The sequence continues at coordinate 33,019 of CAMCMZ010000012.1, read as the reverse complement.
CGCACGCCCACACCTGCGCCCGTCGCGCCGGCATCGCGTTGCAGGACTTCGTCGCCCGCACCGATCTGGGCTGCGGCTCGACCATCGGCCCGGCAGTAGCCGCCAACCTCGGCATCTCCTGCGTCGACCTTGGAGCGCCGATGCTGTCGATGCACAGCGCACGCGAATGCGCCGCCGTCAGCGACCAGGCCGACTACGCCGCGCTGATGCGCGAACATCTGCGTGCTTGATGACCACCGGCCCAGACCCGGGACGACGGACCATGGGACGACGGATCCTGGATAGGGGTAGGGACGGCCCTTTCGGGCCGCCCCTCCCGCCGAACCGTACGGGCGGTTTTCCCGCATACGGCTCTCCAGTCGATGCCCCTGTCACGGGGTGAGCGTGGTGCTTCAGAAGGGCCAGCAAACCCCCTCCTTTCATGACCCGCCGCAGGCACGGGGTGCTCATTGAGGCAGGATGCGCGCAGAGGCGCAACGTGCGTGGTTCGGTTTCCCTCTTGAACGGGTTCGGCCTTGGGCGCACCGCCGTTCATGGTTTCCACAACACGCCTTCCTGTCTCGTCATCTCCCTGACGCCCTTCCCTCCATCGGCTTTCACCGGCTTCATCGGTACTATGACGTCTCTGTCTCCTGCCAGCTCCCCGTAAAGGGCGCTGCCGCTGACAGGTATCCCCAGTCCACAACACGCACCTTCCCGATGTCCCGTCGTCAACCACCCGGTGGTCCCACTGCACGCCTGTTCGGGCAGCCCTTCCGCATGCAGTATCGATCCCCTCACAGCAATCAGGCTTCGCATGTGCAGATTCGCACTCGCTCGCTTGCTCACCGGACCACCTGGCCGAGTCACGTTCGTCCTCCTACGGGCCACCAGTTCTCCTCCCCCTGCTCTCCACGGGACCTCGCGGCTCCGCAGTTGGGCTCGGATACCAGGCCGGAGTGCCTCTGCCTGGGTGGGGACTTGCACCCCACGGATGCGTGCGCTGATGGGCGCACGACCGCGCGCCGCTGGCGCGCTCTCTGAAATTCCCGAAGCGCGCCAGCGGCGCGCGGTCCCAGGGGGGGATCCGGATCCTGTCCACACGGGCTGGCGTTCCCGCGGCTACCTCCCCCACTTCGACGCGGCGGACATCTGGCAGACCATCACCTACCGCTTAGCCGACGCGATGCCCCGCCACGCCATCGAAGCAATGGAACGGGAACTGGTTTCCATCCCGGACGAGGATCGTCAGACCCAACGCCGCCTACGGATCGAAGCCTGGGCCGATGCCGGGCATGGCGCTTGTCTCCTACGCCGTCCCGACATCGCCCAGATCGTCTGGGACAACTGGCAGCACTTCGCCGGCGAACGCTACGATATCGGTCCGTGGGTCATCATGCCGAACCATGTCCACATCTTGATCCGGGTGCATGAGAGAAGGTCCTTGGAAAACATCCTGAGATCCTGGAAGTCCTTCACCGCCAAACGCATCATGGCTGTCGCCGGCGTCGCTGCCCCGGTATGGCTGGACGATTACTGGGACCGCTTCATTCGTGACGAAGGCCATTGGCTGAACACTAAGGCGTATATCGAAAACAACCCTGTATCTGCCGGTTTGGTCGGAAAGGCGGCCGATTGGCCCTGGAGTTCAGCCCTGGGATCACGCGGCGCTGGCGCGCTGGGATGAATCTCCAGACGGAGAGCGCGCCAGCGGCGCGCGGTCCCAGGAAGATGCCGCCGCCATGGGCGGACCAAGAAACCAAACCAACCTGGGACCGCGCGCGGCCCGCGCGCCTCGAAAGTCACTCTCGAGCGCGCCAGCGGCGCGCGGCCCCAGGAAAACCCCAGCCAGTCCGCTGGCGTCTTCAGACTCAGCTGCTGACCGTCTCCATCCCGGCGCAGGTGCAGACCAGGTTGCGGTCGCCCCAAGGGTTGTCGACGCGGCCGACGGCGGGCCAGAACTTGTGCGCGCGCAGGCCGGGCACGGGATAGGCCGCAACCTCGCGGGAATAGCGGTGGGTCCAGGCGTCGGCGCTGACCTCGACTGCGGTGTGCGGGGCCATCTTGAGCGGGTTGTCGGCGCGGTCCCACTCGCCGCGTTCGACCTTGGCAATCTCGGCGCGGATGGCGATGAGAGCGTCGCAGAAACGGTCGAGTTCCTCACGGTCTTCCGATTCCGTCGGTTCGATCATCAGGGTGCCGGGCACGGGGAAACTCAGCGTCGGCGCGTGGAAGCCGTAATCCATCAGGCGTTTGGCGACATCTTCGGCCTCGACCCCGGCCGTCTTGAAGCCGCGCAGGTCGATGATGCATTCGTGCGCGACCAAGCCGTTGGCGCCGGTGTAGAGCACCGGGTAGTGCGCCCGCAGCCGGCCGACGATGTAGTTGGCGTTCAGGATCGCGACGCCGGTGGCGCGCTTGAGCCCCGCGAGGCCCATCATCGCGATGTACATCCAGGGGATGGGCAGGATGCCGGCGGAGCCGAACGGGGCAGCGGAAACCGCATGTCCGCTTCGCGGAGAATCACCTCCTGCGCCGGGATCGCCGGGCAGGTGCGGGATGAGGTGCTGGGCGACGCAGATCGGGCCGACACCCGGCCCCCCTCCACCGTGCGGAATGCAGAAGGTCTTGTGCAGATTCAGGTGGCAGACGTCGGCTCCGATCGCGCCCGGGCTGGTCAGGCCGACCTGGGCGTTCATGTTTGCGCCATCCATGTAGACCTGCCCGCCGGCGGCGTGGACGATGCGGCAGGCCTCAGCGATGCCGGGTTCGAAGACGCCGTGCGTCGACGGATAGGTGACCATCAGGCAGCAGAGCGCGGCCCGGTTCGCCTCGGCTTTGGCCGCAAGATCCGCAAGGTCGACGTTGCCCTGCGCGTCGCAGGCCACCGCGACCACGCTCAGCCCGGCAAGCGACGCGGTGGCGGGATTGGTGCCATGGGCGCTGGTCGGGATCAGCACGATGGTGCGCCCGGTTTCGCCTTTCGCGGCGAAATAGCCGCGAATCGCCAGCAGTCCCGCGTATTCGCCCTGCGCCCCCGAGTTTGGCTGCAGGCTCACCCCGGGCAGCCCGGTGAGGGTGCCGAGCCAGGCGCTGAGATCCCGGAAGAGCGCATGGTAGCCAACGGCCTGGTCGGCGGGCGCGAACGGATGCAGGCGGCTGAAGCCGGGCCAAGTGATCGGCAGCAGTTCGGCGGCGGCGTTGAGCTTCATCGTGCACGACCCGAGCGGGATCATGCTGGTGGTCAGGGACAGGTCGCGCGATTCCAACCGCTTGATGTGGCGCATCAGCGCAGTCTCGCTGCGGTAGCGGTGGAAGGCCGGCTGGGGCAGGAACGCGCCGGTGCGCCTGAGCGCCGCCGGCACTTCAGCGACGGTGGCGCTGGCGCTGAGCGGCCGACCAGCCACGGCGCGGGCGAGCGCGTCGACCTCGGCGTCGGTAGTGGTCTCATCCAGCGCGATCGCCACCGCATCTGCCGACAACCGGCGCAGGTTGAATCCGGCGGCAAGTGCACGCACCAGCACCGTGTCGGCCGCGACGCCATCGACGCGCACGGTGTCGAAACGCGGCGCGCCACCGGCCTTCAACCCGGCTCCAGCCAAAAGTCCGGCGAGGCGGGATGCGCGTGCGGCGACCGCAGCGGCGATCGCGGTGAGGCCCTCCGGGCCGTGCCACATCGCGTACAGCGCCGCCATGTTGGCCAGCAGCGCCTGCGCGGTGCAGATGTTCGACGTGGCTTTTTCGCGGCGGATGTGCTGTTCGCGGGTCTGCAGGCTCAGGCGCAGGGCGGCATTGCCGTGGCGGTCCTTGGACACGCCGACCAGGCGGCCCGGCATCTGGCGCTTGAAGGCTTCGCGGGTGGCGAGGAACCCGGCGCTGGGGCCGCCGAAACCCATCGGCACGCCGAAGCGTTGCAGCGATCCCACCGCCACGTCAGCGCCAAGTACCCCCGCCGGGGCGAGCAAACACGCCGCGAGCGGATCGACCGCCAGCACAGTTTTTGCACCGGCGGCATGCGCAGCTGTGATGAGTGGACGCGGATCGCGCACCCGGCCGTCGCTGCCCGGATATTGGATCAGCACCGCGAAGGTATCGGCGGGCACGACGGTCGCGCCGGCATCGATGACGGCGACCTTCCAGCCCAGGGCCTCGGCGCGGGTGCGCACGACGGCGAGGTTCTGCGGGTGGATGTCGGCGGTGACGGCGACCGTCGCACGGCCGTCCTGCTGGCACATCGCCACGCCCTCGGCGCAGGCGGTGGCCTCATCCAGGAGCGACGCGTTGGCGATGTCGAGGCCGGTGAGTTCGCACACCAGAGTTTGAAAGACCAGCAGGCATTCGAGCCGGCCTTGGCTGATCTCAGCCTGATACGGCGTGTACTGCGTGTACCAGCCCGGATTTTCCAGGACATTGCGCTGGATCACCGCTGGCACGTAGCAGTCCGACCAGCCCTGACCGAGGCACGAACGCACGACGCGGTTCTCTGCCGCATAGGTGCCGAGCTTCGCCAGCGCCTCGGCCTCGCCGAGCGGCTCTGGCAACGGCCCGCGCGGTTCGGCGCGGATGCCCGCCGGCACCACGGCATCCACCAGCGCCTCAAGCGAGGGAAAGCCGAGCGTCGCGGCCATCGCCGTCACCGCCGCCGGATCCGGGCCGAGATGGCGGTCAGCGAAGATCGCCAAGCGCGCAGCGGGTTGTAGGGAAATCGCAGGAGAAATGGACACAGGGGACACAGGGGACACAGGGGACACAGGGGACACAGGGGACATGGCAACGCTCCGGCCCGATGGGGGTTCCGACGCCAACCCGGGTCGTGGTCGGCGTGGTTTCCCCCGGTCGGGTGGCCTGAGAGCGTGACTCCGTCGGCGGCCCAGATGGGCTCTTTCCCGGGTGCCGTAAGGCAGCGGTCCTTTGGCCTGAGAGCGTTACTCCTTCGGCGCCCCGGGCCCGGCATGCGCCGGCTGAGGCCTCTCCCGCTGCCGTCGTCCGGCGGGCGCGATCATGGACGGCGCAGCGCCGGTCAAGACCGGGGATGGCGAAGGCTGACTGAGTGAAATTCGGACCTGTCGGCCATGACGGACCGAGGCGGCCAACGCCCGTCGCCCTGGATTTCATCCTGGCGGCGGGGCGATCCGGCTACTTCGCTGTTGCGAGCAGCAGCCAGACGAACAGCCCGGTCACGCCGCCCACCGCGAGCACCAGGATGGTCCAGGCGAACCAGCGGTGGCGGGCGCAGACGACGTAGTAGGCCGGCACGACGATCAGGCTGAGCAGGGTCGAGACGAGCACGCCGCCGAGGATCGCGACCGCCATGGGCTGACGCAGTTCGGCGCCGGAACCGAGGCCGATCGCGACCGGCACGGCCGCCGCCATGGTCGCGGCCGAGGTCATCAGGATCGGGCGCAGGCGCACCTGGCCGGCAGCGATCATCGAGCTGGCAGCGTCGCGCGCTGCTGGTTCGGTCGCAGGCGCAGCTGGTGCGGCCGCAGGCGCGACGGTGTCGTGGCCAAGATCCTCGCCGTCTTGGTAGCGGCGCGCGAAATCGACGAGCAGGATCGAGTTCTTCTTCACGATGCCCATGAGCAGCAGGATGCCGAGCGCGCTGAAGACGTTGAGGCTGAAGCCGAACACCAGCAACCCGCCGGCGGCGCCAGTTATCGCGAGCGGCAGGACGCTGAGCACGGTGACAGAATGGAAGGCGGAATTGAACTGCGCCGCGAGGATCATCCACGCAAGCAGCAGGCCGAGCACGAAGGCGACGGCGAAGCCGAGGAGGATCTCCTTGAATATCTGCGATTGGCCTTCCGTCACCACCCACACCCCAGGTGGCAGGTCGCGTGCCAAAGTGCCGGAGATGAAGGTCATGGTGGCGCGCAGATCGTTGGTGTTTTTCGTGCCGAAAAATCCTTTTTCCGGCCGGGGCGCCAGGTTGCCGTAGATGGTGATGCCGCGACTGCGGTCGCGGCGGGTGATCGCCTGCAGGACCGGCCGTTCCTTCATGGTTACCAGTTGCGACAGGGGCACGAGGTTGCCGTCACCGCTGCGGATGCGGATGGCGGCGACATCCTCCGGCCGCAGGCGCTCTGCGCGCACCAGTTGCGCCCGCACATCGACCCGGCGGCCGTCCTGGCTGAACTTGCCGATCTTGATGCCGCCGACGAGGGCGTTGATCGCAGTCGCCACGTCGCCGGCGGCGATGCCGGCGTCGCGGATGCGGTCGCGATCGGGGGTGATGGTGAGTTCCGGCCGGCCAAGCTGGAAATCGCTGTCGATATCGACCATCCAACCTTCCTCCGCAAGACGGCGCTTGGTCGTCTCGGCGGCCTTGGCGAGGGTGTCCCAGTCGGCACCGCGCAGGCTGAACTCGACCTCGCCGCGCCCGGTCGGCTGGCCAGGCGGCTGGAAGGTGACGCTCAGGTCGGGGATGGTGGACAGGGCCTTGCGGGCTTCCTGCTCCAGCTGGACATCGCGCATGTGCGGGCGCTGCCCCGGCGGCACGAGCGAGGTGAAGATGATGCCCTTGTTCGCGCCGGTGCCGCCCATGCCGCCGACCACGGTGAAGACGCGGCTCACCTCGGGCCGGGCCATGAGCCAGCTTTCGATGCGCTTCACCTGGGAATCCGTCTCGGCCAGGCTGGCGCCGGCGGGGGTCTCGAACTGGACGAAGAGGGTGCTGCGGTCTTCGCGCGGTAATAGTTCGGTGCGGCAGAACGAGACCATGACGATGCCGACGACGAAGGCGATGAGCGCGAAGCCGAGCACGAGCCAGGAATGGCGCACGGTCCAGCCCAGGGTCTGGACGTAGGCGCGCTCCCAGGCCGCCTGCATCGCGTCGCTTGCCCGGCCGAAGGCGGATCGCGTGACGCTGACCCCGAACTGGGCGCAGCGCGCCGGGGCGAGGGTGATCGCTTCCAGGTACGACAGCGCGACCGCAACCGACAGGGTGACGCCGAACTGCATGAACCACTGGCCTATGAAGCTGGGCACGAGTCCGAGCGGCAGGAACACCGCGACCACCGCCACCGTGGCGGCGAGGGCGGCGAAGGCGATCTCGCGCGTGCCCAGGCTGGCGGCGCGGCGGGCATCCAGGCCGCGCTGGCCGTGCCGGCTGATGTTCTCCTGCACCATGATCGCGTCGTCGACGACGATGCCGACCACCAGGGCGAGGGCGAGCAGGGTGAAGGTGTTGAGCGTCCAGCCGAGCCAGTAGACGACGGCGATGGTGCCGATGATCGACATCGGCACCGCCAGCAGCACGTTCGCCATCGCGCGCCAGGATCCCAGGAAGAGCAGGCAGACGAGGCCGGTGAACAGCACCGCGAAGACGAGTTCCATTTCGACGTCGGCGATCGATTTCTGGATGAACTGGCTGTCATCGTAGTTGACGTCGAGCTTCATCCCCGACGGCAGCACGGCCGCGAGCTCGGCCACCGCCGCCCGCACCCCGCGCGCCACCGCGACGGTGTTGGCTCCGGGCTGCTTGCGCACGCCCAGGGCCTGGCCGGGCTGGCCGTTGTTGCGGCCGAACGCACGCTCATCGGCAAAACCGTCCTCAACCAGGGCGACATCCGACAGGCGAATCGGCAGTCCGGCCGTGCCGCCCACCGGCAGGCTGCGCAGGGTGTCGAGGGTGAGGGCCTCGCCGAGGATGCGCACGTCCATCTCGCGCCCGGGGCCTTCGATGAGGCCGGCGGGCAGTTCGAGGTGCTCGCGCTGCAACCGGGCGAGGACCTCGGTGGCGCTCAGGTTGCGCGCCTGAAGCGCCTCGCCGCGCAGCCAGATGCGGACGTTGCGGTCAAGGTAACCGCCCCACTGGATGTCGCCGACCCCGGCGACGCGCTGCAGCCGTTCCTTCACCACGTAGCGCGCAGCGTCGGCCAGGGCCTGGCGCGAGAACGGCCCCGACAGCGACAGCCACATGATCGGGAACTCGTCGAAGTTGAGCTTTTCGATGACCTCGGGTTCGACATCCTTGGGCAGTTGCGTCCGCACCTGGCCGATCTTGGTCTGGATCTGCTGGATCGCGGCATCGATCGAACGACCGGAATAGAATTCCAGGCTGATGCGGGCTGACCCCAGACGCGAACTGGATGAGATGCTCTTGACGCCCTCGACGCCCGACAGCACCTCTTCGACCGGTTCGGTCAGGTCGTGCTCGACGATCTCGGTCGCCGCCCCGGGCCAGAAGAACTGGATCGAGACCATCGGAATATTGACGTCGGGCAGGCTGCTGATGCCGATGCGCGACAGGGCATAGCCGCCGGCGAGCAGCACCGCGAGCATGATCATCCAGGCCGCGACGGGCTTGCGGATGCAGGCGTCGGTCAGGTTCATGACGGCTCAGCGATCCGAGGCGGACTGGATGGCGACTTTGACCCCGTCGCGCAAAGCCTGGCCGCCGCGCACGACGATGCGCTCGCCGGCGCTGATGCCGGACACGATGGCGATCCGCCCATCCGTCGCGCGCGGGCCGGTCTCGACCTTGCGTTCGCGCGCCACGGCTGCGTCGCCCTCGCCGTCGATGACGAACATCAGGAAACCGCGATCAGATGGCCGCACCGCAAGATCCGGCACCGCGAGCAGCGGTTCGCCAGCAGGCAGGTCGATGCTGACGCGGGCGAACGATCCCGGCCGCACGGCCTCGGCCCCGGCGTCGACCTGGGCCACCACCTGGACCAGACGGGTGGCGGCATCGGCGCTGGCCGACACCAGGGTGATGCTCGCGGTGAAGGCTTTTTCCAGGCCGGCGACGGTGAAGCGCGCCTTGGTGCCAGCGGTGAGGCGGGCGGCGTCCTCGATCGGCACCGGGAAGCGCAATTGCAGCGGATCACGTCGCACCAGCGTCGCGATCTGGGTGCCTGGCTGGGCATAGGCCCCGGTGCGCGCCTGGCGCATCTGGATGATGCCCGGAATCGGCGCGGCCACGGTACTGTCCGCGAGATCGAGTTCGGCCCGCGCCAGGGCGGCCTTGGCTGCGGCGACGTCGGCGGTGGCCTGATCGACGCGGGCGCGGGCGGCGTCGAGGTCCTCCGGCGCGATGATGCCGGCCTGGGCCTGACTTGCGGATTCCCGGCGCTTGAGCCCGGCACGGGCCTCAGCCGCGCGCGCCTCGGCGGATTGCAACCCGGCGCGGGCAGAGTCGACCGCGAGGCGGTAGCGCGCCGGTTCGATCTCGGCCAGGGATTCGCCGGCGGCGACGGTCTGCCCTTCCGCGACCCGCACCCGCTCGACCACCCCGGCGACCCGCGCGGTGACGGTGATGGTCTCATAGGCGTCCACTGATCCCGTGGCGGTGATCACGCGCGGAAAGGCGCGTTTGGCGGCGACTTCGATCTCGACCGGGAAGGCCTTGGCGACGGTGGCGCTGGCGGATGCGACCGGCTTGCCGCCGCAGCCAACCAGGAACAGCAGCGCCAATGCGGCTGCAAACTCGCATCTCATGGTTTGGCGGTGCCGGCTGCCGGCGTCAGTTCGGCTCTGGTTTCGGTCGCACCGAGCGGCCACCAGCCCAGGACCTGGCGCAGGCGGAGCTTGGCGTTGGCGAGGCTCAACTGCTGGCGCACCTGTTCGATCTCAGCCTCGAACTGGCCCGAGTTCGCATCGGCGAGTTCGAGCGCGGTCGCCAGGCCCTCGCGGAAGCGCGCACCCACATCGACGGCGTTAGCGGTGGCGACCCGCACCCGCACCCCGACCTGGCGCAGGCCAGCAGCGGCCGAGGTCAGGTCGACCAAGGCCGACTCGACATCGCGGCGCAGCCCGCGCCGCGCCTGCTTGAGCGCGAGATCGCGTTCACGCGCCTGGGCGGCGCGTTCATCCGTGCGACCGCTGGTCAGGCCGCCATCCCAGATGGCCCAACTGGCCTGAAGGGCGACGCGCCATTCCGGGGGATTGTTGGACGTGCTGCCGGGTCCCTCGGAATACGCCAGATGCGACCAGGTGCCGACCACGCTCAGTCGCGGCAGATCAGCGCGGCTGGCCTGGGTCACGAGTTCGCGCGCGGCGGCGAGAGCCTCTTCCGAGGCGCGCAGATCGCCGCGCTGGGCCAGGGCGATCGCCACCAGCACGTCGCTCACCCCAGCCGGCACATCATTGGTATCGCGCTTGGTCGTCGTCGCAGCGGGTGCGGGCGCCGTCTCGGCGATCCGCCCAAGGATGTCCTCTTCGATAGTGGTCAGGGCCGCGCGTTGGTCATTGCCGACATCGCCGGCAGCGGGGGTCAGGAAGCGGGTCGTATCGAAACCCAGATCGATGGCCTTGGGCAGTGGGGCGGCGATCAGGTTGGCCAGGTTCAGGCGCAGGGTGCGCAGGAGCTGTTCCGCCGTAGTCCGACTGAGTTCGGCGGTGGCGGCTTCCAGTTCGCTGCGATTCACGTCGCCGCGCGCGGCAAGACCGGCGTTGAAGCGCGCCCTGGCATCGGCCACCGCCTTCTGCGCCACCTTCAACCGGCTTTCACCGGCGGCCAGGGCGCGTTCGCCAGCGATCGTGCTGATGAAGCTCTGCGCCACGCTGTAGGCGAGTTCGCGCCGCAGTTCGCCGGCGCTGAATTCGGTCGAGGCTAGATTGCGCTTGGCGTAGGAATAACCCGGCCAGGCCTGGGCGTCGAACAGGGACAATTGGGCACCAAGGACGACGGTCCCGGCCTGGGTCGGCTCCTTGGCGAAGGGACGATGGCTGCTCTCGTACACGTTGTAGCCGGCATTCGCCGAAAGCGTCGGCAGCAGCAGCGATTTCGCCTGGGTGATGAGGCTGCGCGCCTGGTCGATCCGGGCCCGGCTGATCGGCACGGTCTCATTGCGCTCGTTCGCGAGCGCGATCGCCTGGACCAGGGTGAGGGTGTCGGCCGCAGGAACCGGTGGTGCGACCGCAACCGCTGGCGGTGGAACGGTCGTAGTGGCGGGGGCCGGTTGTGCTGCAGGCGCAACTGCCGGTGTGGCGACAGTTGCGGCGGGAGGAGCCTCGCCTGCACCCAGCCCGCATCCTGCCGCAGCCAGCACGACGCTGGGCACGAGACGGCACAGCACGGTGGTTCGGTGGGACAGGGGCTGGCTCATGGGGGTGCCTTGGGTTTGGTCGAACGTTCGTTTGGCGACGGCGCGCCCCTTGTCCGTGGTTGCCCCGGGCAGTCAACGAGCGGGGCCTGCGGGTTGCGGCCGGTGGCCGCATCCAATCATGACAAACCCGTGATTCCGCTGCCCATCGATGCCCACCTGTCGGAGTGCCTGGCTGCGGTCCGGACGCGCCAGACCCTGGTCCTGACCGCCGCGCCCGGCACCGGCAAAAGCACCCGCGTGCCACCGGCCCTGGTCGAGGCCCTGCCCGGCACCGTGCTGCTGCTGCAACCGCGCCGCGTCGCCGCCCGCGCGCTGGCGCGGCGCATCGCCAGCGAACGTGTCTGGAGTGTCGGACGCGAGGTCGGCTGGCAGGTCCGCTTCGAGCGCATGGGCACCGACGCCACCCGCCTGTGGGTGCTGACCGAAGGCGTGCTCGCGCGCCGGTTGCGTTCGGATCCGTATCTGGACGGCGTCAGCGCGGTGGTGCTCGACGAGTTTCACGAACGCTCGATCCATACCGATCTCTGCCTCGCCTGGCTGGCGGAGCTGCGCCGCACCGTGCGCCCGGATCTCGCCGTCGTGGTAATGTCGGCGACCATGAATCCCGCGCCGGTGGCGAAATTTCTGACGTCGGCGCCAGTGCTCACCGTCGACGCGCCGGCCTATCCGATCGAGACGAAATACCTGCCCGGCAACGTGCAGGATCGGCTCGAATACCGCGTCGCCGACGCCGTGCAGCAGGCCCTGCGCGCACCGGATCCGGGCGACGTGTTGGTCTTCCTGCCCGGCACCGGCGAGATCCGCAACGCCCAGCGGGCGTTGGAACCGCTGGCGCAGGACGGCATCGCCGTGCTACCGCTGCACGGGCAACTTCCCCCAGACGAACAGGACCGCGCTCTTACGCCAGATCCTGACGGCAGAACGCGGGTGGTGCTGGCCACCAACGTGGCAGAAACGTCCCTGACCATACCGGGCGTGCGCACGGTCATCGACAGCGGCCTCGCCCGCGTCAGCCGGTTCGATGCCGAGGCCGGCATTGACGGACTGGCGCTGGAACGGATCAGCCGCGCCAGCGCCGACCAGCGCCGGGGCCGCGCCGGCCGCACCGCGTCCGGGCGTTGCTACCGCCTGTGGTCGCAGGGCGAGGACGCACGTCTGGATGCCGCCACGGATCCGGAGATCGAACGCGTCGACATCGCCCCAGTGGCGCTCGCGCTGAAGGCCTGGCATGGCCCGGACACCCGCACCTTTCCCTGGTTTTCACCACCGGATCCGCGCCGGTTGCAGGCGGCGGAGGAACTCATCGCGCTCCTCGGCGCCTGCGCGGAACCGTATGCGGCGCTGAACGAACGTGGCCAGCGCATGGCCGATCTGCCCTGCCATCCGCGCCTGGCGCGGCTGCTGCTGGATGCCGACGCCGCCGGCCAGCCGCGACTCGGAGCCAGCCTCGCCGCACTCACCGGCGAACGCGACCTGCGGCCACCGCATCGGCGCGGCGATCCGCCGGCGGATCCGGCTGCGGCGGACGCGCTCGACCGGCTCGAACGGCTGCACGCAGCTGAGGCCGCGAACTTCCATCCAGCCCTGCGCGACCGCACCATCGACCCGATCGCCGCGCGCGAGGCCGCACGCGTGCGCGACGACCTGCTTGGTCTGGTGCGGGGCAGGAAGGATCCCGGCACGGCCGTAGCACCGGATCCGCGTCTGGTCTGCCGCCTGCTGCTGGCGGCCTTTCCTGATCGGGTCGGCCGGCGGGCCGGGCCGAACGCGAATCGAGGCGTGCTGACCGGCGGACTCGCAGTGGATCTCGATCCCGGCAGTTGCCTCTTCGCCGAGCGTGGCCAGCGCCGCAGCGACCTTTTCGTCGCCTGCGTCGTGCAGGGACTCGGCGACCGCGCCCGCACCACGCTGTCAGCGGCGAACGTGGTGCGCCAGGGCGCTGAGATCGACGAGGACGACCTCGACGCCGTCATCCCCGGCCGACGCCGACGCGAACAGCGTCTGCGCTACGACGACAGCCTGGGCCGGGTCGAAGCCAGCGCCGGCTGGTACTTCGGCGATCTGCTGCTGCGCTCCGGCAACGATTCCCAGGCCGACGCCGAGGCGATCGCCGCTTGTCTGGCGCAAGCGCTCAGGCCGCGTGCCGCAGCCCTGTTCGCCGCCGACGAAGCCGCCGCAGGATTCCTGCAACGCCTGCGCTGGCTTGCGATCGTGCGACCCGACCTGGGTCTGACGACGATCGACGACGCGGCCCTGGCCGGGATCATCGACCAGTTGTGCGCCGGCTGCCGGTCACGCGCCGAGGTCGAAGCGAAGCCAAAACTCCCGTGGCTGGAAGGCCAGCTCGACCACGCCCAACGCGTAGCACTCGACCGCGACGCCCCGGCGACGCTGGAGGTGCCCTCGGGCAGCCAGATCCGCCTCGACTACGCCCAGGCCGACCCGACGCACCCTCCGGTGCTGGCGGTGCGCTTGCAGGAACTCTTCGGCCTCGCTGCCACGCCGACCCTCGCCGGCGGGCGGGTGCCGGTGCTGCTGCATCTGCTTGGCCCGAATTTCCGGCCCGAGCAGATCACCAAGGATCTGGCCAGTTTCTGGGCCAATACCTATCCCCAAGTACGCAAAGACCTGCGCGGCCGCTATCCCAAGCACAGTTGGCCCGACGATCCACTGACTGCACGGCCCGAGGCGAAGGGCAGGCGCCGGCAACCCTGAAGTCTGCGGAGGCAGGCGCAGGCACCCGAGCGCAAACGAACGTGAACCCGCCGCGCTGACCTGCGTTCGCCACGCGGAGGGCACTGCCATGAACGCCGAACAGGACCACCTCGAGGAAGGCCGGCTTGATCTCGTGCCGATGATCGACTGCATCATGTTGTTGCTGCTGTTCTTCATCCTGACCACGAAGTTCAACAAGGATGACATGCAGTTGGCGTCGCTGCTGTCCAGCCAAGGACCGAGCCCGCAACGCGTCACCATCGAACCGCCACGTTCAGTGGTCATCACCGCCTGGCCCGCCGGGGTCGAAGCCGCGACCAGCGAGGCCGATGCAGCCCGGATCTACCGCGCCACCGTCGGCGAGGTCGGCCTGCCGCAGAGGATCCTGCTGCGCGTCGGCGGCGGTGAACCGCTCCTGGTCGATGCCATGGTGCTGGCTCCGCGCCTGGGAACCCCTGCTGCCCTCGCTGCCAGCGTGGCCGAACTGGAACGCATCCACCAGCATCTCGCCACCGCGCTGAAACCCTATGAATCCACCGGTCAGACGCGCGACAAGCAGCCGCCGGTGGTGCTGCGGTTGTTCTCGCGCCTGCCCTGGAAGATGGCGGCGGCGGTCTACGACGCCGTGCGCGGCTTCGAGAAGGCCAACGGCGGCGTGGTGCGCGAGCCCAAGGACTTCGAGCACGCCCGCACCGTCGACTTCGCGCCGCCGCTCATCCGCAACCACACGGCCAATGAACTCGGACGGGAACTCTTTGAGATCGTCCACACCAAGGCGGTGGGACGAAGAAGTTGACTCCCAACCGATCCTTGCGTCACGTCGATTGAGGCGACTGAGATCGGCGAACCAATCCAGCAGCGCCAATCGATGAGCCATTGAAGTCATCCCAAGAGCTCAGTTTCAGGGATCCTGTCCCGGCTTTGCAACCCGGATCTGGCGCGTAACCTCGCATCAGCAGCGAGGCGCTTATGTTACGTTCATTCCTGTGCACCATGATCCTGTGCCTCGCTGCGTTCCTGGGGAATGCAACCTCCGCTGGTGAACCTTCGGCCAGGGGGCGCCTGATCGATGAGTGGCGTGGCGAATTTACTGCTTTTTTTTGACGATTTGATCCGTCCGGTGCCGATGTCGCTTCTCCCGCAACGGTGGAGCACGCTGGTCGAATACTGGCGCAAATCACGGTTCCCCTCAGGTCACTGCACCTGGACCATGGATGCCCTCCGACGTCTCGCCACGGCGGCGGCCCAGGGCGATCCCGTCCAGGAACCGATCCCGTTGATCATCGCCTTGCAGCATCTTGATGAGGACCGAGTGGATGGTGCTTTACGCGAACGACTGTCGCAACTGGCCTGGACCCTGACCGAGTCGCGACGGGACGGCGCTGACGCAATACCCATCTTCTGGGAGATCAGCCTCGCGAATCGCATCTCGGATTGGCGTAATCATCCCTCGCGCAGCAAGGCGAACCAGCGTCTGAAGCATCTGATTCCAGCCATGCTGGCCTGGACCGAGGCTCCTGGCCCTGGATTTCGAGCACGGACCGTGTCGGCCCAGCTCCCACTGATGGCCTGCTTCGACCGCGACCTGGTTTCGGCAAAGCTCATTCGTGAACGGTTGGAGCTCCTGCGTGGCCAAGACGGCTACGCCGCACGCTGCGTACGTGGTTTCGCCGAGAAGGAACTCGCCTGGGTAGAACGCGGCGGCGGCTATGCCAACACCGTCAGCGCCGCTGGCTGGAAGGGATTCGCCGATCATTTGGCAACGGCCCGGAAAGATCTCACGGCAGCCTGGTTGGAGCGCCCTGATCTGCCAATGGCGCCGCGACTCATGATCGGTGTCGCCATGGGCGACCATGGGGATGACCCGTCCCTGTGGTGCCAACGCGCCCTGGAGGCCTGGCCGGAGGACGCACGCGCCATCGAAATGCTCGCCTGGGCGAACGTACCGCGCTGGGGCGGCACGTTGGAGAAACTGCTCGCCATCGCCGACCTGGCCACGAAGGACGCCAGGAACGACAGTCCCCTGCTGGCTGCGGCTGAGAACGTACTGGAACATCTCCAGACCGACATCACGCCTGAGACCTACGCAAAAAATCCTCGCGTCTGGCAGATGGTTTCACGTCTGCTGGAAAGGGTCGCTAGCCAACCAAAAGTGTTGATGGATGTCGTGCGTATGCGCCGGCTGGCCTGGGCAGTAGCCTGCGGACAGACCGATGAGGCGGTCCGCCTCTACCTGGAAGGCGGTGGTCCCGAATTGACCGGCCTCGATCCTCGGGCGGCCCCACGCACTGGGCTGAACGCCGCCTACAATCTGACCTTCTGCGAACGGCTGAGGAATCATTGGAAACCATGGATATTCCGCCCGATGCCGCCGCGCTCAGAGATTCCGGATCCCGCCTTGAACAAACCCTGGAGCTTGACCTCGCTCTGGCCGGTCTGGTGGGATGACCAGCCAGTCAGCCGTCGTCCTGAACTAGCCGAGGTCAGGCAGGTGCTGCCGCGACTGGTGCAATTCGTCGGCTATGACTGGCCCCAGACCGATCGCGACCTGATCGCCCGGGCCCAAACGACGGTTCCGGACGATCCCTTGATCGGATTGCTCCATGCATTGACGCTGCCCCGGGCGGATCGACCAGCTTTGTTGCGCAAGGCCTTGAAAAACGCAGGGCGGGCACCGGTCTCGTTGCGCTGGTACATCGGCTGGTTTATCGAGGACGCGCGCCTCAATCAGGGATCCGTCGGTATCACGACGGCACAAGAGCAAGCCCCCACCAATCGTTCGGTCTTAGTTGACCTGCTGGCAGAATTGATTTCCAGCGCAGGGACGGACGAAAAACTGCTGACCGCGGTCGCCCACGAAGTTCAGGGTTCTCCTCGCAGCCCAGTGATGTTAGTGATCAAGGATGAACTCCTGCATCAGGGGAACCGCACCGATCTGGATCCTGCATTGGCCTGTGTCCTGCGAGGTCAGGGCTGGTTGATCGCGGCAAACGAATCCGCCAAGGACCCAGCCCAGGACCGCAAGGCGATGAGCCTGGCGCTGAAGGCCTGGTCCGCTGCGCGAGGCGGTTGGGCCGCCGACCAGAACCGAGCCGAGCCGCTCCCCCTGCTCATGCGCGCCTCGCGCCTGCTCAAGCTCCCGGATGGCGACATCGGTTCCTGGTACCATGAGGCGGTTCGACTCGCCCCCGAGTGGCCCGATACCGTCCACGCCCGGTTCTTCGAGCTCGACAGCCATGAAAAGATCGTGAGCGCCTGCACCGAGATCCTCGACGGGATGGATCCACGAAGCCTCGGACCATTGCAGGCTTTGGTGGAAATCATGACCATTACCGATTGTTGGCATCGCCACCTGACCGCAAACGACAGCGCCGGTGCCTGGTGGTCCCGCATTCGCATGGTGACCGACGCCGCGCTCGCAGATCCGAACAGATTCCAATGGCACGACGTCTGTCTGCATTGGCGCATCGCGATGGCAACCGTGGCCAAGGATTACCCCGCCGCAGTCGCTAATCGCCGCCGGTTGGCAGATCGGTTCAATCCTTCCCGTTTGCCTCAGTTTCGTGACTGCAAGCGTGGTACGATCATCGATCTGCTTGGCAAAAACGGATGGGAAGGTGCCAGTACCGATCGCCGACATTTGAAACAACCCAAGGAAAGCACAAATGAATCAGCCAATACTCCAATGCCCTTCAAGGTCGATCCATCCGCGCTGACCGACTTCTGAAGTCGAGCCACAGCAAGTGCTGAGAATCAAGTCCCTCACATCGCGCTGAGATCCACCCACCGCGCCGTCTTCACCCCGGCGCGGATCTGGATCCAGTCGCGGATGCGGTCGTCCTGGGCGATGCCACGGTCGCCCTGCCAGCCGTAGATCAGGCTGGTGCGGCCGGCCTTGTCGGTGTGGACCTTGAAGAGCGGCCAGAGGTCGGTGCGGGCGGCGATGGCGTTGAGGCGCGCAGCCTCGCGTTCGAGTTCGCCCAGGCGCGGCGTGGTGACGGGCTGCGGTTCGATGACCACCAGGATCGCGCTGCCGTCCTTGACCAGTGTCGGCACGGTGACGGGTGGGGCGGGATGCGGCACGATGCGCATCGTCCAACCGGCCGGCGGCAGGCGGGCCCAGCCCGAATCGGCATCGACCAGGATGATGCGGGCCGCGCCGGGATCCTTCGATTCCACGTACCGCAACTGCCACCAGCGATGGCCATCGGCATCGGCCGGACCCGGTTCCATCACTTCCCGCGGGGAACCCCAGGACAGACCTTCGCGGATCTGCATGTTGTCCGCCAGGGTCGTGATCTGGCTGCGTTCGAGCGGACGAGACGCCTGGCAGCCGGCGAGCACCGCGATGATCGCGACCGCCGCGAGCACGGGTGGGAACAGGAAACGGGCAGGGACGTGGCGCATGCGCGCACGCTATGCCGCCGTGCCGGGGCGGGAATCGTCCAGCGCGACGCGGCGGGCGACCGTTGCCGGGGCGGCCCTCGCCCTACCATCCGCCGCCCGCTGACCCCCTGCCGGTCAGTCCCCACTTCGCCTCTGCCCAACCCACCGCGACCCTTCCCGGAGCCCGCATGAAAACCACGAAATACGGCAACTTCTCGCCCGACGGCAAGGAGTTCATCCTGACCGAGCCGCTGCTCGACCGGCCGTGGATGAACGTGCTGTCGAACGGGAAGTGGTGCTTCGTGGCGAGCCACCTCGGCGGCGGCTATTCCTTCGTCGGCAATCCGACCGTCTCGCGCGTGACCCGCTGGCACATCGACGGTGTGCCGCGCGACACCGTGGGCAAATTCGTCTACCTGCGCGATGAAGAGTCGGGCAACTGGTGGACCGCAAACGGCTACCCGCCGGTCAAGCCGCTCGACGCCTGGCGCTGCCACATCGGCCTGGGCTACAACCGCATCGTCGCCAAGAACGACGGCATCGAGAGCGAGATCACCTATTTCACCCCGATGCCGGATGCGGCGTCGTCAGACGGCGAAGCCGTCGGCGATCCGTGCGAGATCTGGATCGTCAAGCTGACCAACACCTCGAAAAAGAAGACGCGCAAGCTGTCGGCGACCAACTACTGCGAGATCGCGCTCGGCAACTGGTACGAGGACACCTCGTGGCGCGAGTTCTACCTGCTCTTCAACCGCCAGGACTACCAGGACGGCGTGATCTACACCCGCTCGGCGCAGTGGATCAAATACATCGGCGGCTGGCAGGCCTGTAACGACGAGGGCAACAACATCCCCTATGACCAGGCCGCGTTCCTGGCGTCCTCGGCCAAGGTCGTCGGCTATGAAGGCGAACGCTACGAGTTCATCGGCAGCTATCGTGACCTCGCCAACCCGCAGGCCATGGACTCCGGCACGGGCAAGGACAAAGGCAAGGGCAACAAGCTCCGCAGCAAGGTCGGCGAAGGCCGCGACGCCTGCCATGCGCTTCAGCACAAGTTCACCCTGAAGCCGGGCGAATCGGTCGAATACGTGGTGGTCCTTGGCACATGCCCGCGCCAGGGCGACGCCTCGGAACTGGTCGCCAAGTACGCCGATGTGAAGAAGGCGAAGGCGGCTTTCGCCAACAACCAGGCCTATTGGACGCGGGTCACCTCGACCCCGATGATCGAGACGCCGGATGTCGACGTGAACAACGCGGTCAACTACTGGTTCAAGTACCAGGGCGCCAACCTGTCGTGGTGGAACCGCAACACCGGCTACTGCTACTTCGGCATCTACAATTTCGGCGTGCGCGACGCCTGTCAGGATGCCGTGTCGCGCCTGCCCCAGGATCCGCAGTGGGTGCGCGACCACGTGGTCAAGCGCATCATGATCTGGCAGTTCGAGGACGGCGACTACGCCCACGGCGGCAACTTCGTCTCGATGGTCGGCACCCGCACGCACCACAGCGACGATCCGATCAATCCGCTGTTCATCCTCTCGCGTTACTGCAAGGAGACGGGCGACTACACCATCCTGGATGAGGTCACGCCCTACGCCCACACCAAGGGCGCCAAGACCGACACCGTCTATGCCCACATCATCAAGGGCCTGGACCACTTCTGGACCCAGTTCAACCACCGCGGCCTGCCCAAGATCCTGAAGGCAGACTGGAACGACGCGCTCGACCAGGTCGGTAACCGCGGCATCGGCGACTCGTCGATGCTCGGTTTCTGGGTCATCATCTGCCTGGAGGACTTCTTCCACTGCATGGAAAAGAAGGGTGACAGCGCCAAGATCACCGAATACCGCGATCGCCTGGCGAAGCTCAAAGAGGCCCTGGAGCAGACCTGGGACGGCGACTGGTACCAGCGCGCCATGCACGACGACGGCACCATCATCGGCACCAAGTCGGCCAAGTACGGCAAGATCTGGGCCGACCCGAACAGCTTCGCCATCGTCGCCAAGTGCGTCGACGACAAGCGCCAGGCGAAGATCCTGGCCTCGTTCGACAAGCACCTCGATCATCCGCTCGGCAGCTACTGCTTCTATCCGCCCTATGGCGAACCCGATCCCAAGGCCGGCATCATCAGCCGCTTCTATCCGGGAACGAAGGAAAACGGCGCGATCTTCGGGCATTGCTCGCGCTGGCGCATCTGGGCCGAACTCCACGCCGGGCGCGGCGACAAGGCCTACGAGATCCTGCACAAGATGCTGCCGGCCACCCGCCACGAGGCCGACGCCAAGCGCTACCGCATCGAACCCTACGCCGCCTGCCAGTTCATCACCGCCCCGGAAAGCGGCCTGCCCGGCGAGGGCAGCCATTCCTGGGCCACCGGCACCGCCGCGTGGACGCTGATCGTGGTGTGGGAACATTTGCTGGGCGTGCGCACCACCGTCGATGGGTTGCTCATCGACCCCTGCATGCCCGCCAAGTGGACCAAGGCCAAGATGCAGCGTGCGTATCGCGGCGCGACCTACGACATCCGCATCAGCAAGCCCAAGGGCATCTGCTCCGGCAAGGTGACGCTGACCCTCGACGGCACCGTGCTGCCGAGCAACGTCATCCCGCCGCAGAACGACGGCAAGGCGCACGTGGTCGAGGTGGCGATCAGCGCCTGACCGGGAATGGGATGCTACCGGTAGACCGGCAGATCCCCGCTGACGTCGACCAGGAAACCGTCCTTCCCGTCGCTGACGCTGAGCACGGACTCATCGCAGCGGATGAGTGGGCCGGAGATGATCCCGCGCAGCGCCGGACGGGTAGCTCCATCGATGGTGACGGTGGGTCCGGGACCGGCATCCTGCCAGCGCACAGTCACGGCCTTGCCGTCGAGACCGGTGAAGGCGACGCCTGGGTCAGTAGTGAAACCGGTCTTCGCCAGGGCGGCAGCGAAGGCGGCGCGATCGGCGTAGGCGGTGGATTCACCGACCATGAGCACAAAACCACCGATCTTCCCGGGGAATTTCAGCGCGGGGATCACACCAGCGCTGCGCCCTGCCCCAGGGATCTCATGCTCGCCCAGGCTGCCTGCACCGCTCAGACCGCGCACGCCAACCCAGGTGGAACCGGCCTTGAGGATCCACCAATGGTTGTCGAGGACGGGCGGTGCGTCGGCCGCGAGCGACGCGGGCAGGGCGAAGTACGCATAGGCGGCGTCGTTGGGCAGGCGCACAAGGCGGATCAGCGCCGAGCCGATCTGCGCAGTCTGATCGTAGCGGCCATCATCGTCGGCCTGCGAGGTGCCGGCGGTAAAGGTCAGGGTTCCTGCCGCAGACCGCACGGCGAGTTGGAAACGATCGCTGGGAACGGTTCCGCCGGACGCGCTCCGGACGACGCTTCCCAGGGTGAAGGATGCGCTGGTGCAAATCGTTTCGTTCCAGCCGGCCGTGCTCGTGGCCCGGCCGGCGTCGGATGCGGCCTTGATCGCGCGATGCTCGACCGGCAACCCCGGCAGGTGTTTGCGCGCCAGGTTGGTCAGCACCTGGTTCGGGCGCCACGCGCTGGTCTGGGCGTGGATGGTGTGGCGAAACTCCGCCGCCTGCGCCGGCGACGGCGCGGCTTCTGCACCCCACCACAGCCAGCCTGTCTGGTCGGTCAGCGAACGCAGGCCAACTGAGGCGGTTCCCCGCAGGTGCGGCCCGGCGTACACCGCATCGGTGTACTTCAGGGCGTAGTCGGCGACGAGCCGATCCAGGCCGGCGCGGGCGAACAGGCGGCAGTCGGCGTCCTTGCTGAAATCGTAGATGTTCAGCAGGCTGTTGAGCACGAAGACGAGGTGCTGCGGGCAGTCCCAATCGACCGGACCAGTGGCATACAGCTCCTTGATCCAGCGCTTGAACCAGGACTTGCTCTCACTCCGGGCGGTCGCTCGCGTGCGGCCGGCGAAGTGTTCGCCGTCGAGGTGATCCACCAAGACCAGCGCGGCGGCGCGCAGCATCACCACCTGGGTCTCGCTGCCGCCGCCGGTCAGGTAACCGGCGCCGGCGGCGCGGGCACTGAACTCGCGCAGGGTCGTGGCTTCCAGCGCCAGCGGGAAAAGCGGCACCAGGCGGGCCCAGTTGACCGCCGCACCCGCTTCGTGCTCGGTTGGGCTGCGCCGATCGTTGAGGTATTCCCGCGCCACCGCGTCCTCGGGATCGAGGATGAGCTTCGCCATCGCCGCCGGCGGCAGGTAGCGGCTGGGATCGCCACCAGCGAAATACCCGGTGCGCCAGCGTTTGAGATCCTCCTTCGCGAGGTTCTCGACCACGAGCTTGGCGCGGGCGGAAAATCCCTCGGCATCCGGATAGGAACGCGGACTGGCGCCGGCAGGCCCACCGCCTGGAGGCTCCACCCGCCAGTCAGGCAATGACCGTTCAGTGGCGACCGCGTGACCCAGGATGCAGGCCGCGAACAGCAAGATGATACGCAGTCGCATGGATCCTCAGAGTGGCAGTCGTGCAAGGGATACGGACGACCGTCACCGACGTTCACCAGCACGCGGATCCAGGTCGAAGCTTACATGCGCGGCGTGTCGTCCTTGGGCACCACCACCGGCGGCTTGACCCGGATCGGATCGTCGATCAACGGAATCACCGATATGACCCGGGACGGATTGAGCAGGATCGTGCCGCGCTCGGTCGGTTCCTGATCCTCCCACCGCACCCATTTTTCGTCGTCGTTGCGCACACGCAGGTTGTCCAGGCGAAACCCAGCGCGTTCACCCATCGCCTTGGCGATCTGGTCGAGGTCCAGCTTGCTCGAACCCCAGTAGGCCGAGGTGGATTTGTCATCGCTGCCGTCGATCACCGCGACCACGTACCAGTATTCGACCGTGGCGGGAACGGCGGGGTTCTCTCCGCCCGGCACGGCGTCGCCCGCCGTGGCGAGGGTGCAGGCGACCAGCAGCGCAGAAAAGACCTGGGCGGCGAAAGAGAGACGCATCACGATACCTTCAGCTCTTCTTGGCGCCGAAGATCCAGCGGATGACCTTTGCCACCGGATCGTAATAGGCGTCGACGACGCGCTCTTTCAGCGGGATGATGGCGTTGTCGGTAATGTGGATGTGCTCGGGGCAGACCTCGGTGCAGCACTTGGTGATGTTGCAGTAGCCGATGTTGGCCTGGTACTTGAGAAACGAGGTGCGGTCGGCGCGGTCGAGCGGATGCATTTCCAGGCTGGCGGCGCGGACGAGGAAGCGCGGGCCGATGAATTCGGTATGCAGGTCATGCTCGCGCAGGACGTGGCAGACGTCCTGGCAGAGGAAGCACTCGATGCACTTGCGAAACTCCTGCGAACGGTCGACTTCGTGCTGGTACATGCGGAAGGTGCCGTCGGCGAACAGGTCCGGGTCGCCTTTGGGCGGCGCCGTCAGCGGGGTGATGCGCTTGTTCTGTTCGAAGTTCCAGGACACGTCGGTGACCAGGTCGCGGATGTTGGGGAACGCCTTGAGCGGCTGGATGGTGACGTCGCCCTCAGGCGGTAGCGTCTCCATCCGGGTCATGCACATCAGGCGCGGCTTGCCGTTGATCTCGGCCGAGCACGACCCGCACTTGCCGGCCTTGCAGTTCCAGCGCACCGACAGGTCGTTGGCGTCGGCCGCCTGGATCTGGTGCACGGCGTCCAGCACCACCATGCCGGTGGTGATCTCGGCCTGGTAGGACTTGAAGCCGCCGCCGTTCTTGTCGCCGCGCCAGATGCGGAAGGTGCGCTTGGCGGGGGCGGAGGTCGCGGTGGAAGGGGAATGGTCGCTCATGGGGTTCTTCCGTCTATTTTTGTTTGCTCTCGTAAGTCAGCTGGACCGCAAAAGGACCACGCCAGTGCAATTGACGCTAGTCCCATAAAAATCGAGGAAAAGGCGAAAGTCAAAGCACTGCCTAGCAGATTGCTCGACGTAGATAGCGTTTTTGGCTCAGAAATCCAGGTTAAGGCAATGATTAAGAGCGGAACCACCGTCGACAGCACGAAGAGCACCACGCCGATTTTGTACAACGCCGTCGCCCGAACCCGCAGGAAACTTCCAGACGCCAGGGTGATCAGCACCATGTTCAGCAGAACCAAAGGGAGATGAAACAACCAGTACATGCCAGGAAACCCATAGATTTCCGACATATTACTTCGCCTGATCCTCGATGATCTGCTTCAAATCGTCATTCAGCGGCTTGGTGGCGCGCTTCTCGACCACCATGTTGCCATCGGCGCCCTTGCGTACCACCAGGTTGGACTTGGCCCATTCCTTGGACTTGTCGGGGAAGTCGTCGCGGAACTGGCCGCCGCGGGATTCCTTGCGTTCGATGGCGCAGCGGGTGATGGCCTCGGCGCAGATCAGCAGCGGGCCGAGGTCCAGGCAGGTGTGCCAGCCGGGGTTGTAGGCCTTGCCGGATCCGCCGGCGACGAGTTCAGCCTGCTTCTTCAGGTCCTGCACGCCGGCGAGCGCGGTCTGCATTTCATTTTCCAGGCGGACGATGCCGACGTTGGCCTGCATCATCTTTTGCAGCTTCTGCTGCACGGTGTAGGGGTTCTCGGATCCCTTGGGCTTGGTGATGTAGTGGTCAGCCCAGGTGATCGCGTCTTTGACCTGGGCTTCATCCAGCCACGGGGCCTTGGCCTGTTCCTTGGCGTAGCTAGCGGCGAACTCGCCGGCGCGTTTGCCGAACACCAGCAGGTCGGACAGAGAATTGCCGCCGAGGCGGTTGGCGCCATGCAGGCCGCCGGCGGCTTCACCGGCCGCGAACAGACCGGGCACGCACGACATCTGGCTGTTGCCGTCGACGTGGACGCCGCCCATGCAGTAATGCGTGGTCGGGCCGACTTCCATCTGCTGGGTGGTGATGTCGAGACCGCCGAGTTCCTTGAACTGGTGGTACATCGACGGGAGCTTCTTTTTGATGTGTTCGGCTGCGGAACCCTTGTATTTCCACTTCGGATCCAGCCCCTTGATGCGCTGTTCCAGTTGCGCGATCCAGGCGATATCCAGATACACGCCACCGTGCGGCGAACCCCGGCCGGCCTTCACCTCGCGGTTGATGCAGCGGGCGACGTGGTCGCGGGTCAGCAGTTCCGGCGGGCGGCAAGCGTTTTTGTCGCCGCAGACGTAGCGCCAGCCTTCTTCCTCGCTCTTTGCCGTCTGATTCTTGTAGTTGTCGGGGATGTCGTCGAACATGAAGCGCTTGCCGGCCTCATTGATGAGGATGCCGCCTTCTCCGCGCACGCCTTCGGTGACCAGGATGCCCTTCACCGAGGGCGGCCACACCATTCCCGTGGGATGGAACTGGATGAACTCCATGTCGATGAGTTCGGCGCCAGCGTCATAGGCCAACGCGTAACCGTCGCCGGTGTATTCCCACGAATTCGAGGTGATCTCGAAGGCCTTGCCGCAACCGCCGGTGGCGATCACCACCGCCTTGGCGCGGTAGAGGATGTACTTGCCCTTTTCACGCGTGTAGGCGAGCGCGCCGGCGATGCGGTCGCCGTCCTTGAACAGGCGGACGATCGTGGTCTCCATGTAGACCGAGAGGTTCTTCTGGTGGACGGCATGGTCTTGCAGGGTGCGGATGAGTTCCAACCCGGTGCGGTCGCCGACGTGGGCGAGTCGCGGGTAGCGGTGGCCGCCGAAGTTGCGTTGCAGGATCTTGCCGTCGGCAGTGCGATCGAACACCGCGCCGTAGTATTCGAGTTCCTTCACCCGGTCTGGGGCTTCCTGCGCATGCAGTTCCGCCATGCGCGGGTTGTTCATGTACTGGCCGCCGCGCATGGTGTCGGCGAAGTGGACCTTCCACGAATCGCGGTCGTCGACGTTGCCCATCGCCGCCGCCATGCCGCCTTCGGCCATGACCGTGTGGGCCTTGCCCAGGAGCGACTTGCAGACCAGGCCGACCGAGGCGCCAGCATTGGCGGCTTCGATCGCAGCGCGCAGGCCTGCGCCGCCGGCGCCGATGACCAGCACGTCATGGTCGTAGGTGGTGATGTCGGATTGGTCGGACATGGTAGGGGAACTCGCTTGCGGAGGACTTGGTGCTGAAAGGGATGCGTGCGCCGGGACGCGGCTTGGACCTGAAGCTTATTTGACGCTCATTTGGCGCTCATTTGGCGCTCATTTGGCGAAGGGCGAGTAGATCATCACGTCATGCCAGACGCCGGCGGCGCACAGGCGGACGTAGAGATCGGTGAAGCCGACCCACACCAGCGAACCCATCGCCCACTTGTCGTGATGTTCATTGAGCCAGGTCACGAAGCGCCAGGCCTTGTACTGGCCGCACGGGGTCGGTCCGAAGCGGTCCTTGCGGCCACCCACCAAGTGCCGCAGGGAATGGCAGCCAAAGGTGTAGCCCATGATGAGCAGCGGGTTGATGATGAGGATGATCGAACCCAGGCCGATGCCGAACTTCCAGCCCGCCTCATGGGTGGGGTCGAGCGTGGTGCGCACGTAGGCCGCACCCTCGACCGCCTTGCCGCCGACCGTCCACAGGAACTGCTTGCCGGCCGCGTCGACCGGGAACCAGAACGCCTTGATGCCGTCATAGAGCAGGATGAAGCCGACGATGATCGCGAGATACAGGAAATACCGGTGCGCGTTCCAGAGGATGAGCGGCAACTGGTTCTCACCCCAGTAGGTCTTGCGGCCCTCGCCCACGGCGCAGCCGACCGGGTCGAGCCAAATCGAACGGTAATACGCCTTGCGATAGTAATAGCAGGTCAGGCGAAAGCCGGCCGGCACGGCGAGGATCAGGAAGGCGGATGAGAACGGCAGCACTTTCGCCAGCCACTCCGGCCAGAATCCGGGCGCGCCCTGCCAGATCGCATGCGGACCCCAGCCGTAGATCTCGGGCGAGTAGAACGGCGAGAGGTAGCCCGTGCCGTTGAGCCAGTGGTAGCCGCCGATCAGGCCGACTGCGGTCGAATACACCACGAAAGCGAGGAGCAGCGCCCCGATCGCAAGCGGACTGACGTACCAGGGATCTTTGCGTTCGGTGGCAAACCAACCGGGCTGATGCGCCGCATTGGAAATAGGAGCGGAACTCATGGGAACGGACAGCCTCCGGGGGCGGGAAGGATCGCACCGGGCCAGATGCCCGGCCAACGGGGACGTGCGGAGTATGTGGTGACGGGCCGGGGCGCAACCCCATACCCGGGTCGTTGCGGCATCAATGCCGAAAGGGGATCAACCTGCCGTATTCAATGCGACAGCCGGAAGACCTACCAGCCGAGGTTCAGACGCCAGGCCCAGTGGTGGTATCGGCCCCCTGCCTGCAGGTTGAAGCCGCCCGCATACGGGTCGCAATAATGCCGATACGACCAGGCGGGGCTCTGGTTGACGTAGATGATGGTCTCGGCCGGCGGCTGATAATCGCGCTCCTGGGCTTCGCGCATGGCTTTGGCCAGGGCGGCGCGCAATTCGGCGGCTTGCTTGGCCTCGGCTTCGCGCAGAGCCTCGCGTTCGCTCCAGGGCATCCAGCGCCCGACGTGGTAGACCTCACCACGCGCGACGTTGGCCTCCTGGACCTGCATCCAGACGCCGTTCTGACGCACCTGACCCAGCAGCAACCGGGCGGCCGCATGGTGGCGGTCGCGCTGGATGACCTCGGCCGCGCATTCGCGCGCAAACACGGATTCCTTGCGTTCCTGCGCCTGCACGGCCAAGTCCCACCAGCCCTCGGCCGATCCGCCGCCTGCCGCACGGGTCAGCTCCTGCTTTCGCGCCTGCAGCCAGACATAGGCCTGCTGCTGCCGGCCCGGCCCCTTCACCACTTTCAAGATCTGGCTGGAGGCGATGCGCTGGGACGCGCGCATGCCGCCCTGGACGATGGTGAGTTCGCTTTCGCCGGTGCCGAGGTCGAGCACCTCGCCCTCGACGATGCGGCCATCGGCGAGGTGGATCTCGTCGCTGAAGCCGTGCGCGACGGCGACACACGCCGCCAAGAGTGGGACCAACAGGGAAAGACGCATGACTCGACCCTCCGGCGCGGCCAGAGATGGCGAACTGGCGGCGAGCACAAGCGAAATCACGGGCAAAAACCCCTCGGCGCCCTTGACGGTGACGCAATCGCGCACTAGGGTGCAACGATCATTATGGCTGTTTCCGCATACTTCCTGGGTATCGACGTTTCCGCCGGCGGGCTTGGCCTGATCGTGATCGGCGGCGACGGCACGGTCCTGGCCCATCTCCGCCGCGCGTACGGCGGGGAAGACACCGGACCCATGGATCCCCAGGACTGGTGGCGCGCCGCGCGCACCGGCATCAAAGAAATCCTGCGCCGGGCCGAACTGCGCGCCGACCAGGTGCGCGCGATCGGCATCTCGGGTGACGCCGATGGCGTGGTGGCGATCGACCGCGAGAGGAAAGTCCTCAGTCCAGCGGTGTTCGGTCCCGATCCGGCCGTCGCGTCCTATGTCGACCAGCTCACCCAGAAGGTCGGCGCGCGGAACCTGCTCAACCTCGCCAGCGGTCCGGCCCATACGGGCGCCACGGCGGTCAAGCTCCTCTGGCTGCGTGATACCCACAAGCGGGTCTGGCACGACTGCGCGCACCTGCTGTCGCCCAAGGATTTCCTCCGTTATCGCCTGACCGGAACTGCGGTCACCGATGCGTGCGATGCGGCCGCCAGCCTGCTCTTCAATCCCCGCACGCGGTCGTGGTCGAAGCAGCTTCTGCAACTGCTCGACCTCAATCCCGCCTGGCTGCCGGCGATCAACAACGGCAATTCCATCTCGGGCCGGGTGATCGAATCCGCGGCCCGCGAAGCTGGCCTGCAGGCCGGCACACCGGTCGTCACCGGGGCCAGCCACGCCGCCGCCATCGCGGTCACCGCCGGGGTGCTGCAACCCGGCACCGCCGCGATCGAACTCGGCAACCAGGGTTCGGTCTTCCTGCCCACCGCCGAAGCCGCGCGCGATCCGTCCGGGCGGCTCTTGTCGACCTGCCACTGCATCGCCGGCACCTGGGCGCTGGTGTCGCAGGGCGCGGCCGGGGCCGATGCGCTCGACTGGCTGATGCTCCACGTCATGCCGTCGGAAGTCGCCCAGGCCCGTCGGGCGCAGCGCGATCCGCTCGATGTGATGGCTGAGCTCGCCGCTGAAATCCCGCCCGGGGCCGATGGCCTGATCCACCTGCCCGCCGCCGCGAAAACCAGCGGATTCCTTGGCCTCACCAGTCGGCATGGCCGCGGTCATCTGGTCCGCGCCGTCCTGGAAGGCGGCGCGATCGCCTGCCAGCGCATTCTTACCGGCCTCGCCGACAGCAAGATCCCCGCGCCCGAACACGTTGTGCTCACCGGCCCCGGGGCGAGCAACCATCTGTGGTGCCAGATCATGGCGGACGCGCTCGACCGGGAAGTCCATGCCGCCGCGGTGCCCGAAGTCGCCGCCGCCGGCAGCGCGATTCTGGCCGCCGCCACCGTCGGCGTGCACAAGACCGTTGAAGACGCCGCCGCGAAGATGGTGAAGAACCGCAACTCCTTCGCTGCCCGCCGCAGCGCCGCCGTGGCCTACGCCGACCTGGCGCGCGAATCCGCCCGCCTAGCCGACGCGATCGCCGGCACCCGCGCCAAGCCTCCCGAATCCGCCGCCGAGATGCTGCTGTGAACCGCCTCAGCGTGCCGCTCATCGCGCTGCACGCGGTCGCCGGGATGCTGGTGGTCGGTTCCCTCGTCTGGCATCTGCGTGAGCGTGAGAACCGGCTGGACCAGGTCCGCGCCCGGGCCGAAACCGAACGCACTGAAAGCCGTCGCCTGGAACGCTCGATCGCGCTCGACGAGCACCTGCGCGCCGGCCTGCGCCAACGCGATACATACGTGGTGGAACTTCTCACGCGCGAACGCCTGGGCTGGCAGCGCACGGGCGAATTCTCGCCGCCACCGATTCCGCCAGCACAACGTGCCGCTTCGGTTGACAGACCCCGATGAACAGCTAAACACACGCCCCCACGCCAACGGCGCGTGGGATCCCGTCGGGGCGTAGCTCAGCTTGGCTAGAGCGTTGCGTTCGGGACGCAGAGGTCGCAGGTTCAAATCCTGTCGCCCCGATTATCAGCAAGACGAAACCCTCCGGCCGCGAATCCGGAGGGTTTTTCGTTTCGTTCTACCCGTACCGGATCCTGGCCAGCGCAGGTGCGCCGAAGCCGATGATGGAGGGGAAAAACCTGCTGCAGAGATCGCGTCCGCGCCGCGCCGCGCCGGGACCAAGTAGCCCCTGACATCGCCGCTGCACCGCTTAGAACCGCCACATGCTCCGAAGGAACGTGCTCCGGTCCCGCTGGTGGCCGCCGTGTCCCCGCTCAAATCCGGTCAGGTTCGCCGTGTGCCGATGAGCACTGGCGATACTTCTGGTTCTCGCGCGACCACCCCGCTGGTGCGCAGTCTGCTGCCAAGCCTGGCGGTCCTGGTCATCCTCCCGTTCTGCGCTGCGGTGGTGCTATTGTGGTTCCAGCATCAGGAACGCATGCAGACGCTCATCGCCGAGGATGCCGCAGAAATCCATAAGGACCTGGAATTGATCCTCACCATGCAGGCCACCGGCCTGGACGCCGCCATGCAGTCGATCGCCGCCGATGCCGGCGTCCAGAAGGCCTTGGCGAATGCCGATGCGGATGGGCTGCTGGCCGCCTGGCAACCGGTGTTCGCCACGCTGCATCGCGAACATCGGGTCACCCACATGTATTTCGCCGACCGCAACCGCACCTGCCTGTTACGGGTCCATGCTCCCACGCAGAGTGGGGGACGCATCGACCGCTTCACCATCCGCGAAGCGGAGCGCACCGGCACGACCGCCCACGGCCTGGAGCTTGGGCCGCACGGGACTTTCACGTTGCGCGTGGTCCGCCCTGTTTTAGCAGAAGGGAAAATCATCGGCTTCCTGGAACTGGGCAAGGAGATCCAGGAGGCCATGAGCGCGCTGCACGGGCGCCGCGAGACCTGGAGCCAGATGGCGGTCATCATCAACAAGGGGCGCCTGAATCAGCATACCTGGGAGGAAAGCCAGCTCATCATGGGGCGTGAAGCGGACTGGAACCGCATGCCGCACCATGTCGTCACCTTTTCGTCGCAAGGTCACCTGCACGACGCGTTCGCCGCCTGGGTG
Organism: Candidatus Kuenenia stuttgartensis; assembly: GCA_945876185.1. Lineage (GTDB taxonomy): Bacteria > Planctomycetota > UBA11346 > UBA11346 > UBA11346 > BJHQ01. Next base: position 1,793 of record CAMCMZ010000012.1, on the reverse strand, counting down.
GCTGGGGCGGAAACCTCGGTCCCGCATCTGGGATCCGGCGAGGTGGACATCGCTGGCCGGACCTGGCGCATCGTGGGCACGCCGTTGCGTGACGCCGCTGGCACCCGGGTCGGTGAGATGCTGGTGATGCGCGACATCACGAGTGATCGCAGCGCGGTTTTCCAGAAGTTGTTCCTCGGCGGATTGGCCGGGATCCTGCTGCCGGCGGTGGTGCTGGTCTTCGTCTATCGATTGCTCGCCCGCGCCAACCAGCGGATCGGCGCCCAGCAGGCGAGCCTGCGCAGCGAACGCTGGCGCCTGGCCAACATCATCGAGGCCACCCGCGCCGGCACCTGGGAGTGGGATGTGATGACTGGCGCCGTGGTGGTCAGCGATCGCTGGGCCCAGATCCTTGGCTACACCTGCCAGGAACTCAGCCCCATGAACCGCACGAAGTGGGAAGGCCTCTTCCATCCTGAGGATCTGCCGCCCACCCAATTGTTGTTGGAACGACATTTTTCCCACGAACTGCCGTTCCTCGATCACCAGTGCCGATTGCGGCACAAGGACGGGCGCTGGATCTGGATCCACTGCCGAGGCCGGATCTCGACCCGCACCGTCGCCGGCAAGCCGATGCTGATGTTTGGCACCCATTCGGACATCACCGCCCGCAAGGAAGGCGAAGCGGAGCGCGAACGCCTGACCCGGAAACAGCAGGCGAGTGAGCTCGCCGAGCTGATGCAGACCAACCGCCTGGTCGCGCTCGGCACCCTGATGGCCGGCCTGGCGCACGAATTCAACCATCCGGCCCAGGTGGTGCTGCTGAACCAGCGTTCACTGCGCGATATCGTCGAGGCCTGCGTCGCGGTGGCCAAGGATCAGCCGGGCTACGCGGTCGGCCTGCTGAGCTGGACTGAGGTCGCCGCCCTGGCGCCGACGCTGCTCGATGACATGGAATCCGCGACCACCTATTTGCAGGAACTCATCGAGAACGTGCGGCGCTATGCCAGTCCCGACGATGACGCGACCATCGTCGTCGATCGCCAGGTTCTCGCCGCAGTCGCGACGGCTTCGTTGCGGCTGGTCTCGTCCTACGCCCGGCGCCGCCAGGTGGCGCTCGCCAGTCCGCTCAATGGCGCCGCAGTCGACGCCGACCATGGCTGCTGCCGGCTCCAACAGGTGGTAGTGAACCTGCTGATCAACGCCATCCAGGCCAGCCGTCCGGGCGACACCGTCACTCTGGAACTGGATCAAACTGATGCCATCGACCGCCTGACCATCTGCGACGCCGGGTCCGGCATCGATCCGCTGGTGCTGGACCAGCTCGGCAAACCCTTTGTCACCACCAAAGGTGATTCGGGCGGAAGTGGACTCGGCCTGTTTATCAGCCACCACCTGGTGACTGCGCTAGGCGGAAGCCTGTCGCTTGGTTCCCGCCAGCCCCAAGGCACCTGGGCCAGGGTGGTATTCAACCGACCCAACCCGCAGCCGTCTTCCCTGGCCATCCCGCCATCGGCCGACTTGGCATCCGATCAGGCGGCCGCCGGGACAGCCTCCCAACCCATCACCTAACCGACTCGCCGAGTCCGCCATGAATTTCCTCATCGTCGAAGACGAAACCGCCGCCAGCCGGGCCCTGAGCACCACCCTGGCGATCCAGGGCCTGGGCCAATGGCATTGAGTTAAGCTGTTCCGGTGTGATACACCTGTAATTTACCAGGGTATTATGCTTGCTTAGGCGACCAAAAAAATTTTTCGGGCCTCATGGCCCTTTCCAATCATCCGCCTCGCGCAGAGAGCTTCTCTGCCTTCCT
>CAMCMZ010000011.1 GCA_945876185.1 Candidatus Kuenenia stuttgartensis | reverse complement strand
CAGGCGTTCAGCGCGTGGGAAAGTCGAGAGAGGCTCATGAGGCCCGACCCGATTTTTCGCCGCTGAAGTCAAGGTCTATTTTCCAATAAAGCTACATTCATAATCGACTGTATCACATGGGCTTACGCGTTAACTTAACGCCATTGCCTCGCCGCCTCCACCGCGCTGTCGGGGGGCGAATCACTGGAACGGGGTTTCGTGCTGAAACGCAAGGCGGACCAGTCCTGCGTCGCGTTAGTGGTGGGCAACAGCGCGTATGCGCCCGGCATCGGCAAATTGACCAACCCGGTGAACGACGCCGATGATACAGCAGCGTCGCTGGAGCACCTGGGGTTCACAGTGACCAAAGTTGTGAACGCCGATCGGATAACGTTCCAGCAGGCTGTGGAGAAATTCGGCAAGAACCTCATTGGCAAGCAGGCCGCGTGCTTTTATTACGCTGGTCACGGCATGCAGGCCGAAGGCGAAAACTACCTCCTGCCTCTGGGCGAGGAACTCAACAACGAACATGAGTTGCAATTCAAGGCGATCAACGCGGGCTTTGTACTGGCGCAAATGGAGGCAGCGAAGTGCCCGATCAATCTGGTGGTGTTGGACGCCTGCCGTGACAATCCGCTGGCGAAAGCAGGACGAACGACGGTGAGGGGCCTAGCACAAGTGCAGGGACCGGCGGGCAGCTTGATCGTGTACGCCACGGCTGCGGGCAAGACGGCACAGGACGGCAATGGCCGCAATGGGGTGTTCACCAGCGCGTTCCTCAAACACTTGGCGACGCCGGGCCAGGACATCGATTTATTTCTGAGGGTGGTTTCTGGCGAGGTGCAGCAGAGCACATCTGGCAAACAGATCCCGTGGCGTTCCTCCAATTTGACCCAGGGATTCTGCTTTGTGCCAGCGCCGACGGCGGCGGAATTGGAGGCCGAGCGTAAGGTGCGCGGGCAACTACTCGGCACGTTAGAAGCACAGCAAGCCGAGATGAACCGCCAGCGCAAGGCGGAAGAGGCTGTGATGTTGGCGAAGCAGGCCGAGATCACGGAGATGGAAGAAAAGATCAAAGCGGCGCAGGCGAAGATGAACGCCGGAGGTGTCGGCAGCACGGCGGGCGACCTGGATGCCATCGTTGCGATGGTCGATGCGAAAGAACAGCAGGCAGCAGAACTCGCCGCGCTGCGACGCAAGGCGGACGAAGCGCGTCAGGCGCGCGAAGCCGAATTGGCGCAACTGACAGCACAGGACAAACGTCACCGTGAAGCGGCATTGGAGATTGATTTGGCCAAATACAGGAAAATTGCGAAAAGTTCCCATGGTTCAGAGATGAAGGACGCCGCCTGGGCAGCGATCCTCAGGAAATGGAACGTCTCCAACATCGAAGTTGGTGACGAATCCGAACTGGCTTTCCGTGTATTCCCTGACAAACCTGCTGCGGTTGCCGCCGCAGCAGCGGCGGCAACCGCAGCAGACCGTGCATTCGCAGACGGCGGTCGTCCGGCACTGGAAGCCTTCGTGACTCAGTATCCTCAACATACTCGGGCGGCTGAAGCCCGACGACAAATTGCAATGATTCCGCCGTGGGCAAGTGGGGTCGGAAAGGACCAGTACGGCACTTGGGCGCAGTTGGCGATGAGCGGTCAGCGTCAAATCATGCGGTTGATCCCCACGGGGACGTTTACACGTGAAAATGGCAGCGTGGTGACACTTTCGCCTTTCTGGTTGGGTGATAGTGCCGTGACGCAGGGTTTTTGGCAGGCGACAATGGGTAACAATCCAAGCCACTTCACGGGTGACCTTAATCGTCCGGTGGAACAGGTATCGTGGGTCGACTGCCAGCGCTTCTTCACAATTCTCAATGGTCAAGTGCGTGGAATGACTGCGACATTTCCGACTGAGGCGCAATGGGAATACGCATGCCGAACCGGCACTATCGGCGATTACTCCGGTGACCTGAACGCGATGGCGTGGTACATTCGGAACTCGGGTCGCAAAACCCACCCGGTAAAAACAAAAGCAGCCAACGCCTGGGGTCTATATGACATGCACGGGAACGTCTGGCAGTGGTGCGCCGATAGGTATGGTGAGTATCCATCCGGTGCTGTAACAGACCCAGTTGGCCCAGCGACTGGTTCGTTCTACGTTAACCGAGGTGGTTGCTGGAGTGGCGAGGCTTGGAGTTGTCGATCCGCATTCCGTGGCAGGGACCAGAATGACCATCGGAGCAATTCGGTGGGATTCCGCATCTGCGCCCAGGCCACGCCTTAATCCAGTCCATTCGAGGCGCGACGTTCGCATGACCCCAGGGCGAGCGAAGGCCCACCTCCGGCCAGGCAAGACCGGAGGCCGGTGCCCAGAGGGCATGCCAGGCAGGTGGTGGGCTGGCGCGATCGACCGCGTGGGGTTGTCCCCGTAGCGCCGGCTTCAGCCGGCAAGTCGCACCGCCCCATCAACGCGGAAGCAGTCGATCCCAAACCCCAACGTTCAATCACCTGATCAAGTCCAGTCACGAGTCGCCATGCCATGCGCCAACAAGTCGGCTAAAGCCGGCGCTAGGGGACAACTGGCACTACGGATTACGGGACGCATAGGATGACCCGACGTGGCTGTTACGTAGCGCCGGCTTCAGCCGGCAAGTCATACCGCCCCGTCAACGGCACCGCAGCATTCCATCAACGGAGAAGCAGTCGATCAACCAACTCCAATGCTCAATCACCTGATCGAGTCCAGTCACGAGTCGCCATGCCATGCGCCAACAAGCCGGCTAAAGCCGGCGCTACGGGACAACCGGCACTACGGAATACGGGACGCATAGGATGACCCGACGTGGCTGTTCCGTAGCGCCGGCTTTAGCCGGCATTTCGCCCCATGGCGCCAACTTATGCCGGCGCTCCAGGACAGCTGGCGCAGCGGATTGCGGGACGCCAGGTGTGACAGCTCTTGCAGGTGGTGTTGGTGACCACAACCTCTTTCCCAGAGCTTATCATGTCTGAACCAAAACGCGGTTGGCGGCATCGTGGTCACTTGCCGCATGCCGATTTCGCGGGTTTGACCCAGGCCGTTACCTTTCGACTTGCCGACTCGCTGCCGGCTGCGGCGTTGGCCAGGATTCAACGTGAGTTGGCTCGAATCGACGATGATTTGGATGGGAATCGTAAAGCAACTTGGTTGCGTGAACGAGTCCATACTTGGCTGGATGCTGGACATGGATCCTGTTGGCTGCGTGATGCCACGGCCCAGGGGATGGTGATGCAGGCTTTGCGCCGGCGGGATGGCGAGTCCTATCGGTTGGAAGCATGCACGGTCATGCCCAATCACGTCCATGTGGTGGTCGGAGTCGGTATGCTTCCGCTGGGATCCATCGTTCGGATGTGGAAAGGAACGACGGCTCGACGGATCAATCAGCATCTGGGACGATTTGGCCCGCTGTGGGGCCGGGAATATTATGATCGGTTCATCCGCGATGAACCACATGGCATAGCTGCAATCCGGTATGTCGTGAACAATCCGGTCCGGGCTGGACTGGTCGCACAATGGCGGGATTGGGCGGGGACCTGGGTGGCGTCGCGATGGATGAAGATTTTTGTTGAGAACTGACTTGCGAGAAGGTCGCCGCAGGAGAATTGTCACGATGGGACATCCGGCCGGCTGAAGCCGGCGCTACGTGACGACCAATCGCTGTTCGCTCAAACGTTTTTCATGTCGGAAAAGGTCACCAGCGCTCCGCGCAGCCGCATGATGCAGACCCATTCCCACGCACCGAGCCAGCAACCGCCGGACCTGACCCGGTTGGCATCCAGACCCCAGGTAGACCGCTGCGGCGAATGGCGTGACCCCGCCTCGGCGGTAGGGGTGCCGGATGGCTCGCACGAAAGCTGGGTGGGTGTGGTTGTCATCGATTGTGGGCGTCTTCGCCGGCGGCGACATCGTGCGCGGCGCCGCCACCGTCATCCTGGCGATGGGCGACGGCAAGACGGCGGCCAAGGCGATCGATGCGTGGATGACGGCGAACCAGCCAAAGGCCTGATCAGGCTTCAGGCTTTTCCGAACGCGGCGCCGGCCCGCGCCCTGGCAGCCAGCCGCCCTCGGGCAGACGATGGTCGGGACCAGGCGCAGCCAGCGCGCCAACCCAACCGGCGTTTGCATCCGGGTGGGCGTCGTAGGCAGGGATGTACGGTTTGATGTCCAGCACAGGGGTGCCGTCGAGCAGGTCGTGGTCGCGGATGAGGATCGAACCGCCGTAGACGGCGACCAGGCGGACGCACGAAAGGCCAATCGGGTTGGGGCGGTCGGGGGCGCGGGTGGCGAGGACGCCGCGTTTCACCCGGTCGCGCGGGGGCACGATCTGCGGCTTCCAGCCGTGCGAGCGGTGGAACCAGGCGAGCACCCAGATGCGATCGAAGCCGGCGAGGTCCTTGAGGCAGTTGTGGTGCCCGGCGAGGAGCCGGATCTCGCCGTCGCTGGTGGCCAAGTCCGGTTGACGCGGGGCCTCTTCGCGCCAGGTGAAGGGCGAGCGCACCACGCCGATCGGACGGAAGACGGCGGTGCGCAGATCGGCGGGCAGGGTTCCGACCGCGGCGCGACGGACGGCTTTGGTGGCGTGGCGCAGGGGATGGTCCATCGGGTGATCTATCTGAACGCTCAGCGTTTTCCCACGGTTCTCGCCATGCCGGGATCAAGGTCGATGATCAGCGACGGGGTGATCACCAGCAAACCGCCTTGGTCGGGGCTGCGCAATCGCGCGGGTCGGAAGCCGGTGCGGGCTTCGTCCCAGCGCAGCGGCGGCTGGCCCGAGCGGCAGAAATTGCCGTTGTCGAGCCGCCAGCCGACGCCGATGGGATCTTTGCCCTGGTCGGACTTCGTCTGCGGTTTCAGCACCGGTCCGGTGGCGAGCAGGGCCAGGATGCGGTTGCCGGATTCCGCGACCCCGACATCGAAGCGACCGAGCAGGCTGAAGCGGTCGGCCCCATTCTGGCGGCCGATTTCCATCATTTCGCCGGGTTTCTTGCCGGCAGGTGGCCGGCGCGTGCTGCCGGCCAGGACTCTGCCATGGGGTTCGACGGTGATGAGATTGCCTTCGAAGCGCCAGGCATCGATCGGGCAGAGGCTGGCTGCGCGCGGCTGGCCTTCCTCTCCCAACTGCTTGTCCACCAGCCGGGCGTCGAGCTGGTACCAGCGCGACGGTTGGCCCCAGAGGCGCCAGACGGCGGGACGGGGATTGTCCCGGTCGTCCGGGGCGCTGCGGATCCGTTTGCCGGTGGGGGAAAGCTCGATCCATTCGCCGTTGCGGGTGGCAAGGAACCGGCGCCCGAGGCGATCGAGGTCGAGGTTGGTGCGACCTGGTTCCAGCTCCAGGTCGATGGTCTTCCGTTTGGCGGGATCGCGGTCGAGCCGCACCACTTTGCAGGTGCGCGTGGCGTCGGGGCCGAGGTGGGCCACGCCCCAGGTGCGGTCCTGGACGTCGAACCACGCCGATGGGCCGCGCCAGATCTCGTTCGCGTCGCGATCGGTGATCAGCCATTCACCGCCACGCATGCGGATCCGGGTGCGGTGGTGCTGCTCGTCGACGTGCTCAACGTCGAACGGCGCGGTCACGAGCGGACGCTCTGCCAACTCCTTGCCGCTGAAATCGAGCAGTTTCACCACCGGACCGTTCCATCGGTAGATCGCCGCGCATTCCGCATCGGCCCGCGACAGGGGGGTCGCGAGGACGCGCACCGGCGCGGCTTTCGGATTGGCTGCCAGATCGGCCCAGCGCCAGCAGGCGATGGTGTACGGCTGCGGCTGGCCGCCGGGGATAAGGTTGTCGATCGCGTCGCGCGATTCGCGGGTCAGCCCATTCCAGCCCGATCCCACCACCAGCCACGCGCCGAGGGTCATCACCTTGGGATCGTTGCTGCCCAGGCCCATCGGGACGTTGAGGTCACTCAGCGATCCATCGCCCTGGATGAGTTTCACCACCGGTTGTTTGTCATCGGTGATGCAGGCCCCCAAGCCGGCGCCGGTGGCGAGGTGGAACAGGCTCGGTCCGGCCTGGCCCGCTACGACCAGGGTCGGGCGGTTCTGCCCGTTGGGCATCGCGGCGAGCCAGCGGGCGTCGGGGCCGATCGCGAGCACCCGGTGGAAATTCTCAAGCAGGCGCGGTTGTTCAGTGAACGCGTCTGCGCGCACGGCGATGCCAATCCGGGACCGGGGCGGGGCATTGAGTTCGCGGTTCCAGTAGATCTCGCAGGCGGCGGCGCTGCCGTCGTCGGCCACCACCGACGCTCCGCTCCACCAGCCCAGCGATTCCTCAAAGGTGGCGGTGAAGCGTTCCGTTCCGCCCGGAATCGCGACCACGCCCAGGTTGAGCGCGCCGCCACGGTTGTCGGCGCAGGAAACAAATTTGCCGTCGCTGGACAGGCCCACGTGGTCGGTGCCGAGGCGCAGGTTGACCGACGGGAACAACACCCGGCCGTCCGGGGCCAGAATGTGGATGCGCCGCTGCGCTGCCACGACCAGGCTCGAACCCAGGTCCCAGTGCCGGTTGATCCAGGCCGGAAAGGCGAACAGCGCCTCGCCGGTGATTTCGCATTCGCTCAAGGCCGGGCCAAATGGTACCGCCGGAGTCTGCTTGCGGCCCCAGCTTTCCAGGCGGAACTGCGACCACAGGTCGCCGGCCTTGGCGCAATCGCCGTAAGTCTTGCGCGCCTGCTGGCGCAGGTCGGGTTCACCCGCGATGACCGCGGTGAGGGTGGCAAGACCGAGCAGTACGAGGCGCGATGCGGGGAGGCGAGGCATGGAATCTGCCAGGAGAATACTTGCGAACCCCGGTTCACCGAGTGGAAAGATCCGGCAGACAACCCAGCGTGACCGACGCCGCCCCGGGCAAGGCGACGTCGTCATCCAGCGCATGCTGGCGTCGCTGATCCTTCCTCATCTTTTGGAAAAATCGCAAGTGTACCCCAGATGCAAGGCGGGAGGAAGGAGTTTGGCAGCGCCAAATGACTGACGACCAACGCCGCAGATGGGGTGCAATTGCGATTTTTAGTCTGATTCAGGCGTCGCCCAGGAAATCCTTGATGGTGTCGCGTTCGCCGACCAGTTCGGCGTTGGTGGCCTTGATCTTGCCCTGGGCCCATTCGTTGTGGCTGTACGACTTGTCGACGGTGTAGGTGCCGTAGGCGGTGGTGCGGACCGGCACCGAGGCCCAGACGCCGGCGCTGAAGCCGTAGCTGCCATCGCTTGGCACGGCGATCGAATGCAGAGCCGGGCTGACCGTCACCAGGGCGCGGACGTGGTCGATCAGGGCGTTGGCGGCCGAGAAGGCCGACGACGCGCCGCGCGCTGCGATGATCTCGGCTCCGCGCTTGCCGACGGTGGACTGGAGGGTTTCCTGGAGCCACTTCTCATCGGTGATGACCTCGGTCAGCGGCTTGCCGGCGATGGTCGCGTGGTAGAAGTCGCTGTACATCGTCGGCGAGTGGTTGCCGTAGATCACCAGGTCGCTGATCGCGGTCACCGCGACGCCGGCCTTCTTGGCGAGCTGGGTGTAGGCGCGGTTCTGGTCGAGCCGGGTCATCGCGGTGAAGCGCTCGCGCGGCAGGCGCTTGGCCTGGGCCGCAGCGATCATGCAGTTGGTGTTGCAGGGATTGCCGACCACCGCGATGCGGCAGTCATCGGCGGCGTTCTCGTCGATCGCCTTGCCCTGGCTGATAAAGATGCGGCCGTTGTCTTTCAGCAAGTCGGCGCGCTCCATGCCGGGGCCGCGCGGCTTGGCGCCGACGAGCAGACACCAGTTGGCATCCTTGAAGGCGACTTCGGGCTTGTCGGTGCAGACGATCCCCTGGAGCAGCGGGAACGCGCAGTCGTCGAGCTCCATCGCCACGCCCTTCAGTGCCAACTGGGCTTTTTCCACGGGAATGTCGAGCAGATGCAGAATGACGGGCACGTCCTTGCCAAGCATTTCGCCCGAGGCGATGCGCGGAAGGAGGCTGTAGGCGATCTGACCGGCAGCACCGGTGACGGCGACACGGATGGGTTTGGGCATGTGGTTCCCCGAGGGTAGGAGGTTGGCGCCGGCGTCCGGCCGGCTGCGTCACCCTACACCCATCTTGGCTGCGCCAAGAGGCACGCGGGCGTCCGCTGCCGCATCCATGTCCGATCCGGAGGCTTGAGGCCAGCGCCGTCGCAGCCACGCTGCCGCCATGCGCGAACCGGCCGAGGTCATCCAGTTCGTCCGCGCCGAGGCCCGCCGGCGCGGCGTGCGCTGGACGAGCCAGCGCCAGACCATCGTCGAGGCCTTCGTCGCGAGCGGAGATCACCTCACGGTCGAGGAGATCCACCGCCGCGCGCGTCTCAGCGACGGCACGGTCAGCGCCGCGACGGTCTACCGCACGCTCAACCTGTTGGTCGAGATCGGCGTCGCCGCCAAGCGCCAGTTCGGCGACGGATCTTCGACCTTCGAACCGAACCTCGACAAGCCGCACCACGATCATCTGGTCTGTCTGGGTTGCGGCACGATTCGCGAATTCCAGCGCGACATCATCGAGGCCATCCAGGAGGACGTCGCGCGCGAGTTGGACTTCGTGCTCGCCTCGCATCGGCTCGAACTCTATGGCTGGTGCGCCGCCTGCCGCGCCAAGGGATTGATGCAGGTGCCGGTTCAACCAACGGTTGCCGTCCGGCCGCTCTGACGCCCGCTCGCGCCGCTGCCCGTTGATCCGGGATCGTCATCCCACACCGGATGGAACGCCGCCCACTGCGCCGGGGCGGCGAGCAGGAAGCGCGCCAGGGCCTGGCCGAGTTCGGCGGTGAGGCGCGGGGCCTCTTCATGTTTGGGCGCGTCGGGGTGGGCGTAGAGCGGCCGGCCCGCGATCAGGGTGAAGCGCCGCGCCGAGCGTTTTCCCAGGTAAAGCGGAATGATCGGGGCGCCGGTCTGTACCGCGAGCGCGGCCGGGCCGATGGGCAGGCGCATTGGCCGGCCGGCCATGGGCACCTGTGGACCGCTGCCGGCGTAATCGCGGTCGCCGGCGAGCAGCAGCAGTTTGCCGTCGTGCAGGGCGCGTAGCGCCGCCAACGGGCCGCGGTCGATGAGCACGCTCTCGCAGCCTACCGAGGCGCGCAGGCGTTCAAAGACGTGGTCAATGAAGGGATCGCCATGGCCGAGGGCGATGGTCACCGCTTCGCGCATCAGCCCCAGGTGGTGCAACGCTGCGGCCAACAGTTCCCAGTTCGCGTGCACCGTGACCAGGATCGCCGGCCCCGGGATCGGAGTTTGCTGGAGCACCCCGAAGGGATCGCGCACCTCCAGGCGTTCGGCGCCGAAAAAGCGCCGGGGCAGGCGGCCGATGCGCAGCGATTCGGCGGTGGCGACCGCGAAATGGGTGTAGGACCGGCGCGTCACCCGGTCGAGCGCCTCGTCGCAGCCGCGCGGCACCAGGTTGGCCAGGTTGCGCCGCACGCGCTTGCGCCCGCGCGCATCCAGACGGTAGGCCGCGACCCCGGCGCAATGCGCGAGGAAGCGCGTGGCGTTGAGCGGGATGCGCTTCGACGCCGAGGTCGCCAGCTTCCAGCAGAACCGCCGCACCCGCGGCCAGCGCCGCAGGATGTCGCGGCTCATCGCGTGCGTCCGTCCACGTAGACCAGGCGCGTCTGCACCGCGCCGCGCCAGGTTTCGCTCTTCGGCCGCACCAGCAGGTCGAAACGGGCGCCCTGGGCGCTGAAGCCGGGAAAAAGATCCTTGCCGCGCCAGGCCAGGAGTTCGCGCAGGCCACCGCCGCGATCCGACACCGCGCCTCGGACATGGTCGCCGGTCGCGCCGAACAGGCGCGGCCGGGTGACGAAGGCGACGTCATCGATGCGCAGGAGCGGTTCCGGGTTGGCGATGCCGAACGGTGCCATGCCGGCGAGCGCGGTGAAGAAGTCGCTGTCGAGTTCGCCGATCTGGGCGTGTCCGTCGTGCTCGGTGTGCGGGCCGTGCGCCGAACCGGTGCGCGCCGCGACGAAGGCCTCGAAAGCGGCAGAGAAATCCGCGACCTTGCCGGGCTCGATCGAGATCCCCGCCGCCATCGCGTGGCCGCCGCCCTTGATGAGGTGCGCCCGGCAGGCGTTGAGCGCCTGATCGAGCGGCACCAGGGCGGTGGTGCGCAGGCTGCCCTTACCGACCCCGTCGTTGATCGCGATCACGCAGGCGGGCTTGGCGAACTGCTCGCACAGGCGTCCGGCGACGATGCCGACCACGCCCTGGTGCCAGTTTTCGCCGGCAAAAACCAGGCTGCTGCGCGCGGCGGACTCGGGCTGGGCCGCGCGGGCGGTGAGTTCCGCCGTGAGCGCCAGGGTGAGCCGCTTGCGCTCCTCGTTTTCGCTCACGATGCCGGCCAGCGCCGCCCCGGCCACGTCGGCACTGGTCGCGGTGAGCAGGGTGATGTTGTCCATCGCGCTGCCGACCCGGCCGGCGGCATTGAGCAGCGGGCCAAGCCGCCAACCGACATCGGTGGCCTCGATCGCGCCGTCCATCCGCGCCTGGACAAGCAGCGCGCGCAGTCCGGGACTGCCGCTGCGAGCGAGCGCGAGCAGGCCATGGTGCACCAGGATGCGGTTCTCGCCGGTCAGCGCGGCGCAGTCGGAAATGGTGCCCAGCGCGACCAGGGCGGTGGAATCGAGGAGGAATTCACGCAGCCGGGGGCTGACCTTGCCGTCGGTTTCGACCGAGCCGGACAGCACCTTCGCGGTCGCCCAGGCCAGCTTCCAGGCCACCCCGACGCCGGCGAGGGCCTTGTCGGGGTAGGTGCAGTCCGTCCGGTTCGGATTGCACACCGCCCGCACGTTCGGCAGCGTGGCAGGAGGCAGATGGTGGTCAGTGATCACCACCACGCAGCCAGTCTCGGCTTCGATGCGGGCGCCAAAGCCGGCATCGCTGATGCCGCAATCCACCGTGATCATCAGTTCGGCGCGCTGTTCGACCACCGCCGCCAAGCTGGCTTCGCCCAGGCCGTAGCCGTCGATGCGCCGGTGCGGGATGAAGACGATGGCCTCGTGCCCGCAAGCGCGGGCGAACAGTGCGAGCAGCGACGCAGCGGTGGATCCGTCGACGTCGTAATCGCCATGGATGAGGATGCGCTTGCGGCCCGCGATCGCCTCAGCGAACAGCCGGGCGGCGTCGGCCATCCCGGCCATGAGTTCCGGCGCATGCAGGTCGGCGAGGCGGTGCCCGAGGTAGGTGCGCGCATCCGTGCCGCCCTGCACCCCACGCGCGGCCAGCAGCCTTGCCGTCAGCGCCGACACCCCAAGGTCATGTTCCAGTTCCCGGACGATGTCCTCGGGCGGCTGCCGGGCCTTCCAGGTGCGGGTCGGGGTGAGCATGGGCGTGGCCGTGAGTGTGGGTCTGATTCCGGGATTGGGAGCGTCGTTTCCTGTTATCAGCGGGACGCTGTCCCGCCACGCCCTGCCAGGGCCAATGGCCCTGGACCCCGTGGTTGCCCGGCATGACCTTTTCACCGCGTCCTTGCGCGGTCGAGACGGTTGCCCGGATGGCGGCGGGGGGCGCTGCGCTGCCCCACCTTCGACTTGCGGGAGGCTGTCACGCTTGCCGGATGGCGGCGGGGAGCGCTGCGTTGCCCCGCCTTCGGCCCATTCGCAAAATTCGCTCTATCAACCGGCTTTTTTCTGGAAATCCTTCATGAACTGCGCCAGCGCCTTGGCGCCTTCAAGCGGTAAGGCGTTGTAGATCGAGGCGCGAATACCGCCGACGGTGCGGTAGCCCTTGAGCGCGACCATGCCCTGGAGGGCGGCTTCCTTGACGAAGCGGTCGGTGAGTTCCTCGCTTGGCAGGCGGAAGGTCACGTTCATGTGGCTGCGCTGTTCCTTCACCGCCACGGTGCCGGTGTACCAGCCGCCGGATCCGTCGATCGCCTGGTAGAGCAGGTTGGCTTTCTCGGCATTGCGGGCTTCCAGGCCGGCGAGGCCACCCTGGCGTTCGAGCCAGCGGAAGGTTTCGAGCAGGATGTAGATCCCGAACGTCGGCGGGGTGTTGATCATGCTCTTGCTCTCGGCCAGCTTCTGCAGATTGAACAGGCCGGGCACGGACTTCGGGATGCGCGGGTAGAGATCCTTGCGCACCAGAACCAGGACGACGCCAGCCGGGCCGAGGTTCTTCTGCGCCCCGGCGTAGACCACGGCGGCGCGGTTGACCGGATGCGGGCGCGACATGAATTCTGATGACGCGTCGACCACCAGATTTGCGTGCTCGGGCCAGGTGGTGAGGCGATGGCCGTGCACGGTTTCGTTGCTGCAGACGTGGAAATACGCGGCATCGGGGCTGAGCTTCCACTCGCCGGGCAGCGGACTGCGGTCGAAGTTGGTGCCTTCGCTGGTGGCCACCACGTTGACCTTCAGGCCGGCCTCCTTGGCGACCTTGGCGGCCTTCTGCGACCACTCGCCCGAAACCAGGATGTCGATCGGTCCGTTGGCGATGTTCTGCGGAATCTGGCTGAACAGCGCGGTGGCGCCGCCTTGCAAGAAGAGCACGTCGTGGGTGTCGCCGAGACCGAGCAGCGACTTCGTGCGGGCGATGGCCTCGTCGATGACGCCGTCAAATTCCTTGCCGCGGTGCGAGCATTCCGCGATGCCGAATCCTTTGCCCTGGAAGTCGAGTAGCGCCTTGGCGGAGGCTTCGAGCACTTCCGTGGGCAGCATGGCGGGACCGGCGCTGAAATTGAAGACGCGGGGCATGGGGTGACTCCTGTGGTGCGGGATGCTGGGCGGCACCGGCGGTCAGGCCAGCGTTGGCTGGGCAGGATGATGCGCGCGTGGTGGGTTCTTATCGTAGACGATGCGCTGCCGGCATCGATCGGCCCGGACAGCGTTCAGCGGCCGAGGCGAAGGCGTTCAGCGAGGTAATGATCGAGGTTCGGGTTGGCCTCAATCGCCATCGCGGTCGCTTCGACATCGTAGGCGATGCGCCGGTAGACCACTCGCGGTGCGCCCGGATCGGTGTCGAGGAGGACGTAGCACGCCCGCACGTCGCCGTCGCGGGGCTGGCCGACCGAGCCGATGTTGACCAGCGCTTTTTCGCCCGGCTCGATGAAGTAGGTCGAGGCCCAGAGCTGGCTCGGCGGGGTGAAGGTCAGGTCGGGCAGGAAGACGCCCGGGATGTGGGTGTGGCCGACGAAGCAGACCTGCGGGATGAGGCTGAAAATCTCCTGCATCTTCGCGTGGTTGTGGATGTCCTTGGGCAGCACGTATTCGCGCGTCGGCTGGCGCGGGCTGGCGTGGGTGAACAGGAACGGCCCGTCCTGGGCGTGCAGTTGCAGGTTGCGCAGGATGCGCCAGCGGTACTCGCGGGTTTGTTCATCGCCATCAGTTTGCAGGTGCTCGCGCGTCCAGTCGATCGCCCGGCGGGCGCGGGGATTGAAGTTTTCGGCGCCGTAGAGCAGGGCTTCCTCATGGTTGCCCATCAGCACCGCGCCGCAGCGGCGGACCAGATCCAGGCATTCGCCCGGAAAGGGGCCGTAGCCGACCACATCGCCGAGGCAGAGCACCTTTTCAGCCCCGCTTTGCTCCATGTCGGCGAGCACCGCCTTGAGGGCGGCGAGGTTGCCATGGATGTCGCTGATCAGTCCCAGGATCATCGCCGGTCCGCGTCAACGGGCCCAGGGCCCACCTCAAAGGGACGACAGCGAGCAAGCATTGCGGGAGCATGAATAACAGACGGGCGCTCCACAAGTCCCGCCCCTTGTGCGGGTGGATGCGGGTGCGTCTGGCAGGACTTCCCGCGCTGGCTCAAGGGCCTTTGGGGGCTTCGACACCCTTGCGGGCGTTGCTGATGATCTCGGCGAATTCAGGCGCTTGGCGCAGTTCTTCGGGAAGCGATTCAGCCTCAGAGGCGAGGCTCGGGGCCAGTTTCAGCGCCGCGCGCAGGTTGGCCAGGGCATCCTTGAGGTTGTGGCGCTCGGCCTGGCTGCGCGCCACGGCGAACTGGCGCTTGGCCTGCTTCAGTTTCAGCTCGTCGAGGACGAGGATGGTCGCATTCATCGTCGCCTGCCAATCGGCATGCCTGCGCACTTCGATGAACGCGGCCGCATTCTCGCAGTCTTTCAGTAGAAACGGGTCGAGTTGGAGCGCGAGCTTGAGATTGAGCATCGCTGCCGTGGTGTTGTGCTTGGCGGCGGCCTGCTGGGCGCTGGTGAAGACGTGCCGGGCGTTGGCGATGCTGGTGAAGAGCGCCTCAAGCGCCGCGACGCCAGCGTCGAGGGCATAGCTGCGCACCGACACCAGCAGCAATTGGGTCTGGCCGCGGAAATCGAGTTCGACCAGCTTCCGCTGCTCGGTGAAGTCGAGCAGGATGCGCTGGTTCGTGATCGTCGCCTGCAGGGCCCCCGCCCCGGCGCCGGGTTGCTTGGATTGCGCCGCCAGCGCGATCAGGCTGTCGCGGTCGATGGTGATGCCGTGGCGCTGGGCCTGCTCCACGCGTCTGGGATCCTTGGCGAGCTGGGCCACCAGATCGCGTTCCGCTGGCGTGGAGGAATACGATTCGCCGAGCAGGTCCGGCAACAGAAGATCCGCCTGCAGATTGCGCACCGCGCGCAGTTCGATGTTCTTGCCCGGAAGCTGATAGGCCATCACGCGCTGGTTCGGCACGTCGACCACGATGAAGGATTCGTTCGCCATCGCGGCGACCCAGACGTCGCTCTTGGGCGTCGCACCGCCGGCCGGCAGGCGGCCGCAGGCGGACAAGGTCTTTTCGATCTCGGCCTTGCGCGGAGATGCTGGCAGGGTCTGGAGCAGCCGCTGCAGGGAAGGTTCCGAGTTCAGCGAGTTCGGCACGAACAATTCCGGCCCATAGTTGCGCCAGCCCACCGCCTTGAAGGACTCACCTTCGATGCGATAGAACATCAGGGTGTGCCGGCTCGGGATCGCGATCAGCAGGTGCTCGCGCGCCAGCGCCGCCCGCACCACCCCGTCATAGGCCGGGACGATCTTCCAGAAGTTGTCCTCCAGTTCGTACATGCGTTCCAGCGGCTTCTTGAGCTCCGCCGCCTGGTCTTCCTTCGTGTAGGGATAAACCTTGGCGATCTGTTCCATCAGGTCGCGGCCGGTCGGCTTGTTGTTCCAGAACCCGCCATAGGTCGCGTCACTGCCGGTGCGCAACAGCGACCACGGGGCGCTGTTGATGGTGGCGATCACCCATTTGGAATACAGTTCCTGGTCGGCGAAAAAGTTCGCGCTGCCCTTGCGGATGAGGCGGGTGTCCTCGACCGAGAACATGGTGATCGAACCCTGGGACGGGCTGATCTGGGCCGCGTAGTTGGTGCCTTCGCCCGGGATCAGGAGCGGAGTTTCCGTGGCATCCAGGCGGTTGGTACCCAACGGGAGGACCGTCAGCGCCAGGGCGATCGCGCTGAAGCAATGTGACAGCCGGGCAACGGGCGTGGACATGGGGGCCTCCGGTAGGGGAGGATGCACCGCGATTCGCGCCCCGTCGACCCCCCGATCTCAGGTCGGGGGCAGGGTGATTGCCTCAGTGGATCGCTTGGGAGCGCGTCAGCGGACGAGAGCCAGCGTCAGCGGACCAGGCACAGCGTCAGCAAGGCCACCGCCGCGAGCCAGCCCATGCCGGCAAGGACGGCGAAGAGGATGGTCCGCTGCCGTTCATTGGCGATTTCGCGTTCGAGCTGGCCGATGCGGGCCTTCTCGGCGCTGATCACGTTCATGATCTGGCTGCGCGAACTGGGCAGCTGGCCCTCGACCCCGGCGACGTTGAGCTTCAGCAGCTCGAACTCCTTGATGAGTTCATCCGGGGTCTGGTAGCGGTCGATCGGATCCTTGGTCAGCATGCGCTGGAGGATGCGGATCAGGTCCTTGGGCAGGTCCTTGCGCAGCTTGCCGATGTCGGGCGGCACGGTCTCGATGTGGTTGCGCATCACCGCCGAGCATGAGCCCGTGAACAGGGTCTGGCCCGACAGCATGTGGAACAGCGTCGCACCAAGCGAATAGATGTCGCTGCGCACATCGAGGTTGCGTTCGCCCCGGGCCTGCTCGGGACTGATGTAGTCCGGCGTGCCGATGGTCGTACCTTCCTGCAGTAGTTCGTTGTCCCACACCGACTGGATGAACCCGAAGTCGCCGAGCTTCACCACCCCGTCCTTGGTGATCATCACGTTGGCCGGCTTGATGTCGCGGTGGACGATATTGTGCTGGCTCAGGTATTCGAGCGCCTCGCACACCTGAAGGCAGATGTCGATGATTTTTTCAATCGGGATCACGCCGTCGTGGCGAATCATGTCGTCGACGGTGACGCCGTCGATGAATTCCATCGCGAAGTAGTAATAGCCCTGGTATTTGCCGACGTCGTAGACCGAAATCAGGTTCTGGTGCGACAGCTTGCCGGCGGCGCGCGCCTCAAGCAGGAATCGCTTGCGGAATTCCTCATCGTCGGCCCATTTGCTGTGCAGGATCTTGAGCGCGACGGTGCGGTGCATCGACAACTGTTCCGCGAGGTAGACCTCGCCCATGCCGCCTTCGCCGATCCGGCGCACCAGCTTATAGCCGCCGATCTGCTTCTTCATCAGCACGCCGCCCTCAGACTTGGCGCGCTCGTCGCGCAGGATGCGCTTCAGCGCCTTGGTCAGCCGGTCGGAGGTCTGGGCGTCGACGGTGCCTTCGTCGACCAGGATCTCGGCCAGTGGCTTGCCCAGCGACTTCACCTTGTCCATCGCCACGTCGAACTGGTCCGGCGTGATCAGCCGGCCTTCGATGGCGAGCTGGCCATAGCGGAAATCCTCATCAAATGAGGAAGTTGCCGGATTAGGGATGGAGGTGGTCACGGACCGCAGGCCTTGTGCCGCCGGATGGCTGGCTGGGCCGGAACGTACCGGAGCGACCAGGCACCACAATGCCACGCGATGAAACGCAGAACCACATGATGATACGGGAGTTGAATCGTATGATACATAATATTTCGTGGGCTGTCCTTCTGACGCGCCGATATGCGGACGTCAGACAGAGATGCCTCACGAATGGAGGCCTTGCCGGATAAATCCGGTCACCATCCGCAGATGGGTGAGACACCGTGGCAGCGCCAGCAGAGCACGACCAAGGTCCCAGATGGGGCGCAACGGCCCTTTTTGGTTCAGGCCTCGAATTCGTCGAGCTGCGACCCAATCGCCTGGACCACCGTCATCGCCAGGTCCTCGTCGGCGTGGCCGATCGCGATGTGGGTCCAGAGGTAGTAGATCGCGAAAGCGGCGGGGGCGAACCGGGTCAGGCGCTCGACCTCCGGCCCTTCGCGGCGCAGATCGGCCTCCATGCCACTGATGACCGTGACGAGTTCCTCGGTCGCCGTCTGCTTGGCCGTCACGCCACGCTGCGCCAAGGCGGCGGCAACGGCGGCTTGAAGCAGCTTGCGCTGCGGCTTGCCGGCCGGGGCGGCGGCCGGCTGGCACGATGGCCACACCTCCAACAGTTCATCGATCCAGGCCTGGACGGATTCCGGGGGCGGATTGGCGATAGGCCAGACTTCGGTCGCGTCTTCATCCTCGTCGTCATCTGCGCCCGGCACCGGGGCGAGCCAGCAGGCATGCACCACCGCGCCCGCCGCCGGCGCTGGCAGAAGGTCGGCATGGACGTGGGCGGCGAGGTAATACAGGAGGAAATGCTGGAGTTCGTTGATGTGGTGGTTGTCAGGATCGCCCGGAGCCTGGCGCCGGAGTTCCACCGTGAGGTCGGTGACCTCGTCCATGCTGGCGTCGGGATCAGCGAAAGGTTCTTCAATGCCACGCGCGGCACGGGCGAGGCGCACGGCCTCCTCGGCCACGCAGAGGAACCATTCGTGGTCCTCGTCTTCGGGGTCGAGGTCGCGCGCGAGCGCCACCTGCTCGGCCGCCTGCATGCTGCGCACGATTTCGGCCAGCCAGCTCTCGGAACGCGTCGGAATGGGCTGGGGATCCATGACGTGTCCGCTCACCGCACCAGCGCGTCCCAACCGACCGGGCAGGTCAGCGGCTGGTTGGAAATCAGCCCGGCCAGGGTCGCATCAGGGAGCTTGAATTGGCCGCGCAGCAGGTGGCCATCGCCGGCCTGGGTTGGCAGCACCGCCGTCACCTGGGGCCGGCCGAGCACGACCTTGGGCCAGTCAGCGGTCGCGGTGACCAGGTCGGCCGCGCCCAGATCGCAGCCCTGCGGGTGCAGCGCGATGAAGCTCAGGTCGGACAGGCGGCGGATCAGCACCACCGCGTGCGGGCCCGAGGTGGCAGGCAGGTAGAGAACGACTTCTTCGCCGGAATGCTTGAGCCCGCGCAGGCTGAAGACCTGGAGCGGTTCGCTCTTGTTGCGTGCGCTCAGCGGCGGCATGCGCAGACCGAAGCCGCGTCCGCCGAGTTGTTCCATGGTGTCGTGCGCGATCAGCACCTGCCCTGGATTTGCCGCGTGCTCGATGCGCGAGGCGGTGTTCACGGTGTCGCCGAGCAGGGTGTAGCTGATCTGCGAGGACGACGAACCGATGTTGCCGGCGACCACCGGCCCGCTGTTGATGCCGATGCCGTGGCTGAGCAGGGTCTTGCCACGCGCCGCCTGCAGGCTGTTGAAGCCGATCAGGCCGATCTGCATGCCCAGCCCGGCGGCGCAGGCGTGCAGGGCGGAATCGCCGCGATCGATCGGCACGCCCCAAAAGGCCATGATCGCGTCGCCGATGAATTTATCGATCGCGCCGCCATCGCGTAGGATGCACGGCACCATGCGGTCGAAGTAGCCGTTCATCAGGGCGACGACCTCGCCTGGCGGAAGCGACTCGGTGAGGCGGGTGAAGCCGACCACGTCGCTGAACAGGATGGTGCCCGGATAGGTCCGGCCGCCGAGGCCGAGATCGAGCTGCCCGGCCATCGCCTGCTCGGCGAGCGGACCCGGCAGGAAGCGGCAGAGGTTCTGGCGCGTGGTGGTCTCGCGCTCCAGCCGCTTCAGCATCTTCGCGTTGTGGATGGCGATGGCGGCAGTCTGGGCGATGGCGAGGGCGAGTTCGAGGTCCTCGGCGGCGAAGGCGCGGTTGCGGTCGGGCGTGTCGATCTGGACCAGCCCCTGGATCTCGCTTTCGACCATCAGCGGCACCGTCATCGCGCTGCGGATCTTGAGCGAGACGATCGACAGGCCCTGGTCGAAGTCGTTCTGCGCGCCTTCATTGAAGATGAACGCGCTCTTGCTGGTCAGGGCCCGGCGGCAGATCGAATTCGACACCGTGGGCAGTTCATCGCCGCGCGGATTGCGCTGGCGGATCGCCTTGGCCTCAAGCCGGCTGACCTCGGCGCCCAGCATGATGAAGCCACGGTCGGCCTGGGGGAAGACCTCAAACAGGGTGTCGAGGATGTCGTTGAGCACCTGGTCGAGATTGCTGATGTTGACCAGGGCTTTCGAGACCTTGAGCACCGCGGCGAGGCGCTGGCCGATGACCTCGGGGCCGCGTTCGATCGGGGCCGCGTCGGCAACCGGCAGGACGATCGACTGGCTGAGGTCGGCTTCGACCTCCTTGAAGCCGAAGACCGAACTCGAGCCGACCTCTTCATTGTTCGTCGCCTGGCGCTGCTGCAGGCGCAGCTTCGTTTCGCCCAGGCGCAGCACGTCGCCGGGCTTGCCGATCACGCTGCTGATGCGCTGGTCGTTGATCCAGGTCCCGTTGGACGAGTTGTTGTCGGTGAAGACGACCCCGGTCCCGTCCATCTGGATGCGCGCATGCTGCCGGCTGGCGTTCGGATCGGGAACTTCAAGAGAACAGTCCGGGCTGCGACCAGCCACAAGCGGCTTGTCGATCGGAACCACCACTCCCGCCTTGGGTCCGCTCAGGAAGACCAACTCGAACATGGCGGCATTGAAGTAGCACGGGCAATCCAGGCAACCCCCCGCCGGGAAGCTGATCCAGGGCGGATCAGTGACTGCGCAAGGCGGGCAGAGAGGAGGGCGTCCCGCCGGCCGGGTCGACCCCTCAGACCTGGTCGAGCGCCTGCTTCAGGTCTGCGATCAGGTCGTCGATGTGTTCAAGCCCGACCGAGATGCGGACCAGGTCCTTGGTGATGCCGGCGGCGGCGCGAGCGTCCTCGGGCATGGAGACATGGGTCATCGTCCACGGGTGTTCGATGAGGGATTCGACGCCACCCAGCGATTCGGCAAGAATGTGCAGCTTCACCGCAGTGAGCAGGCGGAAGACGGCTTCTTCGCCGCCCTTGACCTTGAACGAGAACGTGCCGCCGAAATTGCGGAACTGCCGCTTGGCTAGGTCGTGCTGCGGATGGCTGGCGAGTCCGGGATGCAGGACCCGGCTGATCTTGGGGTGGGTTTCGAGAAACGCCGCCACTGCCAGCGCGTTGCTGTGGTGGCGTTCCATGCGTAACGGCAGGGTGCGGATGCCGCGCAGCACCAAGTAGCTGTCCTGCGGCCCTGCGCACGTCCCCATGGTGTTCTGCAGGTTGAAGAGCTGTTCCGCGAATTTCGCGTCGCGCACCACCGCCGCACCGCCGACCACGTCGGAATGGCCGTTGAGGTACTTGGTGGTCGAATGCAGGACGATGTCGATGCCAAGGTCGAGCGGTTTGACGCCGCAGGGCGACAGGAAGGTATTGTCACAGACGGTGGTGATCCCCTTGGGCTTCGCCACCGCCGCGACGGCGGCGAGGTCCAGCACGTTCATGAGCGGATTGGTCACCGATTCGAGCCAGATCATCCGGGTGTTCGGCCGGATCGCGCGTGCGAGCGCGGCCGGGTCGCGCAGGTTGACGAACTCGACCGCGACGCCCTGGCGCGCGGTGACGGCGGTGGCGAGGCGATAGGTGCCGCCGTACAGGTCATCATGGATGATCAGGTGGTCGCCGGATGACAGCAGCGCGAGTACCGTCGCCTCAGCGGCCATGCCAGTGGCGAAGGCGAAGCCGCGCGTGCCGTTGTCCAGCGCGGCGAGGGTGTCTTCCAGCACCCGGCGGGTCGGGTTGCCTGAACGCGAGTAGTCGAACGGCCCCGGCTGCTTGACGCCCTTGAAGGCGAAGGTCGAGACCTGGTAGATCGGCGGCATCACCGCGCCGAAGGCGGGATCGGCCTGGGGTCCGGCGTGGATGGTCAGAGTGTCGAAATGCATGGTAATTCCTTGGGAAAGGGCACGGTGGAGGACGGCAACGTCGAGGCAATCGCGTGCCAGGAAAGGTCAGGCAGCAGTGCGTGCAGCCGGCGCGCATCCACGCGCAGGCTGCGCACCGGTTGCGTGTCGCCGATGGTGATGCCGGTGGTGTTGCTGGTGATAGTGCAGGCAACACCGAGTTCACGTGCGCAGGCAAGGTACAGGTCCTGGATCGCGACCGGCTGCGGATGCGCGGCGTTCAGGATGCCCCGCTGCCGCCCGATCCCGCGGTCATCCAGGAGGGAGTGGACGCAGACGGCGGCCAGATCGCCGGCATCGATATGGGAACACGGCCGCAGCGGATCGCCGGCGATGGTCACTGCACCGGTGGCGACCTTGGCAGCCGCGCCGCGTCCGGGCCCGGTCAGGGCTGGGCAGCGCAGGACGAGGAAATCAGCGCGCTCCAGCACGGCGGCTTCGATGGCGAGCAGGGCGCGCACGGCGTCGTCACCGCCCACTGCTCCGGATTCGTCGACCCACCCCCCGCCCGCGTCGGCATAGACGGCGGTGGTGCTGGTGTAGACGAGGCGCGCCTGGGGTTGCAGGCGGTTGAGCAGCCCGACACCGATCGCAAGGCCGTGGTCGCGGCCCCGGCGCAGGCCCGGCGTCGCCGCGAGCAGGATGACGTCGGCTCGGGGCAGTCCGGCGAGCGCATCCGCGTCGCTGAGATCGCCAATCAGGAGTGGAAACCCGGGATTTCCCCCAACTGACCGGCGCACGCCGACGACCTGGTGCCCGGCTGCGGCGAGTTGCGCCCCCACGGCTGCCCCAAGCCGGCCGCAGCCCAGGATGACCACCCTGGCCATCGCGTCAGGTTTCTTGCGTCGCTTCGGAGTCCACCGCCGCGCGCACGGCAGCGACTCGGATGCGTTCGCGCACCACTTCGCCCACCACCACCAGCGTCGGCGAAGCAAGCCCAGCCTCCTGCACGCGCTGCGCCAGATCGGCCAGGGTGCATTCCACCACGCGCTGATTCGGTCGGGTCGCCCACTCGATGGCGCAGGCTGGGGTCGTCGCTGGCCGGCCGTGCGCGATCAGGCTGGCGCACAGTTCCGGCAACTGCCGCAGGCCCATGTAGAGCGCCAGGGTGTCGATGCCGGCGAGCGCCTTGAAGTCGGGCACGTGGCCATCGACGCAACCGTGACCGGTGGCGAAGGCGAGCGTCGAGGCGCTGCGTCGCAGCGTCAGCGGCAACTGCAACGCGGCGGCGGCCCCGAGCGCGCTGGTGACGCCGGGCACGACCTCGGCGGGCAGGCCGGCCTCGGCCAGGGCGGCGAGCTCTTCTCCACCCCGGCCGAAGACCAGCGGATCGCCGCCTTTCAGGCGCACCACGCGGCGGAAGCGTCGGCCGCACGCAACGATCAACTGATTGATATCGGCCTGGCCCCGGCCCGGTCCCCAGCCGGTCTTGCCGACCTCGTGGCGCTCGGCCTTGGCAGGCACGAGGGCGAGCAGTTCCGGGGCGACAAGGCGGTCGTAGATCAGGCAATCGCAGGTGGCGATGAGTTCTCTCGCGCGCACCGTCACCATGCCGGGATCGCCGGGACCGGCGCCGACCAGATGCACGGTGACGCTGCCGGGGGTAGTGGCGGTTCCGGATCCAAGCTGTGCTGACTCATGCTGCGCAGCCGAAACCTTCGTAGCAAAAACCTGCGCAGCCGAAAGTTTCGCAACCGAAAGCTGCGCTTCTGCCACGCGCCGCTCCGCCAATTGCACCAACGTTTCATCGAAGCCGAGCGGATCCGCGAGCGCCACCGCGACCTCCGGCGTCGAGAGGAATGTTGCCGCAATCGCGCGCGGGATGTCCTCGCGCAGATGCTTGCCCAGCTGCAAGAGCCACGGCAGCACCACCACATGGGTGACGCCGGTAGTGGCCAGCTCGGCCACCAGCGCCGGCAGCCGTTCGGCCGCCTGATCGACGAAGCAGAACTGCACCGGGCGGTCGCGCCGGGTCAGGGCGGCGACCACGCGCTGCATGTCGCGACTCGCGCCCGCGACTGTGCTGCCGTGCCCGATGAGAATGATCGCATCCACGTCAGAGGTCGGTGTGGGTGGTGTCGTTCAGCCCGATCACGCCGCGATCGCGCAGCAGGCCGGTGATCCGGGTCACCACGGTCAGTTCGGATTCGTCGCCGCGCAGGCGCAGGTCGCAGTCGCTGGTCGCGGTGCCGGCGGGATCGATGTCGATGGTCAGCAGGGGGCGGTCACCCAGCAGGGTGCGCACGCTGGCATGGTCTGACAACCCGATGGCGTTGCTGGTCGACACCACCACCAGGCCGGCATCGGTCAGCAGGTGGGCGATTTCGCCGAAGCGGCGCACCAGTTCGTGCCGGGCTGATTCGGCCGCGAGATCGTTGCCGACGCCCAGCAGCAGGTTGGCGCCGTCGAGCAGGTACGTGGCGATGCGGGCGCGGAAGAGCGCCTGTTCGAGCGCGCGTGCATAGCGGTGCTTGCCGACGCCGTGCTTGCCGGTGAACAGCACCAGGGCCGGCGCATGGTGGAACAACGCGCGGCGTTCAGACGGCGAAACGCCGCCAGAAATCCAGCGGAAATCGCGCAGGCGCGACTCCAGGCGGAAGCCCTCCTGATCGTCGGCCACGGTAGCGGTGATGATGCCACCGCCGGCGATGTCGAATCCATCGACGATGACGAAGCGCCCGGTCGCCTGGTCCTGCTCCGCCAGGTCGAACGCGACCGGCTGACGGGTCTCCAGCTCCACATCGGCGACTTCGTGACGTCCGATGCGGTCGGCGCCCGCGCCCGGGTCGAGCGTCGAGGCATCGCGCACCGAGATCAGGCGATGGATGCGCACCGGCAGGGCGGCGGTGTGGAGCTTGATCTTGTAGTCGCGGCTGGTCTCCATCGGCTTGCGCCCGAGCCAGACCAGGTTGGCGCGCAGGCGCGTGCCGACCTGCGGCGCGCTGTCGACCCGGCTCATGATCTCGCCGCGCGTGACGAAGATCTCGGTATCGAGGGTGAATCCGGTCGAATGGCCGGCGCAGACGCGAGTGCGCTCGGTCGTGTTGAAAGATTCGATCGAGCGGATGCGTGCGCGTTTGTTCGATGGACTGAACACCACCTCATCGCCCACCGTGACGGATCCCGACTCGATCCGTCCGGCGACGATGCGGCGGTCGTCGCCGCCATCCGTGAACTTGTAGACCGCCTGCACCGGCAGGCGGAGCGGCCGGTGCTGCGCTGCTGGTGACTTGGTGAAGCCGTCGAGGGTTTCGAGCAGCGTCGGCCCGGTGTACCAGGGCATCTCGCTGCCCTTGGTCGCCAGGTTGGCGCCGTGCAGGGCGGCGATCGGGATGAAGCGCACCGGCGGCGGGGCGCCGATGCCGGCGAGGAATTCGCGGTATTCCTTCTCGATCGACGCGAAGCGGTCTTCACGCCAGTCGGCCAGATCCATCTTGTTGACGCAGACCACGACCTGGCGCACGCCGAGCATGCCGAGCAGCCAGCCGTGCCGGCGCGAGTTCTCGCGCACGCCCTCCTTCGCGTCGATCACCAGCACCGCAGCCTCGGCGCGCGCGGCGCCCGAGATCATGTTCTTGAGGAACTCGATGTGGCCGGGCGCGTCGATGATCACGTAGTCGCGCCGCTGCGTCTTGAAGAAGCAGCGCGCGGTGTCGATGGTGATGCCCTGGTCTTGTTCATCAGTCAGCGCATCAAGCAGGAAGGCGTACTCGAACACCTTGCCGGTGCGTTCGCATTCCGCCCGTACTGCGGCCAATTTGCCGTCCGGCAGACTGCCGGTGTCGGCGAAGAGGCGCCCGACCACGGTGCTCTTGCCGTGGTCGACGTGGCCGACGATGACGATGGACATTTGTTCGCGGGTGGACATGGATCTTTTTCTGGGCTTTTGGGCAACGAAAGGTGGGCAGTCCCAGGCTACATGTAGCCTTCACGCCGCAATTCCTCCAACCCGTGTTTACCATCCTGCAAACGGCCCGAACGTTCGGCGATGCTGCGCAACTGACCGGATTTCAGTTCAGCGATCACATCATCGAGGTTTTTGGCGTTCGACCGTATCGGCGACTGGCAGGGACCGCAGCCGAGCGAGCGGTAGCGGGTGCCCTGGCCCTGGTCGAAATACAGCGACACCACCGGGATGTTCTCGCGTTTGATGTATTCCCAGATGGTCAATTCCGTCCAATCGAGCAGCGGATGGATGCGGACGTGGGTGCCGGGCGCGTAGTCGGTCTTGAACTGGTTCCAGAACTCAGGCGGCTGGTCGCCCACGTCCCAAGTGCCGGATTTGTCGCGCGGCGAGAAATAGCGCTCCTTCGATCTGCTGCCTTCTTCATCGGCGCGCACGCCGGCGATGACGCCGTGGTAGGGTTCGCGATCCGGATCGGGCTCATAGACGCCGGTGGTCAGGTTCAGGCGCTGGCGCTGGCGTTCACCCGACAGGGTCGAATTGAGCGCGTCGCGCTTGAGGATGCCGCAGCACTGGACGCGGGTGAGCTTGCGCGGGTCGCCGTCCGGCAGGTGCTGGGTGAGCGGAAAGGTGCGTCCTTCCTTCACGGCAGCAGCGTCGGCGCCGACGATCATGCGCAGATTAAACTCGCGCGCGAGACGGTCGCGGTAGGCGATCATCTCGGGCAGCTTGTAACTGGTGTCGATGTGCATGAGCGGGAACGGCACGTGCCCGAAGAAGGCCTTGCGCGCCAGCCACAGCATCACGGTCGAATCCTTGCCGATCGACCAGAGCATGCACAAACGCTCGAAGTGGCGGTAGGCCTCGCGCAGGATGTAGACGCTCTGCGCCTCCAACTGGTCGAGCTGATCCATGGTCGTCGCGGGTGGGGCGGAAGCAGGGGAAGGGGCAGCAACAGCCGTCATGGTTTGGTTTCCAGGGTTTTCGCACGCACCAGCTTGCCATCCTTGAAATGCAGGCCGCATTCCTTTTGTTCCGGCAGTTCCCACCACCAGCGCCCGGCGCGTTCGTCTTCGCCGGGTTCGATGGCGCGGGTGCAGCAGGCGCAGCCGATCGACGGAAACCCGCGCGCGTGCAGCGGATTCACTGGCACGCCGTGCTCAAGCGCGAAGGCGCGCACGCGCTCCGCATCCCAGCCAGCAAGCGGGTTGATTTTGATGAGGCGATTGCCCGCATCCCATTCGAGTTCCTGAACCTCGGCGCGGGTCGGACCCTGGCCCCGGCGCAGGCCGCAGATCCAGGCCTCCAGCCCGGCCAGCGCGCGTTTGAGCGGCTGGAGCTTGCGCACGCCGCAGCAGGTCTTGCGCAGGTCGACCGACTGCCGGTAGCAATCGACGCCGTGCTCGTTCACCAGCGTCTCGACCGCTGCCGCTTCGGGCGAATACACCCGGATCGGCAGGCCATAGCGCTCGCGCGTTGCCGCGATCAGGTCGTAGGTCTCAGGGAACAGCCGACCGGTGTCGAGGGTGAACACCGGGATCGGCAGGCCGGCGGTAGCGATGTGGTGGACGACGACCTGATCCTCGATGCCGAGGCTGCTCGCGAAGGCCACCCGACCGGGGAAGCGCTCGGCCGCCCAGGCCAGGATCCTTTCCGGCGCGGCGCCTGCGACCTGGGCCAGGTCGGCGGCAAGGGAAGGGGGAGTGGTCATCGCCCCTTCAATATAACGAAGGAAATTTCAGTCAATAAGACGCCTGGAAAACCATCAATTTATATGGTTTTCGCCATGCTGGGATCAGGGTTTATAGATCCAGACCCGGCCGTTGGTGGCGATGATGACGAGGTGTCCGTTCAGCACCACCGGGTCGAGCATGTCGGCGTCGGTTTCGCACGAGAACGGCTGCGGCCCGACCACCTTGACGCTGGTGCCGGTGGCGACGGCGACATGGCCGTTCCAGGCCACGGGTTCACCGGTGGGCTTGGCGTCGAGCACCCGCCCGGGTTCAGCCTCGATCCACGGCTTGGCGGCGTCGCCCCGGTTGCGGATGAAGGCCCGGCCGCCGCTGCTGATGAAGGCGGTCGGGCCGCCCACGGCCGGAGTGGCGGGCAACTCCTCGCGTTCAGGTTTTTCGTCCTCCCAGGTCCACAGGGTGTTGGCACTGTAGCCCGCCAAGCCTTTGGGCGTGGCCCAGGCGGCGACGACGGCCTGACCGAGGTCAGCACGCGCCTGGATCCTGCCGTCGTCGGCGGACAGCGCCTCCAGGCGACCATTGCGGCGGACCAGGCGCAGCGATTCGCCCAGCAGGACTGGCGCGCAGGCGAGCGGATCGCCGGCGGTCGCCACCCAGGTGTCGAGCGGCTTGGCCAGGTTCACGGCGCGCAGGATGCCGTCGGTACCGGCTGCGATCAGGTAGTTGCGGTCGATGACCAGCGGGCTGCGGTAGAGCACCGGGGCGAGGTCGCTCTGCGCCCCCAGGGCCACCCGTTCGGGCTGGGTCTGGTTCGCGGCCAGGCGCAGGGCGAAGCCGTTGCGGGTCGAAAAATACACGCCGTCAGACAGCTTGGCCGCCGCCGCATAGACCGGTTGCGACAGCGCGCCACCGGCCGAGTCGAGGGCGAAGCGCACGACCTGGCCGTCAACGCCCACCGAGGCGATGAGGGAATTGCCCGCAAGCCAGACCCGCTCGTCGACAACCGCCGGTTTGGCACTGAGCGCGGTCTTGAGATCGGTGCTGGCCGAGGGCGATCGTTCGAGCGCCGCGCGCAGGCGCCAGCCGTCCTCTGCTTTCGATCCTTGCAGGCGCTTGGGCACATAGCCGTTCAGCCTGATCTCGAACACGGTCTCGTTGCGTTCACCCGCCGACAGGCGCAGGACGAGCGGGGTGCGCCCGATCAGCTTGCCGTCGCGGTGGATCTCGGCCCCGGCCGGGGTGCTGTCGACCTGGAGCGGCAAATCTTTCTGGCCGAGTTCGGCCGCCAGGGCGCGCGCCTTGGCGATGTCGCCGGCCTTCAGCGCTGCTTCAAGATCTGTGTTCTTGCGGCTGCGCGCATCCAACTGCGCCTTGACCTCGGCGATGAGCTGTTCCGCCGCCGCGCGAGAAGAGGTGATGCGAATCTCGGGCCGGGACAAGAACGCCTCCAGCGCCTTGAATGCGCCGTCGAGGTCGTTCTGCACCACCAGGCGACGTGCGGATTCGAGGTTCGCCTGCGCCGAGGCCTCCAGGCCCTTGAGTTCGTCGCGCCTCCGAGTTACCGCCGCAGTCAGGACTTCACCAAGTTTCGCATCCTTCAGCCAGAGATCGATCGCGTTGACCTGATCGGCGGCGGTGGCCTTGCCCAGGATCTCGCCCAGGCGACGCAGCACGTCGACCGATCCCGTGATTTCGGCGGCGTTCGCGGCCTTGGGATAGGTGGCGCTGAGTTTTTCCCCTGCGGCAAGCCGGTCGGCCAAAGGCTTGGCGGAACCGTTCGCCACGACCTCGGGCAGGCCATCAAGGTAGGCGGCCAGTTCGTCGCGCACGCCGTCGCAGCGTTTGCGCAGGGCGGCGAGATCGTTGTCGAAGGTGGTGCCCTTCACCAGGTCGGCGAGACCGCTCTGGCTGGTCTCGTCGAGCACCGATTTCCAGGCGCCGGCATCGGCGTCGGTGCGCAGGCGGCGGAAATCGTCGGCGG
Source organism: Candidatus Kuenenia stuttgartensis (assembly GCA_945876185.1). Lineage (GTDB taxonomy): Bacteria > Planctomycetota > UBA11346 > UBA11346 > UBA11346 > BJHQ01. The sequence continues at coordinate 42,300 of CAMCMZ010000011.1, read as the reverse complement.
TGCGGTTGTAGAGGCGGTTGATGTCCTGTTCGATGTCCGTCAGGCGCTGCTTTTCATGCGGGCGCGGATTCGACGCCTTGACCAGAGCCATGGCGGCGCTGCGGCGCGCGAGCGGCCCGGCGGCGGCGGCCTGGCCCAGGCGCGAGGTGCGCCAGTTCTCCAGCCGCTTCGCGGCCTCGCCCGACACCGCGCCCGGATTGGCGGCGATCAGCGCCGCGACCTCGGCATGGCCATCGTGGGCGAGGGCCTGGTCGGCCTGGTTGGCAAGGCTGTCGCTGCGCTTGCCGAATCGTTCCTTCTCGGCCGCAAGCTCGCCCTGGAGTGCGCTTGCGAGTTCGGCCGGCAGGGAATCGATGCGCGTCTTGATGGCGAAATCATCTGCGGCAATGGCTTTGCGGATCTCCTCGGTCTCCTTGGCGAGCGCCGTCTGGATCTCGGCCTGGAGCTTCTTGATGCGCTCTTTGGCCACCACGTCGGAGCCTGCTTTCTGCTCTGCCTCGCTGACCAGGGTCCGGCTGCCGTCCCAGTTGCGGCTGGCGATCGCGGAACGGACATCGGCGTTCAGACGTTCGATCGCGCTTTCACGCTCCTTGGACTCCTTCACCAAATACCACACCCCGGCCGCAAGGAAGAGGATGAAGATCAAGCTGATCACCAGCAGGGGGCGCGAACGCCTGGCGGGCCGCGGGGGAGCGACCGGCACGGCCGCCGGTGCGGTTCCGCGCGCCGCCGTTGACGGCTCAGCACTGGGGCGGGTCTGCTCGAACGAGAAACGTGCACGGGTACTGGTGCTCGCTTGCCGTCGGATGATGCCCTTGGCGGCGAGCTGGCGCAGGACGTGGCCGACCTGGATGGTGTGCTCACGCAGGCCGGTGGCGATGTCGTCGACCGTACGCTGGCCATCGATCCATTCGAGGACGCCTTTGTCCCACACCGTCAGGTTAGCGGAGGGGTGCTCGACCTCGGCGAGCATGAAGATGCTGGCCCCCGTGCCGATGGCGGTTCGGGTGGCGTCGTCCTCGGCGACCCGCGCGCCGACCGTGCTCAGCAGCACCTTGGTATCGAGGCGCATGCGCAAGGAGCTGTGCTCGAAGTCGAAGGCCTCGATGCCTTCGCCAGGGCTGAAATGGATGGTTTTGACCTCGCCGGTGAGAATGCGCACAAGCGCTTCCTCGACCATCGCCTGCAAAATCTGGGTGATCTCCTCATCGCTGGCGGCCTGCTGCTGGCGGATGAATTCGGTGACCGGGGAATGATGCTCGCCGCCCTTGGCCGAGGCGAGCACATCGCCAAGCATGCGGTGCAGTTCGGGTTGGATCTTGTGGTATTCGAGGAAGGTGTCGGCAAGCAGCGCTTCCTTGTCGCGTCCGAGGTCGATCGCGACCGGGTTGCCGTCCTGGAAGCACAGCCGCATGCGGAATCCGGCGCCAGCGACCCACAGGGTGCCGCTCTGACGCTTTTGGTGGACCGTTTGGATGTGGTCGACCGTGACCTGGTTCAGCATGGGATCCTCAGCGACGGCAGGAGATGCAGGCGGCGTAGAAAGCGTAGGAGCAGTGGCAGGACAAGCGATGGCCTGGTAAAAGTACGGGCGAAAAAAACAGGCGAAGGAGCGGGAGATGACACGGGCGAAGAAACGGGGGATGAAACGGGAAAGCGATCAGGTTCAGGGGGAATATGCCACGACCTGGCCGTTCGCCAGGCCGGCGACGACGGCCTCGGCGGTCACCGCGACGGTGGTGACGGCGGCACCGCACGGCGTCGTCCAGGCCGGCTTGCCCGCACGGAAGACTGCGAGGGTGCCATCGGTGCAGCCGACCGCGACCACGTTGTCACGGGCGGCCGCAGGGGACGAGGCGGGCGCAGGCAGCAGGAGCGATTCGAGCGGACCACCATCGACGCCGATGCGTTCCACCCGCCGGCCGCCGGCGAGGTAGACGATGCCGTTGGCGACCGCCGGCTCGCCAACCGCCGGGGCCGACAGCTGCTGGCTCCAGCGGATGCTGGCCCCATCGGGGCGCAGTTGCAGGCAGACCAGGCGGCTGCCATCAAGCACGGCCAGCGCCCCGTCGTTGCCAAGCGGATTCAGCTGGCCGACCTCGCCGGCCTGCAGGTTCAGGCTCCAGACCGGCCGTTTCGTCGAGGCAAGTTCGACCAGACCGATGACCTGGCAGTCGACCGTGACCACCACCAGGATCTGGTCCAGACCGCGCGTGATCGCGAGCGGGCCGGCGAGCGCCGGCCGGTCGAGCGGAAAGCGGAACGTCGGAGCTGATCCGAGTTCGCCGCTGGAAACGCTTTCGGCGGCATAGGCGAGGCGCTGTCCGGGTCCGAAGGAATCGTTGACGTAGACCAGCGGCCGGCCACGCACCTGGGCCGTGGTGGACTGGCGGTGCAGTTCACGGCCGTTGCGGTCGAGGATCACCACTCCGCGCCCCGGCGCACCTACCACCAGACGACCATCGGGCAGGAGGACGGGCACGTGCTGGTAGCGGCTGCGGCCCGGATCGGAGAGCTCGTCGCCACCCAGGCTGACGCGCCACTGCACCGTTCCTGCCACGTCGAGCAGGCAGAGCGCCTCGCCCGAACTGATCAGCAGACCGCTGTTTGCGTTGGGAAGCGCGAGCGGATGGGCGAGGAACGCCGGCTTGCCGAGGTCGGTCTTCCAGCGCGACTGGCGCACGAGGACCGCGCTGGTTCGCCAGGCTGTCGTCAGTTCCGCGAGCGGCCGGCTGATCGGGATGAACCCAGACAGTTCCAGGGTGACCGTGCCGGTCGCTCCCGTCGCACCGGGCGAGGTGGGCGAGGCGGGCGAGTAAGTAACCACCACCGGCGCCGGGCCGAGGTTCCTGCCATCCAGCCTGACGGTTGCTCCGGGCGGGAAGCATTCGATCACGAGCGGCAGTTTGACGCTTCCTGCGGGCAGGGCGGAACCGTGGGTGGCGATCAGGTCGCGCCCGGCCTGCCAGGCTTTTTCCCACTCTTTCTGCTCCATCAACCCGTTGAACCGTGCGACCGCCTGGTCCCGCACCTGGCCGCGCAGACGCAGGGCGGCGAGCTTCGTGCGCGCCGGTTCGACCTGCGGCGTCCCGGCATGGGCGGTGATGAACGTCTCAAGGCTGGCGGGATCGTTGCTGTCGGCCAGGAGGAGGAATGCGCTGGCAGCGCCATCCAGGCGCCGCTTCACCTCGGCCCGCCGGGCCGCCAGTTCTTCGCTGCGCGCCCACTGCTTCGCCTTGGGCTCCAGCCCGTCGAGGGCGGCGGCGATCCGGGTCAGGTCGGTGCCGGCGAGGACGTTCTTCCATTCCTGGAGGAACGCGCGCTCCAGCGTCTCAAGTCGAACCGCCGATTCCTTCGCCTTCACGGCGACCTCAGGGCTGATGCTCTGGCTCAGGCCGCGGTAGTCGGACAACGCCTTGGCCAGGCGGCCCTCCTGCTCAGAGACCTCTGCCGCGGCGAGGCGCACCGGGGCGTCTTGGAGCTGCGTCTCGCGGGACGATCGCTGGGTATTGAGGGCGGTCAGGCGTTCACCGAGGTGGATGATCGCCGGCGATCCCCCCTCGTCCTTGAAGACCTGGCGGTACTCGTGCAGGCCCTGCGCCGCCTTGACCAGATCCTCGCGGTCGAGGCTCTTGCCGATGTCCTCGCGTGCGGCGGCGGCCTTCCTGATTCGGGCGATGCGGAAGCGCGCTTCGAGATCATCGGCCAGGCGCTTGCCCTCGGTCCGCTTACTCGACGGCAGCTTCTCTGCGGCGTCGAGGATGCGGTCGACGTCGCCTTTGGTGCCGATCAACGAGCGGGCGTCAAGATTTTCACGTTCGCTTACCCAAGCCTCGACCTCGGTCACGTCGCGCCGGAAGTTGCGCATGACCTGGTAGGGCTTGGCCACCACATAGGCCCCGGCGAGCAGGACCAGGAATCCGGCGGCATAGACCACGGCAATGATCTGCTGGTTGCGCACCGTCGCGGCGAGGATCTCGCGCAGGCGCGGCACGCGTGGGTCGTCGCTGGTCAGGCCGGACAGGGCGTTGCGATAGGCCTTGCTGGCCGCCCATAGCCGGCGCACCCGTTTGAGCTGGTGCCCGCGTTCGATCTCTTTTTCGATGTAGACGTCGTGGACCAGCGCCTCGAGATGGCGCAGGCGCGCCTGCACTTCGGGGCTTTCCGGCTGGATCTTGACCACGGCCTTCCAGTGGTCGAGCGCAAGCTGCACGTCGCCCTCGGCCTCGGCCAGGCTGGACTTGGAGATGTTTTCTTCGAGTTCATTGCGGAATCGCTGCCCCGGGGCCAGCACCTTGGGCTGGAGTCCGCTGCCTCCTCCCACTGCGCCCACTCCACCTACTCCACCCGCCGCCGAGGCTGCGGCCTCGGCGATAGCCGAATCGACGGCGCTGCGCACGTGTTCTGGGCTGATCACGCGCGAGGTCGCCGGGCTGCCACCGGCCTCGCGCCGCTGGCCGCGCTGCGAACGGTTGTGCGGATCGGCACCGCAGAAGATGCAGATGCGGTCCGACACCCCGACCACCCGGCCGCACGACAGGCAGCTCAGGTGCAAAGATGCCTTGCATTTCTCGCAATTCGCCGCCTCGCGGTGGTTGACCTGGCCACAGCCGACGCAGACCACCACGTCCTCGCTGTCGGGGTCGTTGCCAGCCTCGGAATAGATGCGCGCCAGTTCGCGCCGGGCCTGCACGTCCTTGCCGTCGATTTCGAGGATCTTGAGGCAGGTGCCGCGCGCGTCCTCAAGTTGGCCGAGGTGCTGGTAGCGCACCACCAGTTCGCGCAGTTCCAGGATCGCGCCGGCGTGGTCGTCTTGGCCGAGCAGGCAGCGCACCAGACTGAGGCGCAGGTGGAGGTCGTCGGGCGACAGGTTGATCGCCTTGCGCGCCAAATCAGCGGCCTGATCGGGCCGGCTGTCAGCCAGGTGCGCCAGCGCGAGCTGGCCGTAGCACGCGGCGGCCTCGGGACCGCCGCCTACTTTTTCCAGGCAGCTCGCCAGCTTGGCGGTGGTCTCGGTGTCGGCGGCGTCCTCGGCCAGGGCCTGACGGAAGAGCTTGGCCGCCTTCGCCCATAGGCTTTGGCTGACCAGGTAGTCGCCATGGTAGATGATGTCCTCGCGCGACAGCAGGGCGAGGTGTTTTGCCTGGTAGAGTTCCGCCAGTACCGCGTAGACGTCGAGCCGGGTCGCGACGCAGTCGCTGATGATCTCGCCCACCGTGCGCACCGCATCGACCAGCGGCACCACCGCCTTGGCCGGGTATTCCTCGGCCGCCTTGGCCAGGTCGGCCTCGTGGCCCTCGGCCGGGCCGAAGATGATCTCGTCGTGGGTGATCACCAGCTTGTGCCGGTCCCATTCGTCAAGCCGGCGCGCGGCCTCCATCAGGAGCGAATTCAGCGGGATGGTCATCGGCACGGTGCGCGCGGAGGCGATCTGCGCCTCAACCTCGGGAGTTTCTGGCCCGGCGTCGTGGAAGACGAAGTCGGCGTGCTCCCAGGTGGTCAGGTTGTAGAGTTCGTCCTCGCTCTGGCGGTGCTGCGCCTCGGCGAGGTCGGCGGGATTGATGATGCCGTCGTCCAGCAACGAGGCGACGATGTGGTCGTCGCGGCCGTCAGACGAGATGTTCGCCGCGTCTTCAGGCGAGATCGTGCCTTCGAGGATGAGCCGGCGCAGCAGGGCCTGACGCTCTGATCCGGGCCGGTAGCCGACGCCGATAATTTCGCCTTTGTCGAAGAAGACCTCGCGGCCACCGTCCGACGACGCGAGCTTCAGGGTGCCCGTCGCTTGGATGCGGTTGAGGGTCTGGAGCACCTCGCCCAGCGACAAGGTCCGTAGGTTTCCGGCGAATCCCATTGCTGTCACCGTAGTATGCGTTTGGTCGGGCGTCAAACGCGGCTTTGCGTGGTCTGATGCGCCGACAGGCGCCGGCTTGTCTTACCGTAGCGCCGGCTTCAGCCGGCTTGGACCAGGCGCAGTGGATCGATCTGCCGGCTGAAGCCGGCGCTACGACGGCACGGTTGCCCTGCGACGCGCGGGCGGTCGACTTGGAACCATGCAAGGCGCCCTGCTCTGCTGTCCCGCCTACCCCTTGGCCGATCGTTTTCAGTTCGAGAGCGCACTCATTGCGGCCCGCCGTTTGGGTGTTCGGGCCGGGTTCAGCGTGGTCGAGGCTCCCGGGTTGGGCGATTTCGCACCGGGCCGGGGCGCCCAGCGACCGGTCGCGGCGCGCCAGGCGGATTTCCAGGCCGCGCTCGGCCACGACCTGCTGCTCGCCGCGCGCGGCGGTAGCGGTTGCATCGATCTGGTGCCCGACGCCCTGGCCGCCCACCGACTGCCGCGCCTGATCGGCTATTCCGACCTCACGGTGCTGCACGCCTGTTGGCTGAAACGCGGCCGGTGCGACGGCGTATATGGTCTCATGCCTGCGGTTCCCCATGGTGAACGCGCATTCGCATCCACCGCGACCCTGCTGCGTGGCGAGGTCCTGCGCCCTGACCCTGACCACGCGCCCACCGCCGAGGTGCTGCGTCCTGGTCGCGCCGAAGGCCCGCTCGTCGCCGCCTGCCTACGCATTCTCGCTGCCTTGGTCGGTACCCCAGCGATGCCGGATCTCAGAGGCTGCATCATCGCCCTGGAGGACATCGACGAGCGGCCCTACCAGATCGACCGCGCCCTGTGGCAGTTGCATGCAAGCGGCGCGCTGGGCGGCATCACCGGCTTGGTGTTCGGTAGCTTCCCTTGCGAAAAACCAGCGGAAGACGCTGGTCCGAGCGTTTTGGACATCTGCCGGACCTGGGCCGAACGCCTTAGCGTCCCCGCCCTGGCCGGGCTGCCGTTCGGGCATGACACCGATCCGATCGCCCTTCCCTGCGGCGGCGGGGCGGTGCTGGATTGCTATGGAAGCGGGTGGAAGCTCACTGCCCACTGCCGACCGGAGATTCCTTGCGCATGACCCGAAAACCGGCGATAGCACCCCATCTGCGGCGTTGGTCCTCGGTCATTTGGCGCTGCCAAACTCCCTCCTCCCGCCTTGCATCTGGGGCGCTCTCGCCGGTTTTCTCGGCTCCATCAAATCGGAATCGCCCAGTCGCCGGCTTCACCCTGATTGAGATGCTGATCGTCATCACGATCATCGGGATCCTTGCCGCGTTGGCGTTTCCGGCGACTACGGCCGTGATCTCGATGGCGAACGGGATCAAGTGTTCGAATAATCTCAGGCAACTGGCGATTGGAATCGGTGCATATTCTTTAGAAAATGATGAAAAATCCCCGGCGAACGTAATGGATTTGTTGAATGCCGGATTTGGGAAAAAATCCTTTTTGTGTCCATTCGATAAAACCAAAGGCACCAATCAATCTATGGGTAGGAGAACCGCGTGGGATAAATATGAGCAAATTTGGGAAAAGGGTTGCAGTTACATGTACGAATTTAGTTCAGCAGTTGATGAAGTGCCGCTTTCATACCTAAATGGTGGCGCGGGCAAAAAATTTGCCCCGAATTTAGTCAATGCGTTTTATAGAAACTTAGATTTCTCGCTCGACCCCGACAATTTGATAGATGGATACTCAAAGATCATATTGCCAATAGAAAAGAGAAATTGGCAAGATGGAAAAAGGAACCAGCAGGCATTCGGCAATCTTGCCGGAACACCCAGTTCACAATTGAAACCAGCAGATTTCGGTGCCGCATTTGCCTCTAGTGAAGTTCCTATAATCCGTTGCTACCATCATTATGATTGGAACAGGCCTCTTCCAGCCGAAGAATTAAATTATCCACGAAAAATGAATAACATTTTTTTGGATATGTCGGTTGGCACAGGGATCCCTCATTGGGAACGTCAGGCAAATCCCTTAATACCTGCGAATTGAGGCAATGATCGTGTGCTGTAGATGTAAAAGGTAGTGGTTCAGCTAGCCCAAAAAACCAGCCAAATTATCCAGCTTCTGCCGCTCCAGCACCTTGCCTCCCCGGCGATGGCAGGTCTCCCACGTCAGGACGCAGCCGGCATCCAATCGCGTGTCGCTAGCTATCGTGACGACGACGGTGTCACCGCGTTTCGCGACCACGGGTTTAAGCAGCGGTAGGTAGATCTGCTCCCAATGCGTGTGCGGGGCCAGCGGGCTGGTCGAGAGGGTGATGCCAGGGGCCAGGTCGGCTTCCCACCAGCAGGTGAGGCCGTGGATGGTGGTGGCGGAAGCCAGCGCAAAATCCACCGAACCGGTGCGACGGCTGGATTCGTCACCTGGAAAAGTGGCTGAATCGTAACTTTGCGCAGCCGCACCACCGCCCAGAAGATCGCTCGCCGGCACCGTGCGCACGTAGAGATTGTTGAGGCCGACCCGGCGTGCGGTGGAAAAGTCGAGGCCAAAACCGACCTGCCAGGTGTCGACCGATTCCTGGACCCGCGCACCGACCACCGGGCAGACGAACATGCGCACGGCGGACGGCATCATCACGCCACCCCTGCGCAGGAAGCGTCTACCATCGCCCATCGTCTCAATGAGGTGTTCTTCCAGGCAGTAATTCCCCAGCACTTCCGCGATCACCACATCGGCTGGTTCGGGATCCGCTACGGCATGGCTGAAGGAAGTGACAAGGCGGATCGCGTTCTTCGGGCTGGCCGCGCGGTTGCCGCGGTTGGCGTGGATAATGTCCCGCGCCAGTCCGGCCAGTCCGGGGTGCTGTTCATAGGCGGTGACCCGTGCGCCCTGCCGGGCGGCAAGCAGCGACAGGAAACCGGTGCCGGCGCCGAGGTCCGCGACGCGCATGCCCGGCCGCACCACCGCCGCGATGGCGTCGGCGAAGGCCTGGTTGCGCACGGAATCCGCCAACAGCCGGCGTTGCGCTTCGATCATGGCGGATCGCCTGCGGGTAAACTACCGCGTTTGAAAATCAGAGTCCGACGAGATCCGCGACCTGGTTGCGGGTCGCCCGGTCGCCAAGGTGCACCGCGATCGCCACGTCATCATTGATGACGGTCAGTGCTTCTTCCAGCGCGCCGGTGATGATCGCGAAGGCATCGGCGACGGCGGAGGCTCCGACCTTGCTGCGACCCTTGCCGGGGGCCTTGGCTTTCGCCTTGGCCGGCTTGCCTGCCTTGGGGGTTGCTTTGGCTGAGGTTTTGCCGCGCGGCTTGCCTTCCGAGGCGCCCTTGGCGTTGATGATGAGATCAGTGAGCTGTTCCGGCGTGAGCTTGAGGAACGCGGCGTACTTGGCGAGCGTCCGCTGATTGGGCAGCGAACCCTTCGAGAGCAGGTTGCTCAGCGAAATCGTGCTGACTCCGATGGTTTCAGCGGCCTTGGCCTGGCTCAAGCCAGCCTCGGTTACGGCGGCGGAGATCAGATCGGCGATCGTGGACATGGGGCGGACTCCGGGCGGACGGGAAAGTCCGCATTTTGTGGTGAATAAGGCGGGGATTCTGCGGGAATGATCGGGATCCGCAAGAAGATTCATGGAAATCCGCCTCCATTCCCAGCGATCCCAGGCGCAGGTTCAGGATGTCCTACCATGAACCAGAGAGGTTGTCCTTTGCCGTTCGTTGCCCCAGCAGATTCGTGCTAACCCAGCAATTCACCAAGAAAAACCGGGTCATTGGAGGTCCTCGCAGGGGTTGCTGTCCAGTAACCGGATCCAACTTATGATGATTGATTCCTGGCCTGGCCAACCCCATCGTCCCGGTCCCTTCGGTTCCTGCAGGCGAATCCGTCCGCAGCTTTTTGCTTCATGGCCTCAGGGTCTGCCCCATCCGGCGGGGGGTTCCCCGGAACACGATTCGGCGCTACGGTGCCAACGTGCCAATTCTCCTTCTTCTCCTTCCCTGCTCATCGACAAGGCCGTTCGTGACCGTCCTGCTCGTGGTGCTGATCCAACTGGGTCCCGCCCTGTTTGCCGGCGAGGCCCCGCGCACCGTTGCCGTGGCCGGGACGCCGTATGCGGTGCCGGTACCCGCGCTCTGGCGGGTCGATCCCGACGTGCCCGGCACCGCGCTGGTGCTGCGCGGACCGAGCAGCGAACCGGTGGTCCACCAAGGCGCGATCGCGGTGGTGCAGACCCCGGTGCGGGCCGGCGAAGACGCCGAGGCGTTTCTCAATCGCTGCGAAACCGACCTCGCCCGGTTCGCCGCCGGTTTCAAGTCAGGTGGGCGCGGCAGCCTGGCGATCGGCGGCGACGTCTGGCTGACCTTGAACTACTCCTTTCTCATCGGCCAGGAGACGCACTACCAGCGCCTGCACGCCCGCATCGATCCGGAGCGGATGTGGGTGATCACGGCCGGCTGTTCCAGCGCCGACCGTCTCACCGCCAACGGCAAGGCGGTCGAGGGTCTGTTGTATGCACTGGGCGGCAGCCGACCAAAACTGCGCTGAACATCCAGAAAAATCCAATAAAAATCGCAAGTACGCCCCAGATGCAAGGCGGGAGGAAGGAGTTGGGCAGCGCCCAATGACCGACGACCAACGCCGCAACTGGGGTGCAATTGCGATTTTGGGCTCAATCCGGCATGAGGTGGACGGTAACTTCGTCCTGCACCGGGCGACCCTGGGCGGTGAGCCGCACGTGCGTCGCGGTGAGTTCCAGCAGACCTTCGCGGGCGAGCACATAGGCGCGCGGCAGCCAGCGCGCTTCGTCATCGCCCAGGGCGGCGAGGTGTTCACGCGGCACTCCGGCGGCCAGGCGCAGACCGAGCATCCAGGCCTCGGCCAGACGGTCGGCCGGGGTCAGGGTTTCGCTCTTCCAGCCCGCGTCCTGTCCGGCGTTGATCGCGGCGATGTAGCGGCCGGCATGTTTTTCCCGCGTCAGGCGCACCCCGGCGAGAGTGCTCACCGCACCGGCCCCGGCGGCGGCGTAGTCGCGTTGGTGCCAATAGGCCAGATTGTGCCGGGATTCCTCGCCCGGTTTGGAAAAATTGCTGGTCTCGTAGGGAATCAGTCCGAGCGCACCGAGGCCGTCAGCGACATGGGCGAACAGCGCGTGGCTCTGTCCGGGATGGATCTCGGCGAGTTCGCCGCGCGCGCGCCGGGCGTGGAACTCGGTGCCGGGTTCGATCGCGAGGTGGTAAAGCGACGCATGGGCCAGGCCGTGCCGGCGATAGAGGTCGAGGTCGGCGTCGATTTCGGCCGTGGTCTGTCCCGGCAGGCCGAAGATGAGATCCGCACTGACCCGGGCGAAACGCTCGCGGGCTAGGCCGATCGCCACCTCGGCCTGGGCGGCATCGTGAACGCGGCCAAGGAAGCGCAGGTGGTGGTCGTGGGTGGATTGCACGCCCAGGCTGATGCGATTGACGCCGTGCTCGGACAGCACCGCGAAAGCAGCGGCATCGGCGCTGCCCGGGTTGGCCTCGCAGGTGAACTCGGCATCGTCGGTCAGGCGGATGTGGTCGCAGAGCCCCGCGAGCAACCGCGCGAGCAGCGCCGGCCCAAGCATGGTCGGAGTGCCGCCGCCGATGAAGACGGTGCGGTACGGCCCGACCGGCAGGCGGCGGATCTCAGTCAGCAGGGCGGCGACATAGGCGACATGTTCGTCCTCGCGCCCGGCGACCGAGTTGAAATCGCAGTAGGGACACTTTGCGGCGCAGTAGGGCACATGCAGGTAGAGGTGCGCCGCTGCTGGGTCCGCGGCTGGGCCCGCTGCGGCGGGAGTCCAGGGATCTGCTTTGGAAAACGGGGGTTCGATCGGCATTGGGCCAGCAGCCAGGTTCAGTCCGGCGAGCGGCATCGTCGCCCCTGCGACCTCGCCGCAATGGGGGCACTTGTCCAGGTTGCGGCCGACCTAAGGTCACGCTCGTGGCCGATTTCACCTCCAGCCGAATCCACGCCGTGGTCAGCCCGAGCACCCGGTTGCGCGATGAACTGCTGGCGCAGGAGATCGCCGGCTGGAATGGCCCGATCAAGCGGGTGATGGATCCCACCGACGTCGATCACATCGTGGTCGACCTCGATACGCCGTCGCTCTTCGATCCGCCCGGCCTCTGGCTGATCCGCTGCGATGAGAAATGGGTGAAGAAGCACCGCGAACGCCTGCTGCCGCTCATCGGCAATCCCATGGGCAACGGCGCGGTTCTGCTGATCGCCGGCGCGCTGGAAGGCGGCGAAGACCGGGCGAAGGCGTTATCTAAGGCGCTCGACAAGGCCGGGGCGCTGCATCGCGCCGAGGTGCCGGGCGACCGCGAGGTGCAGGCGTGGCTCATCACCCGACTCGGCGCGCAGCCGCATCCGGTCGAGCGCCCGGCCGAGGTCGCCCAGACCCTCATCGATCGCGTCGGCAGCGACGTCGACGCCATTCTGGCGGTGCTCGACGTCGCGCTTGCCCATGCCGGCGATCAGCCGTTGACCCACGCGGATGTGGCAGCGGTCGCGCCCGGCCTGGCCTCGCGGCCGATCTGGGACTTCACTGGGGCGCTGGTCGAGGGCAACGCGCGCAAGGCGATCGAACTCATGCACGCCGCCGGCGGCATGGAACCAGGCGCAGCGATCGCGGCGGTGATCGGCGAATTGCGCAAACTCCTGGCCTGCACCGAGACTCGCGACGATGGCGAGGCCGCCGCCTGGTCTGGCGCGAAGGGCCGGCCGAACCTGTATTACGCCCGTCGCCGCGCGGATGCGGCCGGCCGGGTCAACCTGCTGCGGGTCTACCGCGCTGCCCTGCACGCCCAGTCGCAACTGCGCACCGGTGGCACCGATCACGCCCTGGCGATGGAGATGCTGGTGCATCACGCACAGCGCATCGTCCGGCCGTCTGGCGCCAGCATGCCACTGGCGGAGCGCAACGCCGGCCTACGTTCACGTGCGTCAGGGGAGTTCCGCGGATGAATATCTTCTTCTGCGATGGTTGCGGCATTCGGGTGACCGAGACCGATCTGCGCAGCGGCCACGGGGTGCGGCGCAAGACCGAGGTCTTCTGCCCGGATTGTGTCAACAAAGGCAAGGGCACGCCCGGTGTGCTGTCGCCGCCGGCGCCCGCGCCAGTGGTTTCAGCGCCCGCGCCCGCCGCGCCCGCGCCTGCATCGATCGCATCCGCACCCGCGCAACCGGCAGCGGTCAAGACTCCTGCACCCGCTGTCGTTGTGCCGCCAGCGTCGGCCCCCGCCGCGCGCGAGTCCGAGAAATCCGGCGAGAACACCGCCCGGTTGCCAGCGCGGTCGCAGGATCTGTCGGCGGCGGTCAGCGGTTTCAGCGCCATGTCGCAACCGATCGCCAACCCGGAGCGCGCAGCGGCGGCCCGCGATGCGTTCTCGGCCGACGATCTCATCGACGGCGCCGACGCCCCAGACCTCAAATCGGACACCCACCGTTTGGAGAAGAACAAGGAAAACAGCAAGACAGCGACGGCTGAATTGACCGACGCGGCGGCGGATGCCACCACTCCGGGCAAGCACGAGACCGACATTGGTTTGGAGGCGGTACAACTCTCGGACGAGGAATCCGCCGCCGAATCAGCGAAGTCCAAGCCGCCGACCAAGGCCACCGTGCGCGCAGATCGCGTCCCGCCTCCCTCGTCGCCGGCGAACCGCCCGGCGACCACAGCGCGTCCGTCCACGGCGTCGCGCTCGTCGACCGCTTCACGGTCTGCAGCCGCCACCAAGTCCGGCGCCCGGACGCCAAGCCCGAGCAGCAGCAGCAACCGCACCCCGACCCCAGGTCGCGCGGCCACCGGCCGGGGCAAGACCGGCCAGCAATCCGGGCGCAAGTTCTCGAACAAAGACCGCAAGCTGCTGGCGTTCAGTGTGGTCGGGATCGCGGCGCTGCTCGCGATATTCCTGGTCATCAGCTTATTGCAGGATCGCAAGCCGCGGCAGCAGGAACCGCCACGGGTGATCAACTATCTGTCTGAATTGAATGTGCAGTTAGAAAAAGCCCGTAGTGACGCGACAACAGCACTCAACCGAGAGCCGAAAAACCTGGACGAACTCAACAAGGCGCGTGCTTCGCTCATGGAATTCAAAGAAGCGATCAACAAATTTGAAAAGCGCATGCGGACCGAACAGAAATGGACCGAGGAAAACGTAAATACTCAGTTGAGCCAGCTCAACGCTTCCGACGTCAATATGCTGATGCGCAACATCAATGACGAGCGCATCAAGTTGATGAACCATTGACCTCCCCCCGCGCCCAGGCGATCGCCATTCTTGCCGGCACCCCGCCGGGTGAACGCACGCAGCCAGCGATCGGCCCCGCCGGTTCCGATGCTCGCGATGACGCCCTGGTGCGCGAGCTGGTCGCCGGAGCCAACCTGCACTATCGCTTGTACGACCACTTGGCCGCGCGTTTCCTGCAACCGCGGCCGCAGCCGCCGCTGCTGACCATGGCCCTGCGCGTCGGCTGCCATCAACTGTTCGCGCTCGATCGCGTCCCGCCGCACGCGGCGGTGTCCGAAACCGTCGCCGGATTGCGTGATGCCGGCGGGCCAAAACTGGTGTCGGTGGCGAACGCCGTGCTGCGCCGGTTGTCGGAACTGCGGTTGGATGCGCGCGACGGCGACTCTGGGCCAGTCGGTCGTCTGCGTCTGGAAGTTAGGCCCGGGGATTCGGGTTTGGCGCACAGTTTACCGGCGCTCCTGGTGCGCGAGCTCGCGCCGCTCCTCGACGCCGACCCCGCCCGCCGCTTGAGTGACCTCAACCGTCGCGCCCCGCTCTGCACCCGCACCCGGCCGCGCCGGCCGGATCCGATCGGCCATTCCATCCTCCGTCGCGACGGCCCCTGGACCTGGTGGGAGGATCCCGCCGAAGCCCTGGCCTGGGTCGCAGACGGCGTGTGCATGGTGCAAGACCGCAGCCAGGGCGAGGTCGCCGATCTTGCGGCCAGCGTCGGTCTTGCCGGCCCCGGCACTTTGGTCTTGGATCTCTGCGCCGCACCCGGAGGAAAATCCCTCGCCCTCGCGGATATTGGTTGCCGCGTGGTCGCGGCGGATGCGAGCCGCGAACGCCTGCGCGATCTCGACACTCTTGTCCACGACCTGCCCTTGCGCCTGGCCCAGGATGGCCTGCATCCCGCCCTGGCCCAGGCGTTCGACGTGGTGCTGGTCGATGCGCCCTGTTCCAACAGCGGCGTCTTCGCCCGCCGGCCCGAGGCCAAGCAACGCTACGACGAACGCCACCTCGCGAGCCTCGCGACCATCCAGCGCGGCTTGCTGACCTCCGCTGCCGGGTTGGCCCGCCCGGACGGCCGCCTGATCTACGCCACGTGCAGCCTGTCCCCGGCCGAGAACCAGGGCATCGCCCACACCCTGCCTGGCTGGCGTCTGCTCGGCGAACGTCTGCGCTGGCCCGATGCCTGGAGCGGTGGCGGCTACGCCGCGGTGTTGGTGCGCGCCTGAGCCCGCAGCCCAGGGAAATCTGTGCCCATCCACGGACGTGATGAGAACAGGTGTCTGGCCATGCCCGCAGGCTGGCAGTTCATCGCTGCTGCGCAAACCGCCAACGCGCGCGCCTTGTCCCGCGCCAGCAAGGTCTACGGTGCCGACCCATCACCGGAGATCCCATGCTCGCCACTTACCGCGCCCACGTCGATGAACGCGCCAAGCTGCTCATTCCACCGCTGCCGTTGGATGCCAAGCAGACCGGCGAGGTGTGCGCGCTCCTGGAAAATCCCCCTGCCGGCGAGTCCGCCTTTCTGCTTGCGCTGCTGGTCGATCGCGTCAGCCCCGGCGTCGATCCGGCAGCGAAGGTGAAAGCCGAATGGCTGGGTGCCATCGCGCATGGCGAAAAGTCGAGCCCAGTCATCGCGCCCGACCATGCCATCCGCCTGCTCGGCACCATGCTTGGCGGTTACAACGTGCCGTTTCTGACCCGCGAACTCGAAGGGCCGCACGCTGAGCTTGCCGCCGACCAGCTCGCCCGCACCGTGCTCATCTTCGACAACTTCGCCGTGGTGGCCAAGCTCGCTGCCGAAGGCAACGCCATCGCCGCGCGGTTGATCCAGCGCTGGGCCGATGCCGAATGGTTCACCAGCCGGCCCGAGATCGAACCCGAAGTCACCGGCGTCGTCTACCGCATCCCTGGCGAGACCAACACCGATGACCTGTCGCCCGCCCAGGCGGCGGTGTCGCGTCCTGACATCCCGCTCCATGGGCTGGAGATGTACCGCACGAAAGACCCCAACGCGGTGCCAGCGCTGAACAAACTGCTCGCTGAGGGCAAGCGCCCGATCCTGGTCGGTGATGTCTACGGCACCGGATCGTCGCGCAAATCCGCGACCAACTCCGTGATGTGGTACAGCGGCCGCGATATCCCGCACGTCCCCAACAAGCGCACCGGTGCCTTTGTTCTGGCCGGGATCATCGCGCCGATCTTCCTTGATACCTTCCGTGACGCCGGAGGCATGGCCTACGTTGTCGACGTGGCGAAGCTCGCCACCGGTGATGTCGTCACCGTCCGCACCCGCACTGGCGAGGTGTTGAAGAATGGCGCCGTCATCGCCACCGGCAGCGTCAAGTCGCCAACGGTTTTTGATGAATTCCGCGCCGGCGGCCGCACCAACCTGATTATCGGCCGCGCCCTCACGTGGAAAGCCTGCGACCACCTGAAGCGCGCCTATCCGGGCAACTTCGCGAAACCCGTCCTGCCCGGCGACGACGGCAAGGGCTACACCCTGGCGCAAAAGATGCTCGGCCGCGCCTGCGGGGTCACCGGCGTCCGCCCCGGCATGTCGATCGAAGCCAAAGCCACCACCGTCGGCAGCCAGGACACCACCGGCCCGATGACCGCCGATGAACTCAAGGAACTCGCCTGCCTGCGGTTCTCCTCGGATCTCGTGCTGCAAAGCTTCTGCCACACCGCCGCCTATCCCAACGCCAAGGATGCGAAGATGCACCGCTGGCTGCCGGAATTCATCGTCGAGCGCAACGGCGTCGCCCTGCGCCCCGGCGACGGCATCATCCATTCCTGGCTCAACCGCATGTGCCTGCCCGACACCGTCGGCACCGGCGGCGACAGCCATACCCGCTTCCCGATCGGCATCAGCTTCCCCGGCGGATCTGGCCTGGTCGCCTTCGCCGCCGCGATCGGCTACCTGCCGCTTGATGTGCCGGAATCGGTTCTCGTCCGCTTCACCGGTGCCCTGCATCCCGGCATCACCCTGCGCGATCTGGTCAACGCCATTCCCTGGGTCGCGTTGCGCACCGGCGAACTGACGCTCGAAAAGAAGGGCAAGAAGAACGTCTACAACGGCCGCATCCTGGAAATCGAAGGGCTGGAGCACCTCACCGCCGAACAGGCCTTCGAACTGTCCGACGCCAGCGCCGAACGCAGCGCCGCCGCCTGCACCGTCAATCTGTCGCAGGAATCGGTCGCCGGTTACCTGCGTTCCAACATCGCCTTGTTGTCGGCGATGATCGCGGACGGGTACGGATCCAAGGCCACGTTGGAACAACGCATCCGAGCGATGCAGGAATGGCTGAACCACCCGCACCTGCTGCGCGCCGACGGCGGCCTGGAACTCGTCGACGCCCAGCCGATCACGGACGCCCAGGGCCGCGTCGTCGGCAGCGTCGCCAACGCCAAGGACAAACGCTACGCCCGCGTCTTCACCATCGACCTCACAGCGATCGACGAACCGCTGCTCGCGCTGCCCAACGACCCCGACAAGATCGCCACCCTTGGCGAAGTGCAGAACGCCAAGATCGACGAGGTCTTCGTTGGTTCCTGCATGACCAACATCGGGCACTTCCGCGCCCTCGCCAACGTCTACAAGCACAGCAAGGTCGACTACCTCAACGCCACCACCTGGATCTGCCCGCCGACGCGCATGGACGAGGCCGTCTTGAACCAGGAAGGCATCTATTCCCTCTTCGGCCAGATCGGCGCCCGCCGCGAGATCCCCGGCTGCAGTCTGTGCATGGGTAACCAGGCCCGCGTCCGTCCCGGCGCACACGTCTTCAGTACCAGCACCCGCAACTTCGACAACCGCATGGGCCGCGACGCTCAGGTGTATCTTGGCAGCGCCGAACTCGCTGCTGTTACCTCCATCCTCGGCCGCCTGCCGACGCCACAGGAATACCGCGACCGCATGGCCACCTGCGTCTCGCCGTTCGCCGCGTCGATCTACAAGTATCTCGACTTCACCCAGATGAGCGCGCGGGTTCCTGACTTTGCCGTCGCCTAAATGAGGCTGGCCACTGCGTTGCTGCTGATAGTGGTGATGGCCGCGACGGCGGCCACGGCCACGGCCGATGTACGCGCAAAACCGGTCATCCTGGTGACCGGTTTTGCTCCTTTCGCCGGTCGTACCGTAAACGGCAGCAGCACCTTGGCCAACGCTTTGGACAAGACGGAGATCGCCGGCGCGATCGTTCAGACCGTCATCCTGCCGGTGCAGTGGGGCGAACCGACCCGTGCGATCCCGCAGCAGGTCGCAGCCTGCCATCCCATTGCCATCCTGGGTCTGGGCGAAGGGCATCCGGATGCGATAAAGGTGGAAGCAATCGCCGCCAACCGCGCCATCCCTGTTGCTGATAACGCGGGTCATCTTCCAGTATCCGATCGCCTGGCTGCCAACGGCCCGGCGGAACTATCCGCACGCTTCCGTCTGGATCTGACCTGGAAAGTTTCCTCGCCGGTCCCCCTGAAACACAGTCGCAACGCTGGTGGATACCTTTGCAACGAGGCGCTTTTCGCCATCGCGTCCACCACCGTCCCGGTCGCCGGATTCATCCATGTTCCACCCCAAGGTGACGAATCCGATGAAGTCTACCGTACGCGCATCCTGCCGCTCATCAGGGAATTGATCCGGCGCAACCTGGAAGAGCACTGAATCCATTGCCTTCGTTTCCCACCATCGAAAAAGGATGAAGGGTTAGCAATGCCTTTAGTCGTCCCCAATCCCATCAACCTTTTCATCGGTTGTCTCATGTTGCTGTGCCCGATTTTCTTGTCCGCCGCCGAGATCGATTGCCCCGAATGCGAGAGCAAAGGCGACATCGCCTGCTCAGCTCGGTGCAAGGATGGCAAGGTGCTGTGTCCGGGGAAATGCCTGAAGATCGAGGTTGGAACCTGGAGTCAGCGTGGTCCAGATGGCAAGCGGTGGCAAGAAGTTGGCGGCGGCCGCCGGATATCCGATGGCCATCTTGGCCAAATCTATGAGCTTCCCAACGGGCAATCCACCCTTGCGGATTGCCCGATCTGCAAAAGGACCACCCGGGTCACCTGCAAGAAATGCCAAGGAAAGTCCCGCATCACCTGTCCCGCCTGCAAAGGCACGAAGAAGATCGACGCAGCGGACTACGAGAAGTTCAAGCTGGATCGCCTGCTGGCCAAGGGCTTCAAAAGGTATCGGATCACCGGCACCGGCGAAGTCTGGGCGAAGATCACTGCAAAGCTGGGAACCAAGTGCTTTGTGACCTTGGACGGCGGCAAATCGATCGAAGTCGAAGAAGGCGACCTCAAGGAGTTGGTGGCAGAGGCCAGCGATAAGAAGATAGAGACTCCAGCGACGCCAAGCCAGCCCTGAAGCGTTGAGCGATGCGGTTGGTGATGAACGAGGGTTCCCCGTCCGCGTCGCGTCCATGGCTCAATCAATGCCCGCCGCCCTTCCCCAACCCCTTCTTCGCATTGGTCTGCACCAACTGGTAGCGCACCGCGACCTCCAGGGCGAGCAATTGGTAGCAATGCACCAGCACGCGCGAGGTGTCGCCGCCGTGGAAGGACTGGGCCGGGTATTTCCAGGTTCCGGCCAGGCAGCCGCCGTCGGCGTCGGTGTTCATGGTCTGGTTGAGCCAGGGCAGGTAGGCGTTCATCCAGGCGTCCCAGTGCTTGCCGCCTGCCTGGAAGGCGGCCATCGAAGCGTAGTAGATGCAGTAGGAGTTCGTCTTCCACGCGCCGCTGTCGAGCCAGCGCTTGTCCATGTCGTTGAGCAACGTCTCCAGCAGCGGGTCGCCGGCCTGATGGCCGAGGAACACGGCGGCGCAGGCGCCGATGAAGGACAGATGATCCTTGTCGGCCTTGTCGCTGGCGGGATTCCAGGTGTAGGGGAAGACCGAAGTTCCGTACGGATCGAGATTCTTCCAATTGGGATTCGCCGCCTTCCAGGCGCGGTCGAGCCAGGTCTTGCTGCCGTTGATGCCGTTCTTCACGTCCAGGCCGGCGGCGAGGCCGGACTTGAGCGCCATCACGTTCCAGCCGCTGACGCTGGAGTCGTTGCGCTGGTTCGGCCCGATGTAGTCCCAGCCGAGCCCGGCATAAGCGGTATCAGCCGCCTGCGGATCCTGATTCTGCCGCGCCAGGATCACGTCGATCGCGCGCTGGGCCGGATCCTTGAGCGCCGGATCCGCGGTCATGCCGTAGGCCTCGGCGAGAGCCATGGCGCAGACCGCGTGCTCATAGTTGCGCGAGCCGATCAGCCCGTTGGCCTGCTGTATCGAGAGCAGGTAGTCGAGCCCGCGCTGGACCTTGGATTTGAAGTGGCTGGGTGACCGATGATCGAAGCCGTAGCCGAGGAAGCACAGCAGCGCATAGCCGGTGACGGCTTCGTTCGCGCCGGGGACGATCTTGCCGGGTTCGCACTTGGGGCCGGCATCAGCGCAGTTCTGGAAGTAGTTTGCTGCGTCCCACATGCCGTTGGGCGACTGGTGCCGGGCGAGCCAGCGGAGACCGGAGTCGATGACGGTGACCGTCTGCGGGGCGTAAATACCATATTTATTGGCGATGATGCCGATTTTTCCCCGACCTTTGCGTTTACTGAATGGGCCGGCACCGCCTTCAGCGGTGCCAATGGACTTCATGAATGAGAATCCTCCCATCTCCGATTTATCTCTGGCATCCGGCCGTCCCTCCGCCGCGTCGACGACCGGGGATTCACCATCTGGATTTCCAGCATCAGGGTCGATGAGTAGCTCCGGCAGGTTGATGACGGTTTCGTCGCTCGTGATCTGCTTGTCGTGCGGGATCGTCGGCGGTTCCTTTTTGGTGAACGGGTCCAGCTTGTTCGGCGGCTCGATCGCCAGCGGCACCGGGATGGAGGCAACGCGGGTGGTGACCTGATCGACCTTATCCGTGCGGCCGGCGATGATGATCGAAGCCAGCAGCACGATCAGGCCGAGGTGCGTCGCGCCCGAGATCAACCAGCCGGTCGCGCCGAGCTTGGCGTCGTGGTCGGGAGCATGATCCTGCCCAGCGAGGCGATCGGAAACCGTGCTGGCGGTTGCGGTCGCGGAGGCGGGTCCAGGTGGGGTAACCGAAGCGTGAACGGGCGTGGAAACGGGTGCAGGGCGCATGGCGGATCCTTTCGCTGAGTGGCCACGGGACGAACGTGGGTCGCTGGTCAAGGTTCGCGCCTTCTTGTGTCGCTGCTGAATCAGCAGAGAAACCCAAGCATGGCGCTGTTTCCTGTTGCGACGTCCGTCCTTTCGGCCGAGGGTTCACCTGCGGCGGCCACCGTTGCCGGGGTGCGGATCAAGTTCTGCGGCCTGACCCGCGCGGCCGATGTCGAGGCGGCCTGCGCACTTGGCGTTGATGCCATCGGATTCAATCTCGCACGCGGCCCGCGTCGCATCGACTTGGCTCATGCGGTGGAACTCGCCCGCTACGTTGCACCCGGCGTCACGGTGGTGCTGCTCGTCGTCGATGCGCCTGAAACCACGGTGCTGGCTGCGTTCGACGCCGTCGCCACCGCGCTGGGATCATCCGCGCGGATCGCCATCCAACTGCACGGCAATGAACCTCCGGCGTTCGCCGTCGCCCTGCGCCGACACTGCCCGGTGGTCAAGGCCTTCGCCGGGCCGTCAGGTCTGGACGCAGCGCACGGCTATCCCGCCGATGCCGTGCTGATCGACGCTCCGGCCCCCGGCAATGACACCGCCAAGGGCGGCGGCGCGGGCGAAAGCTGGAACTATCGCGCTATGGTTGGCGCGGGACTCGCTACGCCGCTGATCCTCGCCGGCGGCCTTACCCCTGACAACGTGGCTGACGCCGTGCACATCGTGCGCCCTTGGGCCGTCGACGTCGCCAGTGGCATTGAATCCGCGCCGGCCCTCAAGGATCCCGCACGCATGGCCGCGTTCGTGGCGGCGGTGCGCAGCGTCGGCTGAGGCCTGGGACCGCCGGTTTTCAACCGGCAGGGGATTGGCGCTCGGGATGGTCAGCGCTCGGGATGGTCAGGCAATCCGACCATGGCCAATCGCATTCTCCCGGTAATTCCCGGGACTTTCTCGGCCATGGTCGGACTGCCTCAGGGCCAGCGGCCGGTTACAAACCGGCGGTCCCAGGCGTCGGCTGCGGCCAGGTGCATGGGGCGTAGACGTCCATCTCATTCGTATCGTTCGCCCTCGACGGCGATGTGGACATCGCCGCTCCTAAGAGGCCATGCGAAGGGAGCGTCGATGTCCACATCGACGTGCGGCCGGGCCGGCCGCAGCCCCGGGAATGGCCAAACCCGGAATGCCCGCTAGCGTCCGCGCCGTGATCGATCAACGGCAAAGTTGGTACCTCGGGCATCTGGGGTCGATACCCATCTACCTTCATTGGACGTTCGTGATCCTAGTTGGGTTGGTGCTCATCCCTCGGGGTGAGCATTTCAGCATGTATTGGGCATCGATTCATTTGTTCGTCCTGATCATGGCCATTTTGCTCCACGAACTCGGACATGGCTTGGCGGCGCGACTCATGGGTGCCACCGGCATCTCGATTACCTTATGGGCGCTAGGTGGTCTGTGCAGTTCACGCCGGGACATCGTGCATGCCGGCCGCGAGATCTTCATTCTCGCGTGCGGTCCTCTGGTCAGCCTGGGACTGTGGATCGGGTCGTGGGCAGCCTTGCATTGGGCTCCACGAGAATTCCTCGAACTGCCGTTCGTCCTGCATTTTCTGGTGGTCACGATGTTCGTGAATGAACTCCTGTTCTTTTTCAATATCCTGCCGATCTTTCCCCTCGATGGTGGCCAGATCGTCTTCCATACCCTGCGCAGCCTGATCGATGTGCGCATCGCCGCCAAGATATGTCTGGTGGTCGCGATCCTCGGATCGATCGCATATTACGCCTATCGCTGCTACAATCCCGAGACCGGCGCAGTCAACCATGACACCTTCTTGGCGGTGATGCTCGGTTTCCTCTGCTACCAATCCTTCAACTACTTGCATTGACCCCATGCCCCGCATCCTCTCCGGCATCCAGCCCTCCGGGCGGATCCATCTTGGCAACTACTGCGGCGCGGTGCGCCAGTGGGTGGATCTTCAGGAACTTGGCCACGAACAATTCATCTTCGTCGCCAGCTACCACGCGCTGACCACCCAGCGCGATGCACCAGCGTATCGGGCGACGATCCGGCAGTTGGCGACGGATCTGCTCGCGTTCGGACTCGATCCGGCGCGCACGGCGCTGTACCTGCAGCATGACGTGCCCGAGGTCGCGGAGCTGGCCTGGCTGATCTCGTGCGTGTGCCCGATGGCGTGGATGGAAAAGATGGTCGGCTACAAGGACAAGCTCGCCAAGGGCATCTCGCCCAACGTCGGCCTGTTCAACTACCCAATCCTGCAGGCGGCCGACATTCTGTCCGTCGATGCCGATCTGGTGCCGGTCGGCCGTGACCAGGTCCAGCACATCGAGATCACCCGCGACCTCGCCGCCCGCTTCAACGAGGAGTTCCAGGCGCCGGTCTTCAAGCTGCCGGCGCATCGCCTGGTGCCTGAGGCTGAAGTCCTGCCCGGTGTCGATGGCGAGAAAATGTCGAAAAGCTACGGCAATACCATCGATCCGTTCGAGGACGAAAATCCGCTGAAAAAGCGCGTGATGTCGATCAAGACCGACGGCAAGGGCCTGACCGACGCGAAGGATCCCGAGACCTGCAACGTCTTCCGCATCTTCCGCGCCATCGCCGGCAAGAACGACCAACGCACCATCGACCTCGCCGTCCGCTACCGTGAACCCGGCCCGCAGGGCTTCGGCTACGGCCACGCCAAGCTGGCTCTGCTCGGTCTCATCCTCGACCACTTCGGCCCCGCCCGCCGCCGCCGCGCTGAGCTCATGGCCGATCCCGCCGCCGTCGACGCCGCTTTGCGCCAGGGTGCCGATCGCGCCCGCGCCATCGTGCGCCGCACCACCGACCGCGCGCGCGCGGCGTGCGGTTTGGCATAGGCGCGCGCCTACGGATGCTGCCTGGAACAAAGAGTTTAGCTCGGTTGGGATCCCCCAGACAAACCGGCTACAGATTTTGCGGAAAAATCGCAAGTGTACCCCAGATGCAAGGCGGGAGGAGGGAGTTTGGCAGCGCCAAATGACCGACGACCAACGCCGCAGATGGGGTGCAATTGCGATTTTTTCTGGTTCCCTGCCACCTGGCGATTGACGTTCCCGTGGCTGCCTGTAAGTACGGCACCCCGCGAAAGCGGGGGGGAGCGACTATGACCTTGGTCAACACGCAATACGCCGAGGCCATCGCCAAGGTCGGGGGTTACTACAATTTCGTGACCCTGATCAACCGCCGGCTGAAGGAGCTCAACAACGGCGAACCGCCGATGGTGATGCCCCCGGACGAGCGCAACTACGACAAGATCGACCTCATCGTGCAGGAAATCGAGCAGGGATTCCTCCGCCTGAAGGTTTGAGCTCCAGCTGACCAGTCACCTGCCGCACGACCACCGCCACACCTACCTCCGCTTGCAGCGACGACCCGCCGCCAGCCTTCTCGGGATTGGACCCCATGAACCAGACTACCCTCCTCAAGAATGAACAGACCACCCACGACTGGTACGTTGCCAGCGCGAAGGGCAAGGTCCTCGGCCAGTTCGCGGTGGAAGTCGCGCGCGCCCTGATGGGCCGTGGCAACCCGAACTTCACCCCGAACGCCGACAACGGCAACTTCGTGGTCATCACTGATGTCGAAGGCCTGGTGGTCACGCGCAACAAGGCGGAGAAGAAAATCTACGCCTTCCACACCGGCTATTTCGGCGGCCTGAACGAGTACACCTTCGCCGACCTGCAAAGCCGCCACCCGGATCGCATCCTGATGCTGGCGGTGCGCCGCATGATGCCGAAGAACATCCAGGCCCGGCACCAGCTCAAGCGCCTGAAGATGTACAAGGGCCCCGCGCACCCGCACCAGGCCCAGGCCCCGAAGCCCCTTCCCGGCGTCTGAGCTTTAAAACCGGCCATAGCGCCCCATCTGCTGCGTTGGTCGTCGGCTCTCAGCGTCCGTAGGTGTCAACCGTTCGCGAGCTTCGAGCGCTCGCAACACGACCGTCTTCGTAATATATCAACAGGGAAAATTCAGGAAAAATCGCAAGTGCGCCCCAGATGCAAGGCGGGAGGAAGGAGTGTGGCAGCGCCACATGACTGACGACCAACGCCGCAGATGGGGTGCAATTGCGATTTTTCCGTGTTATTTCTGAGCCGTGATGAGTCCCGCCCCGCGCAGCGCGCCGATGTAGGCGTGGTCGTGCTTGAGGATGTGCTCGCTCAGCCAGCGGCTGAGGAAGGCGCTGACGTCCAGGGTTTTGAGCGGTTCACCGCGTTTGATGCTGGCGTAGAGTTCCATCACCTGACGCACGAGGTCCTGGTGCAGGCGCTGATGCGCGGGAAGGTCGGTGTAGCCGGCCTTGGCCATGATGGCCTCTTCGTCGTGGAAGTGGGTCTGCACGTAGGCGGTGAGATGGTCGAGCAGCTCCTTCGCCTTGGCCTGGCCATCGCCGCTTTGCATCGCCAGGTAGAGGTCTCCAGCGCGATGGAAGAGTTCGCGGTGCTGGCCGTCGATGGCGGCGTGGCCGGTGGCGTAGGCGTCGCGCCAGGCGAAGTTGATCCGACCATGAAGATCATCGTCGTCGCGGCGCAGTTCCGCCAGGTCGCCCACCACGGCGGCTGATAGTCGAACGAATTCGCCCTCGACGAACTGGCGGCGGACCTCGTCGATCTTGCCGGCGCCCAGCAGATCGATGATCCGGCCGACTTCGGCATGGAAGGCCCGGTGATGGCCATCGAGCTGTTTGAAGGTGGGGTGCCCGGCGATGTTGGCGTCGACGGACTTCATCCAGGCGCCCAGCACGCAGGCGGTGTGGTCGCAGGCCTTGGTGCGGTCGATCGGTTGACCGGTGATGGTTGCCGCCAGCAAGCGCAGACGCCAGGCGAGATGGGCGCGGATCGCCTTGTCGGCGACCGCTGTCGGGATCAGTCCGTGGTCGTCAGTCCGGTGGGCGGCCAACTGCGCGGTCATTTCCCGTCCGGCCTCATTCACCTTCAGGGCGGACATCGAGAAGATCCTGGCATCAACCGCAATGGTGGCGATCTCGCTGGCGATGTGCTGCACGCCGGTGGCGGAATCGGAGATCGACCGGGTCATCTCGCTGGTGGTCGCGGCTTGTTCTTCGGCAGCCCCGGCGGCCGACTGCTGCAGACCGTCGAGTTCCTTGATCAGGGTGCTGATCGCGGCCACGGCTGCCGCAGCGGCGCTGGTGTCCTGCTGGATCGCGGCGATGCGCTTGCCGACATCCTGGGTCGCCTGGGCGGTCTGCTGCGCCAGCGCCTTGACCTCGCTCGCCACCACCGCGAAGCCGCGTCCGGCTTCGCCGGCGCGGGCAGCCTCGATGGTGGCGTTGAGCGCCAGCAGATTGGTCTGGCCGGCGATCGAGGCGATAGTCTGGACCACCGAGCCGATCGCGGATGAACTGGTGGCCAGGCGCTGCACGGCGGCATCGACTTCGGCCGAGCGCGCGGCGGCATCGGCGCTGACCACCGAGGCCCGCGCTGAAGACGCGGCGATTTCCTTCACTGAGGCCGCCATCTCTTCTGCGGCGGCCGCTACCGACTGGATACCGGTGCTGGCCAGCTTGGCGTTTTCTGCAACTTTTCCTGCGTGTTCGGTGGTCAATTCAGCGCGGTCCATGAGTTCACTGCTGGTGCCTAGCAGCGAGAGCGCGCCGACGCGCAGCGCAGCCGGGCTGCTGGGGCCGGTTGCCTGGCCTGTTACCGAGCCAGCTACCGAGCCAGCTACCGAGTCAGCAGCGACGGCCAGTGCTTGCACGTCGGTGGCACGGGTTGCCGACCGCCGTGATTGCCAGCGCATCCACATGGTCAGACCCAGACCCAACGCGACCAGTTCGCCGGCGAGGATCCAGCCGGTGCCACCTCCGACCTGGAGGACCGGCAGGGCCGCACCGACGGCGATGCCGAGCAGGGCCGGAAGGAGGGAAGGGCAGGAAGAATTTGGGCAGCACGCAGCGTTGGAAGCGGTCATGGTCCATCATTGAACCTCAGGCGACACGTCTTGGCAAGGACAGGCTTTGACGTGTGTGGGAGTCGAACTTGCGGCCAGGACGGAATGCGAGGTATGCTGGTCTCGATTTGAAATTCTGACCCCCACCACCTTTCCTCCGCCGGAGTTTCCCTCATGCCCAACCTCCTGACCCCCATCCTGTCCTTTGTCATGACGGTCACGCTCGCCGTCGGCACCCTTGCTGCCGCCGACGGCGTCAGTGACACCGAACTGTTGATCGGCCAATGCGCCGCGCTCAAAGGTCCGGCCGCTGGGCTGGGCACCAACATGAACCTCGGCCTGCGCGCCTGTTTCGACGAAGCCAACGCCAAGGGCGGCGTGCATGGCCGCAAGCTCAAGCTGATCGCGGTCGACGACGGCTACGATCCCGACCAGTGCGTCGATGGGACGCTGAAACTGCTGGAGGAATCCAAGGTATTCTGCCTCGCCGGCTACGTCGGCACCCCGACCGGCAAGGCGGCGATCCCGGTGATCACCGAAAAGCAGGTGCCACTGGTCGGCCTGTTCACCGGCGCCGGGCTGTTCCGCAAGCCGGTCAATCCGTGGATATTCAATGTCCGCGCCAGCTACGACGACGAGACCGAATTGCTGGTCGAGCGCCTGACCAAGGATCTGGGGGCGAAGAAGATCGCGGTGTTCTTCCAGAACGACAGCTTCGGCCAAGCCGGACTCAGCGGCACCGAGAAGGCCCTGACCAAGCGCAGCATGGCCCTGGCCGCCAAGGGCACATTCGAACGCAACACCGTGGCGGTGAAGGCTGGCCTGGCGCAGATCCTCGCCGGTCAGCCCGACGCAGTGGTGATGGTCGGGCCGTACAAGCCGATCGCCGCCTTCGTGAAGGAGGCGCGCAGCACCGGGCTGAAAGTTCCGTTCGCCACCATCTCGTTCGTCGGCACCGAAAGCCTGATCAGCGAACTCGCCGCCGACGCGGATGGCCTGATCATCTCGCAGGTCGTGCCATCGCCGGCCGATGCCTCTATTCCGCTGGTCAAGGATTTCCAAGCTGCACTGAAGGCGGTCGATACGGCAGCCAAGCCGACTTACGGCAGCCTGGAAGGTTACCTCGGCGGCCGCGTGCTGATCACCGGCCTGGACAAGGCCGGCAAGGACCTTTCCCGTCCCGGTTTGGTCGCCGCCTTGGAATCGTTGCAAAAAGCTGATGTTGGCGGGGTGTCGGTGACCTTCACCAAGGACAACCACCAGGCCCTGTCCCAGGTCTACCTGACCCAGGTCGGCGGTGGCGAGGCCAAGCCCACCGCCGCTCTGAAGCCCTGAACCGCTGTCCGGGACGCGCCGAACCATGAGCATCCGTCAGCGCCTGCGGCAGCTGATCGTCGCATTCATCGCCGCTCTCGCCCTGGTGCTGGTGGTGGGTGGTGCTGCCTCCGTGATCGTGCGGGTCCAGACCCAGACGGTGATCCGCCACGACCAGCCGATGCAGGCCGCGCTGGCAAGTTTGGCCCAGACGGTCGAACGCGCCCTGGGCAGCGCGGCGGCGATGTCGACCTGCGAGACGACTGCGGCCTTGGCGAGCTTGGATTCCGAGCTCCGCAATGCCCTGGATCAGGGTTCAGCGCGGTTGGCCGAACTCAAACGGATCCAGCCCGGCATCCCCGACGATCTGTTGGTGGATCTCGGCCGCGTGCTCGCCTCGCGCCACACGGCTGAATCGGCGCGCCTGGATGCGACCGGCCGCATGGCGACCGCCCTGGTGGCCTTGAAGAAGTCCAACGATGCAATTCAGCACGGCTGCGCCGGCCTGGATACGGCCATGACCAAGGCTCGCGGCGAGGCGCAGGCCTCGCTCGCCCAGGCGCAGGAGCGCAGCCGCGATGGCTGGAAACGCATCCGCGAATTGCATATCGCGCGGGAAAAGCTGGCCGAGATGCGCGGCCTGGTGGCGCAGGTCTTCGCGATCGAAAGCCGATTCCGCCTGAATCCGCTCAACGATCGCTTCAAGGCCGCCTTGGAGGCCTTGCGCGATCAGTCCGGATCGGTGGTCGCTGATCCCGAGTTCAAGGCGATCATCGATGGATTGGAGACCGGCTACAGTGACAAGGAGACGGGTCTTCTGACCTTGCGCGCCGCCGCACTCGCCACCGACGCTCCGGCCGAGGCCAAACCCGCCTGCGCCAAGGCGGCGAAAACCCTGCAAGAGAGCATTGATGCAGGCCTCAACCGATTGAGCGAGTCGATCGATCCGCTCGCGCTGGCGGTGGTGAAGGCCGACCTCGCCATCGCGGCCGCTTCGCGCAGCCTGGGAGCTGTCGCCGGAGTGGCAGCAGCCGCCGGCGCGGTCAACGACCGGGCCCAGGATCTGGTCAGCGCCGCCCTCCAGGCCCAGGTCGGCGGCAGTGAAAACAGACTTGGCGATCTGCGTCGCCGGGTCGCAGCCTCGCTCGCTGAATTGAACCGCGTGCTGAAGGTCTGTTCGTCCGGCCTGTCCGGCCTCAATCGCCCGACTGATACCGAACTGGTCGCCAAGGTCGTGGTGCTGGTACCCGAGGTCGAGAAGACCCTGCTTGCCGAAGGCGGGGTCATCGAGGCCGCCCTCGCGGTCGAACGCGCCCGGATCAGTCGTGGCGCTGCTGCCACCGCTGCCGCTGCAACCGGGGCCGAGGTGGTGCGGCAGGTCGGTGAACACCTTGCCCAGTCAGGGAAATCCCTGGAAAGAGCGATGAGCAGCGTCGCTTTCCATAGCCTGTCGTCGGCAATTTCACTGGTCGTGGTCGGATTGGTCGCGGTCGGCGTCATCCTTCTGATCGGTCGCAAGATCACCAGCGCCATCCTCACCAGCGAAGCCGAGGCCCAGGCCGGGGCTGAACGCCTGCGCGGCATGGTCGCGACGGTCCAGGCCAGCACCGGGGAACTCGCCAAGGCGGCGCAGCAGCTCACCAGCACCAGCGGCCAGGTCACCAGCGAGGCCGGCCGTTCGCGCGACAGCGCCGCCAAGAGCGCCGAGGCCAGCAGCAGCGTCGGGCGCGACATCTCGTCGGTTGCGGCGGCGTCGGAAGAGATGGGCGCCAGCATCCGCGAGATCAGCACCAGCGCCACGGAAGCGGCCCAGATCGCCGGCGAAGCGGTGCGCCTGGCCGCCGACGCGGCCGGCACCATGGGCCGCCTGGGCGAGGCCGGCGTCGAAATCGGCAAGGTCACCAAGCTGATCACCAGCATCGCGGAGCAGACCAACTTGCTCGCGCTCAACGCCACCATCGAGGCCGCCCGCGCCGGCGAGGCCGGACGCGGCTTCACCGTGGTCGCCAACGAGGTCAAGGCGCTTGCCCGCAAGACGGCCGAGGCCTCCAACGGCATCGCCAGCCGCGTCAGCGGGATTCAAGGTGAAATGCAGGGCGCCCAGGCCGCGATCAAACGCATCGCCGAGGTCATCGACCGCATCAACGGCATCCAAGCCGGCATCGCCGCCGCCGTCGAACAGCAGACCGCCACCGCGCAGGAGATTGGCCGCCAGGTCGCGCATGCTGCGGACGGGTGCCGCAGCATCGCCAGCGACGCCCAGGCGGTCACGACAGCCGTCGGTGGCACCGCCGAGGGCGCGAACCAGGTCCTCAGCCTCGCCCGTCGCCTTGCCGAGATGGCAGATCACCTGGAAAAAATCAGCCAGGGCGTGGAACGGTAGGGGTGAGGCGTCAGACCGGCGGAACCTCATCCCGGCCTGGCGCCGTGGGGCCCGGTTGACTGCCCAGACGCTGCTCCAACCGGTGGTAGACGAACGATGCCGCGATCAGCACCACCCCGGTGAGGATGAACGCCAGGATGCGCCAGATCTGTTGTGCTCCCTGCATGTCGAGCAGCAGCAGTTTGATCGCGATGAGACCGAACAGGCCGAGCGCGAGCCAACGTGCGAGGCGGATCCGGTAGCGGAATCCGAGCGTCAGGCCGACGACCGCCAGGGTCACCCAGATCGCCGTCACGCTGAACGTGGCGATGCGACCGGCCACGACCCGATCGCTGAAATGATCCAGCGCCCAGGCGGGAGGTTCCACGGTGAGAAAACAGAAACCGCCCAGGATCGCGATCCAGGCCAGGGTGCGGCGTGGCCCGCTATCGCTGGCGCTGCGCGCCAGCAGCGCCAGGACCAGCACCAGCAGGGCAGGAGGCAGGAAGCGCTGGTTGAGGATGGGCAGGTTGGGATGCCAGTCGCAGGCGTAGCCGCCGAAGGTCAGCGGGGCCGCGAGCAGCAGCAGGACCAGACCAGTGCTGCGCCAACCCGGGCGATGCCGCAGCGGACTCAGGCCGGCCAGGGCGGCGAGCAGGATCCAGCCCAGCGCCGTCCACCACATCCAGTACTGCGACCAGCTTGCCCCGGCGCGGGCAGCGGTTTCGTTGGTCGAGGACAGCCAGGCCCCGGTTTCGCTGGAAACCGCCAAGGCGGATCCGATGAGGGCGATGACCTCGGCCAGGACCGACCAGGTACCGTTGGTTGCGCGGCCGATCCACAACCAGACGGCGACCACCGCAGCGATGGCCGCGAAGCGCAGGTTCGCGACCGGAAGACTGAAGGCCCAGGCGTCGCCATAGGCCGCGAAAGCACTGATCCCGGCGATCAGCGCGGGCACGAGGGCGAAGAGCGTGGTGCCTGCGCGTTGTCCGCGTTGTCCGACCACCACGTAAGCGCCGGCCCCGATCGCCCAGAGCAGGGCGATGACCGAGCCGAGGGGCAGTCCGGCCCAGGCCTGGGCATGGCCTTCTGCATGGCGACACAGTTCGGCGGTCGCAGCGGTCAGCAGCATCAGACCAGCGCCGTGCGCCAGGATGCGGCTCCAGGTGGCCTCGGCGCCGGTCGCGCCGTGCCAGCGATGGATCCAGGCCGCGGCTGCGGTGGCGGCAGGGATGGCGAGCAGGGTGGGGAACCAGGTGTTGAAGACCAAGGGATCCGTCGGAACGGCAAGCGGAACATGGAGGATGAGCACGCGCAGGATGGTCACACCGAGCACCCCGGCAGCGCAGATCCGCACCGGCAGCGAGGCGAACCTCCAGCCCAGCCAGAGCAGCGCCACGGATTCGGCGGCCCAGGCCACCGCCACGGTGTCCACCGGCAGCAGGAAGAGCAGACCGAGGGTGAGGAGCAGGATCGCCAGGGTCTGGAAGCCATGCCGTGCGGTGCCGTCGTCCGGGCAGCGGCGGGCGGTGATCAGGCCCAACGCCAGGTACAGGGCCGCACCGCCGGCGCAGGTCAGCCCCAAGGCGGTGCCGCGACCGAACAGGGCGCCGGCATAACCGAGCGCGAAGGCGAGGTTGCCCAGCGCGAGACCGAAGCGTTCGAACGCCACGGCGGTACCCAGGCGCCAATGGTGGGCGAAGGGGATGACCAGGAAGACAAGGTGGTAGATCCCGAGCCAGATCAGCATGCTGGTCGCGTCATTGCCAGATTCGGGAAGCTGGTGCTGGTGGTACCAGACCGCGAAATACAGGGCGGTGCCGGCGAAGGCCAGGCAGTCCAGGCTGCGCCAGCGCCGCCACCAGGCGGCGGCGAGCACGCCGAGATCCAGCAGCAGCAGGTAGGTGAACAGGATGTCGCGATCCCCGCCGCCGGTGCTGGCCAGGGCGGGGGCGGCCAGGCCGCCGATCAACGACCCGATCGCCAGGGCGAGCAGATCCTTGCGCACCGCCACCGCGACGCCCGCAGCGGTGATGCTGGCGAGCAGGACGAAACCGATGCCGGGCGAAATCAGCGCGACCGGCGTGATGCCCAGGGCCGGTTTCAGCGCCCCGTAGACCGCGAGGTAGGCGAGGGCAAGCCCGCCTGCAACCAGACCCTGTCCGAGGGCGGACATCCGCGCGAGCAGCCGCAAACCGGCCACGGCCATGCCCAGCGCCGCCGCCGCGATGAGGGCGATGCGCATGCGCGGTCCGATGACCCGGCCCAACCAGTCCTGGTCATAGGCGTATTTGAGGAAGAACGCGGCACCGAGCACCAGCACCGCCACGCCGGCGATGGTCAGACCGCGTTGGCCGATGAGCCGTTCGAGGTCGAATCCGGCCTGGGCCTGGGATCGTTGCGGGGTGTCCTGCCGTGGCTCGGCAGTGACGACCGCAGGCGCGGGAGAACGCGTCGCTGAAAACGGCCTGGGGGACAGAGCTGGGGTGAGAGAAGGAGATTCGGAGACGTTGGCGGTCGGTAGGGTGAGTGGAGTTGGTTTCGCGGCTGGGATCGGTGAATCCAGCGGGGATGCGGACGTAAAAACCACAGGTTTCCTACGCTCCGCAGCCAGTACCGCAGCCACATCAGGTATCGCAGCCACCGCAGCCGCGTCAGCTTCCGCAGTGGGTTCGGCCGTGTCTGACACATCGGCGACGGTCGGCACGGTGGTCCATGCGGGGGGCGAGGATGCCCTTGGTGGAGACTCTGGTTTCGACGCCGCTGGCAGGATCGTCGGTTTGCCAAGCGGCTCTTGCGCCCGTGCGGCTGGTTCGGGCCGGCGGTCCTCGAGAAATCTCAAACGGATGGTCAGTTGCTCGACCTCGCGTTGCAGCCGATTGACGCGACCGGTGGCGACGATCGCCAGGATGAGCGGCAGGAGAAGCAGTCCGAGAAGCCCCAAGACGACCAGGATGACGATGCCTTCCATGCAGACTCCTTGATCAGCGAACGCATGGTGCGGCGCAGCCGTTGAGGTTCAACGCCGCGGCCGCAGGTGGTCTGGCACAAACTCCGACGCGTGCAGCCCGACGCTACGCTTGACCCACCCCGGCTCCGGCGTTGGATGCGCCTCGCGAGGAGAACCCGTGAAGCACGCTGTGCCTGGCCTGGTCATCCGGATGGCGACTGCCGACGATGCCGAGATCCTCCATGAGATGATCGCGGCCTTCGCTGCGTATGAGCGCCTGCCCAGCCAGTCGAGCGTGGCCAGCCTGCGGGCGGAACTGTCGCGGCCGGACAAGGTGATCGAGCCGGTGTTGGCCCTGCTCGACGGCAAGGCGGTCGGATTTGCCGTGTTCTTCCAGAGTTATTCCACCTTCGCGGCGAAGCGCGGGATGTACCTGGAGGACATCTACGTGCGCGAAGAGCACCGCAACCTCGGCATCGCCACCCACCTGCTGCGCCACATCGCCAAGATCGCGGTCGAGCGCCAGTATGGCCGCGTCGAGTTCACCGTGCTGCTGTGGAACACCGTGGCGATCGAGTTCTTCGAGACCCTCGGCGCGACGCCGACCAGCGCCTGGACGAGCTACCGCCTGTCCGGCGAGTGGCTGCAGAAGCTCGCCGCCGGCTGAACATCCGTATGAGGTCCGGGTGCCGGGCCTCGTCCCGACCACCGTTTCCGGAAGACCGCCATGCCGCCCCCGCCCATCGTCCCCAGCCAAAGCCTCACCAACGTCCGCTACGAGATCCGTGGCCCGCTCGCCCGGCGTGCAGCCGAGTTGGAAAAGAGCGGCTACGACATCGTCAAGTTGAACATCGGAAACCCTGGGAATTTCGGATTCCGCGCCCCGGAATCGATGCGTCGCGCCATCATCGAGAACCTCGACCAGGCCGATGCCTACGGCCCGCAGAAGGGTATCTTCCCGGCGCGCGAGGCCGTGGTCATGCAATTGCAGAGCCGCGGTGTGATGGACGTCACCGCCGACGAGGTCTTCATCGGCAACGGGGTCAGCGAACTGATCTCGTCGTGCCTGCGCGCGCTGCTCAACGATGGCGACGAGGTGCTGATCCCGAGTCCCGACTATCCGCTGTGGACGGCGGCGACGACGCTCGCCGGCGGCCTTGCGCGCCACTACCCCTGCCCGCGCGAACTCGGCTATCAGCCTGATGTCGCCGCCCTGGCCGCGCTCATCGGGCCGAAGACGCGGGCGATCGTGGTGATCAACCCCAACAATCCGACCGGCGCGGTGTACCCGCGCGCCACCCTGGAAGCCATCGCCCGCATTGCGGAAGAACACGGCCTGGTGGTGTTCAGCGACGAGATCTACGACCAGATCCTGTACGACGGGGCCACCTACATCCCGATGGCTACCGTCTGCCATGGCACCCTGGTCGGCACTTTCGGCGGCCTGAGCAAGGTCTACCGCGCCTGCGGCTACCGCGTCGGCTGGGTCTCATTCAGCGGTGAGACGGAACACGCGCGCGATTACCTGCTCGCGCTCGATCTGCTCGCAGGTCTCAGGCTCTGCTCCAACGTGCCCGGCCAGTGGGCGGTGCAGACCGCGCTCGGCGGGCATCAATCGATCTGGGATCTCACCAAACCGGGTGGGCGGCTCTACGAGACCCGCAAGGCCGTGGTCGATGGCGTCGCCGCCAGCCGCTATTTCGACGTGGTCGCGCCGCAGGGCGCGATCTACGCCTGGTTGCGCGTGAAACCCGAGGCGCTGCCTGGTTTCGACGACAAGCGCTTCGCGTTGGATCTGCTGGAGCGCAAGCACGTCCTGGTCACCCCCGGCCACGGCTTCAACGTGCCCTATGCCGACCACTTTCGCATCACGCTGCTGCCCGAGGCGGGTCAGATGCGGCAGGTGTTTGGGAAGATGGAGGAACTGCTGGATGAATATGCGCGGGGGACTCGGCGGGGGACGAGGGGGTGAGAATGATTGGGCATCGAAGAAGTGGGAATCGTGTCATACGGACTCAAAAAGCGACTCTGCAAGCACTCTACCTGAAACATGTTCTGGTGAAGGATTTCCCAAGAAAAAATGGGGGTGCTTCGCTTCGAAAATCCCAAATGATTGTTGAGTCCATTTGCTGGAAACTATTTGAATTGGATGATGATATTGGCTGCCTGCTCCTGGCTGATCATTTGCGATCATGGGGCTATAGTTGGAAGAGGACAGATCTTAACTGTATCCAGTTTCGCAACCTTCAGTACGACAACCGCTTTCCCAGAATAATTAGAAAGAAGCATCTCTCCGCGTTGGAACACCACTTTCTAGGACATAAATATGCTACTGGCATGGGGCTCCAGAGATCTTTGACAGTAGCGCGAAAACACTTTGCCATGGCGGACATACTTGGCCATGTGACTGCAATTCATGAAAAGATGATCGCGATTCTCATCGACGATGCCTATGAATTCAAACGACAGGCAATTGCAAGACAGAGACCTAGAGGAATTGCCATCAAGGATTCCCGGTCGGCATTGAACATTTACGTCACGCTGCACGCCATCAACGAGCGCAAGCGTTTGTCAATTGATGACCTACAGTCGCTGCTAGAGGTTTGGTCCAAGGAGATCTACAGCGATTATGGCAAACGATATTTCAACGTGTTGATTGAACGATTGTTTAAGAACTGTTCTGAGGTTGAAAAGGCAATCAATTCGGATGCTTCCATGTATATTCTTGGATTGATCGCGGAGAATTCGAGGAGTAATCCCACGGGGAATTCGTGTAGCGAATGGTATCGGATAGGCGCGCTTCGCGGATGTGTCAAATGTGCGATAAAATGGATAAAGGACACGCGTTCACCTTTGACTCTGTCAGAAAAAAGTTCGCAGTTATCGTCTATATTCTCACCACTTCCAGACTCGGTCATTCTCGCGATGGCAAGCATAGACATTGCTGAAAAGTCGACTGATTATGAGGAATAATGAATTCGTCGCATTACGTCATTGATCAACCGTAAAGGTCAATCATGGATTACTTAACCTCATCCACCGACTGGCGCGCTGCCTGTCGCGCCCGCAGCCGTCAGCACCGCTGGCGTTCCTCCACGCTCACCCTGCGCCGTCCCGACGGACGGCCGTTGGCCGGCACCTGGATCACGGCGCGGCTGATCCGCAATCCGTTCCTGGTCGGCACCTGCGTTGCGCCGCAATTGCTTGAGCAAAGTCGCACCGGCGAAGCCTACCGGGGTTTCGTGCGCCGGCACTTCAACGCGACGGTATGCGAAAATGCGATGAAATGGTACGCGACTGAACCGCAGTGCGATGAGGTCGGCTATGCCAATGCCGACCGGAAACTGGCGTGGTCGGAATCTCACGGCCTGCCGATGCGGGGGCACTGCCTGTTCTGGGACAAGCAGAAGTTCGCCCAACCGTGGGTGCAGGAACTGGCACCGGATGAATTGCGCCGCCGCGTGTTCGCGCGCATCAGCGACCTCGTCGGGCGCTATCGCGGCCGGCTCATCGCCTGGGACGTGAACAACGAACTGTTGGACGGCGGCTTCTTCGGCGGCCGGCTTGGGCCGGCGATCCACGCCGACATCTTCAAGGCGGCCTACGACGCCAATCCGGGCTGCCCGCTCTACGTCAATGAATACGGCATTCTCGACCAGGACGAGAAGCTGGAGCGCTACCTGCGCCTGATCGACGACCTGCGCCAGCGCGGGGCACCGGTCGGCGGTATTGGCATCCAGGAGCACGCGGTCGAGCGTTATGCTCCAGACCTGAAGATCGCGGCAGACGAGATCGAACGCCCCGAGCGCACCGGGCGCGGGCCATTGGTGCACGAAGACGTCTGGCGCCGGCTCGACCGCCTGGCGGCGCTCGGCCTGCCCATCCACATCACCGAGGTCAGCAGCAAGACCGACGACGACGTGCGCCGAGCGGACACCCTGGAGATGATGCTGCGCACCGCGCACGCCCATCCGGCGGTGGGGGCGATCCTGCTCTGGGGTTTCTGGCCGAAGGCGCACTGGCTCGGCCGATCTGCCTCCTTGGTGGTAGAGGACTGGACCCCGCTGCCGGCGGCGCACCGCCTGGCCGAACTCGTCGACGAATGGACCACCGAGGTCAGTCTGCTGACTGACGCCAACGGCTGCGTGAAACTTGAGGGTTGGACCGGGGACTACCGCTTCAGCGCGGCAGGTCTGCAGGCCACGTTCCGCCTGGATGGGACGCCGCAGGCGACGCTGGTGCTGACGCACGGCTGATTCACGGCTGGGCCATTCCTGATCCCGGTGCGGGGTTGCGGATCCGGGTTTGCGGAGCCATCTTTCCCTGGCGGAAAATCCCGCCGGGGGCAGCCATGGGCAAGACGATCTCCAGCACCCACATCGCCGTGCGCCTCTCCGGGCCAGGGGCCGGGGCCGGCGACGGCCTGCGTTTCGCCGAGGCGGTGGCCTTGCGGTCGCAGGGCATGGATCTCCAGCGCCAGGGCGATTACGCGACGGCGCTCGACCGCATCACCCAGGCGCTGCATCTTTTTCAGGAATGCGACAATTCGCAGCAGGCGGCCTGGACCATGCAGAACCAGGGCCTGGTGCTGGAGCAACTCGGCCGGCGCGACGAGGCCCTGGGCCGCTTCGAGGCGGCGACGAGTGTCTTCCGCGCCAGCAACGACCTACAAGGCTGGCCGCTGATGTTCCGTCGGCGCGGCGACTGCCTGCGTCGTGGCCAGGACCTCGACGCCGCCGGCCGGGCCTATGACGCGGCGCTGAAGGCCTACCACGAACACCACGACCCCAACGGCATCATCAACACCCGCAGCGGCCTCGGCGCGCTCTATCTTGACCTCAAGCGCCCCAACGAAGCCCTGGGTATGCTGACGGAATCAGCGGCGATGCTTCGCGCCTATCACCGCAAGGGCGGCGAATACGACTTCCTGCTGTTCGCCCGCCTGGCTCGCACGTGCGCTGCGTTGGGGCTGCCAGCCGCGACCGACCTCAACGCCGACCAGGCCCGCGCCATCGCCGACCAGGCCGGCCTGCGCAGCGACCGTTCGAATCCGGACGTGGTCGCCGAATGTGCCGCACTCATCCCCGCCGGCGATCCGGCCAAGAACTGACTCACACAAAAATCGCAATTGCACCCCAGCTGCGGCGTTGGTCGTCAGTCATGTGGCGCTGCCACACTCCTTCCTCCCGCCTTGCATCTGGGGCGCACTTGCGATTTTTGTTGGATTTTCCGGTGGGAATGTTTCAAGAATGGGCGTGATTCGATCACATCACGCAGTTGGTGCCGGCGGGAAATTCACCAACTCGTTTACCAGTACCTGCTTGCGAAAAAGTTCGAGGAACTTTTGCGAATTTAAGGTTTATTCCAGGCGGGTCGGCCGGGTTGAGAGCTGCCAGGTGACGCCTAGGGCGATGTAGGATCCGCGCTGGTCGAGGGTGAAATCGACACCGCCGCCGCTGAGTTTCGTGGTCGAGATCAGGTAGCCCAGCGTCGCCTGGAGGCGCCAGCGTTCGCTTATGGCCCACCGGGCCGACAGCCGGGCATCGTAGCCGAAGCTCGTGCCGGCGGACGAAAACGCCGGGGCGGAGGTGCTGGCCGGAAGGGCGAATCGCGCGGAGCCGGCGCTCACGCCGCCCTCAGCGACCAGGGTCAGGCGGTCGAGCGGGGCCCAGCCGATGCCGAGCGATGGGCGCAGGCCATAGGTGGTCAGGCCTTCGCCGCCGGCGTAGGTGTACCACTGGCTGGTCAGGTCGAGGCCGGCCACCGCCCCGAGCGACGATCCGGCCGGGACGTAGGCATAGCGCCCGCCGAGTTCGAGCCCGCTGCCGCTGCGGAAGGAATCACTGCCGCTGGTCGAATAGCCAGTCGATGAACTGGTGAAGGTGAACGCGGTCGGCAGCACCACGACCTGGCCGCCGAGATCGCGCAGCACGAGTTCGGCGCCAGACAGCCCCGACAGCGGCGCGCAGGCGAGAGGTATCAGCGCAGGTACCAGCGCCGGAAGCGCACGTATCAGGGCAAAAGCGGCACAGCGTGGCATGGGATCCCCAGGTGGCGGTCAGAGGCGCAGGGTCAGGCGGACGCCGAACAGGAGGTGGTCGGTGTCGGCCCCGACCAGGGCATCGGCGCCCAGGCGATTACCGCTGCGCGCCTGCTGGATGCCGTCGCGCCAGGAACCGCCGACCAACTGGGTGCCGCCGTCGAGCCATTCCCAGACGTTGCCGTGCAGGTCGAAGAACCCGAGCGGACTCGGGGCGAGCGATCCGACCGCGCGCGGTCCCGGGGACGCGCCGCCGGTCTCGTAGACCACGGCATGGGCGGCGAGGGTGGCGCGATCGGTGGCGGAACCCCAGGTGAAGGCACCGCCGCTTCCGCCACCGCCGGTGCTGACAGCGGCGTCCCAATCCGTGCTGGTGGGAAGGCGGAGCTGGCTGGAATGATTGGCGTTCCAGGCGGTCAGCGTGGCGGTGATGGCGCGGTAGCTCAGGGCGAAAGCCGGCCGGTCACCGCCGACCGCCTGCGATCCGACCAGCGCAGCGTCGATCGCCGTCCACGGGGTTCCTCCGCCGAGCAGCGTCCATTGCGCCTGGGTCGTCTCGCACAGGGCGACCAGGATCTCACCGCCCGGGGTCGTCACGCGACGGAACGCCATGCTGGTCGAGCGCAGCGCGGTCGTGCTGGGATCGCTCATGGTGGCGAGCGCCGTCGCCTTGCCGGTGGCGAGATCGAGCACGATCCACGGCGCCATCGCCAGGCTGACGGCACCCTGGTTGCCGTTCAGGCCGCCGCCGGCGGAACCGCCGCCGCCCATCGAGACACCGACATCGCCGCCGTTGCCGCCGCAACCAGCGAGGGCAGCGAGGCAGCCGAGCAGGGATGAAGTTGCCATGAAAGACCACGATGAAGGGAAAACCGAACGATCTTGGCGCGATCCAGGGGTCGCCCGGCCTGGAGAGGGAACCGGCATCTGGTCGAGCGGCAACGCGACGGGATGGGGATGGGCGTTCGTCACGGTTCAACCTCCGGAACTCGGCAGGGGCAGGACCTGGATGGTGATCGGCTGATAGGCGGCGACACCGTTGGCCTCATCGAGGACGAGGATGCCGAAGCGCTGGTACCCGTTCGCTGGTCGGGGCACGCTCAGCCAGTTCAGGGTCTTGTTGGCCTCGGTGGCGGTGGTGCCGCCGATCACCCCGCCGAAGGCCGGGGCCGGGCTGACGCCGTCCAGACCGATGAGATGGTAGACCAGTTGCGGCGCGGTCAGGCCGGTGGTGGTGACCGTCGGCGTGTAGTCGACGCGGCCGCCCTGCACCGCCTGGAAGGGGGGATTCGAGGTGATCACCGGGGCGACGGCGCTGGTGTCGCTGATGCGGACCTGCCACGTCACCGATGCGGTTGCAGGCGCTGCCGTGCCGCGCCGCCGGGCATCGCTGGCGCCTGGGGTGAAGCCGTTGTCGCTGACCTCGATGGTGAAGGTGTCGAGGATCGGATTGGTTGCGGTCGCGGCGGTGACCAGGTCTGGCGTGTAAGTGAAGGCGGGTCCGGTGGTCAGGATTCCGGTCGCATCGAGCGTCGAGAGCACGCCCTTGG
Source organism: Candidatus Kuenenia stuttgartensis (assembly GCA_945876185.1). GTDB lineage: Bacteria > Planctomycetota > UBA11346 > UBA11346 > UBA11346 > BJHQ01. The sequence goes on along the minus strand of CAMCMZ010000011.1, from coordinate 956 downwards.
TGGGAAATGCCGTGACGCGATAGATGAGCGCGGTATCGCCCTCGGGATCGACGGCGGTGACGGTGCCGCGCCGGGCGATGCCGGGCACGGTCAGGATCGCTCCTGCGGGCGCGGTGATCACCGGAGGATCGTTGCTGGGCGTGATCGTCACCACGGCGGTGGCGACCCCGGGCAGGCCGCCGGGTGAGCCGTCGGTGATCGCGACCTCGATGCGGCGGGTCAGGGCCGGATCGGGGGCCGCGCCGGTGAAGCGGTAGCCGATACTGCGCAGCAGCGAGGTGGCCTGCGCCGGCCCGGCCTGGGCCGCGAAGGTCACCACCAGGTTGGCGCTGCCCTGGCCGGACAGGGTGCCGACCGTGGTGCCACCGATCGCCAGGGTGGCGCCGTTGATGGTCACCGCACCGTCGATGAGCCATAATTCATCCCCGGTCTGCCCGCCGGCGATGGCCACGGTCAGGGTGCCACCGCTGAACGAGCTGTCGGTGTCGGTGACCGTGCTGGCGGTACCGACCACCTGGGCGGCGGTCGTCTTGTCGGTGGGCTCGTTCCAGGCGAAGGTTGCCGGGAAACCGCTGATCGCAGGCGGCGCGTTTCCCGAGGCACTGAAGCGCATCAGGGTCAGCGGCGATTCGCTGCCGTCGCCGTCCACCACCACGAAGGCGAAGGCGTCGTTGCCGCCGGTCACCGCAAGGTAGCGGTAGCGCACATCGCCGGCGTCGACCTTGGCCTGGGTGAACGAGGTCGCGGTTCCGGTGGTGAGCACGGTCTCCCAGGGCGATCCGGCATCGGTGCGGCGTTCGACCTGGCCCTGGCTCGGTTCGATGCGCAGGACATAGGTCAGGTGTGTGGGATCCGTCGTCTCGCGATCCTTGGCGGTAAGTCGCCGCGTGACCGGAGTGGTGGCCGCATCAAGGACGGCCCCGAAGAGGACGATCTCGCCGAGCTGGATCGCCTGG
>CAMCMZ010000010.1 GCA_945876185.1 Candidatus Kuenenia stuttgartensis | reverse complement strand
CTCGCCCAGGAGCAAAATACCCTGCGCCACCCACAGCGCTGATGGCCATGTCCAACCACTCGTTGCTTCAACCCGCGGCGTAACGCCACTCACCGCGCTGGATGGGGCACGTTCACGCCGCGGCTTGAAGCAACGCTATGCATTTTCGTAGGATTTTTTAGGGTGACGACGCAAATGGCCAATTCCCAGGGCGCCGCGCGTTGGGGGCCAAAGGTAAGGTTAACCGCATCGATAGACGGCGACCTGGAACTGACGCCTGGGTTGGAAGTTGGATCGCCAAGCCGCCATGTGAATAGGGACGAACCTTACGAGCGCCGCGGAGCGGCGCGCTCCCAGGGAAGAGGTGCGGATCAGATGGTCGGGGACTTCTTGGGCACGTAGAGGGCGCGGTGCGCTTCGCGCAGCAGCGCCTTGAGGTCGATCCCGGCCGGCACGCGCGCGGTGTCGACGCGTTCGACCAGTTCATCGCTGGCGTAATGACCCGGGAACCAATGGCCCTTGGCTTCGAGCATGTTGTAGCGGTAACGGCCGAAGCCTTCCAGGTCGTAGCATTTCCACATCCGGCGGAAGCGCAGCACCTCGGGGATGTTGATGCCCGAGGGATCGTCTTGGCATTCCCAACCCTCCCAGGTTGAGACCGGATCGGCCGCCACGCGGGCGTCCATGCGGTTGATCAATTCCAGCAGGCTGCGGTCAGCAGGGCACGGCGCAGGGAAGATGCCGCGCATCTCAGCGACGTGATCCGGTTCCGTCATTCCGAACGACAGGGTGTGGACGTGCGGCGAGGCGAGCAGCCAGCGCGCGTTGAACTGGATCGGCGTCAGCGGCGCGCATAGGTCGCGCAGCAGCGGGGACGGTGAGAAAAGCTGCCCGCCCTTGTCGTTGGGCGAGATGATGAACACGCCCATGTCCTTGGCCGCGGCGAGGTCCACCGCCCCGCGCAGGCGCTGGTAGAAGTAGTAATAATGCAGGTTGACGAATGAAAACAGGTCAGACTGGATGGCGCGCACGACGGTTTCCAGCCGGCCGTGGGTGCTGAACCCGACCGCACCGATCACGCCCTGGTCGCGCAGACGGTGCAGTTCCTCGACCGGCCCACCTTTCGCCAGGGCGCGGTCGGCCAGTTCAGCGTTGTTGATGCCATGCCAGGCGTAGAGATCGATGTGGTCCAACCGCAGCGCCTTCAACTGGGCTTCGACCGTCCGTTTGGCGTCCTCGGCGGTGGCGGGCGCGCCCTTGGTCATCAGGTGGTAGCGCGCACGCGGGATGCGCAGTTCGCTCAGCACCTGGCCGTAGCAGTGCTCGCTGCGGCCGTAGCCCTGCGCCGTCTCGATGTGGTTGATGCCGGCGTCGAGCGCGAGCTGCACCAGGCGCGCGCATTGTTCCGCCATGGCCGGCGGCACCTGGTTGTGCGGCTGCTTCCAGCCGTCGACGTAGCGCATGCCGCCCAGGGTTATGGCCGACAGGCGCTGTCCGGTTGTGCCGAAGCGGCGGTACTGCATGCCCGGGGTTTCGTTGCGAATGGGGTCCATGCCGGCCGATGATGGGACAACTCGGCGCTGCGGAAGCCTGTTCAGTCCCAGCGAGCGTAGTACCGCCGCGAGTGTGAGCCTCATCCCAGGTGCCGTTCGATCGCGGGGGCGAGATCACGCATGTCCCACGCTGCTTGCGTCGCTGTTAGCGTCGATGCTTGCGTCGCTTTCGCCCAGGTGGCGTCCGGACAGATGATCACCGCACCGTCCTGCGGGTCCGCCGCCGGCAGGCCGTGGCTGCCGCGCACGAGCGACGTGTCGAGCGGGCATGGGTCCATGCGGTAGCGCAGGCCGAGCATCTTGCGCGCCAGCGCGCTCATCGCACGGCGCTTGCCGCCTTTGGGATCGAAGAACAGTTCGCGCGGGTCGTAGCCGGGTTTCTTGTGAATTTCGACGCATTGGGCGAAGTCCGGGCGGGCGGCGTCTTCCAGCCAATAATCATAGGCGAACCAGGCGCCGCGCTCGGCGATAGCGATGATCTCGCCGCTGCGCGGATGATCGAGGCCGATGTCGCGGCGTTGATTGCCAACGAAGGTCTGGCTGATGCCGGGCGTGCGAGAAAGCACCTCGACCGCACGACCGATGTCGGCGGGTTGCTGGCAATAAACGTGAGCGATCTGATGGTCGCAGACGGCAAAAGCGCGCGAGGCACCCGGATCCAGGAGTTCGCCGGCGGCGTTGCGGGTCACCACCAGCAAACCGTTGCGGCGCAGGGCGCGGTTGATTTCCACCGCATGGTCGACCGCCTCGATGCCGTATTCGCTCACGACGATGGGCAGGGCGCCGTGTTCCTTGGCGGTGGCGATGACCTTGCCCACCTCGGCATCAAGCTGACGCAGGTTCTGCGCCAGATGCGGCCCACGCGGGCCGAAGCGTTGCAGATCGTAGTCGAGGTGCGGCAGATAGACCCAGGACAGGTGCGGTCGCGTCTCAGCGAAGGCGGTGGCGAAGCTCTCCGCGATCCAGCGCGTCGATTTCACGTTCGCGGTCGGCCCCCAGAACGAGAACAGTGGAAACGTGCCGTGCTTGGCCTGGATCGCGGTCTTCAGCGCAGCCGGCAGGGCGTAGAAGTCCGGCGACTTGCGCCCGTCGTGGTGGTAGACCGGGCGCGGCGTCACCGTCGCATCCACGTCGGTGGTCATCGCGTACCACCAGAAATGCTTGAGCACGCGCAGATCTTTGCGGGTGCGGCGCAGGCGGGTCCAGCACGATTCCGCCTGGATCAGTTTTTCGCTCTGACGCCAGAACCAGACCTCGCCGAGTTCGCGGAAATACCAGCCGTTGCCGACGATACCGTGGTTCTCTGGCCCGACCCCGGTGACCAGGGTCGCCTGCGCGGTGGTGGTCACCGCCGGGATCGGGCCGCTGAGCGGCGCGGCGAATCCGGCCCCGGCGAGGGCGCTGAGGTTCGGCGTGTCCGCGCCGAGGTGGCGCGGGGTCAGGCCGACGCAGGAGATGATGACGAGGGGTTGGGACATGAGGGAAAGGGAATCGTGGTCATTCCAACTATTCCAACGCAATATAGTCCAAATAAAATGTATGGTTCCTGTTCTTACTGCTGGGGTCAATCTTGGGGCCTCTTCCGATCGTGATCCTGAAAACCTTGTGATCCTTGGAGACGAATATCAATTCCCCAAGAACACTGGTTGATGATACCCCATAGACGCCGCTCCTGAGCCTTCCCTCGGTATTATCCAGGGTGGGGAATCGTTTTGCAAAAATGCTCGCTTTAAGTTCCGGCAAAGATTCCCTGGTAAGGTGGGGTGATGGAATAACGCTGAATTCATTGTAATTTGAAAGGAATATCACATCCATTTGGTCCAGATGAAGGACCTCGTTCACTTTCTTTCCCCCGTGCTCTCGCAAAAACTCGCGGCCTGCATCGTTGAGCATCCACACCTGACCAATGCTGGCCCCGAATGATGCCGCCAACGGGGTGGGAAAAATGTCTTCAGCGGACAGGGCCGCGCATAGGCAAAGGAACAAGAGTGTTTTCATATAATCCTACCGGTAAACGAACGTACCATGCCCACCCCGCACCTCGACCACGTTCCCCGGCCCGTCGTTGGCCTCGACCCGGCCGATGATCTTGGCATCCAACCCCAAGTCGCGGGCGACAGCGATGGCGGTGGCGGCGTGGGCGGCAGGCAGGGCCGCCTCCAGGCGGTGGCCCATGTTGTAGACCGAATACATCTCGCTCCATTTCAGGCCGGTGCTGGCCTGGATGGCGGCGCACAGCGGCGGCACTGGAAAGAGCGCATCCTTGATGAATCGCAGGCCGCGCGCCGCGCCGGGGGCACCGAACCGCAGGATCTTGGTCTGGCCGCCGCCGGAGCAGTGGATGAGTCCGTGCACGTCCGCGCGCGGGATCCGTTGCAACAGGCGCTTGATGAGTGGCAGGTAGGTGCGCGTCGGTGACAGCAGGGCGGAGCCAACGGTGAAAGCCGGGTCACCCGGCAGCGGTTCCTCCAGGCGATGCTTGCCGCAATAGACCAGCGCCGGATCGATCTGGGGCGCGTAGGTCTCGGGGTATTTCTCACGATAACCGCCGAGCAGTTCGTGGCGTGCGCTGGTCAGGCCGTTCGAGCCGATGCCTGAATTGGGTGCGTCTTCCCACGCGGCCTGGCCGAGCGAACTGAACCCGACCAGCACGTCGCCCACCGTGATGCGGGCGGCGTCGATGACCTCGGCGCGAGGCAGGCGGGCGGTGATGGTGCAGCCCACGTCGAGGGTGCGGACGAGGTCACCCACGTCGGCGGTCTCGCCGCCGGTCATCAGGCACGGGATGCCGTCGCGCGTCAGCAGGTCGCACAGGCGCTGGTAGCCGTCGATGATCTCGCCCAGCACCGCGCCGGGGATGAGTTTGGCGTTGCGACCGATGGTGTTCGAAATCAGAAACGGCCCCAGCGCGCCGACGCAGCCGAGATCATCCAGGTTCATCACCAACGCGTCCTGCGCGATGCCGCGCCAGACGTTGGGAAATCCCTCGCGCCAGGCGAGGTAACCCAGCGACGCCTTGGTGCCGGCGGTGTCGGCGTGGACGATCAGGCAGTGGTCGAATGAGCCGGTCAGTTCGTCCGCGATGATCTTGCAGAACGCGCCCGAAAAGAGGCCGGCATCCTGGCGTGCGATGGCGGCGTGGACCTCCTCCTTCCCGGCGGAGACTCCACGTTGGCGGTAGCGGTCGTCCTGGCGGCTGGCTTCCATGGCCGGGATGCTCGGGCGGGGCCTGCGCACGCAAGGCGACGATGCCGGGGGGCGACGGGGAGGGAACTTCGGCCGAGTGTAAACCTACGTTGGGGATTGGCCCTGATGGTCAGGCGATCCGACCATGGCCGATCACAGTTCTCCAGCAATTCACGATTCATCCGGCCATGGCCGGCTCGCCTCGGGACCTGCGGCCGGTTGCAAACCGGCGGTCCCAGGGGGGCAGATCGCCGGGTTGCGCCGACCCGGCGCTGGGACCATCATGCCGCATGCCCAAGGTGATCCTGGTGACGACGCTGCTGCTGGCGATGTTGGTCGGGGGCGGCCTGGTCGCGCTCGTTTCGGCCCCGCCCCTGGTCGAGCCGGCAGTGGCCTTCATGCGCAGCGCCACCGGCGTGGTGTTGCTGTGCAGCGTCGCTGGAGTGTTCATCCTCGGGCCGCTGTCACTCTTCATGCGCTGGGTGCGCGTCCTGGTGCGCTCGCGCGAGATCAGCTACACCACGGAAAACGGCCGCATCGCGGTGAACCTTATCGCAATCGAAGAGGCTCTGACCCGCGCCATCGAAGGCGAGCCCGAGGTGAAAAAGGCGCACGTGCGCGTCTACGAGGACCGGGTCAAGCGGGCGGTGATCATCGACGCGGTGATGACCCTGTGGGAGGTGCCCAACGTCACCGAACGCAACCGGTTCTGCCAGCGCCTGCTGCGTCGCCGCTTCGCCGAACTGATGCCAGAGCAGAACGCGGTCGAGGTCAACCTGAGCGTGCATCGCCTGAACGTGCGCCGGCCGGAAACCAGCGCCCCGCCGGCCGCGGCCGGATCGAACGTGATGCCGCCGGTGGCGCAGCAGCCCGCCCCCCTCCGTTCCGCTGCTGAGGTCGGCAGCGATTCTGGTGGCCGTCTGCCGATCGATCCGGGCGAGATGGATCTCTATGTCGGCCCACACTGGCCGGTGGACGGCGAAGACGACGATTCCTCGGTCTACAAGAACAGGCCGACGACGGTACGTGTGGCGAAGCCGGGCAAGAAATCCTGACCGCACGTCCCAGGTCGGAATGCCTGGCATGGCGGCGCCGGCGCCGCTCGTAGGTTCACGCCATGGTCGTCCGCATCCTGGTCCTGTTCTTGGCGCTCGCCGCACTGTCCGCCGAATCCGTGGTTTTCCTTGGCGATTCCCTCACTGCCGGGCACGGGTTGACGGCGGAGCAGGCCTACCCCGCGCTGATCGCGGCTGACTTGGCCAAGGATCGTGCCACCGCCACTTGGCGGGTGGTAAACGCCGGGGTCTCGGGCGACACCAGCGCCGGCGGCCTGCGCCGGATCGACTGGGTGTTGAAAGCCAAGCCGGATCTGGTGGTGATCGCGCTCGGTGGCAACGATGGCCTGCGCGGCCTGCCGGTGACGCAACTTGAGGCGAACCTGCGTGCCATCGTCGCCAAGGTCCGCGCCACCGGCGCCGCCGCCGCGCTGATCGGCATGCGCGTGCCGGGCAACCTCGGCCCCGACTACCGCGCCGCATTTGACAACGTGTACCCGCGCCTGGCCAAGCAGTTGGACCTGCCGCTGCTGCCCTTCCTGCTGGAGGGCATCGCCCTCGACCCCCGCTACAACCAGCCCGACCTGATCCACCCCAACGTCGAAGGCCAGAAGATCATCGCCGCCAAGGTTCTCACCTGGCTGAAACCGCTGCTCAAACCCAAGCCACGCCCCTGATCCCAGCATTCAAGCACTCAAGCATTTCCCCATGATCCTCTCCGCCCACCACCTCGGCCGCGACTACCCGACCCCCAGCGGCCCGCTGACCGTGCTCGATGGCATCACGTTCTCACTCGAGGCCGGCGAGTCCCTCGCCGTGGTCGGACCGTCCGGCTCGGGCAAGAGCACCCTGCTCGGCCTGCTCGCCGGACTCGATCAGCCGAGCCGGGGCCGGATCGAGATCGAAGGTCGCGATCTGTCCGCGTTTAGCGACAGCGAGAGCGCCGCCTTCCGAGCCCGCCGCATGGGTTTCGTCTTCCAGTCGCATCGCCTGCTGCCGGCGCTCAGCGCGCTGGAAAACGTCCGCACTCCGCTTGATCTCGCCGGCGCGGCGGACGCGACCACTCGCGCCATCGCCTGGCTGGAACGGGTCGGGCTGGGCGCCCGGCGCGACCATCAGCCGCGCCAGTTGTCAGGCGGCGAACAACAGCGCGTGGCGGTGGCGCGGGCACTCGCCAACGATCCGGCCCTGATCTTCGCCGATGAACCGACCGGCAGCCTCGATCAGCGCACCGGCGCCGACCTCGCCGATCTGCTGTTTTCCCTCGCGGCCGAGCGCCGGACCACCCTGGTGCTGGTGACCCACGATGAACGGGTGGCCGCGCGCTGCGCCCGTCAGCTGCGGCTGGTCGACGGCCGCGTGCAGGCCTGACATGACCGCCCGGATCCGCCTGGCGTGGCGCCTGCTCGTCGGCCGCCGCGGCCTGGCCGTGCTGGCCCTGGCCTGCATCGCGATCGGGGTGGCGGCGCGCGGGGCGGTCACCGGCACCGTGGCAGCGTTCGAAGCCCACCTCGCGCGCGAGGCACGCAGCCTGATTGCTGCCGACCTGGAGGTCTCATCCGCCCGGCCGCTGGAATCCGCCGTGCGCGAGTCGCTCGCCGCCGTGCTGCCGCCGGGTTCGCGCACCGCTGAACTGCGCACCCTGACCGCGATGGCTGCCGGCGGCGGCCAGGCGGTCATGGTCGAACTCGCCGCGATCGGCGAGGGCTGGCCGCTCGTTGGGGCACTGGGTGGCGAACCGGTCGCCAGCGTCATTGACCTGGGACGGAGTCCGCAGGCAGCGCTGGTCGATCCCGATCTGCTGCCGCGCCTGAAACTGCAGGTCGGGGATGAATTGGTCCTGGGACGGGGCCACTTCCGCATTGTCGGCAGCATCGTTTCTGAACCCGGCAACGGTGGCAGCGCCTTCCGCCTGGGGCCCAAGGTGTACGTGCCGCTCGCAGCCTTGGGGCCGGCTGGACTGGGCGATCCGGGCATCCGGGCCCGGTTCCACCTGCTCGCGACGGTGCCGGATCCTGCCGACGCACTGGCCGTCGCGACGGCCTTGCGCCACCGACTCAAGCTCAGCGAAGCGCCGCTGGAAATCATGGGGCCGGGGCCCGCCGGCGATCAGGTCAGCGTGCGTACGGCAGGCGAGGCGGCGCAGACCGCCGCCCGCGCCATCGCGCGCGGGGCCGACTTCCTGCGTCTGGTGGCGTTGTTCGCCCTGGGTCTTGGCGCGATCGGCGTCGCCGCCCTGGCCCGCGCCATGATGCTGACCCAGGCTGAAGACCTGGCCGTGCTGCGCGTGCTCGGGGCGGATCGCACCAGCGTCGCCGGTGTCTTCCTGCTCCAGGCCGTCGGCCTGGGTCTGGCTGGCGGTCTGCTCGGCACCGGCCTGGGGGCCGGCTTGGCGACCGGCGCCACCCTGGCGATGGGCCTGGCACCGGCCTGGCCGCTGACCATCGACCTGGCTCTGGGCCTCGTCCTGGGGATCGCCGCCGCCCTGGTTTCCACCCTGGTTCCCACCTTGACCCTGGCGCGGATGGCTCCGCTCGCCGTGCTGCGTGGCGAGGCGCCGGCGGCCATCCCGTGGGTGACGACCGCCCTCATCCTGGCTGCAACCCTGGGAACCACCCTGATCCTCGCCGCCGTGGAGGTCCGTTCGTGGCTCATCGGGCCGTCGATCGCGGCCGGCGCGTTCATCCTGGCCGGCGGCCTCGCCCTGGCAGGCGGGTTGCTCCTGCCCGTGATCGCCCGCCTCAAACCGCCGTCCTTCGCCCTGCGCCAGGGTTGGGCGAACCTGAGCCGCAGCGGCGGCACGCTGCTGGTGGCCCTCGGCCTGGCCGCCGCCCTGGGCAGCGCCCTGCTCACCCTGCGTGGCTCGATCCTGGCTGAGCTCGCGCCGGATCGCCTGACCCAGCTGCCTGGGTTCTTCGTCCTCGACGTGCAGGATGATCAGCAGGCGGCGTTCACGGCCTTCCTGGGTGAACGCGGGCTCGTTCCCAATCTGCGTCCCCTGGTGCGCGCCCGGCTGCAAGCCATCGACGGAGTGGAGACGAAGGCAGCCGGCGAGGCCGTCGCGCTGCGCTCCCGCGAGGCAGAACGCAGGGCGTTTTTCCATCGACGGGAGCAGAACCTGACCTGGGCGGTCGCGCCGGGACCCGGCGAGCACCTCATCGCCGGCCGTTGGCCGCAGGCGGCGACCGAGTGCGCGGTGGAGACCCGCTGGGCGGATCAGGTCGGCGTGCGCCTGGGCTCGCGTCTGCGCTTCGATGTCCAGGGCGTCGAGATCGAACTGACCATCACCGGGTTGCGCCGCATCGACTGGCTGACCTTTCAGCCCAACATGTTCATCACTTGCGCCCCGGCAGCCTTGAGCGGCGCCCCGGCCGTCTGGATCGGCACCATCCCGACCATGGCCACGCCCCTGCGGCAAACCTTCACCGCCGACCTCGCCCGCCGCTTTCCCAACATCACTGCGATCGACATCGGCGATGCCACCGTGAAGGCTCGTGCCCTGGTCGCACGGCTGTCCGCCGGCATCGCGGCGGTCGCGGTGGTGGCGTTGCTGGCCGGACTGGCCGTGGTCGCCGGCACCGCCGCGGCGATGGCCCGCGCACGCCGCCAGGAATCAGCGCTGATCCGTGCCCTGGGTGGCACCCGTCGCACGGTCGCGCTCGCCTTGGCGGTCGAGTTCGGCACTGCCACAATCGTCGCAGCCGTGCTGGGCAGCGCCGCCGGTCTGGTCGGTGGCCTGCTGCTGACCACCAGCCAGATGCAGGTTTCCCTGACCATTCCCTGGCTGGAAGTCACGGCCCTGATCCTGGTCCTCAGCAGCACCGCGACCGGTACCGCGCTGATCACCACCCGCAGCGCCTGGCACGTCCCGCCGCTGGCGGTGCTGCGCGAGGAGTGATCTCACAGGCGCTAGTGGCACCTGGATTCGCAGCGATCAGCGGGCAACAGGGACGCCCGCACGCCGCAGGGTGAGGCGTACCCCAGAGGCTGGAATGCGCGTGACACCGACGCCACTCCAGCCGGAACCGGCCTCGATGCGGATGGATTCCGGCGCGCCGTTGCGCGGATGCAGGTCGAGATCGCAACGACCGGCGTCGAGATCCCAGGCCACGGTGAGGTCGACCCGGCAACGCGTCGCTACAGAGCCGATGCGGCCGGTGCGCCAATGCGGCGGCAGGGCGGGCAGGATGGTGATGGAATCCTCGCTGCTCTGCACCAGCAGGTGATAGCACAGCGAGGTCAGGCCCAGGCTGGCGTCGAGCTGCCAGCGTCCATCGCCGCCGATCGCCCCCATCGCCAGGCCGGTGCCGCGCCGGTCGTCGTGACTGATCATGAGGTTGGCCATGACGCAGGCCCGGATGACCACATCAAGACATTCCGAGGCCTCGACGCCTGATCCGGTCGAGGCATAGGCGTGGGCCAGATGGATGTGCGACCACGAGGTCTGGCTGCGCACCCCGACCACCCGTCGCTGATCGAGGGCGATGCGGGCGGCGCGGAACAGTTCCGGGTTGCGGTGCGCGTCGATCTCGCGTCCCGGGAAGAGCGGATACAGGTGCGAGATGTGCCGATGGTGGACGTTGTCCTTCAACTGAGGCGGGATCCATTCCGCGAGGCCGCCGAGTTCGTTGATCCGGTAGGCGGGCAGGCGATCGAGGATCGAACGCCAAAGCGGGATGAGGTCGGCGTTGCGGTCGAGCGTCTGGGACGCGACGATCACCCGGTCGAGCACCTCGCGCACCACGGCGATATCGATGGTCGCGTCGATGCTGGTCCGGGCCGGCCATTCCAGGGGATGGTTCTCGATCGACAGCGACGGCACGCAGTGAAGTCGGCCGTCGGCGAGCGGGATGAGGAAATCGACATAGAACGCGGCGATGCCCTCCAGCAACGGCAGGCAGTCGTGTTCCAGCACCTGGCGGTCGCCCGAGAACAGCCAGCGATCCCAGGCGTGACCAGCAAGCCAACCCGTGCCGCTGAGAAAAAAATGCCACTCAGCGCAGTCGGCCCGACCGTCGTTGGCAGACTGCAGCAGAGGGGCGAGCAGTCCGCGGCAACCAAACAATTCGCGGGCATTGCGGGCCCAGTCCTCGCGTTGGCGTGCGAAGTACGCCAGCAGCGGTTGGGCGCAGGCCTCCAAACGACCCGGCTCGACCGCCCAGTGCATCATCTGGACGTTCTCATCCTGGGTGTAGTTGCCGAACCACGGCGGGCGCCAGACCCCGGACCAGATCCCTTGCAGGTGCGGGGGTTCCTCGCCCCCGGCGCAGGCCAGCAGCAGGTAACGGCCGAACGCGTGCAGGTGCTCGATCAGCGCCGGAGGCACCGGCCCATCGCCGGCATCCAGGATCAGTTCCTCGACGCTGCGCCCATCCTGGGATCCGCCCAGATCGAGCTGGCAACGATCGAACTGCGCCGCATGCGCCTCGGCATGGCGCTGCAGCAGCGTATCGTGGTCGGCCGCGATCGCCTCAAGACGCGAGCGTTCCGGACCCGCCTGGCCATGATCGCCGACGTAGACCGAACTGAGCACCAGGACCTCATCGCAGCCCACCAGCACCACACTGGTCCCGTCCCAGGTCACGGATCCCCCCCACACCACCAGGCGGGCGACCACGCCCCAGCCGCCGCCATGGGTGTAATCGCCGCGCAAGTGCCAGCCGCCTGATTCGACCGTGGTCACGGTGCGGATGAGGTCCTTCACCGGCACCGTGCGACCACGCCAGCCTTCCGGATCCAGGCCCGGAAAGGTCGTGCCGAGCCAGATCGACTCGGCACCCGGATCCACCGGTTGCAGGATCAGGCGGCCGGTGATCCGGCCAGGACGGTCGCAGCCAAGCCGAAGGACGGTGACGGCATCGGTCCGGCTGGAAAACGCGCTGCGTTCCAGGCTGGCGCCATCGGCTTCCGTCCACCAGGCGCGCACTACGCCCCGGGTGCAGTCCACGGCGCGCCGCCAGCCCTGGAAAAGCCCGCCATATTCAGGGGTGAACCGCACCTCGCCGGCCGGATGGCAGGGATCGCTGTAGACGTACATCCAGCCCGCGTCCTTGGCTGCGCGTTTCCACAGCACTTCGGCCTGGTCGGGATGCCCAGCCAGGATGAGCCGGCGGACCTCGGGCAGGACGTGCGCCACCGGCTGGCGAACCCGTTTCGGATCCGCCGCCGGCAGCCAAAGCCCCTGACGGTTGAGGATCAGACGCTCATGGGTGCGATGGCCGGACAGAATGCCGCCCTGGATGCCGTTGCCGAAGAACAGGCCCTCTTCCCAGCGGCCCGGCGGCGTGCGGAAGACGATCTCAGACGGTGTGCGGTGCAGAGTCAGGGACTGGGTCTGGGGCATGCGATTCCTCTGGCCAACCGGGTGCATTCGATCAGCGCGGGAAAACGACGGTGCTGATCCGGTTCACTCAGGCAATTGGGTTGGGGCACGACACGTCTCAACTCAACCCCGCAAACCCAGGCGACCGCAAAAAGTTGCCGATTGCTGGCGGTCAGCCCCGGTTGGCTTCCGGCCTGGGCTGAATCGCGTCAGGCCGGGATCAGCCCCGCCGCGCGCAAGTGTTCTGCCATCGCCTGGTCGGTGTGGGCGATGTGGGTGACCAGCCAGCCTTCAAAGAAACCAAGGACGGACCCTGGATCGACGATGCGACCATCCAGGTAGTCATTGCGGAATCCGAGCACGATGGTGCGGCAGCGGTGGTGCTCCTGGCGGTGGTCCTGGCGACCGGGATACGCGCTGGCCTCCATCAGTTGTTCCTCCAGATCGAAATGCTCCTCGGCATAGGTGACCAGTTCGGCGATGATCCCAGCCCCGACCTCGCCGGTTTGCTCGCGCAGGGCGGCGATCAGGGCGAAGATGCGCGCATGATCGGTGTCGAGCTTGGCGCTGCCGGTCCGCGGCGGAGCGACGGCCGGGCCGGAGGCGGATGATCCAGGGACAAACACCTGGCCGGCCTCGCGCGCGAGGAGCCGGTTCAGGGCGATGGAGAAGGTCTCCCAGGCGGTGGCGAAAGCCGCTGGTTCACGGGCGATCACCGACGCATCGCTCCAATGCGAGGCGAATCCGGACCAGGTGCCATCCAGGGCAGCGACTTCGAGAGCGTGGGATTCGGCGATCAGTCGTTCGCCGGCGGCGGTAGAACCGGCCGGGCCGGCCAGCGCCACCTTGGTGGTGGTCAGATGTTCGGTGAGGCCGGCGCCGAAACGGGCCAACGCAGCAGCCACCCGGGCCGATTCGTCATGCGTCAATGGCAGGCGCGGGGGAACCTGCGCCGCCAGGACCATGAGCTGACGGGAATCCTGATCGGGTGAAGTTGACGTCGACATGGTGATCCTTGTCTTGGCGGACGCAGCAGAACGGGAAAGGGCGTGGCAATGGAATGCGACCGTGCCAGCCGCGTCGCAGGATGAAAGCCGGGAATCAGCCGGCCTTGATCAGCGTCAATACGATCGCCAAGCAACCAGGGTCAGGGTGGGTCAGGGTGAGGTGGCCCGTGCGGCGGCAGCGCGGTGGCGTTCCGCCTCGGGCAAGTTGGCCAGCCCATAGGTCTTCCAACCCGTGCGCAGCGTCTCCACCATGCGGGCGTCGGCGCCCTCGCCCAGGATTTGCTCGACCCAGGCGGTGTGGTCGTAGGCGACCCGACGGATTGCGACCTCAGGGTCGCCACGCGATGACCGCGACAGCAGAGCATAGTGGACGGCCGCGTCACCGTCGTGATCGGGCGTCCCGGCGGCACCGCAGTTCACGGCGATGCGATCACCAGGCAGGCGGGCACCAGGCAAACGGGCACCGGGCAAACCGCGCACCCACGGCAGGCCGGTGTGGGTGCAGGCCAGGACGCTGGCCCCGGTTGCATCCAGCCAGGCGGTCAATCGCGCATCGTCGCAGGTGCTGGCGTAGAGGAATTCGTTGCTGCGGTCGGGACTGCCGTGGCAGCAAAGGATGCGACCCCAGGGCAGGTCGACTACGCCGGAATCCGCCAGGTCGGCCATCCACGCCCGTCGGCTGTCGCTCAGACTCGCCATTGCAAAGGCGTGGGCGGCGCAACTGCGGCGTTCATCCTCGGCATCACGGTGGCCACAACCGCAGGAGGCGGAACCGATCGCCGCCTGCTGTTCGTGGTTGCCGGCGATGATGACCTCGCACGCGGCGCGCACGAGATCGACGACCTCATCGCTGTGGCCGCACATCCCGGTGAGGTCGCCCAGGAAGATCCGCAGGGTCGCCCCGGCCGACCTGGCGTCGGCCAGGCACGCCCGCAGGGCCGGGACGTTGCCATAGACGCAGCCGAGGATGGCGACCGGGCCGTCGCTGGAATGCTGATGCAGGATGGTCGCCATGCAGGGAAAACGTCAGCAGCAACCGGGGGCGCAGCACGCTGAAGGCCGCTGGGCGCTGATGTCCATGCTGGTGATGAAGTCCGCCGGCATCGTGCCGGGCGGCAGGGCGGACTGGACCTCACGGTAGAGCGGATCGTCGTTGGCGCTGAGCGTCGCAACGTAGGCCGGCTTGGGGATCAGGGCGAGGCGCACCAGTCCAGCGTCCGTCAGCATCGCTCGCAGATCATCCAGCAGCGAGGCGCCGGCGATGCAGCCGACGTAGGCCTCGACCGCCGTGCGCACGCCCTCGGGCAGCGGCCGCAGCAGCACCATGTCGCTCACCGCGACCCGGCCGCCGGGTTTCAGCACCCGGGCGATCTCGCGCCAGACCTGGGGTTTATCCGGTGAAAGATTGATGACGCAGTTCGAGATCACCACGTCGACGCTGGCGTCGGCGACCGGCAGGTGCTCGATCTCGCCCAGGCGGAACTCGACGTTGGCGAGGCCGGTGCGCGCGGTGTAGCCGGCGAGGTTGCCGCGTGCCCGGGCGAGCATGTCGGCGGTCATGTCGACGCCGATGACGCGGCCGGTCGCACCGACCTTCGGCCCACAGAGGAACGCATCGAAACCCGCGCCGCTGCCGAGGTCGAGCACGGTCTCGCCGGGTTTCAACGCCGCAATCGCACCGGGATTACCGCAAGAAAGCCCGAGATTCGCGCCTTCGGGCAGGATGCGCGCCAGTTCGCCGGCGTCATAGCCGATCGCTGCCGCCAACGCGGTCGGATCGGCGGCCGGGGCGCAGCAGGCGTTCGTGGAACTGGTGGTCGACGATGGCGAGCAGCAACCGCCAGCGCTGCCTGCGGATTCACGTCCGGCCTTGCCGGGGACGCCGGCGCGGGCCATGGCACCGTATTTCTCGCGGACGGTGGTGCGGATGTCGGGTAGGGTCATGGTGATTTCTCCAGGTTGGGTCAAACAGGCAGGGAATTAGGCAAGGATTCGGGCAAGGCAGCGATGAATGCACGGATCTCATCCCGGACACGGCGGTAATGGCCGAACGCCTCCTCTGGCGTGGCGGCGGTCTTCTCAAGTTCCGGCGGATCGTCAAAGCCAACGTGCACGACCTTGGTTTTTCCACCCGGAAACAGCGGGCAGGTCTCGTGGGCGTGACCGCAGACGGTGACGACGAGATCAAGTTTTACCCCGGCGTCGAGCACGCTCGTCAGCGTCTTCGAGGTCTGGTGAATGGTCGGGTCGATACCGAGTTCCCGCATCACCTGGACCATCTTGGGGTTCAGCCCCTTGGCGATGGTGCCGGCGGAAAATGCCTCGTAGCGGTCGGACTGCAGGGCCCGGCACCAGGCCTCGGCCATCTGCGAGCGGCAGGAATTGCCGGTGCACAGGAAGAGGATCTTGGATTTCATTTGTGTTTTTCCTTGGGGTTTTCCACGGGGTTTTCCTCGGAGTTTTGCAAGAGGCACATCAACGCCAGCGCCAACACCAAGCCAACGATCTGCGCCAGGATGAAACCCGGCGCATCCTGCGGTCGGATTCCGGAAAAGGTGTCGGTGCAGGCGCGGGCGATGGTGACGGCCGGATTGGCGAGACAGGTCGAGGCGGTGAACCAGTAGCCGGCGGTGACATAGCCGGCCACCGCGTAGGGCACGGCGTCCGGGCGATGGCGGACGGTGCCGTGGATGACCAAGAGGAGTCCAACGGTGGCGACGATCTCGCTCAACCATTGCCCGATTCCGGTACGGATGTGGGCCGAGCACTGGACGAGCGGCAACTCGAACATGGCATGGGCCAGCACCACACCTGCCAGGGCGCCGATCACCTGGGCCACGCCATAGGCCACCGCCGTCTTCCCGGTGATCGCACCGCGCCAGGCCTGCATCGCGCTCACCACCGGGTTGAAGTGGGCCCCGCTGACGCCACCGAAGGCCGCGATCAACGCGATCAGGGCGGCCCCGGTGGCGAGCGCATTGGCGAGCAGCGCCACCGCCACGTTGCCGCCGGCCAGACGCTCGGCCATGATCCCCGACCCGACCACGACCGCGAGCAGGCCAAGGGTGCCGAGGAACTCGGCGAGCAGGCGCGGTGCCAGCTTATTCATCGTAAGGATCCGATCATATGCCGGCGATCAGCACTTTGAGGCGCTTCAGTCTGGCGGCGTTGACGCAGTAGCACACCCGGGGTCCGTCGATTTCCCCTTGGATCAGCCCCGCGTCCTTCAACTGCTTGAGGTGCTGCGAGACCGTCGATTGGGACAGCGGCAATTCATCGACAATGTCGCCACAGACGCAGGAATTCCGTTCGACCAGCAATTTGAGGATGCGCACCCGCGCCGGATGGGCGATCGCCTTGGCGAGGTCGGCGAGTTCCGTTTCCTGTTCATCAAGCGGAGACGGGGCTGGGCGCTGCGCCGGAGGGTTGGCGCAGTCGGCCGGCTGATCGCAGCATTGGTCTGGCCTAGTCATCGTGAATGTACGATATGGTGACTGACATGCTGTCAATCCTCCCCGAACCATCTCCCGCCCGCTGCCGTAGGCGGAGGGAACGCCGTTGTTACCGACGCGTTACACGCGTGCCGTTCCCACGCGCCAGCATGCCGGCCGGCGCCACGCCGCGTCGACAGCGCGCCGGCGGACGATTCCATCCCGACTGAACGCTGGCCAACTGCCGCCGTTCATCTTCCACCGAACGGAGATCCTCATGCGCCACCTGCTCGCCGTCCTCCTGACCTGCGCCGCCTTCTGCGCTGGTGCCTGGGCGATCGAAGTTCCTCCGGTAATGCCGCCACCGTGGCCGATACCGCCGGTCCAGCCGCCCAAGATCGTGCTGCCGCCGAACGAGCAGCCGATTGTGCTCCAGCGCCTGGATATCAGCGCCCAGGTGCGGGGCGTCCTGGCCGAGGTCACCACCACCATGGTGCTGCTGAATCCCAATCCCCGGCAGTTGTCGGGCGAACTGGAGTTCCCCCTGCCCGACGGCGCGGCAGTGGGCGGCTATGCCCTGGATGTGAACGGGCGCATGGTCGACGGCGTGATCGTGGCGCAGGACAAGGCGCGCGTGGTGCTGGAAACGGAAAGCCGCCGCCGCGTCGATCCCGGGCTGGTCGAACTCGTGCGCGGCAACGCCTTCCGCACCCGCATCTTCCCGCTGCCTGCCAACGGCACGCGCACGGTGAAAGTGGTCTGGACCGCACCTCTGACCGTGCGTGGCGACGAGGCCGCCCTGCGCCTGCCCCTGCCGCGCACCGCGATCCCGCAGCTGAAGCTGACGGTCGAGATCAGCGCGCCCGGGGTCGAACCGGTGCTTGGCGGCTTCGGCGACCTGCGCCTGACCCGCTGGGCCCACGGCCAGCGCGCGGAAACGACCATGCAGGACGTGACTCCCGGCGATGACCTGCTGGTGCGACTGCCCAACCTGCCGACGGTGCTGACCCAGATCGAGGAACGCAACGGTGAGCGATTTGCCGTGATCAGCGCGAAAGCCGGTCCCAATGAGGCGGCCAGCAACCGCCGGCCGCAGCGCGTCGCGGTGGCCTGGGATGCCAGTGGTTCGACCACGCCAGCCGGGGCTGAACGCGGACGCAAACTCCTGGCCGCGCTCTTCCGGGCGGTGCCGGGCCTGACGATCGATCTGGTCAGCTTTGATCTGGCAACGCAGCCGCCGATCGCCTTCACTGACGCCGGCAAGCTCGATGCGCACCTCGCGGCGCTGCCGTACGACGGCGCGAGCAACCTCGCTGGACTCGATCTGCGCCGCGCCGCCCTGCCCAACCCCGCTGATGCGGCCTGGCTGCTGATCAGCGACGGCCTGGGCACCTGGAGTGAGGGTCTGCCCGCTGGCGGAGACGTGCCGGTGTTTGCCGCCATGCATGAGCCCAACCATGACGAGGCTTTCCTGCGCCTCATCGCCGCACGCAGTGGCGGCCAGGTCGTCGACCTCACGACCACGGAACCCTTCGCCGCGCTCGCCGGACTGCTGGGTGAGGGCAACCCGTTCCAGCGCCTCGATGCCGCGCCGGGAATCATCGACGAGGTGCAGACCGCGACCCGGGGCGAGCGCACGCTCATCCTCGCCCGCCTGCGCGGCGACGGCCAGGCGACCCTGCGCTGGCGCTACGGTGATGGCAGGAATGTCGAGCTGCGCAGTGCTGCCTCGGTACCCGGCAGCGCGGTCGCCCGCGCCTGGGCCGGAGCGAAGGCGGCGGAACTCGCGGTCTTCCCCGACGCGAACCGCGCGTCGTTGCTCGCGCTCGGCCGGTCCTACGGCGTGGTGACCGCCGGCACCTCGCTGCTGGTGCTCGAAAGCCTCGACCAGTACGTGCGCCACGGCGTCGAACCGCCGGCAACCTGGCCGGAACTCCAGACCCAGTACCTGGCCCAGCTCAAAGGCCGCCAGCAGCAGCAGAACCAGCGCTGGAACGGGCATCAGGAACGGCTGGTGCAGTGGTGGTCGGAACGGGTGCGGTGGTGGGAGGGGAAGTTTCCCATCAAGCAGCAACTGTTGTTTGGAGATGTCGGACGCCCCGAACCATCGGGGTCAGGGGCAGCACCGATTCCATCTTCGCCAGCCACCCCCCCTTCACCTTCAGTCCAGACTACGGCACCCGCCGCCTCTCCAAGGGCGGTGGCAGGGATCGCAGAGCCGCGCGAAGAGGCTGCTCCGAAAGGTCGCGAAGAGGCGGTTTCTGATATCGAATTGGGCGGTCAAGGCGCTTTCACGACCGTCGGTGCTGGCAGCAGCGAATCCGGGCCCGTCGGTTTTCGCCAAGGCGGAAGGCGTGAAAGAGCACTGAAACCTAAGGCTATCGGTGACCCAGAGCAACCAGCCCAAGCTTCCATTACCATCACGGCATGGAACCCCGACACCCCCTGGCTGACCACCCTGCGCGCCGCCGGGCCGGGCAAGGCCTACGACGCCTGGCTGGCGCAACGGCCGTCGCTCATCACCACCCCGGCGGCGGTGCTCGACTGCGCCGGGCTGGTGCTGACGCAGGACAAGCGTCTCGGTCTGCGCGTGCTCTCCAACCTGGCGGAACTGAAACTCGACGACCCCAGCCTGCTGCGCGTGCTGGCGTGGCGCTTGCAGGACGCGGGCGAACTCGACGGCGCAATCGCAAGCTTACGCAAGGTCCTGCGTCTGCGACCCGAGGAACCGCAATCCTACCGCGATCTCGCCCTGGCCCTGGCCAATCGTTTTGATGCGATGAAGGCGGCTCCCGACGCCAGCGAGGCGCTGGAACTGCTGACGCGGGTGATCAAGCGCCAACCGCTCGAAGACCGCGATCTCGGCGAACGCTGGACCATCGACGGCAACTGGGATCGCTTCCCGCAGTGCGAGGTCATCGCGCTCGAGGAGTTCAACCGCCTGGTTGCCCGTTCCAGCACCATCGCCGGCGTACGCGTGCCCGACCTCGACAGCCGCCTGCGTGCGAACCTCGACTGCGACCTTCGCATCGTCATGGGCTGGGACGCCGATGCGACCGACCTCGACCTGCATGTGCTGCAACCGGACGGCGAAGAAGCCTTCTATGGCAAGAATCGCACCGCCTGCGGTGGGCTGGTCTCGCCCGACTGCACCCAGGGGTATGGCCCCGAGGAATACCTGCTGCGCCGCGCTGGGGCAGGGAATTACCAGATCAAGGCGCACTATTATGGCTCGCGCCAGACCGGCCTCCTTGGCCCGGCCACGGTCAGCGCGACGGTGATCCTCGACTGGGGTCGGCCGACCGAACGCAGCCAGCGCCTGACCCTGCGCCTCGACCGCAAGGGCGAGAACATCCCGATCGGCGTGGCGACCGTTGGCGCCGGTGCGAATCTGGGTGCGAACCCAGGCCTGCGGCCCGCGCTCGCCCGCGAGACCCTGAAATCGCTGCGCGTCGGCATGAAGCGCGCCGAGGTCGAACAGGTCCTGGGTGCGCCCGAGCGGGTCGACAGCGACGGCGTCAGCGTGCTGGTCTACCGCCTGGCCAACGATGCCATCATCCGCATCGGCCTCGGCCCGGACCTGATATGGGTACGCGAAGTCGCCAACGGTTCAGAGCGCGACCTGCTGCGCTGAGGATCAGATCCTGGCCACTGTCGTGGGTTGCGGTTTTTCCGTCTTTCACCAAGTGAAGCGCTGAGCAAGGTGACCCCCAGCGAACCATGCGCCGCCACCTGTCCATCCTGACCCTGCTCGGGTGCGTCGCTGCCGGCGAGGTGCCAGTAGTCCGACCGACGGATCCGACTCCGGCGGTTCCCGCCGCCACAGCGCCCGTGATCGCCGCCCTGCCCCTGCGCGGTCAGGGCCGCTACACTTATTTCTGGTTCAAGATCTACGACGTGCGCTGCTATCTGCCCGCTGGGGTGGCGGCGACGGCGGCGCTGGGCGAGCATCCGCGCCGGCTGTCGTTCACCTGGCTGCGTGGATGCACCGCCAAGGAGCAGGCCGAGGCGAACATCGAGCATTGCGCCAAGCGTCTCGGTAACACCCCCAAAGCCGAGGTCGACGCCGGCGTGGCCGCGATCAACCCGCTCTGGCCGGAGGTGAAGGAGAACGACGTGCTGGACCTCATCTACCGGCCCGGTGTCGGCACCACGATGGCGCTCAACGGACGCGACCTGGGCACCGTGCCTGGCGCGGCCTTCGCCAAGGTGCAGTTCTCGATCTGGCTCGGTGACGACCCAATTGACAGCGATCTCCGGAAAAAGCTGCTCGGCATCAAGTGATCCTGGTCGCGGCCCCGCCGCCCATGGCCGCATAGTCAGCCTGCGTCAGCGATAGGCGAACCACAGCAGACCTGCGGCAATGATGGCGAAGGTCCAGTAATCGGTGGGCAGGCCGAACAACCAGTGCTTGTGCCAGCGGACCTCAGTCGGTGTGAACCGTCGCCAGCCCCAGGCAGGGTTGAGGATGAACCAGAGCAGGTCCTCGATGATCCAGAACACCATCAGGCAGGCGAGGCAACGAGCTTCGAGCCGCCACGACCAGTCCCAGGCGAAGAGCAGCGGAAAGTGGAAAATCAGCAGCGAAAACGGTAGGGCCCAGGCGTGATAGCCGGTCAGCGGCCGGCCGCCAAAGAAAACATCGAGCAGCCAATGCTTTTCGATGCGCCAGGTCGGCAGGGACCCGGCCCAGCCGTCTTTTCCCTCGATGTGGATCTCGACCTTGGCGAAGACCGCAGCCATGCCGGCGACGCCCAGCAACAGCACCGGAAGATGCACGACGGAGATCATCCCGGTCCCTGGCCGGCCTTTTTCTGCATGCGGATCTGCAGGAGTTCAACCCCGAGGGCGAAGGCCATCGCGAAGTAGATGTAGCCCTTGTCGAGGTGCTGGCCCAGACCCTCGGCGATCAACAGCACCCCGATCAGGATCAGGAACGACAAGGCGAGGATCTTCACCGCCGGATGGCGTTCAACGAAGTCGCCGATGGGTCCGGCCGCCCACATCATCACCCCGACTGAGACCATCACGGCCACGATCATGGAGGGAATGTTGGTGGTCATGCCGACCGCCGTGATCACCGAATCGAGGGAAAACACGAGATCAATCAGGGCGACCTGGATGAGCACACTCGCCAAGGTGGCCTTCACCACGTTGGATCCCGAGGTGTGGTGTTCCTCGGCGCCTTCGACCTTGTGATGGATCTCCTTCACCGATTTCCACAGCAAGAAGGCGCCGCCCGCGAGCAGGATCAGGCGCTGGCCGGTGAGGCCGATGCCGGCGATGGTCAGCAGCGGCCGGGTCAGCGACATGATCCAGGTGATCGACAGCAGGAGCAGGATGCGCATGCCCATGGCGAGCAGCAGCCCGACCCGGCGCGCAAAGGGACGCTCAGCGACGGGCAGGCGTCCGGTGAGCACGCTCAGGAAGACGATGTTGTCGATCCCGAGCACGATCTCGAGCGCGGTCAGGGTGGCGACCGCGAGCAGCGCCTCGGGCGTGGCCAGGGCAGCCCAGGCCTCGGCGCTGAGCACGCTGGGGATCTCGCGTGCGGCGGTTTCGACCGCCGGGATGGCTGCTGTTTCCATGGCAGGCGCAGGTTTCGCGTCCACTCAGGAAAGCAAGGCGATGGACTTCAAACCTCGACCTCACCCTGACCATCCGAAGAACCGTTCTCATCTGCCGCGTGGGCTGAACAAATCTGCCGGGTTCTTTGGGAAATGCAGGGGAATGGCCACAGAGAACACAAGGATCACATAGGATGGCGATTTGTGGCCTTTGTGTTCTTTGTGGCCATCAACTGTGCTGCGGCAAATTGCGGCGAGTTCTTTGGAAGGCGACCTCACCCGCCGGGAGTTCAGTCCGCGAGCGTTCCGGCGGCCCAATTTTCGATCAGAGCAAGGAGTTCGCCCCGGCTGGCCGAGCGCGCCTGGCGCACAAACAATCCGCTGGTCGCGTTGCCCAGGAACAGACGCGTGCGCGGATCGAGCCCGAGGCAGCGGCCGAGGATGTAGCCCGCGTTGAAGCGGTCGCCGGCACCAGTGAGTTTCTTCGGCTTGGCGCAAAACGGGGTCGGGGCGTGGGCCGTACCGGCGGCGTCGGCCACCGCAGCCTGGTGTACGCCGTGGATGACCACTGCGTCGATCTTCAGGGCAGCGCGGATCGCGGCGGCCTGCGTCGCGAGCGCGGCGGGGTCCTCGGTGCAGGTGGCAAGACCCAGGATGCGCGCCATAGCGTTGCCTTCGTTGCCGTTCAGGCCCAGGGTCGTTTCGCCATGGGCGGTGAACCCGGCCAGCGCGGCCAGCATGCCCCGGATGTCGTCGCTGCTGCGGTTGCTGGGGTCGACCAGATCGAAGAAGAACGCGGGACGATGATCGAGTTGCGAAAACACCTGTTTCTGCAGATGTTTCCAACAGGCGGTCATGTGCGGGTAGAGGGTCCAGTTGGTGATCGCGATGGCCTTGGCGCGGCGGCAGGCGGTGAGAAACGCGCCATCGGCAAGGACGCGGTCGAGCAGCTCGGGGGTGAACTCGGCGAGTTGGCTGACCGAGCACAGCATGTACTTGCCGTCGGTGAACTCGAGTGCGAGCGTGCGACCGGGTTCGCGACCCCAGGCGGTGCACGAACGGCAAACCCCGGCGAAGGCGTCGAAGGCGGGCACGCGCGGGGTGCCGATGGTGCCGAAGTAATCCAGTTTCACCCCGAGCGCGGCAATGCCATCGCCCAGATTCACCGCACAGCCGCCGGCATCGCGGCGGTGGATGACGATCTCGCGCAGGGCTGAACGCCCGGCAGCAGCTTGGAAATATCCAGCCATGGTGGCAAGGCTGGCGACTGGCTGGAAGGTGGTCAGCGAGGTGCGTTCCTCGACCACCGAGGTCATCTCGTCGACGAATCCGTCGAAGCCGGCGACGACCTCTAACTGGTCGATCTCCTGGGCGCGGGAACGCAGGACGTTGGCGAGGTGGGGAAGCGCGGTGGTGAGCATGCCGGAGCCTCAGGTCGTTGCGGGCGATCGTCAACCGTGGTGGTTGTCCGCCGCGATATCGTGACCACCCTGCCCGCCCCATGACCACCCAGACCCCGCAGGATCCGGCGTCCCTGGCGACGCCGCGCGGGCTGGCCGCCCTCGCGCTGCCGCTGGCACTCAGCAACGGGCTTGGTTTTTTTCTACATTATGTCAACCGCACGGTGCTGTCCTGGTCGGGCCCCGAAGCTCTCGCCGCCAGCCTGCCGGCGGGGATGCTGGCCTGGACCGGACAGAGTCTGTTCATTCTCACCTGCGCTTACCTGGGCACCTTCGCCGCCCAGCACCACGCCGCTCGCGAAGACCGTGAAGCCGGGGCGATGGCGTGGCCGATGTTCCTGGTTGCCGGCGCCGCACTGCTGGTCTCCCTCGCGCTCATCCCCTTCCGCCACCTGCTGGCCAGCGCCTTCGGCACCGAACCTGCGGTCGAGGGCAAACTCGCGGAACTGCTCGGCTGGTACCTCGCCGAGACCGGCCCGATCGCGGCGTGCATGGGCATCGCCGCCTTCTGCGGCGGACTTGGCCGCACCCGGCTGGTGCTCGCCTTCGGCCTGGCCGGTGCGGTCATCTGCATCGGGTTGAACTACTGGCTGGTCCTGGGTGGGCTGGGCGTGCCGGCGCTCGGCGTCACCGGGGCGGGCATCGCCAGCTTGGGCACTTCGCTCGCCATGCTCGCCGCCTGGCTGGTTTGGTTCTTCAGCCCGGCGCTGCGGCACCAGTTCCACACCTGGGATGCGCGCAACCTCGACCGGGCGCGCATCGCACGTTTCTGCCGCTACGCCGTGCCACGCGGGATCACCGAAATCCTGGAGATGACCGCGTTTGTCGTCTTCACCGCCGTGGTCAGCCACCTTGGAACAGACCGGTTGGCTGCGAGCAACCTGGCGTTTTCGACCTACCTGGTGGTGCTCGTCCCGGTGATCGGCTTCAGCCAGGGTGTCGCGATCGCCACCGGCTCGGCGGTCGGCGCCGGTCGGCCGGAACTCGCGCGCACGGCGGTGCGCTCTGCCATGCTGCTGCTGGTGCCGTACATCGTCCTGCTCGTTGCCGCCTTCCTGCTGTTCCCGGCGGAGCTGCTTGCCCCGGGACGCGGCAATGACCCGGAAGCCTGGCAGCGCATCCTGGCCCACGCGATACCGGTGATGGCGTGCCTGGCGCTCATGGCCCCGGCAGACGCCCTGCAGTGGATCTGGCGCTTCGCGGTGCAAGGCGCGGGCGATACTCGTTGGCCGCTGGTGGTGCTCGTCTTGTTATCGGTGGTCTGCCTGGCGGTGCCGATCTGGTGGGTGCCCGCGCTGGCCGGTGATCAGGCGCTGGTCTGGTGCTACCTGCTGCTGGCCGCCTATGTCTGGGTGGTCGCCGGAGCCATGGCCTGGCGCTATTACCGTGGGCCGTGGGCGACGATGAGTGTGCGCGCCTGATCCCCGGCCCTGTCCGTCCCGCCATCGCCCGCCATCAGGGCTCCTCACGTGGACGGTGGGCGGTGCGCTGTCTTGCCCGGCAAGGGTCGACCGTATGGTACGCAAGCATTCCAGCATCTCGGCCGCACGGCCAGAACGGTTACCCGGATGGTCGACCAGAGCCCCCCATCAAGCGACACCCAGGATCTGCAGGCCACGATTCCTGCCGACTTGAACCTTGCCGCGGGGAAACCAGCCGTTCAGAGCGGAATGGCTGGAAATTCCGGCCCCAGCCGGACCGACCTAGAGGCCACCATCACCCTGCCTGTCACCCAGACCGGCGGTGTCGGTGAACCTGCCACGGTCGACACCAGCAATGCCAGAGGACACCAGGACCCTGGCAGCGCAATTGGACTTGCTCCAACGATCTCAACCCACGTGGAGCAGGCCACCGTCCTGACCCGGCCGGCGGATCCGAACCAGACGTCGGTCACCGATACCCCTGACCGCCAGGGGACGGCCTCGACCAATCCGCGGGGTTCGCAGGCGGGTGGCGAGGAATCGCGCAACAACTACCTGGCCCAGACGGGCGGGGCCACCGGCACCGGGGCCTTGTCGCGCTCCGGTTTCACCACCCGCGCCGGCCGCACGCGCATCAACCTCAACCTGCCGGCCGATGCGCAGGCGCTGGACGTGAAATTGCAGATGTCGCGCAGCTCAGTGCTGTCTGAGATCGCCACCGTGCGGCAGGCGCACGGCAACCCGCTTCCGCCGGCGATCATGAAGCTGGTCGAGACCCAGGGCACGGTGGGCCGCTATGCGATCGACAAACAGATCGCAGCCGGCGGCATGGGCGCGGTGCTCAAGATCGACGACCACGACTTCCGTCGGCCGGCGGCGATGAAGATCATCCGCGCCCAGATGGCGCACAACTCGGAATTTGAGACCCGCTTCCTGGCCGAGGCGCAGATCACCGCTCAACTCGAACATCCGAACATCGTGCCAATCCACGATCTTGGCGTGATGGACGATGGGACGATGTATTTCACCATGACCCTGATCCAGGGCGTCAGCCTGGGCAAGGTGGTCAAGCTGCTACGCCAGCACCGCGGCCTGGAAAAGCACCTCGCGCCCACCCCCGAATCCGAAGCCGCCACCAAAAAATGGACTCAAGAAGAGAAGATCCTGGCCTTTCTCAAGGTCCTCGACGGTGTCGGCTTTGCCCATGATCGCGGCGTCATCCATCGCGACCTCAAGCCCGACAACGTGATGATCGGTCTGCATGGCGAAGTCCTCGTCGTCGACTGGGGCATCGCCAAGGTGCTCACAGAAGCACCTACTGACGCCACCCTGGTCATGGGGGCAAAGGCGGTCCCGAACGAGGCGGCCCAAGGAATGACCCAGGTCGGCGCGACCATGGGCACGTTGCACTACATGCCGCCGGAGCAGGCCAAGGGTCTGGTCGACGAGATCGACCGCCGCAGCGACGTTTACGCCCTGGGTGCGACCCTGTACGAACTGTTGTCGCTCGAACGCTGCCTGAACTCCAAGTCGGTGCAGGAAGGCCTGCTCCTCATCATCCAGGGTCAATGGACGCGATTGAATCTTGTCGCCCCGGACCTGCATCCCGACCTGGTGGCCATCGTCCACAAGGCGATGGCGCTCCTGCCTGAAAAGCGCTACCAGGATTGTGCCGCCTTCGGCGTCGACTTGCGCCGTTATCTGCAAGGTCAGGCGGTCGATGCTCGCCGGCGTTCGATCACCGACCTCATCGTCGCCTGGGCGCGCCAGCATTGGAAGCAACTCGCGATCGGTGCCGGTGCGGTGGCGTTGATCGCCGGGACCATCGTGGTGACGATGCACTTCCAGAGCCAGCATCGGCGCACCGTCGGGGAGGCGGCGCTGGCCGAGGCGAACGCCGCCTGGTCCGAGCCAGCGACCTCCGACGAAGGCCGCCAGGCAAGTCTGAAGAAGGCAGAGACGGCGCTGGCCAAGGCCGAACTCAACCTGCCAGGAAATCGTGACGTAGCATTGCGGTCGCAGGAGGTCGCCAACGCGCTGGGCCAGGTGAGTGCCCGCCTCGACGCGGCAAGCAAGGCGCGGCTGGCAGCAGAGGCCCGTGAGGGGAACATCGCCGCCGCACTCGACCGGGCGAAAAAGGCCAAGGATGACGGCGAATACCGGAAGGCGCTCGAACAATGCGAGGTCGCACAGGGCTATGGCCCGACCTCGACCGAGCAGAAGACCGCCGTCAATAAGCTCCGGGATGAACTAGTCGCAATCATCAGCAACGCGGAAAAGGCTGAGCGGCTCCGCCTTGCCAAGGCGGCGTTGGAGCAGGCTCGTAAGGGCATCGAATTGGCGGCCGCCACTGATCCGGTGCAGCACGACAACGTGTTCAACGGCCTGATTCACCAGGCCAAGGTTGATGTCAATGTCGCGAATGCCGAAGGTCTGGCCGAGGCGCCGAAGCTGGCCGAACGCATCGGCGATCTCTTGCGCAAGGCCGGATCAGCGCGGAACGCCGCCTCCAACCGCACCTCGGCCGAAGGCCATCTCGACCACGCCGAACGCGAACTGGATGCCGCCGACGCCGCCCTGGCGAAGAAACCGGTCAACCACGCCGAGGCCGGGAACAAGGCCGATGCCGCCCTGGTCCTGCTGGAAAAAGCCACGGGCCTGGATGCCGGCAATTCCCGTCTGGGCCGCCTGCGCAGCGCCATCGCCACCCGCGCCGAGGCCGCCCAGCACCACCGGCGACGCGAGGCAGCCGAGGTGCTCTGTGCCCGCGCCGGCAAGGCGCTCGAAGCCGAGGCGTTGGACCAGGCGACCGAACTGGCCGCCAATGCGCTCAACACGGCCCCCGAGGGTGAAGCCGGGTTGAAGGCCGCGATCAACGCGGTGCGCGACCGCATCGAACAGAAGAAGCAGGCCGCCGAACGCCAACGCCGGCTGGCCAAGGATGTCGAGGACGCCCAGCGACTCGCGACTGACGCACGGAAAGAACGCGCGGAACTGGGAAAGGTGCGCGACACCTACGTCCAGGTGAAAACCAAGGTCGCAACCCTGGAGCGCGAATTGGCTGGACTGCCGTCCGACCGGATCATCCCCCTGTTTGCCGCCCGGGCCGAAGAGGTATCCCTGCGCCAACAGGTCGCGGAACGCTGGGCGAACACCGAGTCTCTAGCGAACCAGGCCTTGGCGCGGCTGGCAGAGCAGCCGGAATTGGAACTCGCGCGCGAGCTACGCGGATTGTTGGCGGAGATCTACTACCTGCGTCTGGGCACCGCCCGCGCCGAGCGCGCCCAACCCGAGATCAAGGCCTACACTAACCTCATCCGCCGCCTGTTCGCCAACCGCCCAGCGGCGGAAAAAGACGTCTGGGAGCGCAAGCTGGAGCCCACCGGCGAACTGGTGGCAAAGGTACCCGCTGGCACCGTCCTGGTGCCGCTGGATCAGAATCCGCAGGATCTGCGGCTGATTCCGCTGAAGGACGCCACCGCCAAGCCGATCCCAAACGCGGAGCCCCAACGCCTGCCGGCCGGCGCCTGGCAGCTTCGACGCGAGGATCAGGTGGTCACCGTCATCATCCCGCCAGATGGCAGAATCACCCTGACCTGGCCCGACCGCTTGCCGACGATCGCGGGACATGCCCTGCGCTGGGTGCCGCCCGATCCCGCCAACACTGCGGCGGAGCGCAGCGGCAAGGGCTTTATGCTCGGCGATAGCGAGGTCACCTTCGCGCAGTACCTGGGGTTCCTCAATGAACCGGACCAGTTGGAACGGATCAGAGAATGCGACATCAAAGCCGCCGAGATGCAACTCAAGGGCAATAATGCGCAGGCTAAGGATTACGTTCTCGTTCCACGCTCGTCCAATGGCGACCTGTACGTCGAACGGATCAAGAATGCTGACGGTCTGACTGGTCTGAAGCCCAAGCCACAATTCGACCAGGTGCCGGTGTACGGCATCAACCGCATCGATGCCGAAGCCTTCTGCACCTGGCTAGGGAAGCGCAGCAAACTGAAGATCCGCCTCCCCCTGGCCAGCGAACGCATCTGGGCCGCCCAGGGCGGCGATCCGCGCCGGTTGTGGCCCTGGGGCGAGGCCTTCGTGCCCGGGTATGCCGGCGACGCCAACACCACGCAGAAGGACCAGGCCTGGCCCTGGCCAGTCGCCGGGCACGCCTTCGACATCGGCCCGTTCGGCCATCATGACCTCGGCGGCAATGCCCGCGAATGGCTGGGCGACGACAATCGCGCGGGCGCACCCCAGACTGCTGGGCCGCACGGCGCCCTGGTCGCTGGTGGATCCTGGAGCGATGACGGTGGCGCCACCTTCCGCGGCGACTACAAGGAAAGCCTGAGCAAGGAATCGGTCAGCCCGGCGATCGGATTCCGCATCCTGGTGGAGATCCCCTGAATGAACCGCGTCGTCCCTGGCCTGTCCGCCCTCATCCTGATGGGCATGTCAACCGCAGCTGAGCCGCCGCCGCCCCCAGCCCCACCTCTGCCTGCGGTAGACGTTCCTCCGCCACCACCGGCTCCGCCGGCGGCAGCCGTAGCCGAAGTCCCGCCACCTCCGCCGCCGCCACCCGTCGCCGTGCCACCGCCGCCGCAGGCACCCCCCGCTGCGGCGCCAGGGAAAGCGCAAGAGGTCGGCGCCACCGCGCCGGCGACGAAGAACCCATGGACCTTCTCGGCCGAGACTTCCGCTGGCTACGACAGCAACATCCTGCTCGAATCGCGCCAGTCGCCTTCCGCCACTGATGAACGCGGCTTCGCCTGGACCGGCAGCGCCCGCGCCGGCTGGCGTGCCGGCGATGCCGTCGGCCGCGAGGTCGGGGTGCAACTGATCGGCGAGAGCAACCGCTACCCCACCGTCCACGAGGCGGATCTCGATCGCATCGGTCTGGTGCTCAACGGCCGGGTGCCGGTCACCGCCCCTGGGATCGGCCGGGCAGATCTCGGCGCGGTGGCGAGTTGGAACCGCTTCTGGCTCGACCACCAGACCTCCGCCGAGGCGTTCAGCGGCTCGGTCTACGGCTTCAAGGTCTATGGTCAGCACATCGATGTGGTCGGCCTGGGGCTTCAGCATCTGCGCTACGACGAGCAGGCGTCGGAAGGCGGCTGGCTTGCCGACGCGACCTGGCGCCATTGGTTGCGCTTTTCGCCCGACAACACCTATCGCCGGGTGGAATTGTCTTTGCGCGGTGCCCGCTATGTCGCTGAAGATGCGCTCAACAGCTACCGCGCCGTGGTGCCCGGCCTCGCCCTGATGTGGCGGGTCGGGACGAAGCCGGGCCTGGGCACGGTCGATCTCGGCGCACGCGGCAGTGCGGAATGGCGGATCTACGACCAGGGCCCACCCGGCAACGCCGACGAACGCCAGGTGATCTACACCCTGCGCGCCAACGCCGACATCTGGATCTGCGCCAACGCCACCCTTGGACCCTACGCCGCCCTCGGCCGCCGACGCGCGACCATCGACACCGACAATTACGACCGCGCTCAATACGGCCTGCGCCTGGCCGCAACCTGGTAAGGAACCCTACCATGCGCCTGATCCTTCCCCTCTGCATCTTGATCCTCGGATGGTCCAGCGGCCACACGGCCGACCAGCCTCTGGCGGTATTCCAGACCGGCCTGGCCACCATCGACGGCGCCCCCGCTGCGCCCGGTGCCGCCATCGCCTCCGGCGCCACGGTGAAATCCGTTGCGGACCTGGTGCGCATCGGCATCGACGGCGCCCCGGGCAGTGCCGTCATCCTGTCGCCCAAGTCGGCTCTCACCCTGACCAGTGAGAACGGCAAACTCGTCCTCGTCCTGGATGCAGGCACGGTGCAGGTCGACCTGCCCGACCGTGGCCGCTGGCCCGGGCTGATCGTGCGCGGAGCCGCCGCCGAGGCGCGCGTCGTGGGCACCCTGTTCATCGTCGAACGCACCCGCACCGACGCCGACTACATCGTCCTGGTGCGCGGAGCGCTCAAGGTCGGCCTGCGGCGCGAGGTTGCCCTGGCGCTCAACCGCCAGACCTCCGAGGTCGACCTCTTGCCGCGCCAGGGAGTTTCCGCCAGTTCCGGCGGCGGTTTGGGCTCGGCAGAAACACTCAGTTCGCGGCCGCAAGTCCTCAGTCTCACGGCAACCCAGACCGCCCACGACCAGGGACTGGTTCCTGATCCGGCCGGATCATCGTGGGCCACCGACATCGCGGCCACTGAAACGATGCGCCTGATGCCCGACTTTTTCAGCAACGTGGCCCGCGAACAGGCCAACGTGATAATCAACCAGCAGGTCACGCGCGAGATCGCCCGCGAGGTCACCAACGTGATCAACGAAGAGATCCGCCAGCAGGTGACGCAGCAGGTGGTGCAGACCGTGGTTGGGTCCGGCCCAAGCCGCACCGCCCTGGCCGGCCCACCCGGCCCACCGAACTGAACGTAAAAATCGCAATTGCACCCCATCTGCGGCGTTGGTCGTCGGTCATTTGGCGCTGCCAAACTCCCTCCTCCCGCCTTGCATCTGGGGCGCACTTGCGATTTTTACTGGGAATCGTGGGTGGGCTGTTTTTGATGGCGGGGACATTGCCAGCAATCGAAGCAGTTTTGGGCACATCGACCCATCACCCATTTGGTGACCGCGCAAGTCTCTTCAAAATCTCATTCCGAGGTCACTTGTGAACAGGCTGAACCGGACATTCCGCTGGCCCCTTCGCCGGCTTAAGAGCCCCGCTGGCGCAGTGCCTGTGTCGCTCTAGCGTCCCGGCTCCCGAGGAGCTCCCCATGCCCGACCCGTTCAAGGCCTACGACATCCGCGGCGTCTATCCGCAGGAACTCGACGAGGACTTGGCCTATCACATCGGCCACGCCACGGCGCAGTATCTGAATCTGGCCGGCAAACGATTCGGCGTCGGCCGCGACATGCGCGAGTCCTCGCCGACGCTGAAATCCGCCTTCGTGCGCGGCCTGGTCGAAGCTGGCGTGATCGTGGTCGATGTCGGCATGGTCTCGACGCCGGCCCACACCCACGCCTGCCATCATCTTGGCACCGCCGGCGGCGCGCAGATCACCGCCTCGCACAACCCACGGCAGTACGGTGGGATCAAGATCACCGCGCCCGGTTTCAAGCCGGTCGGTGCCGGTACCGGCATGGAACAGATCGAGGCCCTGGCGCGCGCGAAATCGGTGGCGAAACGTCCCGGCGGCAGGATCGATGAGGCCGTGACCATCGCCGCCTACGCGGATCTGATCGCGGCGCAACTGCGGCTGAAGCGCCCGCTGAAAATCGTGGTCGATGGATCCAACGGCATGGTCGGCACGATCTTCCAGCATCTCCTCCCGCGGTTGCCCGGCGTGCTCATCGTGCCGATGTACTTCGATCCCGATGGCCGTTTCCCCAACCACGACGCCAACCCGCTCAAGCTCGAAAACCTCGCCGCGCTGCGCGCGCGCGTGGTGGCGGAAAAAGCTGACTTCGGCGCCGCCTTCGACGGTGACGGCGACCGCTGCGCCCTGGTCGATGAGACCGGCGAGTTCGTGCCCTGCGACCTCACCACCGCCCTGCTGGCGCGGCATTTCCTCGAAACCGAAGGGCCATCTGCGATCGTCTACGACCTGCGCTCGTCCAAGGCGGTGCCCGAACTGATCCGCAAACTCGGCGGCACTGCGGTCGAGACCCGGGTCGGCCACAGCTTCATCAAGAAAACCATGAAAGAGCACCACGCCGCCATGGCGGGCGAACTTAGCGGCCACTACTATTTCCGCGACTTTTACGGTGCGGATTCGGGCCTCTACGCCTTTATCCTGCTCGCCAACATCATCAGCGGCGCCGGCAACCTGTCCTCGCTGGTCAAGCCACTGTGCACCTACTTCCACACCGGCGAGATAAATTTCAAGGTTCGCGACGCCGACGCGACCCTGGCCCGCCTGCGCGCCTTCCCGGGCGGCGCGGTGAGCGAACTCGATGGCGTCACCGTGCGCGGTCCGGACTGGTGGTTCAACCTCCGTGCCAGCAATACCGAGCCGGTGGTGCGCCTGAACCTGGAAGCCGACAGCGCGGTGCGGCGCGATGAAATGCTCGCCAAGGTGAAGGCCGCGATCACCGCCTGAGTCGCACCGTTCACGGCACTGGTTCGCGGCACTGGTTCGCGGCACTGGTTCGCGGCACTGGTTCGCGGCAACATGGGGCGCCTCAGACCGTATTCCTCATGCTGGCGCTCGGTCCCGATCCCGTGACCTCGCAGAAAGGCATTCCCATGACCTCGTTCAGGCTCAGCCTCGTGTCCTCCATCCTCGCTGCCGCGCTGTCCTTGGGGCACTCCGGCGAGGACCGCGTCACGGTCGATGCGCAGGGCCGCATCGTCCCGGTACCGATCCCGCTGCCGGCCGGCTTCGCCAATCCCTGGCCGGCGGAATACGAAGACGCCTTTCGCACCCGCGCCGATGCGGCGATCCGGGCCTATGCCAAAAAGCACCCGGGCGGCACCGCTGATGAACGCGAGAAAAACACCTACCCGGTCAACTGCATGTCGTTCCTCGCGGCGGGCGCGACCAGTGACCCGGCCGGCGACGCCGAACGCAAAGCCTCGATCGCCATGCTGTGCGCGCCGGACGGCGAAGCCGGCCAGAACGCTGAAACCAAGGGCGTCGACTTCTACTACGGATTCACCATCAAGGGGCAGATGCGGAAGTATTTCTTCTTCGGTCAGCACCTCGATCCCGCCCATCTTGCGCTAATGAAGACCGGCGCGGCCGCCCTGGTCGCGACCGATCCCCGGCCGAACCTCGAACTGGTGCTGCTGCTGGACTGCCCGGATGAGCAGGTCCGTGCCTATGCTGCGGAAACTCTGGCAAAGATTTGGCGTTCCCCGGCTCAATTGAGCGAGATGGCCGACGCGGCCGAGCGCGAAGGCCAGACCAACAAGAAGGCCTTTGCCAAATACCTGCGCGACAAGGTTATTCCGGTGCTGGCGCCGGAACCACCCAAAGACCTCGCCGCCTGGCGCACCTGGTACGCCCTGCTCGCCGCCGGCGACTGGCTGGTCTTCGAGGAATACGATCGCCGCACCAACCAGCGCCCCCACCCAACCCACGGGATCGGCGCCGGACCGGTCGGAGAATCCTGGGGACCCGGCACCCGGGGCGGGGTGATCGAGTGGCGCTGCACCGACAACCTGCGCGGCATGCGCGAAACCACCGTCTACCTGTTGGCAGAGGAAACTGGCAACGAACTCGTGCGCCGCATCGCCAAAGAGCGCCTGCGCGTCACGGCGCGCAACTTCTTCAGCATCGGCATGGGCGAATGGGACAGCCCGGCGTATCTCGCCCACACCATTACGGCCTATGTGAATCTACACGACTTCGCCAAGGATCCGGAAGTCCGCGGTTTCGCCAAGGCGATCTTGGACTATCTGACCGCGACCGGTGCCTTGAAATACCGCCGTGGAGCCAGCGCCGCACCCGCCGCTCGCGATTACGGCACTACAACCGGTCTCTGCGGAGGGCCGGCCGAGGTCGGCTACCTTTTCGCCGGTTCGCCGGTTCCCCTGCCGCATCCCGACCGCGATCTGGTCCACTTCGTGACCTCGGCCTACCGTCCGCCGGCCGCCACCGTGGCCTTGATGAAGAAGGAATTCCCCGAGCCGGTGGAAATCCTCGTCAGCCACCCGACCTACAGCACTTGGCTGCCCGGGGCCGCGGACCAACCGTTGTACCATGAAACGACCTTTATCGCCAAGACGTACCAGGCCGGATCGCTGGTCGAAGGCAGCGGCTATGACGTTGCCGGCTGCAAGATCCTGGTCGACCACGCCACTCGCGGTTGCGACCTGATCATCCCCAGCACTCAGGAAAAAGGCAGCTTGGTCCTCAACCGCAGCAAGGATGACCGCATCGCCCAGCACCGGAACCTGCTGCTCTTCCTCAAGCGCACTGACAAAGGCCAGTGGAACATCCAGGTCCCCAGCGACGCCACGGTCGAAGTCATCGATGGCAAGGCCCTGGTGAAATGCGAACGCACCTGGCTCGCCTTCCTGCCGGTCAACGGCGCATTCAAGGGACTCGACCCCGCCCGCCACAAGAACTTCAGCGGCAAGACCGGCGCCCCCGCCGGCACCGCCCTGTTGTCCGGCGACGTCAGCGCCGGCCCGGTCTCCGGGTTTGCCATTGAAATCGGCGAAGCAGAAACCCATGGCGATTTCGATGCTTTCAAAGCCAAGGTGCTGGCCAACGCCAAGGTCGACCTCTCTGCCCTGGCGGAGAGCAAGGTCGGCGTCAGCGCCGCCTCTGGCGCGTCTGTCGCCCTCCAGTTCAGCGATGAGAAAACCGTGCGCGTCTGGCGCGCCGGCAAGGAGCACGACCTCTCAGCCCACCGCGCTCTGTTCCGCTCACCTGCTGGCAAAGGCGGCCCGCTCGACCTCGGCTGGAAGGAAGGCGTCCTCACCATCGAAGCCGGAGGCCATAAGTTCACCGGCACGCTTGATCTGAAAACCGGGGCGTATCGTAGTGAAAGTGTGCTGAAACCCTGAGTGGGGGAAATGCTCGAATGCCGGAATGCTTGAGACTTGGGGAAATGCTTGAATGCCGGAATGCTTGAATGCTTGAATATTGGGATTCGAACATTCAGGCATTCAATCACTCTACCATTCAAGCATTCGAGCATTTAAGCATTTAAGCATTTAAGCATTTTGCCGTCAGTGTCCGCCGAGCACCTTCGCCATGGTGGCGGGACTGACCTTGCCGAAGCCGCCGCCGGCGTCGATCACGGTACCTTTCAGCGCCTGTGCGGCCGGGATGCCGCAGAGGGTGCAGACGTCAGCGGTGTCGCTGGTCTCGAACACCTTCAGCCCTTCCGCACGTGCGGCGGCGACACCGGCGTCGAGCTTGCTCATCAACGCTGAGCGAGTCCAGGCGATCTCGACCCCGGTATAGGTGCCGCCGCGACGGTCGCCGATCTCGTTCTGGCCCTGGACGACGATCGGTCGCAGCGCCTGCTTGCTTGCCGGGTAGAGGCCGGAGCCCTGCAATCTGCCATCGTTCGGCGACAGCGGGATGCAGACGTACCAGGGCACGTTGCGCGGGGCGCGGCGGGCGTGCTGGGCTGCCAGATGATAGACGCCATAGACATTCACCGCGAAAACGCGGGCGTAGTCCTCGGGCCGGATGCCGGAGAACAGCGCCGGATGGTTGATCGCCGCGAATGGAAAGATGTGCGTCGCGGCCAGGTTCTGACCCTTGAGGTGGTCGAGCAGGGCGTCGATCTGGGGCAGGTCGCCCTGGTTGACCTGGGCCGGCAGGACGCGGCCGGCTTTTGCCTCAGCCGCCAGTTGTTCAGCGGTAGCAGTGATCTTCGGCAGGTCGCGCGAACCGGTGATCACCACCGAGGCGCCACCGCGCGCGAGGTTCAGCGCGATGCGGTAACCGATCGAATGCGGATCGCTGGCGCCGGTGACGATGCCGACCGCACCGGCGAACGAGACGCCACCCTTCGCGGCAGCCAATAGCGCTGGAAAGCGCGGATCATCGACCAGAGCGGGATCGACGGTGGGGGTGTAGGTGCCGGCCGAGCCGGTGCCGATCCAGGAGCCGAATTGCGCGGACATGTTGGGCCTCGTGTGAGTGGAGGACGGGTGATACGGGGGTGACAAGGTGCTGGCAAGGTGGAGAAAAACAGGAACAACAGCGAAAACAAATGTGCCTGAGGCGCCTGGTGCGCACCAGGTCGCTTGCTAGGCTGGAGCCTGGCGGTCCCCGGCGCAAGCGGTTGGGTCCGACCCTGTTCCGGCCAAATCAACGGGGCGTCAGCGCAACGGAGTGACGCCTTTTTTCAGGATGATGTTGCCGTACTTGGCGGTCTCCCCGGTCATCACGATCGCGAAGGCGGTCTTGGCGCGGTCGTAGAAGGCGAAGCGGTCGATGCGCCCGATAGCCGGGGTCTGGGGCCAATGACGGTCAATGGCGGCGCGGTAGTCGAGCTCCACGGTCGGATCGAGCTGATCGCCGGGCACCGCCGCCATCATCGCCAACGGTGCGGAGACATAAGTGTCGAGCGCGATCAGCGGCAGGATGGCGTCCAGCAGCGCCGGGATGCGCAGCCCGTCGGCGCGCACCACCTGCGGCCCGATGCTGTGGCCCGGAAAGTGCGCGTCGGCGAGGATGATCTCGTCGCCATGTCCCATGCGGTAGAGGGTCGTGAGCAGTTCGGGCGACAGCAGCGGTGAGATGCCGATCAGCATGGGGAATCCTTTATGGAGGTGGGCTCAGGTGAAGACGCAACTGCATGGACCAACGCCTGCCGCGTCAAGCCGGGTCCCGGCGCAGGTCGACCGGTTCGGCGCAGCTCCGCATTTCCGAGCTGTCCGCA
Organism: Candidatus Kuenenia stuttgartensis; assembly: GCA_945876185.1. GTDB lineage: Bacteria > Planctomycetota > UBA11346 > UBA11346 > UBA11346 > BJHQ01. The sequence goes on along the minus strand of CAMCMZ010000010.1, from coordinate 34,187 downwards.
AGCCGCCATGATCGAGCGGCCCTTGGTGATGCGGCGGCGCACGGCGACGCCGGCGGTGCGCAGCCAGCCGACGAAGCGCACGACCTCGTCCTCGGTGGGGGCGCGGGTCAGCGGCAGGTTGCCGGGATTGTAGGGGATCAGGTTGAGCAACGCCCGGCCTAGCGGCCGGGTGAATTCCGCGATGCGCCAAGCATCGGCCTCGGTGTCGTTGAAACCCGGCATCAGGCAGTAGTTCACCGCGAAGGCAAAATTCCGGCGCGGGCGGTAAGCGATCAGGGCAGCCTGGAGTTCGGCCAAGGGCGTCTTGCGGTTGACCGGCATCAGACGCGAGCGGGTTTCATCGGTGCTGGCGTTGAGGCTGATCGACAGGTTGAGCCGCTTCCATCCTTGGGCGGACAGCCGGCGCAGGCCCTCGACGTGGCCGCTGGTGCAGACGGTGATGTGGTCGAGGCCGAAACCCAGGCCACGGTCGTCATTCAGTACCCGGATCGCCTGGATCAGGTTCTCGACGTTGTCGAGCGCCTCGCCCATCCCCATGAAAACCAGGTTGCGCGTCGTCCAACCCAGCGCGACGCGGGCGGTCACCACCTGGGCCACGATCTCGGCCGCGGTCAGCTGCCGCACCAGCCCCATACGTGCGGTCTCGCAGAAACCGCAGCCCATGCGGCAACCGACCTGGCTCGACAGGCAGAGCGTCCAACCGGTGACGCTGCCGTCGTCGGCGTAGCGCATCGGGATGCGGACGCATTCGACCTCGTAACCGTCGTCTAAGCGCAGCACGGCCTTTGCCGTCGGGCCGGCCTCGTTGATTTCTTCGACGGTTCGCACCACGGTCAGCAGGCCGACGCGAAATGCGGCGCGCCAGCCGGCGGCGGTGGCCGGCAGGTGGACATGGCGCTCGGGCGCGAAGACCCCCTCCCGCTGCGCCTGACCGAACACCTTGGGCGCGATCCCAGCTCCGGCACTCAGGCGCAAGGCGGCGGCGGATTCGAGATCCCGCGCGGTAAGGCCAAGAATGTCGACCAGGCCGTCGATCATTGCGGCGACTGCATCCGCTTGAGGACCTTGCCCGCGGCGGCGAGCGTCGCCGCCACCGCCCGGCGATCGTGCGCCGAGGACCAGAAGGCCGCCTCGAACGGGCTTGGCGCGAGGTAGATGCGTTCCTGCAACATGCCACGGCAGAACGTACGCCAGCGATCCAGATCGGCAGCGGCGGCGCTGGCGTAATCGGTGATCGGGGTGCTGGAAAACGCATATCCCCACATCAATCCAGCCTGGGCGAACTGCATCGGCAGACCGTATTCCTGGGCGAGCGAGGAGAACCCCAGCAGCATCAAGGTCAGCCGGGTGGATTCGATCTCATAGAATCCAGGCTGCGCGCACTGCTTCAGCGTCGCCAGGCCGGCTGCGACCGCGACCGGATTGCCGGACAGCGTCCCGGCCTGATAGCAGCCGCCCAGCGGTGCGAGCAGATCCATGATCTCGCGCCGGCCACCATAGGCCGCCACCGGCAGACCGCCGCCAATCACCTTGCCGAGGCAGGTGAGGTCCGGCCGCACGCCGCACACGTTCTGCCAGCCGCCCCAGGCGACGCGGAAACCGGTCATCACCTCGTCGAAGATCAGCACGCTGCCATGGGCGTCGCACAGCGCTCGCAGGCCGGGCAGCCATTCCGGGCGCGGCAGCACCAAACCCATGTTGCCGGCGACCGGCTCGACGATCACCGCCGCCACGGCGCCGGGATTCGCCGCGAACACGCGTTCGGCGGCAACGAGATCGTTGAACGGGATCGAGATCGTGGTCGCACTGAAGGCGGCGGGAACGCCTGAGGAATCCGGGGTGTTCAGCGTGGCGCAGCCGCTGCCGGCCGCGACCAGCAGGGGGTCGCTGTGGCCGTGATAGCAGCCGTCGCACTTGATCACGATCTCGCGCTTCGTCGCGGCCCGCGCCAAGCGCAGGGCGCTCATGCAGGCCTCGGTGCCGGAGGACACCAGGCGCACTTTTTCCATGGATGGAAGCGCCGAACGCAGGAGTTCCGCCAGTTCGGTCTCACCCGTGGTCGGAGCGCCGAAGCCGAGCCCGTGTCCGGCGGCAGCGCGCACCGCTGCAACTACCTGCGGATGAGCATGACCGAGAATGAGCGGGCCCCACGACAGCACATAGTCGATGTAGGTGCGCCCATCGGCGTCCTCGATGCGCGCTCCCTTGCCGCGCACGATGGTCGGCGGCTCACCGCCGAGGCGCTTCCAGGCGCGCACCGGCGAATTGACTCCACCAGGCAGGACGGCGCTGGCGCGGGCGAACAGCCGGCGCGAACGCGGTCCGGCGATCGGACGTTCAGCTGCCTGGGCGTCGGCGGGTTTGGACAAGCGGGCCAGGCGCGGGTTGCGGATGCGGCTCATGCGGGCTATCCTGAGGGCGTGATCTACCTTGCCAGCCAAAGTCCGCAGCGCGCCGCGCTCCTCAAGCGGACCACCGCCCCCTTCACCGTGGTCGCGAGCAGCGGCGACGAGGAGACCGTCACCGGCCTCCCCGCGCCCGCCCTGGCGGTCGAACGCGCCCGCATCAAGGCGCGTGGCGCCGTGTTGAAACCGCCTATTCCGGGTGAATCAGTAGTGGTCTCGGCCGACACCGTGGTCGCCCTGGGCAATGAGCTCATCGGCAAGCCGGCCGACCGCACCGATGCCATGCGCATCCTGTCCGCCCTCAGCGGCAGCACCCACCACGTCTTCACCGGCACCTGCGTCATCGCCGTCGCCCCGGACAGCACCCTGGGCACGGAAGCGGTGTCGGTGGCCATGGCCAAGGTCACCATGCGCCGGATGACTCCGGAGGAAATTCGCGCCTACGTCGACAGCGGTGAATCCGATGGCCGCGCCGGGGCCTACGCCATCCAGGAAAGCGGCGACCGCTTCATCGCCGACCTGGCCGGCGGCTGGGACACCGTGGTCGGCCTGAACCTGGCCGCCGTGGTGCGGCTCTACCGCGAAGCCCTCGACCGGGTCTTCCCCGGCATCGTCCCGATCATCGGCCGGCCGAACCGTTCCGGTGCATTCCCGGCGATCGGCGGCCAGCCATGATCGCGATCCTGAGCGACCTCCATTCCAACCTGGAGGCCACCGAGGTGGTGCTGGAGGAATGCGAACGCCTGGGCGTCAAGGAATTCCTCTGCCTGGGCGATGTCATCGGCTATGGACCCGATCCGCGCGCCGTGGCCGAGATCGCGACCCGGCGGTTCACCGCCAGCCTGATGGGCAACCATGAAGAGGCCCTGGTCACCAAGCGCCACCGCTTCAATCCTCACGCCGCCCACGCCATCGACTGGACGCGCAAGCAGCTCGCCGAATCCCCGGCGGTGAACGGCCAGCACCCGCTCGACTGGTTCGCCGCGCGCAAGCCATTCGTCCTGCGCGGCAAGATGCTGCTCGTGCACGGCTCGATCTACGACCCCGTGCACGACTACGTCGACGAACCGGAAAACCCCGTCGAGAGCCAGCAGATGATCGAAACCCTGTCACGCGACTTCGCCGGTTTCGATCTCTGCTTCGCCGGCCACAACCACACCCCGTTCATGGCCACCATGCTCGGGACCATCTTCCCCCACGACGGCCACCGCGAATTCCGTCTGCCGCCAGGCCACAAGGCCTACATCTGCGTCGGCTCGGTCGGCCAGCCCCGCGACCGCGACGTGCGCGCCAGCTTCGCCACCTTCGACGGCGAAATGCTCACCTTCCACCGCCTTGACTACGATGTCCCCAAGACCCAGAAGAAGATCCTCGCCGCCGGCCTGAACCGCTTCCTCTCCGAACGCCTGGGCCAGGGGATCTAATCTTCTTCAGGACCTAAACCGCCCCAGGCGGATGGCATGGTCGGCAGGTTCCCGCAAAAAGCGGGCAAGCAGCGCCCCCGCCCATCCGGTTACGACTAGGACACCTCATTCAAAAACCGTAGGCGGGCAGCGAAGCGCCTCCCCGCCCATCCGGGCAATCGCGTGATCAACGCAAGGACGCGCCAGCACGCCCTTCCGGGCAGGGCCGGGTCCAGGGCGCCAGCCCTGGCGGGGCCTGCGGGGCAGCGCCCCGCGGTTTCAATCACCCTCATCAAAACACAGCAACGCCCCCGACCGCACCGGCACCAGGATGCGTCCGTCCGCAGCCCAGACGCTGGCGCAAGCCGGACTGCCGAGATCCGCTCGCCACAGGCCGGATCCGGTGGCGGGGTCGATGGCGTGCAGGATGCCAGCGACATCGGCAACATAGATGGTGTTGCGGCCAACCCCGACCTGGCCGGGAACCTGGGCCAGATTGCCGGTCTGCGGATGGCGCCACAGGATATGGCCCGGACGTTCCAGATCGATCGCGACCACGCGGCCATCCGAGGTCGCCGTCACCGCGACCTTGCCACCGGGCAGGATGACCGGAGTGCTGGGGCGGACGCCATCGACCGCCCAGGACCCAAGCACGCGGCGATTGTCATCGGCTTCGGGGTCGGTGTCGACCGCCACCAATTGCCCGCTGATATCACACAGCAGCAAGGCCGGCCGGCCCTTCACGCGCACCCGTTGCGGCACGCCTTCCAGGTCGCCTCGGGTGCGGATGCTGAACAACTGGCGCGGCTTGGTGCTCTCGGTGATGGCGGTGACGTCGAACCCGACGAGTTGATTGCCGGCCGGAACGGTGAGGACACTGAAATGACCGTGGCGGCCGACGGTCGGCTGGCCGCTGAGGTCGTTGGGCAGGAGCAGCCGCGGATACGCCACGACGCTGGTCCCATCGACGGCGAGGATGGTCAACTGGGATCGGCCGGAACCGAGATAGAGCAGGATCTGGCCCTGGATCAGCTCATGGTCGCCGGCGCCGATGCCACCGACCGGTTTGAAGTTCTGACGGATGGCGGAGCGTTCGGGGGGCCAGGTCCAGAGCAGATTGCGGGTGGCGACATCGATCGCGGCGACGCGATCGTCAAGCAGCAGGTAGGCCCGGCCCTGGTGCATCGCCGCGGGCAGGCGGAATTCGGTGACGCAATCCGGGAAGGGCACGGCCCGCACGTTGCCACTGGCCGCGTCGACGATCTCGAAGGTGGCCCGGCTGGTGCCAAGGACGGCGAAGCGGTCGGCGGACACCGGCCCGAACGTGGCGGCACCTGCCAGGGGCACGCTCCAGCGCGGCCCGCGACGCAGGCTGATCGCGATCTGGGTGCGCTTGTCCTTGATGGAAATGGTGAATGGCAGGGTGGTGAAGCCGGTCCGGCTGGCGCTGCCGCTGATCTCCTCTGACAGGCGGCACGGGACCATCTGCGACCACGCACCGACTGCGTCCTGCGGTCGGCGCACCGTGGTCGCCGTGCCGGCGCGGTGGAGGGTCAGCACGGTCGCCTGGTGATCGACGCGCAGGGTGAACGGCAGTTCGAGATTGGCGACAAAGTCGCGCACCGAGATCGCGATCGAATCCCGCGCCAGGTTCTGGAGCAGCTCAACGGCGGCGAAGGCCCCGGCGTCATCGCCGCGCTGGGCTGCATCCCGGGCCCGGGTGGCGATGTCCTTGGCGTCATCCAGCTCCAATCCTGCAAGGCGCGATCGGGCGCGAGCACAACCGGCCTCGCCCTGGCCGGATGCTGCGCGGCGGAAGGCGGCGATCGCGGCCCGGCGATCGCCGCGATCCGCGATGCGGTCCGCCCGTTTGCCCAGTTCATCGCTGCTCGCCAGGGCTGCCGTCCACTGGTAGGACAAACCCTGATATTCGCTGCGCAGGTCGGGCGGCAGATCGGAGCGATCCAAGATGGGCTTGAGATCACGCACCGCGCCGTCCCAGTCCAGGTCCTGCCATTTGCGTTTGGCTTCCTCGACCTTGGCGACGACCTCGACCTTGATGGCGCTGCCCTGGATGTCCTGCACCAGGCTGTCCACCTTGGCGGCGGCATCGGTGCCGCGGAATTCGGTCTGGGTTCGCAGGAGCAGATTGCGCGCTGCTTCAAACCTGCCGTTGCGGCCGAGGGCGAGGGCCTCATCGATGCGCGCCTTGGATCGTGCTTCCCAATCGCTGCGCACCTGCTCGGTCAGGGTCGCCGCCTCGTGGGTCACTTCGGTAGAGGAACGATAACGAAATTGCACCTGGCTGATGTCATCGAGGATGAGCCCATGCGGCGGCGGCAAGGATTCGCGTTCGCGGGCAAAACGGTCGTCCAAGGCATGCAGCGCTTCGCGGCCGTCGCGCTGGGTTTTGAGCTTGCTGAAGGTCAGCCAGCCGATCGACGCGCCGACGATGAGCAGCAGGATGAGCACGACGTAAACCAATAGGCGCGTGGCTCGGCTGGTCTTGACCGCTTCGCTGTTCTGGGCGTGCGACAGCACCTGATCCTTGATCGCCGGATATTTGCAGTCGCTGTCGAGGATGACGCGCAGCTCTTCCAAGGCCTTGCGCGGACTGGTGATGGTGAGCAACGCATGCCAGAGCGCCTTGTATTCGACGGCGGCGTTTTCAGTCTGGCCTTCCAGCAGGTAGGCGCGGGCCAGGTAGCGGTGCGGTTCCGGCGCGCGCGGCAGCAGGTTCTTGGCGCGGTGGCAGGAGTCGATCGCCTTGTTCACGTCTTTGGTGGCGAGGTACGCCTGCGCCGCGTTGCCGTAGCCGGCGGCGGCCTGCTCGATGTGGCCGAGGTCTGCCAGGACCTGAGCGCGTTCGAAGTGGAGATCCGGGTCGTCCGGTGACAGCCCGATCACAGTGTTGAGATCGGTCAACGCGGCTTCCAGGTCGCCCTGATCCTGACTGAGCTGGATGAGGTCGAGGTAGAGCTCGACCGCGCGCGGGATCTGGTTGATCTGGATGCTGATCTCGGCGAGCGGACGCAGGACCTCAGGGACCTTCGCCGTGCGCAGCACGTTTTCCAGCAGTTCACCAGCCTTGACGCAGTCTCCATCGGTCTTGAGCCGGACCGCGTCCTCGACCACCTCCTGCGCGGTGCAGGTGCGCGCGACGCCGGCGAGGACGAGCTGGGCTGCGATGGTGAAACAGTCGAAGCGGGTCACCCCGACCGCTTCGGCGATGGAGTCGATGGTGTGGCGACCGTCGAGGTAGCGCAGCACCTTGAGCATGTCGGGGTCGGTCTGGAGGTTGCGCAGGTTGGCGCGGCCGTCGTTGTCGACCACCAGCAGCGCCGCGGGATCGGTGATGACTTCGCGGATGCGCTGCCATTCATCCTTGCGCCGGGTGGCCTCTAGCAGGAGCTGGGTGGTCTGCAGGCGCAGGGCACCCATCCAGACGCTGGTCGCAGCGAGCAGTTCCGGCGGCGGTTCACCGTCGGTGAAGGCGAACTCGCCCTCGGTGCGCTCAAAGATCGGGCAGACGATCTCCTCGATGCACCAGGCGCACACCTCGTCGAGTTCGACGATGCCGATCGTGCCGCTGGCCTCCAGCAGTTCACGCAGCGGCTGTCCGGTCTCGCGGTTGCGGCGCTCGAAGTCGCGCGCCTGTTCGGGCGGGATCAGGCCCTTTTGCAGCAGGGCCCGCAGCAAATACGGCAGATTGTCGACGATGGGGGCATAGCACGCGGCGATCTGGCCCTGGTCGAACCAGACCCGCACCGCATCATCGCCACCACCCACCACCAGGGCGCCGGTCTGGTGATTGACCTGCAGCGTCTGGAGGATGTCCGAGAGGTTGACGGAACTGAGTTGGCCTTGGAAACCCATGCGTGGGAAAAGGTAATGCCGGATTGCCGCAAGCGCCAGTGCGGGCAGGCGCGGCCCGGTCGGATGGGCGGATGGAGGACGGGCCGGATCTTGGAATCAGAGGTTGCCGAAAAGGGAATCGAGCTGGTTCTTCATTTCCTGGTTGAATTCCTTGCCGAGCGGCTGGGCGCCCTCGTCGAGCGGGATGCGCTTGCCGGCTTCGACCAGGAGGGCCTCGATCTGCTTGGCCAATTCAGCGCACATCACCTGGATCATGCCCGGCTTGATCTGGGACGAGAACACCGCGATCTGGAGGGTACGGTCGCCGACCAGGATGACGTTGATGCTTTGGGTCTGACCCTGATGCGACAGGGTGCGGAACTCAGGTTCACCAAGGATCTTGGCGACCTGTTGCGTGCTGGCGAAGCTGCCCGCTACCAAGGCCGCGAGCGACGATCCGTCGTGGCCGGACTGCTTGAAGCCCTGGCGGGCGACAAGGTGGCCGTCCTTGTCGACCAGCAGCACGGCCTGGGCGTTAGATTTGCGTACGAAGGCGAGCAGCGCCTGGTTGAACTTCTCGATGTCATTGGCGTAGAAGACCAGCCGACGCAGGCGCAGGGCCTCGTTCTCACTGACCATGGCCGACCCCATCGTCACCGGCACGGGTCAGCACGATCGCCACCGGGACGCGATCCGCCCGGGGCAGGGCGGCGGACTTCTCGTTCTCATCCATCAGCATGCGCTGGATGCCGGGTGGGAAGATCGGCCGCACCGCTTTGCGCACGAAGGGGACGAAGATGATCAGGATCGTGAAGACGACGAGGATGGCGATCAGCACCAGCGAGATCATCGCGAGCGTCTTGAGCGCGCCGCCACCGTTCGACTGCTGCTGGTAGCGCTTCAGGTTCGGCTCGGTGTGGCCGAGATCCGGCGTCGGGGCTTTCGCCGCGCTGGTGATGGTCGGCGGCTTGGGCTTGCTGAGATGCTTCTCGCGCGGACTGAGTTCATCCGCAGGAGTCGGCGCCGGGGTGGCCGCCGGCACGGGCGGCTGATAGGGGCGTGGCGGCGGCGGACTCGGCATCGCCCGTGACGGCGTCGGCGAGGTCACCGGCATCGGCCGATTCGGGGTCATGGTCGGGCTGGCCGTGGGTGGCGGTGGTGCCGGACGGGGCGGCGGCGGACGGATCGCGGCCGGCGGCGGACGCGGTGTATTGGCCACGGTGGGCTGTCCGCCGGCCGGGGTGCCGCCAGACTGCGGGGCGACCGCCATCACTGACGGCCTGGATCCGGTCGTGGTGCTTGGCGGCGGCGAGGGCGGTGCGCCCGACGGGAGCGGCAGCGCTGATTGCCCCACCGGGGTCATCGAGGTCGCGGTACGCCGGCGATTGGCGGCGGGGGCGTGCTCGCGGTTGAGCTTCTCGATCACCAGGCGCGAGATCTCCTTCAGGGTTGCGAACACGCCCTTGCCGTCGCGGGCGCAGGCCTCGAAGGTCGGGGCCTTCATCGGGTTGATCTGCGCATCAATGTCCGCCACCGGCAACGCGTTGGGCAGGTCGCGCTTGTTGTATTGCAGTACCACCGGCACGAAGCCCTGACTGCTCTGATCGTCGATGGTGAGGCCCATCTCGTTCAGGTTGTCGCGCAGGTTCTGGAGGGATTCCAGGTTTTCGCTCATCTTGTCCGGGTTCGAATCGGCGACGAAGATGACGCCATCGACGCTCTGCAGCACCAGCTTGCGGGTCGCGTTGTAGTAGATCTGACCCGGCACGGTGTAGAGCGCGAACTTGGTGCGCATGCCTGCGACCTGACCGAGGTCGAGCGGCAGGAAGTCGAAGTACAGCGTACGATCGGTCTCGGTAGCGATCGACACCATCTCGCCCACGGCATCTTTGGGCGCCTTCTTGTGGATGATCTCAAGATTCGTGGTCTTCCCCGACATGCCGGGGCCATAGAACACCACCTTGCAGCTGACCTCGCGCTGACCGAAATTGATCTGCACCATGGTTCACGTTCTCCGCTCTTGGTATCGTATGGTATCGAATGATGTTGACGAAAGGAGGATGGCGAAAAGAAGCCGCACCTGCCGGCGGCCGGACCTTACAGGGTCAGGCGCTGGCTGATGCGTTCGACGAAGGGACGCGCCTCAAGCTGGAGCAGGGCGAGGTTGGCCGAGGGGTCGATGATCACCGCGAGCCAGGATTTGCCGGCCGCGAGGATCAGCAGGGCGCCCTGATCGCCGGCGGTCGAGAGCGAACCGATCCCGCCCAGGCTGAGATGCCGACCCAGGCGCGCTGCGGACTCCATGAGGACGCCAGCGGCGGCGGCGAGGGCGTTCTCGTCGGTGCCTTCGCGCAAGGCTGCGGCAATGGGCAGACCCTCGGCTGATAACAGCATCGAGCCGCCGATGCCGCGCACGTGGTTGAGCTGCTGCAGGAGTTCGTCCATCACCCGGCTCCAAGATCGATGAGAACCTGGCGTGCCCTCAACTCGAGCATCGCCGGGCGGACCTGGGTGGAGGCGAGCACGATCACGGTCAGGCGCTGATCGCGGCTGAACGCCATCATCTGGCCCTGGGCCCCGACCACGGTGAGGGTGGACAGCCGGTCCTGGCCGACCGTGCTCAGGGCCGCGGCGCCATTGCGGACCACTTCGCTGGCGAGCGCCGCAAGGAGTTCCTCTTGCGCGGCCGGCAGCTTGCGCGCGACCACGGTCCGTCCGCTGCCATCGGCCACCAAGGCGCCGCTGACGCCGGATTCGGCGCAGAGGGCGTCAAGGGCTGAGACACGGGTCGCCGGCAGCGGGCGCGCCGGCAGGGCTGACGGTTGGGTGCTGGCGACCGCCTGGGCCGGGGTGGCCGGAGTCGCCCCCGCAGTAGGGATGGCGCGCCGCGCCACGGGTGCGCCACCCACCACGGTGGGAGCGGTGTCCGCCGGTTTGCCCGGCTTGCCTTCCAGTTCCACGATCCGCGCGCTGACCGCCGGATCGTTCGGTTTGAAGGTGACGATCTGACGCAGGTGGGCCAGGGCCTGATCCTTCGCGCCATCAGCGATGAGAAGATCCGCCATCAGGCGGTGCGCGGTGTACGAACGGGGATCGCGCTCGATCGCGATCTGCAGCAGTTGCACCGCATCCGGTTTCTTGTTTTGGGCCAGGCGGATCTCCGCGAGGATGACGTAGGCCTGACCGTTGCGGGGAAATTCCTTGATGCACTTACGGCACACCCGCTCGGCGTCGCCGTCATCGCCCGCCAGGCGAGACAGCTCGGCGAGCCGGTTATAGCTCGAAGCCGAGGGGAAATTCTCGACTTTCTTGCGCAGGCGCTCGATCTCTGATTCCACCCGCGGGTTCCTTCGTGCAAGGGTCGTGTCAGGGCTAAGGAGGTGCGACCGGTGTCCGCCAGTCTACACCACGAAACTCATAGCCGCACCGGGCAGGAGCGTCAAGGCGAACCGGAGGCATCAGACGCGGATCCAGTCTGAACGAATGCGCGGCAAACCTCCTGCGGACTTGAGGATGCACGCACGCACGCGATCCTGTGCCGATGCCCGCGCTGCGCTTCGTGATCAATCCGGCAAGTGGTGGACGCACTGGCACCCGCCTGGCCCGGGAACTCTCCACGCTCTGTCCCGACGCCGTGCATCTGCTGCCGGGCGACGATCTGGAGGTCATTGCCCGGGGTTGCCGCGACGCTGGCGCTCGGCTGGTGGCCTGTGGCGGTGACGGCACGGTCAGCGCCTGCCTATCTGCTGCCTGGCGGGCCGACGCGCGCCTGCCGCCGGCCGTGGGCATCCTGCCCCTGGGCACCGGTAACGACTTAGCCCGGCACCTGGGCTGGAATATTCAACTCCGACTTGAAAGCCGGCTGCTCCACCTCGCATCCGCATCGATCCGCTCCTGCGATCGCTGGACCATTTCCGGACCTGGGCTCACCCGTGACTGGTACGCCTACCTTGGCCTCGGCTACGACGCCGCCGTGGCGGGCCGGTTCCACGCCTGGCGCTCCGCCTGGCCCCGATTGCTTGCGGGCGGTCTGGTGAACAAGGCCGCCTACACCCTGGCCGGCCTGCTGTCGACCGGAGAACTGCTGGAGCAGGTCGTCGACCCGCCGCCGCCGCCCGGCACGCGCTGCCTGGTCTGGGCCAATATCGCGAGCTACGCCTCGGGTTGCCGACTTGCGCCATCGATCCGCGATGACGACCGGCGCTGCGACCCGTTCGCTCTGCCTGGTCCACCGGGCTTTGGCCTGGTGATCGCCGGGATGAGCTCGGCGCGGGCGCTGCCGCCAGGGGAATCCTTCCGCTTCACGCTCGCCCGGCCGATGCCGATGCAGGTCGATGGGGAACCATTCCTGGTGGCAGCCGGCACCTGGACGATTGCGCACGGCGGCACGGTGCGGGTGCTGGTACCGGCCTGATGGCCCGTCGAAAGATCCGCTTCGGTCCCTGGCCACTTTGGGCCGGACCAGTAACCTGCGCCGCATGTTCACCCACCGTCCCGCCGCCGATCGCGGCCATGCCAACCACGGCTGGCTCGACACCTTCCACACGTTTTCCTTCGCGGACTACCACGATCCCGCCCACGATGGCTTCCGCAGCCTGCGGGTGATCAACGAGGACCGCATCGCCGCGGGCCAGGGCTTCGGCACCCATGGCCACCGCGACATGGAGATCCTGACCTGGGTCCTGGCGGGCGAGCTGGAACACCGCGACAGCCTGGGCAGCGGCGCGGTGCTGCGTCCCGGCGATTCCCAGGTCATGTCTGCCGGACGCGGAATTCGACACAGCGAATGGAACCCATCCGAATCCACGCCGCTGCACCTGCTCCAGATCTGGCTTCTGCCCCTGACCACCGGGATCACACCGCGCTGGGAACAGCGCCACATCCCCGCAGCCGATCGCAACGATCAGCTATGCCCGATCGCCAGTCGCGCCGGCCAGGCCGGTGGGCTCGCCATCCACAGCGACGCCACCGTATTCGCTGCGACGCTGGGCCAGGACCAGGCGATCACTCATGTCCTGACCAAGGATCGCCACGCCTGGATCCAGGTTTCGCGCGGCGCGGTCACGGCAGGAGGGCTTCAGCTGTTGGCCGGAGACGGCGTGGCGGTGAGCGGCGAATCCGCATTCACCTGCACTGCCACCACCGCCGGCAGCGAGATCCTGGTCTTCGATCTGGGCTGACATCACCAAAAAATTCGCTTTTTTGCATGCAGGTGCTGGCATACAGGCTGGTGAATTTCGCGCCGTCACCGACTGGGCGATGTGCTCATATTGGTCTTCACTGCCTTGAACGCTGGCAACACGACCGTTTTCGCAGCGTCTTCACTGGAAGAAATTCTGAAAAAATCGCAAGTGCGCCCCAGATGCAAGGCGGGAGGAAGGAGTGTGGCAGCGCCACATGACTGACGACCAACGCCGCAGATGGGGTGCAATTGCGATTTTTAGATCAGGGCAGCGAACCCGGTCGCGGACCGCTGCCGTCGGTGGCGATGACACTCAGCCCAAGGACCGGTTGCGGCGCGCGCACGGACAGGTCGCTCCATGCCGTCGTCGGGCGGGGGCCATCCCAGGAGATTCCTGTTCTGGTGGCGTGGATGGAAACGCGATCGAGGGAGATCCGGTCGCTGTGGTCGATGGCCAGGCCGACGGATCCGTTGAGATCGACATCGATCAGGCTGACTCGTTCCGCCAGATTGCAGCGCACGGCGGTGCCGGTGGCAATGACCCGCACCCCGGACAGATCCACGGTTCCACCCGACACCTCGATGGCGGGATCGCCGCCGCGCACCACCACCCGGTTCAGCGCGAGACCGGAGCCGGCGAGGACCTCGACCGCGCTGCCGGTGCTGGCCAGTTCGACCCCGTCGACCACCGCCCGGACCAAACCGGGTTCGCAGCGCAGCGCCGGCTGCGCGCCACCGTCGATGTACACCCCTGGTCCGGTGGCGCGCAGCATCACCCCACTCTGGGCGACGCCGAGTCGCACCGGCCCGGGGTAGCGGCCCGGCGCGAGCAGGACAACCGCATCCCGTCGAGGCTCGTTGAGGATGGCCGTCAGCGTCTGCGGCGTCGCCGCCACGGCAGGCCGACGCACGGCCAAGACCAGCATCCCGATCGCGACGATGAGCACGCTGGCCGCGAGCGCGAGCAACACCGCCCAAAGCAGACCTGGGCGCGCCCGGGAGCGTGCCACCGCAGCATCCGTGAACGGCGCGAGCAAGGCTGCGGCTGAGGTTTTCGCCTCCACCGCTGATGGATCCGTCAGCACGGGGGCCGCGTGCGGGATGGAATTGGTGAATGGCGCCGGAGCCGGTTCGGCTGGCACCGAGACCGGGCGTGCGGTGGGGATGGCGAAGCGGTCGGACTTCAGGGTGAGGGGCAAATGTTCCTCCGGCCAGGCCACGGGGGTGCCAGGCCGTGGATCCAGCCGGTTGAACGCGTCCAGTACCTTCTCCCAGGAGCCGGTGCGCCGGGCGCGATCGATCTCCAGCATCCCGCCGAGAATCACGACCAGCGGTTCATCGATGCCGGCGCGCCGGAGCAGCCCCAGGTCGGCGCCTTCGGTGACCTGCTTGTACATGATCACGGCCGAACTCTTGCCGCTGTGCATGGTCTGCCCGAGCAACGCGTGGTAGGCGGTGGCGGCGAGGCCGTAGATGTCGCAGCGCTGATCGAGGTCGTGATCACCCGAGGCCTGTTCCGGGCTCATGTAGTGCGGGGTGCCGAGCGCCAGGCCGCTGCCGGTGAGCTGGCCCGGGGTGTCCTCGCCAAGCCGCTGACCTACCTTGGCGAGGCCGAAGTCGCACAGTTTGGCCGCGAAAGGTTCGTCCCTCCCGATGCGCGCCTGACCAAGGATGATGTTCGCCGGCTTCACGTCGCGGTGCAGGACGCTGTCATGGGCCGCGAGCGCGAGCGCGGAGGCGATCTGGCGCAGCATGACCAGGACGAGGTCGCGCGGCAGCGGACCGTGATCGATCAGCCACTGCTTCAGCGACGGGCCTTCGACTATCTCCATCGCGAGCCAGGGCGTGCCATCGATCTCGCCGGTGGCGTACGCCTCGACGATGTGCTCATGGTGCAGGCCGAGCATCGCCCGCGCTTCGCGTGCGAAGCGGCGGCGGTGCTCCTCGTGGTGGGCGAAGCGCGCCGACAGCAGCTTCACCGCGGCCTGCCGGCCATCGCGATGCCGGGCGCGGAAGACATCACCCATGCCGCCACTGCCCAACCGGCGCTGGATGATGTAGCCGTCGACCTCCAGCGCGCGGATGCGCGTCGACGAGGTGTGCTTGCGCAGTTCGCGCGCCTGATCGTCGGTGACGAAGCCCAGGTCCTGGACCAGGAACCACAGGCTGTGCTCGACGCCACGGTCGGCCAGAGCCTGTTGCTCGGCCTGGGCCCGCGCGAGCTGTTCGGGCGAGATCCAGCCCTTGATCTGGGCCATCTGCAGCAGGCGCTGCTCTTCCATGGACCAGCATACCCCACGGCTATGGAACCTGCCAAGGGCAGATCAGCGGATCCATTTTACCGCGCGCCCGGGCGAAGCGTCCTCACGTTCCATCAACCCGAAATTCGCCATGTGTTCACCCAGGTGGACCCCGAAGAATCGGAGTGCGCCAACAGCGGAATGCGGCACACGATCTGCGATCGATCACCGTCATGGTGATTTCATGGCAGACGACGGCGCCTTGCCAGACTCGCTATTTCACCTGCTCTCATAGTGAATTTGCAGATTTATTGATCAGACGACCGGCAGGAATCCTGGGCCGGCTCGGCCAAACCCCGGTGCCGGTGCGGCCTTGATCCGAGAACTCGCAATTGACAGACTCGGGACCGAAACCTATGAGTTCCGCCGAGCACGGGCTTCGGTCCAACCGCCCGTGCTGCTGAACTGACCGCGTGCAGGGACCGGCCCTGCGGCGGAAACCAACCCCGAACCGATCACGCACCGCCCTCTATCCGGCGGAATTCCGTAGAGACACCCCCTGTCCATGCCGACACCGGCCGCCATCGCCATCATCGATGGTCATTACTGCGCTTATCGCTTCTTCTTCGGCATGCCCGGCCTCAACGGCCCGGGTGGACGGCCGACCGGGGTCACCTTCGCCTTCGCCAAGCTGGCGCGCCAGCTGCGCCACGATCCAGTGTTCACCCATTGGGTCTGCGTCTTCGACCACCGCGAACCGAGCTTCCGCCATACGCTGTTTGCTGACTACAAGGCGCACCGCGATCCGATGCCCGAGGATCTGCGGGTGCAGCTGCCCGATGTCGAGGAACTGCTGAAGGCCAGCGGCGTACCGGTGCTGGCCGTGCCCGGCTTCGAGGCCGACGATGCGGTCGCGACCCTGGCGCAGACCGCCGCCGCCGCCGGCCTGGATGTGCGCCTGCTGACTAAGGACAAGGATGTCGATCAGGTCCTGTCCGAGCGCATCCGCACCTGGGATACCACCAAGGATCTGCTGCGCGGGCCGGAACAGCTGTTGGCCGAAAAAGGCATCCGCCCGGATCAGGTCGTCGACTACCTAAGCATGATCGGGGACACCTCGGATAATGTGCCCGGCATCTACGGCGTCGGGCCGAAGACCGCAGCCAAGCTGCTGGCGCAGTACGGCACGATGGAATCCGTGCTCGCCCACGTCGATGATCTCAAAGGAAAATTGCAAGAAAACGTACGTGCCTTCATCCCCAAGGCGGAATTCACGCGCAAGCTGATCACTCTGGTCACCGTGCCCGACCTGCCGCCGCTCGACCAATTCCAGGTCAAGCGCGAGGTGCCGATCGATCTCGACGTCTACGCGAGATTCGGCTTCGACCGCAGCCGCTTCCAGCCGCCGGCCACTGCGGCGACTGCCACTGCTCCGCTGCCGGTGACCAGCGCCGTGCCAGCCAGCGCAAAGGCCCTGGAATCCGGCAGCTACCGCGTCCTCGCGACCGCCGACCTGCCCGAGCTGGCCGAACGCCTGCGCGCGGCCGGGCGCTTCGCGCTCGACACTGAGACCACCGGCCTGGATCCGCTCAGCGCGGACTTGGTCGGCCTCAGCCTGGCCTGGGGCGAGGCCGACGGACACGGCGCGGTCTACCTCCCCGTGCGCGGGCTCGGCCACGAGCTGGTGCCGCTCGCCGCCATCCGCGAGGTCCTTGGCCCGGTGCTGACGGATGCGACGGTGAAAAAAGTCGGGCAGAACCTGAAGTACGATTGGCGCGTGCTGTTCCAGCACGGCCTTGAGGTCGCCGGTTACGACGGCGACACCATGCTCGCCTCGTGGCTGATCGACCCGGCGCGCGAATCGCACGGCATCGACTTCCTTGCCCAGTCGCTGCTACATGAGGAAAAAATAGCCACCAGCCAGGTCATCGATCTCGCCGGCGGCCAGACCATGGCCGAGGTCGAGATCGCCACCGTCGCGCGCTACGCCTGCGAGGACGCTCAGGTGTGCTGGCGTCTGGCGCAATTGTTGGAAGCCCAGCTCGCCGAGCAGGGCCTGTTGGCCGTCTACCGTGACCAGGAAGTCCCGATCGCGGTACTAATCGGCCGCATGGAGCACGCCGGCATGGCGGTCGACCGCAGCGCGCTCGCCACCATCCAGCGTCACCTGGAAGACTACCTGACTCAGGTCACCGCCGAGATCCGCAAGCACGCCGGCGCCGACTTCAACCCGGCCAGCCCGAAACAAGTGGCCGAGGTGCTGTTCACCAAGCTCAAACTGCCCGTCATCAGCAAGAACAAGACCGGCCCGTCGACCGACGCCGAAACCCTGGCCGCGCTGCGGCACCACCACGAACTGCCGGATCTGCTCTTGCAGCACCGCCAGTTGTCCAAGCTTATCAGCGCCTACCTCGTCCGCCTACCCGACTACATCAACCCGCTGACCCAGGCCATCCACACCAACCTCAAGCAGACCGGCACCGAAACCGGGCGCATCGCCTCTGACGGGCCGAATCTGCAAGCGATCCCCAAGCGGCGCGACCTCGGCCGCGAGATGCGCAGCGCCTTCATCGCCCGGCCGGGCACGCTGCTGATCGCTGCCGACTATTCCCAGATCGAGCTGCGCATCCTCGCGCATCTGAGCCAGGATCCGACCCTGATCGAGGCCTTCCGCGCCGGACGCGACATCCACCGCTTCGTCGCCGCCCAGGCCAACGGCGTCGCCGAGGACGCGGTCTCGCCGGCGCAACGCAACGCCGCCAAGGCGATCAACTTCGGCATCATCTACGGCCAGACCGCCTTCGGTCTGGCGGGGCAACTCGGCATCAGCCGGGGCGACGCCCAGCGCTTCATCGACGACTACTTCAACCGCTTCGCCACCGTGCTGATGTGGAAGCGGCAACTGCTCGCCGACGCCAAGGGGCGTGGCTACGTGGTGACCATGGGCGGCCGGCGGCGTTACGTGCCCGGCCTGGCCTCGACCAACCGCAACGAGGTCCTGGCCGCCGAGCGCGTGGCGCTCAACTCGACCATCCAGGGTTCGGCGTCCGACCTCATCAAACAGGCGATGCTGCGCCTCGCCGCCCACCTGCCCGCCGGCTGCCGGCCGCTACTGCAGATCCATGACGAACTGTTGATCGAAGCGCCTGAGGCCGTGGCCGATGCCGCCGCCGCCGGGCTGACCACCGCGATGGCCGGGGCGTGGACGCTGTCCGTGCCGCTGACGGCCGAGGCGCGCATCGGACGCAATTGGCTGGAAGTCGGCTGATGCCCATCGCCACCGCGCACTTTTTTGTCTTCCTCCTGCGGCCTACCTAGACCGCACCCATTCTCGCCCCGACCCCAACCCGGAAACCCCGATGTCCGACGCCAAGAAGCCCTCCGATTCACCCAAACGCCGGCCTGTTCGCGCGAAAAAGAAGCCCGAGGCAGGCGAACCGATCGCCGCCCAGGTCCCGGTCGCGGTGCCGGCCGTGAGTGAACGTCCGGTTGCGGCGCCGGTTGCCGAACGCATCGAACCCGCGCCGGCCCCGGCAGCCACGCCAGACGAAACCCCCGGTGACGATCACGAACCCGCCGAGGCGACCCTGACCACGCCGGCGCCGGCCAGCGACGACGATGCGGCCCCGTCCGAGGCGACCCCGCCGCCCGCCACGGCCGCAGCCGACCAACCCACCAAGCCCAAAAAAGTGGTCATCGGCGTCACCGGCGAACCCGGCTCCGGCAAGAGCGCGCTCGCGAAGCAGCTTGCCGCACTCGGCGGGACGTTGATCGATGTCGATGCGCTCGGCCACGATCTCATCGAGACGCCGGCGCTGAAGAGGCAATTGGTCCAAGAATTTTCCGCCAATATCCTCGCCAGCGATGGCGGCATCGACCGCCGCAAACTCGCCGCTGCGGCCTTCGCCGACGCCGGCCGCACCGCTGCGCTCAACCGCATCGTCCACCCAGAACTCAGCCGTGCTGCGCGTACCGCGGTGACCCAGTCGCCCGGCTTCGCCATAGTCGATGCCGCGCTGCTGCACGAACTCGGGCTGAACCAGATCTGTTCGACCACGGTCTACGTGAAGGCCGGGCGCGAAGCGCGCCTCGCCCGTGTCAATGAACGTGGCTGGGACGACGCCGAACTCGCCCGGCGCGAAGCCGCCCTCGGGAATGCGGACGCGCGGCGAAAGGCCTGCCAGCTCGCGGTCGACAACAGCGGCGATCCCGGCCTGCTCGCGGCCTATGCCCGCACCATCCTGGCGCGCCAGCTCGGTGTCGACCCGGCCTCGCTGCGGCCCCGGCCACAGCCGGGCGACGACAACGACAGCGAAGGACGCGATGAACGTCCTGCCCCGGCGGCTGCGTCGGAAAACGGTAGCGGTGCAGGCAATGGCGGCGGCCACAGCGGCAACGGCAATCAGGGTAATCGACCCGGCAATTATCAGGGCGGCCAAGGCGGACAGGGCGGCAATCAACCCCAAGGCCATCCTGGCCAGCAGCAGCGCCCGCCGCCGCCAGCCGAGCGCGCGCCGGTCAAGGTCATCCTCGACGACTACCTCAAGCGCCTCCTGCCCGACCTCCAGGCCGAGGCGGACAAGCTCGACGTGCGCGATGTGAAATGGTTGAAAAAACATGATCTGATCAGCGAGATCCTGCGCCGGGTCGCGGCCGGGCGCATGGACGAGATCGTGGTCTCGGGTTTCATGGAGATCCACAAGGATCAGCACGGCTACATCCGCAGCCCGATCAACAACTACCTGGCCGTTTCGACCGACGCCTTCGTCACCGCGCAGCAACTGCGCCGCTATGGCCTGAAACCCGGCATGCAGGTGACCGGCACCGCGCGCGCGCCGCGCGGCAATGAAAAAGGCCCGCAACTCCTGGGCATCCAGACCGTGATGGGCGAGCCCGAGAACAAGCGCACCCCAGTGCAGGAGTTCGAGCATCTCATTCCGCTGCACGCCCACGAACGCCTGTTCATGGAGCTGCCCAACGATCCCACCGATTACAGCCTGCGCATCTTCGACCTCTGCTGCCCAATCGGCAAAGGCCAGCGCGGCCTGATCGTCGCCCAGCCCAAGTGCGGCAAGACCGTGTATTTGCAGAAGATCGCCAATGCGATCACGACCAACAATCCCGAAGTTGAACTCATGGTGCTGCTGGTCGATGAACGGCCGGAAGAAGTCACCGACATGCAGCGTTCGGTGCGCGGCGAAGTCATCGCCTCGACCTTCGACCAGCCTGCCAGCCGCCACGTGCAGTGCGCCGAGATCACCATCAACAAGGCCAAGCGCCTGGTCGAACGCGGTCGCGACGTGGTGATCCTGCTCGACTCGGTCACCCGCCTCGCCCGCGCCTACAACACCGAGGCCCCCGGTTCCGGCCGCGTCATGTCAGGCGGCATCGAATCCGGCGCTCTGATCAAGCCGAAGCAGTTCTTCGGCGCCGCGCGTAAGATCGAAGGCGGTGGATCGCTTACCATCCTCGCCACCGCCCTGGTCGACACCGGCAGCCTCGCCGACACCGTGATCTTTGAGGAATTCAAGGGCACCGGCAACATGGAACTCGTCCTCGACCGGCGCATGGCCGATCGTCGGGTCTTCCCCGCGATCAACTGCGGCGCGTCCGGCACGCGCAAAGACGACCTGCTAATCAAGAACAAGGACGAACTTGTCCGCGTCTGGGCGCTGAAACGGTTCCTCGCCGAACGCAATCCCCAGGACGCGGTCGAATTCCTGAAATCGAAGCTCAAGAACTACAAGACCAACGTCGAGTTCTTGTTGTCGATCGACCCGGAAAAGGTCAGCTCGTGGTGAGCAGCGTTACTGCCAAGTTACGGTCCGTTCCACCGAGTCCTTCCAGATCACAGCATCGCCCTTGGTCGTTTTCAAGGTGAAGGAAAGTCGGTAATTGCGGCTCTCATGCCGCTGATTTCCGCTGACCGACATGGAATTTCAGAGATCCTGATCCGTAGGAATCGGCCATGAGCCTAAGCAGGTCTTCAGCCGTCCCTACGGGACTAGTTTCACTCGATGGTCGTGAAACCCGGGGTTGAAACCCCGGGCTACCATCACCTCGTCCCTACGGGACGGAAATACTCAGGAAATTTCAGTGTAATTGAGGAAACCGCGCGTCCCGTAGGGACGCGGTGAGGTTAGCCCGGGGTTTCAACCCCGGGACGAGTAAGAAGGAGGTAGCCAGTCCCGTAGGGACGACTGAAGCCGAGGGCTTGGTCAGCCCGTTGGATGTCGATGGGTCCAATGACCACTTGCGGCTTTCCCTCCACCGGCCAGGGCTTGCGGCGGCGATCGGAACTCAGGGATTCGACGAGGGGGCGGACGACTGATTCATAATCCTTGACGGTCCAGGTCACTCCCGTCAAAGACAGATCGACCTGTTGTATCGGAACTGGTCTTTCCGATCGGGCCAACAACAAAACGCCAAATGACACCGCCGCAATCACCAGCACCACCGTCACGACCGCAACCGCGATCAAGCAGCCAACGCCACAACCCGATCGCGCTTGCCCAGATGGTGAAGGTCGCCCTTCGCCCCGGCCGCAAAACGGGATGGCGAGCGGATAGTTCCAGACCTCGCCCCGGCCGGCGCGCACCGCGCCGATGATCGGGAAGATCAGGCCGATCAACAGCAGTGCGATCAGCAGCGGAATGCCGATCAGGACGAAGCACAGCACCACGCAGACGATGACGTAGATGAGTTCACTGATCAGCCAATTGACCACCACCCGGCCGTGGTTGTCGATGTCTGAATGCCGATGCCGGCAGCTCAACCACATGACGAGTGGCAGGATCCAACCGAGGGCAGGAATGATGATGCCAGCGAATTGGGACAGATGCAGGAGGGCGCAGAAGGTCTGCACGTCCATGCCCCAGGCCTGAGTCGGCGCTGCGGATTCCGCTATGGCGATCGGCGGCGAACCAGTGGGCGCGCCAACTAGCTCGACGCGGGGTCGCTCGTTTGACCGGTCGATGGCATCGACGGCGCGACCGACCTGTCCGACCTGCTGCCAGCGGCGTTCGGGGTCGCGTTCCAGGGCCTTCAGCACCACCTCGTCGATGCGCACGTCGACCGCGACCCGGTGCGAGGGAGGTTCGAAGCGGCCCAGCGGCAACTGACCCGTGAGCAGTTCATAGACCACCACACCGAGGGCATAGATGTCGGCGCGGTGATCGACGTCCTTGGCCTCCTCGACCTGTTCCGGGGCCATGTAATGGGGGGTACCCATCACCGCGCCGGTGCGAGTGTGATTTTGGTCTCCAACGCGGCGCAGTTTGGCAAGGCCGAAATCCACAATCCGGGGGTTGCCGGCGGCATCGAGAAGGATGTTCTCGGGCTTGATGTCGCGATGCACCACGCCGCGATCGTGGGCGTATTGCAGCGCAGCGCACAGCGGCGGCACCAACGCCAGGGTCTGGGTCGGACTCAGGCGGCCGGTGGCGACCACCTGGCGCAGATTGGCGCCCTCGACCAGATCCATGAGCAACCAGCACCAGGGTCCAGCGCGGCCATGGCCTCGTATCGCCACGATGTGGGGATGATCGAGCCGGGTCAGGGCCTCGGCCTCACGCGCGAAACGCTCGGCGAAACCCTCGCGATCGTCGTCGCTGATGCGGACCACCTTGAGAGCCAGCAAAGCCGAATCTGCGTGGCGACGGACGCGGTACACCGCGCCCATGCCGCCCTGGCCAATCAGTTCGAGCAAATCGAGCTCGGGGAAATGGGGTGCCAGCTCGGCAAGTTCCGGAGCAGAACTGCGCGGGACCGGCGGGGAGACCGCCTCGGCGTAGATCCGATACGGATCGGGATCCCCAGTCTGGGCTAATACCGGCCCGACTGGACTCGGTGCGGGCGGGGCCACCGGAGCTGTTGGCACGACGGGGGTCCTGCAAAGTCCAGGAACCACTGCAATTAGCAAGAGATCAAGCCATATCATGAACCAGCCGAGCCACTTTTCGCCTGGCCGTGATATCTCGGTGCCCAACCACTGGGTCCACGGGATCTCACCGTTGAGGGTGAAAAAGCCCAATAATCCAAACATCAGACCTAAACCCCCTACCACATATCCCAGAGCTCGTGATCGCGGTGCGAAAAACCAGGACAAGAGTCCAATCACGACCAGGAAAACCAGAACTACCCCGAGGACGAAGATCCCCTGTCCAAATCCAATCAAGTTTGCGAGCGATTGACCGTCGTAGGAGACTACTGAGTTCATGCGTTCCCCCGCCGCAGCACGTGCGGCTCATTCCTGCCTACCACCACGGCAAACCCTGTCAGTGGTTACCTCGGCCGCGACAGCGCCGCCACCAGGGCCTGCACCTCGTCGTCGATCGCCTCAGGACTGGGGTTGGCCAGGGTCTCGGCCACGGCCTGGCGCAGGAGTTCGCGCAGGCGTTGGCGCAGGCGATGCACCGCCACCTTGATCGCGCCTTCATTCAGGCCTAGGGCGCTGCCAGCCGCGGCATAGGCACCCGCATCCGGACTGCCGGACAGGAAGGGTTTGAGCGCGGCATACCGCTGGGTCGCGCTGACATTTTCCCGCTGCAACCGGTCGAGCGCCTGGGCCAAGAGCACCTCGGCCCAGTCGCGGTCAAAATCGGGCTCGCTGACTGCGGCGGCGCATTCCGCGAAGGCCGGGTCCGTCCGCCGGGTGCCGCCGCCACGCTTGGCGGCGACTTCGTGGGCGTGGCGGTCGCGCAGGAAGTTGCGGAAGACGGTGAGCAACCAGGCGCGAAACCGCCCGGCGGCGGGATCCAATCCGCCCAAGTCAGCACGGCGCTCGATGAGCCGGCAGCAGAAGTCCTGCACTGCATCTTCAGCGGCTTCAGGGTTCAATCCCCAGCGCTGGGCCTGACGCACCAGCGGCGACCACTGGCGTTCGCACAGCCAACTCAACGCGGCGCGGGCCTCGGCCGAGTCGGTGGATCCGGCCGCCAGCACCTGGCTCCAACGGGTCGAAGCGAACGAACTGGCCACGCTCGCATGGTGACGTCGAGGCCACGCCCCACCAGTGTTCCCAGAGGCATGCCACGACCTGTGACCACCTCAGCCGTCGAGCACCTCGCGCACCGCCGTCGCCAGTTCGGCGATGGTCATCGGCTTGGCCAGGAAGCGGGCGGCGCCGGTTTGGACACCGGCGTGGCCCTCGCCGTCGCTCTCGCCCGAGCACTGGATGATGGGCAGGGCGGGAAAGCGCCGGCGCAGTTCTGCGATCAGGACCAGGCCGGTCATCCGGGGCATCGAGGTGTCGGTGATCACCAGGTCGAAGCCTGTGGGCGTGCGTTCGAGCTCTTCCAACGCGGCCTGGCCGTCGCTGGCGACCGTGACGCGGTAACCGAGCGAACCGAGCATTTCCTCGGCGAGGACGCGCAGCACGGGTTCGTCGTCGACGAAGAGGATGCGTTCGCTTCCGCGCGGCAGGCTCGCCGCCTCGACGGGGGCAGGTTCAGCCGCGTGGTCGGCAAGGGGCAGGTGGATGGTGAAGGTGGTGCCGCGTCCCGGTTCGCTCGCGACGGAAATGGCGCCGCCGTAATCGCGCACAATGCCGTGCACCACGGCGAGGCCGAGGCCGGTGCCCTTGCCGGTACCGCTGCCGTTGCTGCGGGTGGTGAAGAACGGCTCGAAGATGCGCGCCTGGATCTCGGGCGTCATGCCGACCCCGGTGTCGCGCACGGTCAGGCGGGCGTGCGGGCCGGGATTCAAGCCGACCTGGAGGGCGGCGTCCCCGGCGTCGAGTTCGACCCGGGCGAGGCCGATGTCCAACCGGCCACCGTCGGGCATGGCCAGGCCGGCGTTGGTGCACAGGTTCATGAGGATCTGGTCGATCTGGGTGGGATCACCGAGAATCTGGATCGGCGCGGCGAGGTCGGTGCTGATCTCGATCGAGGCCGGCAGCGAGGCGCGGATGAGCTTGAGCCCGGCGTGCACCACCGCCGCCAGTTCGACCGGCCGTCGCTTGACCGGCCGGCCGCGCGCGAAGGTCAGAATCTGGCGCACCAGGTCGCGGGCACGATCAGAGGCGGTCAGGATGGTCTCCAGGCTCTTGACCCGGCGTGCTTCGTCGGCGTTCGCCCGGGCGGCCAGTTCCGCCGAACCGATGATCATGGTGAGGATGTTGTTGAAATCGTGGGCAATGCCGCCGGCCAGGGTGCCGATCGCCTCCAGCTTCTGGGACTGGGCCAGGCGGAGTTCGATACCGCGCTCCACCGTGATGTCGCGCAGGATCGAGACCAGGTTGACCAGGCTGCCGCCGGCGGTGACGGCCGATACCGTGGCTTCGATGTCGACCCCGGACCCGTCCGGCCGGCGCAGGGCGATGCGGCCCTGCCAGCGCCCCTGGCGCAGGGCGGAATCGTTCCAGGGCAGGCCGATGCTGGCGAGATCGAGGCGCATCGCCGCCGACGCATCCCGGCCGGTGAGGCGGGTGAAGGCCGGATTGACGAACGCGATGCGCCCGTCGGGATCGGCGATGACCACGCCCTCGGCCGCCTGGTCGACGGCGGCGGCGAGGCGGCGCAGGTCGCTGAGCGCCGCCTGAAGATCCGCGGTGCGGGCCTGGACGAGGTCCTCCAACCGATCGCGGTAGGCCACCAGTTCGGCCTCGACCCGGGTGCGCTGACGCACTTCGGCCCGCAGCCGGCGGTTCCAGAAGACGAACAACGCCAGCACGACCGCCAGCGGGATGCCGAGCTGCCACAGCAACGCGGCATCGAAGCCGTGCTCGAACCGCAGGCTCACCCATTTGCGTTCCATCGCGGTGCGGTCCTCGGGCGGGATCGCGGCCAGGGCCTTGTCCAGAATCGCCGCCAGTTCCGGCCAGTCCGGGCGAACCGCCATCGCCTGGCGGTAGACGTAGGGCGTCTCGCCGACCACGTGGATGGCGAACTCACCCTGCTTCTGGATCTGGAAGGCGGTGGGCAGCAGGCCGCCAACGTAGGCATCGGCCTCGCCCCGGCGCAGACGTGCCAGGGCTTCTTCGACGGTGGACACCTGGATCAGCGTCAGTTCGGGGTGACCGATGCGGAGCTGCTCATCCTCGACGTAGCCGCGGACCACCACGACGCGCCGCCCCGCCAGGGCCTCGATCCCGGCCACGTAGCCGACCTCGTTGCGGGCGAAGATCGAGATCGGGAAGGTGACATAGGCTTTGGTAAAGGCGAACTGCCGGCGGCGTTCCGGGGTGTCCCCCATGCAGGCGACCACGTCGATCTGGCCCGCCGCGGCCCGGCGCATGATGTCCGGCCAGGCGGTGGCGGCATCGATCTCGAAGCGGATGCCCAGCATGCCTTCCAGCCGCTTGAGATAGTCGGCCGAAATGCCCTGGCGCCGGCCCTGGTCATCGACCCATTCCAACGGCGGCCAGGCGGGATCGCAGCCGACCCGGACCACTGGATGCGCCGTCAGCCAGGCGCGTTCGCCCACCGTCAGGCCGAGATCCCGCTGCACGACGGCCTTGTCGGCCAGGCGCAGCCAACGGTCCTGGATGGCGCGATGCTCATCCGGGCTGATCGCCGCGATCGCCTTGTCGAGGATGGCCAGCAGTTCCGGCCGGTCGTTGCGCACCGCGACGCGCTGCGCCCCAACTTCAGGAATGAAATACAGCAGCGCGACACGTAGACGCGAAATCATGTGGTGGTCGATGAAGTTCTGCACCACCGGCAGATCGTCGAAGAACGCCTCGGCCCCGCCCTCGGTCAGGGCCTTGATGCCGTCCTGGGCAGTTGCGACCTCGACCAGCGTCGCCGTGGGGCAGTGGTCCTTGAGGAGCGGGATGCGGATCGTCCCGGCGACCACCGCCACCCGCCGCCGCGCGAAGCCGGCCAGGTTTTCCACCTGGGGGAAGTCCTGCGCGGTGACCATCGCCACCGGGGTCACGCAATAGGCGGCGGTGAAACCCAACGCGACCCGACGCTCCGCCTTGTCGGAGGCCGACATCAGGCCGTCGACCTGGTGCGCCATCGCCTTGGCCAGGGCTTCGCTCCAGGTCGAGCCTTCCAGGTGCAGTTCCAGGCCCACCTTGGCGGTGATCAGCCGCAGGTAGTCGACGCTGATCCCGGCATAACCGCCGTCGGCCTGGCGGAAATTGAGGGGCGGATTGCCGTCATCGAGTGCGATGGTGATGGCGGGATGCGCTGCCAGCCAGGCGCGTTCGCCTTCAGTCAAGGCGAGGCGCTGCACCCCAGGCGGAACGAGATTCACGGCCTCGCCGGCCTGGGCCGCCAAGGCAGCGAAAACGAGCGCGGCCAACGCGGCGAGCAGCCTGATCCGACCGGGAACCATGGTGGGCGGCAGGCTAGTCCAGGCTGCTGCGCGTGGAAGAACCATCTCGCTGCGCTTTTCCGCCTGCGCGGATGCCTGACTTGGAAGACTGGCGAGGTTGCGGCCGCGGTCGCTCAGGTCCGGCGCGTGCGCAGCACCAGGTCGTCGATGAACGCATCGAGCGCTGGCGTAGCGGCGCGGCGGCGCGCGACCTGTTCGCAGGCGTGCGCGACGCTGGCGTGGCTCTTCACCCCCAGGGCTCGGCCGATCTCGGAATAGGTGCGCGAACTCGCGGATTTCAGCACGTACATGGCGACGTGGCGGGCGGCCGAGCGGCCCCCGGCGCGGCTGCCGCCGGTCAAATCCGCGACCTCGATCTCGAAGTGCTTGGCGACCTCGCGCAGGACCATGACCTCGACGGACTCGCCGGCAGCGCGCTCGACCACGTCGGCCAGAGCCTGACGGGCGAGGTCGAGGTCGATCTTACGATCGAAGCTGCGTGCAAACTGGACGAGTTTGTTCACTGCGCCTTCAAGCTCGCGGATGTTGTCGGTGATGTGGTCGGCGACGTAGTCGACCACGGATTCGGGCAGCGCCACCACCTGCGAGCGGGCCTTGCTTTGGATGATCTCACGCCGCACGGCCGGATCCGGGCGCAGCAGCTCGACCACTAAACCACCCGCGAAACGCTGGACGAAGCGTTCTTCCAGGTACTGGATGTCGCGCGGCTTGGCGTCAGAGGTGATCACCACCCGCTTGCCCTGCTCGGTGAGTTCATCGAAGGTCGAGAACAGCTCGTCCTTGGTGCGGACCTTCAGTCCCTGGCTGAGGAAGTGGATGTCGTCGATCAGCAGCAAATCAGGATGGCGCATGCGCACCCGGAAGGCGCGGATGGCTTCCGGCCCCTGGTTGCAGGCGGCGATGAAATCGTTGGTGAATTGCTCGCAACGGATGTACTGGACCTTGGCGCGCGGATGGCGCTCCTTGAAGGCGATGGCCAGGCCTTGTTCCAGGTGGGTCTTGCCAAGTCCCGACGCGCCGTGGATGAAGAGCGGATTCACCGCCGTGTCGGGCCGGTTGATGATCGCCATCACCGCATCGTAGGCGAGGCGGTTGCATGATCCCACCACGAAGGTGTCGAGCAGCTTGAAGCCGTGGCCCCAGGCGCGGCCGGGCCTGCCGTCAGCATCGCTGCCACGCGCGATTTCAGCCGCGACGGAGGCGACCTTGGATTCGTGCTCGCGGCTGGCGGCACCGGTGACGCGGCAGGCGATCTCGCGCACCGGTTGGCCCAGCACGGCGGTCGCGGCCTCGATCAGCATCGCACCGTAGCGTTCGCGGATCTTCTCCTGGAACATCGCGGTCGGGCAGTCGATCGCGAGGACGCCATCGACCAGCCCGGTCGGCCGCACCTTGGCCGAGGCGAGGAACAGGCGCACGCCGGCGGTGTGCTCGGGCGTCGAGAGGCGGCGGATGATCTCGGGCCAGGCGGCGCCCAGGTCGCTGCTGTCTACCGGCTGGCGCACGACCGTCTGGCGCGGCCCTGGGGGGGCGGGGCGAGCGCGTTCGCTGCGGGCAGGTCGCGCCTCGTTGGCGTCAGGGCCGGTGGCATCAGCAAGGTCGACGGTGTGAGGGATCATGGAGCGCGGGCTGGGGGGCGATGTCTAGAGCAGTACCGGTGAGGCCGCAAGAGCGCACGAAAAGAGTCCGATCCGACCTCTTGACGGAACGAGCGGATGACAGTTCGCATGCAGTCGCAGGATCGGCGCAGTCAACCCGAAAGTGTCGCCTGCGGCGGCAGGTGCCGGACACGGAAAGGCGTATGAACGCCTGCTTGTCAAGCGCTGATTCATGCGTTCTCGGCCCGCAGAAAGGCGGTGATCTCAATCCGGCTCGGAGACTTCCCGGTCCGCACGTAGTGGCCGCTGGTGGCGCCACCGGCCTGGATGCAATGCGCCGGTTCCAGCCCGGCGAGCAGCGCGGTGAAGAAACCGGCGTTGAAGTGGTCGCCGGCGCCGGTGGTGATGCGCGGCTTGGCGGTGAAGAAGCCGGGGCAGCCAACCTGGCCGCGTGGTCGGGCGAGACCGTCCGCCCAAGCGACCGCTGCACTGCGCACGCAATGGCACATGGCCCAACTGAGCCCAAGGCGATCGCGGATGGCGGCGCAGGCCAGGGCGGAGGCTTCCCATTCGCTGGCGGCATCGGGCCAGGTTCCGCCCAGGACACCCAGCACCTGGCGGCATTCCGTCTCGTTCATGCCCAGCACCACGTCGACCTGGCGCTGCAGCGATTGCAGCCGAGCCAGCCCGGTTTGGAGATCCGCAGCGGTGCGCTTGGCGGGATCGGCCAGATCGACGAACCACAAACGACGGCTGGAGGTGCCGTTGCCGGCGGGAAGTGCGGGCAGGCGCGGCAGCACCTCGACATCGAGGTGGGCCCAGATGTCGTTGAGTTCAAGACACATCGTCCAGTTCACGGTGGCGATGCCGCGCGCCGGGGCGAGCAGACCGATCAAGCCGTCGATTCCGCCGGTCGCTTCGAGCAGGTGCTTCCAACTGATCGCCTCTAGCGGCTGGAGCTTGCCCAGCATTACCTTGCCGTCGTCGAACTCGAGCGCGTCCGTGACCGAGGACGGACCGAGGTTGATCAGTTTCTCGGCCTGGGTGGCCAAGGGCGCAAAGACCGGATGCACGCCCCCTTCACCAAAAAGGCCAATGGTCGTGACCGCGTTGGCCAGCGACGCCATCGCGCTCGCCATGATCGGACCGTTGCCGCCGATCTTGGTCTGCTTCACCACCAGTTCGAGGTTGGTGCTCTTGCCGGCCGCCGCCGCGATGCGGCTGGCAAGCGCGGCGATGGTCTCTACCGGGGTGAATTCGGTCGCCGAGGTGCGCTTGCCGACCACCGCGATGATGTTGTCGATGAAGCCGTCGAAGCCGATCACGACCGGCGGACGATGGCTGACGGGCAGCGCGGCGATCGCCTGCGCGGCGGCGTGGTTGATGGACGAACTCATGGTATTCCTGGGAAAATCCGGTCTAAGCGGATGGAAGAACGGGTCGAGGAGAACACCAGCCGACGACAACGCCCGCAGGGTCACTGCGGGCGTTGGCCTCCTGGCCGGACGGGCGGATTGCCCGGACCGGCGCGGAAGGCGGCAGCAACTGATCAGCGGTACAGGTTGTAGAACGTCTTGAGTCCGAGGTAGGTGGCCTGACGGCCCAGCTCTTCCTCAATGCGGATCAGCTGGTTGTACTTGGCGATACGGTCAGTCCGGCTGGCCGAACCGGTCTTGATCTGGCCGCAGTTGGTGGCGACCGCGATGTCGGCGATGGTGGCGTCTTCGGTCTCGCCGGAGCGGTGGCTGAGCACCGCCGTGTAGCCGGCCTTCTGCGCCATCTGGACCGCGTCCAGGGTCTCGCTCAGGGTGCCGATCTGGTTGACCTTGATCAGGATCGAGTTGCAGGCGCCCTTGCTGATGCCTTCGGCGAGGCGCTTGGGGTTGGTGACGAAGAAGTCGTCGCCGACGATCTGGATGCGCTTGCCCAGGGCCTGGGTCATCGCGGTGTAGCCAGACCAGTCGTCCTGGTCGAGCGGATCCTCGATCGAGATGATCGGGTAGGTGTCGCACCAGCGGGTGTAGAGCTGGATCATCTCCTCGGCGCTGAAGATCTTGCCGGGGTTCGACTTCCAGAACTTGTAGCCCTTCTTGCCACCCTCGTCGAAGAGCTCCGACGAGGCGCAGTCGAGCGCGATCGCGAAGTCGGCGTCGCGGCCGGCCTTGTAGCCCGCCTTGGCGATGGCGTCGACGATGTACTTCAGCGATTCCTCGTTGTCGATGTTGGGCGCGAAGCCGCCTTCATCGCCGACGTTGGTGTTGTGGCCGGCCTTCTTGAGCACGCCCTTCAGGCTGTGGAAGACCTCGCACACCATGCGGATGCCGTCGGACCAGCTCTTGGCGCCGACCGGCATCACCATGAACTCCTGGAAGTCGACCTTGTTGTCGGCGTGCTTGCCGCCGTTGATGATGTTGGCCATCGGCACCGGCAGTTGCTTCGCGTTGGTGCCGCCGATGTAGCGGTACAGCGGCAGGCTGCTGGCGATCGCGGCAGCCTTGGCGGTGGCGAGCGAGACGCCGAGGATGGCGTTGGCACCCAGCTTCGACTTGTTTTCGGTGCCGTCGATCTCGCACATCAACTGGTCGATGTCGCGCTGTTCGCGCGCGTCGAGGCCGATGAGTTCGGGCCCGATCTTGTCGTTCACGTTGGCGACGGCGTTCAGCACGCCCTTGCCGAGGTAGCGGGCCTTGTCGCCATCGCGCAGTTCGCAGGCCTCGTAGATGCCGGTCGACGCGCCCGAAGGCACGGCGGCGCGGCCGAGCGAGCCGTCTTCAAGGACGACATCGACTTCGACGGTGGGATTGCCGCGAGAATCGATGATCTGGCGGGATTTGACGGATTCGATGAGCATGCGGGCCTCGGGTGGGGAGAGGGTTGTGGGCGGGGCGGGGTAGGGCGGGGCGGTTTGGGAAAGGGCGTCAGCGCGAAGGGTTCGGCCGGCGGTCGACCGCAGGTCGGGCGGGAGTATTCAGTCCAGGGCGCTGCCGCAAGGGGTCGCGCCGGACCGGTGTCGGAGCCCAGCGACAGTTCCGCGTTGGCTCAGGGCATTCCCAGCTTTTTCTTGACCATCTTGATTTCGATGGTGGAAAGCACGGCCTGCACCGTGAAATACAGGGTCAATCCGGCGGGCATGTTGTAGAAGAACAGGCCGAACAGCACCGGCATCCAGCGCATGGTCTTGGCCATCTGTTCCTGCATCGGATCACCGCCGGTCGGCGGCTTCTGGTTGAACGACATCCAGATCGTCACCGCGATGTAGATGAGCGGCAGCGGGTTGATCGATCCCGGCAGATCGGCGTAGAGCGGCACCCAGGATGGGAAGTGGAAGCCCAGGAAGACCAGCTGGTCAGGCAGGGTCAGATCCTTGACCCAGAGGAAACCCTGGCCGCGCATGTCGGCCGAGTGGGCGAAGGTCTGGTACAAGGCGATGAAGATCGGGATCTGGATCAGCACCGGCAGGCAGCCGCCGAGCGGGTTCACCTGGTGCTTCTTGAACAGCTCCATCTGCTTCATCGCCGCCTTCTGCTTGTCGTTCTTGTACTGCTCCTGGATGTACTTCATGTCCGGCGCGAGCTTCTGCATCTTCATCATCGACTCGTACTGCTTGAAGGTCAGCCGGTGCATGGCGAGCTTGATGAGGAAGGTCAGCACCACGACGGCGACGCCGTAGTTGACCACGACGGCCGCGATCCAGCCCAGCAGCAGGGTGATGAAGTCGGACAGGATGCGGAAGAAGCGGTGCATCCAATCGGTGTACTCGATCTTCTGTTCCAGCGGCGTGAAGGCGGCGAGACCCTTGGAGGTCATCTCGGCCACCGACAGTGACCAGGGCATGATCAGGGTGTCGCCGGGCTTCAGCGTGCGCTCTTCGCCAAAGACCTGAAGAAAGCACTGGCGTTCCTTGTATTTGCTGTCGTAGGCAGCGGCAGTGGCACGAGTCCAGGTGCCGATGGGGCCGGCATTGGCGACCGGCACCGGCGCAGCCGAAGGCATGCTGCCCACCTCGGGTCCTCCGCTGGTGACCGGAACCGCATTCGGGGTCGCGGTGACCGGAACGGCCGCAGCAGTACCCAGATGGCGCGGGGTGAACCAGGCGGCGAAAAATCGGGATTTCAGGCCAACGAAGTCCGTTGAGGCCAGGTTGGGTATGTCGACCTGGGCGCCGTTGCCGGGGAAGCTCTCGTTGGTGGACAGCGAGCCCTGGTCGCCGCCCTTGCCGGCGACCACGCCCAGGTAGTAGCTCTCACCCGGTCCGTAATCCTGATGCAGCCCCGTGAAGGGAACCAGCGAGGGCGTGATGACCACCGGCTTTGCCTCGGCCGCAGCCGTACTTCGGATGGTGAGGGTGGCTTCAACGGTCGGCCGGGTGGCATGCATGCGGTAGGTCAGGGAATAGGCCAGCGCTGGATCCGCCTTCGCAAAGGTAAGGGTCGCCTCGGTGCGGTCCGCCTTTGCCACCGTCCAGGGCTGTCGATCAGCGCGAACCAGTCCGTTGAATTTCGCATCGGACTCCGTGCCGGAATGATTCAACCGGCTGTGAAGGTACCGGTCATTGGGGACATTGATCGGAAAGACGACCTGGAGCGGGACGGCCTTGCCATCGACCTTGGGTTCCTGCGAATCAGGATTCTTCAGATGCTCGGGCAGGGTGATCGGATGGCTGTGGAGCAGTTCGATGCACTCGATCGATCCGCGATCGGTACTGATCCGCACCCGCGCAGCCGCATTCTCGATGGTGACCGTGGTGTAGACCGGGGAGGCGGGAACGAGGGCGGGAACGACCGGGGCGACCGGAGCCATCTTCTCAGGCGCAGGCGCTGCCGTCGGCGTCGGAGCGCTCGCCGGGGCCGACATGGCCGGCGCAACCGGAGCCGGGGCGGCAGGTGCCGTCGCGGAATCGCCCGCACCACAGATGCCGGCGAGGAGAACGAGGGCCAAAACCGGGCAAACCAGGAAGCGCTTCATGAGGGGTTCTTTCGGGGAGGGCGGCAGCATCGGACGGCCTCCCGGCGTGCAATCCGTTTCCGGTGCCCGACCGTGCCCGACAGTCTAACCGCTCGGCGGTGCCGGATCGGCCAAACCGGTTCCCCACCGTCGATGTGGACATCGACGCTCCCTTCGCATTGCCCTCCACCACGGAGCGGCGATGTCCACATCGCCGTCGTCGGAGCGGCGATGTCCACATCGCCGGCGTCGGAGCGGCGATGTCCACATCGCCGTCG
>CAMCMZ010000009.1 GCA_945876185.1 Candidatus Kuenenia stuttgartensis | reverse complement strand
GGAGGAAGGCAGAGAAGCTCTCTGCGCGAGGCGGATGATTGGAAAGGGCCATGAGGCCCGAAAAATTTTTTTGGTCGCCTAAGCAAGCATAATACCCTGGTAAATTACAGGTGTATCACACCGGAACAGCTTAACTCAATGCCATTGCTGCTGACCCTGCCCGTTGGCGCCCTGCGGCAACAGGCGAGTGTATATCGGCAAAGCCTCGAACGAGATCCGAGATTAGCAAATTCGCTGGTTAATCGTCTGGGAAAAGTTGAACAAATGGTCAACTTCCAGGGGAAACACGTCGGTCCGCCAGAAGAATCCAAGGAATTGAATGCGAATCAAATCATCGCGCTTGGCCCAATCGCGGTTCCCGCGCTCATTGTCGCACTCGGAAAACCGACGCAGCGCGAGCAGGCCCGGACCATTCTGATCAAAATGGGGTATCGTGCCGTCCTACCTCTGATTGCAGTGCTCAGTAAGACTGACCCCGCATTGCTGCAGGAAACCGTGGCCATCCTGGTGGCGATCGGCGATGGCCGTGCCCTTCCCTACCTGCGTCATATCGCTGGATCCTCGCATGGTGACCCTGAGGTCAAACGGATCGTAACTGACTTCTTTTCCCGCAGACCCATCGCCAAACCTGCAGTGCCGGAGTTTTCGCCGTTTTTCCACGAAGCCTTGCGTTACCGCAGCGATGCACCCAGCGTACAACTTGCTGTGCAGGAGGAACGCTTCGCGGCGGGGGCCATGCTTTGGCATTGGGACGCTACCACCGAAGTAGGTCCTGCCCTGGTGGGATGGATCGCCACCCAGGCGGACAAACCCTGGCACGACCTGATGACCGAACGTCTGTGCCTGGACGGATTGCTGCGCAACCCAGACGATCTGGCCTGCCGCGTTCTTTTGTCGCAGTGCTGGGGTTCTCCCGTTCCGGCCGAGCCTCAAGCCGCCATACGAATGATCACCGATACCATTGACGCCGCCCGCCGGACCCGCCCGGGAATCCTGAGCCCACCCTGAACACCGGTCTCGTTCAGACCATTCCCCCACCACCACCCGCCATCGCCGCTGTCAGACAGCTGGGGCAGGCTGCGGCGGATCGCAAGGGCCAGGATCCACCACTACTCCATTCGGACCCAGGAACCTGGGTCCAAGTCTGGCTAGAGTCGATACGCTCCCGCCATCTCACGCAGCGAGCCCGCCAACGCTGCGAGCTCGCGGGTGCTGCCGGACAGGCTGGTGCTCGCCTCAGCAGCGACGCGGGTGGCATCTCCAAGGCCAGTGAGGCTGCGGGCCACCTCGTCGGAGGTCGCGGTCTGCTCTTCGATGCTCGCGGCGATGGTCTGCAAGGTCTCGTCGACGCGCTTGACCGCTGTGGCGATGGTGGCAAGGGCATCGCGGGCGCGAACCGTCTCGGTGGTGATCCGCTCTACCCGGGTGTTGATGGTCGTGGTTGAGGCGGAAGTCTCGTTTGCCAGTGATTTCACCTCGCCGGCGACAACGGCGAAGCCGCGGCCAGCCACACCGGCCCGTGCTGCCTCTCTGGTGGCGTTGAGAGCGAGCAGATTGGTGCGCTGGGCGACACTGGCGATGACTCGGGCGATCTCGCCCACCTCCTGGCCGGCGGAGATCAGGGCTGCGGTGCCGTCTGAGGCGCGGCTGGCGTTATCGGAGACGTCGCGGGTCAAACCCACCGCCTTGTTCGAACCGGTGGATATCTCTCGGAAGGAGACTTGGAATTCCTGCATGGCAGCGGCTACCGACTGGATGTTGGCGCCTGCGGTGGCGAGGGATCGATCGAGTCGAGCCGAGGCCTCGACCAGGGCGGTGGCCATGGCCGCGAGACGGTCTGCTTGGCTGGCCAAACCGCCGATGCGTTCCTTGAGACTGGACGTCATCCGAGCCAGGGCCTTGCCGAGGGAATCGCGCTCCGAAGCGATGGGAACCTCGACCCCGAGGTTGCCATCGGCGATGGCCTCCGCCAGGCGACCCTTGGCATCGAGTTGGAGCGCCATCCGGTTGAGTGCGTCAGCAAGGTCGCCGACCTCGTCCCGGCTGCGCACGGTCACCCGCTGGCTGAGATCGCCTGCCGCGATCGCGGTGGCGAGATGCTTCAATTCGGCCAGCGGCCGCGACACCTGGCGTCGGATGAGCAGGCCGAAGGCTACCGCCAGAACGACCAGGATCGCGGTCGACGCGCCCACCACGACCAGTACCACCCGGTTGCGCAGGGTGGCTAGTTCGTTCCGCGTCGCCTCGGTGAGCTTGGCGCTTTCCGCTGCGGCCCGGTTGCCATCGGCTTCGAGCCGAGCGCGGATCAGAAGCACCTCGACCATGCCGTAGGTGGTGCCCTCCGCCGTGATCGCCGTCGTCACCCGCACCGTGTTGCCAAGCTTCGCCTTGGCTGCCGCCGCCGTCTTCACGCCCTTCCCACCCGGCCATGCGGCTGCGAGAGCGCGGCCCTTGGCGTCGGTGAGCTGGACCCATCCGACATCGGGATCGGCGGCAAGTTGGACCACCAGCGCTTCGAGCGTGCTCAGGTCGTCGCTCACCACGAACGAGGGCGCCACCTGGGCCACCACCGTGGCCAGTGAGCGGCCGTGCTCCTCCAGACGCTTGGCGGAGCGCTCGGTGGTATAGGCCGCCTGTTCCCCCATCCGCTGGGCGATCGTGGCGCTGGCCGAGGACTCGCTGTTGCGGACGGTCAGAACCACGCCAACCGCCAAGCCACTCAGGAGCGCGACCGCCGTCGGTATGACGATGATGATGAGCTTGCCAGCAAGGCGCATGCGATGGTCCTGGATCTGGGTAACGCAGAAGGTTCTACTTGGCGAAGAAGGCCTCGCCGTAGAGCTTGAGGATCATCTCCGCCGGCTTGGCATACTCATCCCCCTTCGCGGCGATGAAGCCGGTCATCTTCTTGTTGATGGGGGACAGCATGGCGACGTGCTCAGGGGTCGACGAGGACAGCGCCGTGAGCGCAGTGAGCAGCTTTGGTTTGAGCGCGGCCGGAAAGGATTTGTTGATGACGATCGCGAACTCCGGCACCGGTTCCGAGGTGGCGAGGATGCGCACCGTACCCGCCTCGACCCCGGTGAGGGCCACGCCCTCGGTCAACCCGCCGGCGTCGGCTTTGCCGGCCTCCACCGCCTTGAGCACGTTGGCATGGGTGCCGGTGTAGGAGAATGACCCCAAGCCACCATCGCGCTCGATCCCCGCCTGCTTCAGCATCCAGCGCGGATAGAGATGCGATCCGGTGGAATCCTCGTTGCCAAAGGCGAAGGACTTGCCTTTGAGGTCCGCAAGCGTCTGCACCAGCGAATCCTTGGCCACGATGATGCACGAGTTGGTGAACGGCTTGCCATCGAGGCAGACCAGCGCGACCATCTCCATGCCAGCATCTGGATGCAGGCGCGCCAGCTTGGCCCACAACGTCGGCGAGGTGTACGCCAGCTGATGCTTGAGCCCGCCGACGTCAGCGACGCTGGCGGCATAATCCTTGCCCGGCTTGACCTGCACCTCCTGGCCGAGAGCCGTCGTCAAATAGTCAGCCAGCGGTTTGAACTTCTTCGCCATCACAATCGGCGTTTCGAGCGGCAACACGTTCATGAGCAGGGCCTCACCGGCGCCGACTCCGGGCGCCACCGCCAAGGACCAGGCAAACGCGACGATGCTGAAAAGGAAGGACGCACGCATGGCAGGATCTCCAGGGCTGGGGTGAATGCTGTCCAGCCGGAACAGCCTGAAAATATACCAGCGATTAAACGATCATGTCAATGGGGACCAGCCGGGGCATCGACGCAGCCCTCACCACGGTGACCAAGAACGCGGAACCAAGCTCGACTGGCGCTCGCAAGGCCAAAGCCGCAGCCGAACCTCCCTCCCCGACGAGTTCACGGGCAGTGAACCTGTCCGGGTTCGCCCGGTTTCCCTGGCCGGGTTGCCCCGGATCGGGCGGCACTAGCATCGCCGCGCGCATGTCGACCCCGCATCCACGCCGAACGGCCCCGCCGCCGGTCACGGTCATCGGCCACAGCGGCCCGGTGGTGGCGACGGTGGGTTTCTTCGTCGGCGCCGGTACGGCGGTGCGGGTCTACACCGCCGATGGCGAGGTCGAACGCCTGCTCGCGCCGTATCCGGGGGTCGAGGTCGCCCGCGTCGACGCGGACTACGCCGAGCGCCCGGCCGACCTGCCGCCGCCGCCGTACCTGGTCGCGGTCGACCGCGTCGACGAGGCCCAGCGCATCCGCGCCTGGCTGCCGCCCTGCCGATCTTTGTTCTGGTTCGGCGGCGGGCGCGGCCTGCCGGAGGGCTACCTCACGCTCATGCCGGCGCAGGCGCGGGTGCGCGACGAAGTGGCGCGGCGCCTGGAAAATCTCAAGCGGGTCGACGCGCTGCTCGACTGCGCCCGGGGCAAGGCGCAGCCGCTGGTGCTGATGTACGGCGATCCCGACCCCGACGCGGTCGGCGCCGCCCTGGGCGTCGCTGCGCTCTGGCGCACGTTGGGGGTGGAACCAATCCTGCGTCACACCGGCGAGGTCAACCGCTACCAGAACCGGCTGCTCCTCAAATGGCTGCGCACCCCGATCGAGCGCCTGGGCGATGACGAACTCGCCCAGGCCGACGCGGTGGCGATCGTCGACGCCCAGCCCGGATTCTGGCGCGAGCAACCGCCGCGTGCCGATGCGGTGATCGATCATCACCCCTTGCGCGAGGATACCACCGCCACCTTCGTCGACCTGCGGCCCGGCTACGGCTCGACCAGCACCAAGGTCGCGGAGTTTTTGCTCGATGCCGAGGTGCCGATCGACCGCCGCCTCGCGACCGCGCTCATCTACGGCATCATCACTGACACCAACGACCTGCGCCGAGGCGCTGGGGCGGCCGACATCCGGGCGTATGAACGCCTGCACGACCGCGCCGACCACAACTTCATCAGCCGCCTGGAAAAATCCCAGGTGCCGATGGTGATGCTGGATTTCATCTCGTGGGGCATCGACCATCGGGTGACCTGGCGCGATCTGGTGCTCGTCCATTTCGGCGCGGTGCCCAGTCCCGACGTGCTGGTGCAGACCGCCGACCTGCTGCTGCTGACCTGCGGCATCTCGTGGGTGGTGTGCGCCGGGGTGGCGCGCTCGCGCGAACGCGGCGACCGCCTGGTCGTGGTCTTCCGCGGTGACGGACACCAGGTCGACGTGGGCAAGCGCGCGACCCTGGCGTTCGCCAAGCTCGGTTCCGCCGGCGGCCACCGCAGCATGGCGCGGGCTGAGATCCCGCTTGATGGCACACCGGTCGACGCGACCTGCGCCCTGCTGGTCGAAAACCTCTTCCGCCGCCTCGCGCCGGTGAAGCAGAACCGCCTGATCCGCCGCCTGAAGTCGCACCTGGCTTCGCCGCGTCCAAGTAATCCCGACGAGTTCGAATTCGGCGTCTGAGCCCCGTCATGCCAGCCACACCCGATCCCGCCCCGGTCCCTCTGCCCGTCGGCGACTGGCTGCGGCCGCTGATCGGCGAGGTGGTGGTCGCGGATCTGGCCGAGTTCTACCTCGTGATCGGCATCCTGGTCGCGGCTTCCGACGCGCACCTCGAATTCCGCGAGGCTGACTTGCACGACCACCGCGAGGCGAACTCCTCGAAGGAGGTCTACGTGCTGGAATCACGCACCATTGGCGTGCGGGTCAACCGCGCGCGGCTGTGGGTGCCGCGCCGGCAGGTGGTGGCGATCAGCCTGATCACCGACGTGGTGGTCGGATGAACGGCTTGACGCGACGGACCGCCTGGCTGCTCCTGTTCGCCCTCGCGGTGGCCTGGGTGGCTTCCGGGGCTGCGTTGGTCGCGGCAGCGCAGGCGATCTTCAGTCAGGCCCCACCAGGGACGAACCTGATCACCCGGGATGCCGCCGGCGCGATCTTCGGTCGGCTGCTGCTGGGGTGGTCGGCGGTCGCGGCGGTGGCGGCGATCGTGATCCCGATCCTGGCGGCGTGGCTGACGGAACTCGACCGGCGTGAACGGCGACGGCGCTGGCCGGGCTGGCTGCTCTTGGCCGCAGCGCTGGCCCTGCCGGCCTGCCACGGCTGGGCGTGGCAGGCGGCGCACGCGGGATCGGCCCTGGCGGCCGAGATCCGGACCTCGACCGGCAGCAAGACCAGCAACGTGGACCTGCCGGCCCTGAAAGCCGAATTCGCGGTGCTGCACGCACGATCCAGGCGCCTGGGCGCGGCCGCCTGGTTGGCCGCAGCGGTGCTGGCGGGGTTGGCTGGGGCGGCCCTGCTGCGCCGGCCGGTGGGTGCTGAACCACCGCCCAACTTCGACACGGGCCGGCTTCCCGCCCCGGAGCCGGCGGCTAAGGTGACGCCGCCATGACCCGGCCCGCGCACGTGTCGATCTTCGCTGCACCCGCCGAGTCGGGATGGCGCGCCTTGGCGCTGGCCGGCAGCGTTCTGCTGCTGGGCGGATGCCTGCTGCATGAAGCGCGGATCGAACCAGCGCCGGCGCCGGGTTTCGCCGGCGAAAAACTCGTCGGCACGAAGCCGGCAACTCCCTGGACGACCGCGCCCATCGTTCGCACCGGGGCGCTGCCGATCGAACTCGTCGCCAGCGCCGCCGGCCGGATGGGCGAGGACGATTTCGCCCGCGCCACCGCGCGCGTCGCCACGCCAAAGCCCTGGTGGCAGCGTTTCCCCTGCGATTTCGTGGCCGATCTGATTCCGGTCACCTACACCTGCCGCGCCGTGACGACGCTGACGGTGCGACCGCTGGTGGCGAAACGGGCGGAAGATCTTTACGCCGAGGCCAGTGCCGCCGGTTTCGCCCGGGCGGAAGTCCCCGATGCCGTCCCCGTTCCCCAGAAGGCGGCCAAACCATGAACCGAACCCGGTCGTATCCCACCCGCGTGGTGCTCGCCTGGGCCTGCTGCCTGGCTGTCGGTGGTACCAGCGCCTGGGCCAGCGATGCCCCGACCCAGGAGCAATGGCTGCCGGTGCAGAGCGCCCTTGCCGCCAAGAGTGCCGATGCCGGCGCCCGGCTGGATGCGATCATCGCGAAGTTCCCGACCTGGATCGATGGCCATTTGGCCCGCGCCCAGCTGAAGTTGGACGGCGGCGACCTGATAGGAGCCTATGCCTCGGCCCATGAGGCGCTCAAGCTCGATGGCGCGTCCATCCCGGCCGGTCGCCTGGCCATCCAGGCGCTTGGGCGCCGCGAACGCTACGAGGCGGTCTACAACATCGCCAACCGCTTCACCGGCTACAAAGACAAGGAGGGCTGGGTCAACTTCGACGCCGCGAGCGCGGCCATTGCCGGCAAGGATCTCGCCAACGCCGAGAAATACCTGGCGCTGGCCATGCAGCGGGCAGTGACCACGACGCCGAAGGAGTTCCTCTTCTTGGAGGGTAGGATCGCGCTGCTGGCCAAGGACCTGGAACGTGCCGAGATCGCCTTCCAGCGCGCAACCGGTTCCGGCGCAGCTGGCACCGGAGACAGGTATCCCGACGCGCTGTTCGAGCTTGGCCGGGTCATCTTCGCCCGCGCCGGCGGGTACGAACGTCTGGCGACGCGCCAGGATGCGTACGTGCGCGCCGAAGCCTGCTTCCGCCGCCTGGTCGCGCTCCAGCCGCGCGACGCCGAGGTGCAGATGTACCTCGGCCGGATCCTGCTCGCCCAGGGTCGTGATCTGATCGAGGCGACCGAGGTCGAGAACGGCAAGGACCGCATCCGCGCCGGCCTGCCGCCGCTGCGCGAGGCGCTCAACTTCCGACCGGGCCTCGTGCCGGCCCAGCTCGCCCTGGGCGAAGCGCTGCTCCAGCTCGAAATGTACGTTGAAGGCATCCCCTACCTGGAAGCAGCGCGCGCCCAGGGTGTCAACGACCGCGACGTGCTGTTCAACCTCGCCCAGGCCTATTCCGCTACCGGTCGTAAGGCCGAGGCTGACGCGATCTTCGAGACGATCCCGCCGCGCACGGCGAACGAGCTGATCAGCACCGGCATGGCGGCTTATCGCGCCGGCAACTTCGCCCGCGCCGCCGTCATGCTGCGCAAGGCCGCCGACATGCCCGAGCTGCAGCGCAAGACCGAAGTGATGGCCTCTGCCCTGCGCTACAGCGGTCATGCCGAGCGCAAGGTGAGCGAAACGCCCAGCGCCAAGGGCGAATCCAAGATTGAAATAGCCCAGCGCCTCGACGCGGCCAGCGAGTGCTACCGTCTGGCCGGCGCAGCCGGTGACCACCTCGCCAGGCGCTGGTTCCTGGGGCTGGAGAGCGCGCGCGATCCGGATCGCGCCTATGCGGCCGGCTGGCAGTTCCTGGCCTGGAAATCCTACCTGTCGCCTGACGGCTGGGCGGTGGTGATCGGAAACTACGGCCCGTACGTGACCGGGGGCCAAGGTCTGACCGGCATGCGCGACCGGCACCCATTCCACGTCCTGGTCTGGACCGTGCTGGCCCTGTTGCCGATCGTCCTGTTCGCGTTCGTCCGCCTGCGCAAACCCGTCCCGGTTGCAGAACCGATACGGGCACCGCGACCAGCCTCGGCGCCAGCGACAACAGCAGCGCCCCGGACCCGCACCTTGGCCCCACCAAGCCCGACCTCCGCGCGGCCGACGCCATCGCCAACGACCTCGCATGTACCTCCGGCGCGGAAGGTGCCGCCGCCAGCCGGCATCAAGACTCCGACCGAACCGTTGGAAGGAGTGCCTGAAACGCCAGCCGACCAGAAGCCCGCCACCCGGACCTACAAGACGCCTGCTCCCCCCGGCCCCGGTCTGAAGACTCCGGCTCCGGGCAGACCCAGGCGCCCCTGATGGCGACCGCCCTGGTGCTGCCGGCGGCTGGCAGCGGCCGGCGCTTCGCCAGCGACATCCCCAAGCAATTCCTGATGCTTTCCGGTGTGCCGGTGATCTGCCGCACCCTGACCGCGTTCAACGGACTGGTGGACGAGGCGGTAATCGCGATCGATCCCGACCATCGCGAGCTGCTCGAACGCTGTCTGGCATCTGCGCCCCCGACCCTGCCGGTCCGCATCGTCGCTGGCGGCGCCCGACGCCAGGATTCGGTCGCGCTCGCCCTCGCCGCCTGCACCGTCGACCTGGCCCTGGTGCATGACGCGGTGCGGCCGCTAGTGCCGCGCCGCTGCATCGAGGACTGCCTTACCGCGCTCTCCACCCACATCGCCGCAGTCGTGGCGGTGCCCTGCGCCCCAACGGTGAAGCGCAGCGACGACGGCCGCACCGTCGCCGCCACCGTGCCGCGCGGGCCGCTTTGGCTGGCGCAGACGCCGCAGGGGCTGCGCCGGGTGGAGGCCCTGGCGGCCTTCGCTCGCGCCGCCGCCGAGCACTGGAATTGCAGCGACGACGCCGAAATCATGGAGCGCGCCGGGCATCGCGTGGCGCTGGTGCCGGGCGACGCCTGCAACCTGAAGTTGACCACACGCGACGACTTGCGCTTGGCCGAGGCGCTGTGGGCGCTGCGCGCGAGCACGGCCGGGGCCGCCCTGGACTGACCTGCGTCCCACCTAGGCTGCCGCGCCACGGAGGCCAGATGGCGATCACCGTCAAGGACGTCAACCACCTCGCCAAGCTGGCCGATCTGGCGCTTGGCCAAGGCACCGCCAGTGGTGACAGCACCGCCAGTGGCGAGAGCGAAGCCGAGGCCATGGCCAAGCACCTCGACACCATCGTCGGGTACGTGCAGCAGTTGTCGGAAGTCGACACCACCGGCGTCGAGCCGGTCGCCAACGTCGCCGGCCTGGTCAACGTGACCCGCGCCGATGTGCCAGGGCGGATCCTCGACCGCACCCAGGTCCTCGCCAACGCCGCCCGGCACAGCGACAGCGCCATCCTGGTGGAAAAGGTGGTGGACCGGTGAGTGGAAAAACCAAACCCGCGTTGGTGATCGCCGCGTCCGTCAACGCCGGCGCCAGCGCCCGCACCGCCGTCGAGCAATCGCTGGTACGCGCCGAATCGGACACCCTGAACGCGATCATCCGCGTCCACCGCGCCCGCGCCCTGGCCGCCGCCGATGCCGTCGACGCCCGGGTGCGCGCCGGCGAACGCCTGCCGCTTGCTGGCGTGCCGATCGCACTGAAGGACAACCTCTGCCTGACCGGGGCCGAGGTCGGCTGCTGCTCGCGCATCCTGACCGGATTCATCAGCCCCTACACCGCCACTGCGGTCGAACGGCTGGAGCGCGCCGGCGCGGTGGTGGTCGCAACCACCAACATGGACGAATTCGCGATGGGGTCGTCGAACGAGACCTCGTGCCACGGCCCGGTGAGGAATCCCCGCGATCCGTCGCGTATTCCAGGCGGCAGT
This sequence comes from Candidatus Kuenenia stuttgartensis, assembly GCA_945876185.1. GTDB lineage: Bacteria > Planctomycetota > UBA11346 > UBA11346 > UBA11346 > BJHQ01. The sequence continues at coordinate 64,705 of CAMCMZ010000009.1, read as the reverse complement.
TCCGGCGGCAGCGCCGCGTCGGTCGCCGCCGGCATCGTGCCCATCGCGCTCGGCTCCGACACCGGCGGTTCGATCCGCCAGCCCGCCAGCCTGTGCGGCGCGGTGGGCATGAAACCAAGTTACGGCGCGGTCAGCCGCTTCGGCCTGATCGCGTTCGGTTCGTCGCTCGACCAGATCGGCCCATTCGCGACCAGCACCGCCGATGCCGCCGCCGCCCTCGCGGTCATGGCCGGCCAGGACGCCAACGATTCCACCTCGTCGCCCAGGACCTGGTCCGGGTTGACAGATCTCGGTGAGGCCGCCACTGCCCTGCGTGGTGTGCGCGTCGGCGTGATCGAGGAGCACCTCGCCGGCCTCACCCCCGGCGTGCGTGCCCGACTCGATGCCGCGAAGTCCGCCCTCACCGCCGCCGGCGCGACGCTGGTGCCGGTGTCGCTGCCGCATGAACGCCACTCGGTCGCGGTCTACTACGTCATCGCCACTGGCGAGGCCTCGTCGAACCTGGCCCGCTTCGATGGCCTGCGCTTCGGTCCGCGCGTCGATCAACCGAAGAGCCTGCACGACCTCTACGCCCGCAACCGCGCCACCGGGTTCGGGCCCGAGGTCCGCCGCCGCATCCTGCTCGGCACCTACGTGCTTTCGACCGGCTATTACGATGCCTATTACAAGAAAGCGCAGCAGGTCCGCAATCTGATCTGCCAGGATTACACCACGGCGTTCGCCGCCTGCGACGTGATCCTCGGCCCGGTCAGCCCGACCACCGCCTTCAAGGCCGGTGAAAAACTGTCGGACCCCCTCCAGATGTACCTATCCGACATCTTCACCATCGCCGCCAACCTCGCTGGCGTGCCTGCGATCTCGGTGCCCTTCGGCACCGACGAACAAGGTCTGCCGGTCGGATTGCAGCTCCAGACCGCGATCAACCAGGATGCGCGATTGCTGAAGATCGCGGCGGGGCTGGAAGCGCTGGCGCGCTGAACGGCACTCGTCATCCGACGCGCCAACGCCCCGGATGGGCCGTTGGTCGAAGCCAGGTTCATGAAATCTTCTCATGATTGGCCGCGCCGTCTTGCCTCTTGGCAAACGGACTCGGGCACTAGCCTCCGCCCCCCGTCCAGCCGGGACGATCCAACCCTGGCTTCCTGGACACCCACCCCCACTCCCTCCAAGGAACACCCCATGCACCCCAGCATCCGTCTTTTCTCCCTCATGGTCCTGGCGACCGCGACCACAGCCCTGCCGGCAGCCGAGCGCGCCGGGAACTGGGGTGCCGTGGGACTTGCCGCTGGCGGCCTGATCATGGGCATCATCCAGGTTGTGGTCGGCCTGGGCATCGCGGCCTTCGCCATCACCAAGGGACTCACGCTGGTTTCCAAGCTGCTTGATGGCCTCGACATCTGGGGCGAAATCAAGAAGAAGAACATCGCCGTCGCCCTGCTCGCGATTGGCGTGGTACTCAGTTACACCAGCGTCATCGGCAGCGGCGTCGAGGGCCTGACCAAGGGGCTGTTGAGTCTGCTCAGCTTCTCAAGCGCAGGTTTCGCCAGCGCGATCCCCGCTATCCTGGGCGGCGCATTCAACCTGATCCTGGCCATCGTCCTGGCCTCGACCGCGATCACCCTGACCTTCAAGGTCATGGACAAGCTGACCAAGGACATCGATGAGGTCGCCGAGCTGAAGGCCAACAACTACGCCGTCGGCGCGATCTACTGCGGCATCCTGATCGGCGTCAGCAACCTGGTCGCCAAGGGCGTCAGCGGCCTGAGCACCTCCATCACCGGCTTCCTCGAAAGCCTGCGCATCGCACTGTTCTGATCCCAGCCGACCCCGGCGGCCTTGCTGGGCCGCCGGCGGTTCAGGCGCGACGGCGATGGACTCGTCGCCAGCCGCTCGTCTGCGCATTCGCTGCCCCATGTGTCGGAAAACCGGGGCGATCCCGAGCCTGCCCGAGCGGGCGATGGTCAGCGATCTGCTGGCGGGGTGACCCGCCCGGAACGCAGCCGCACCGGCACCGGATTCATGCGCTGCACCAGGCCGACGCGGGACATCGCCCACACGGCGTAAAACGACAGGTCGATCTGCCACCAGCGGAAACCCTGGCGCACGCTGGCCTGGTACTGGTGGTGGTTGTTGTGCCAGCCTTCGCCCAGGGTGATGAGGGCGATGAGCAGGTTGTTGCGGCTGGTATCAGAGGTCGGGAACGGCCGCCGGCCCCAGACGTGCATCACCGAGTTCACGCTGAAGGTGGCATGGGCCAGGACGACCGTCGAGATGCTGAACCAGACCAGCATCTGGAGGCCCGAGGTGTTCCATTCCGGCCCCAGCCACCAGCCAAGGGCGAAGCAGGCGGCGGCGAGCAGGGCGGGCGGCAGCACGTCGTAGCGGTCGAGCCAGACCAGTTCCGGGCGCTTGGCGAGATCCGGCACCAGTTCCAGGCGCGAGCGGTACGCCCCGTCGGCGAGGAACCAGCCCAGGTGCGACCACCAGAAGCCGTGCTGGAGCGGCGAGTGCAGGTCCTCCGCCTCGTCGCTGTGACGATGGTGGTGGCGGTGGTGCGCCGCCCACCACAGCGCCCCGCGCTGGGCCGAGGTGCCGCCCAGGAAGGCGAGCGCGAAGGCGACCCAACGCGGCACGGTGTAAGCGCGGTGCGCGAACAAGCGGTGGTAGCCGGCGGTGATGCCGAACATCCGCACCAGATACAGCCCGAGCGCGACCCCGGCCGCGACCCACGATACCCCGACCACCAGCGCCAGCAGGCAAGCCAGATGTACGGTGACGAAGGGGATGAGGCGCAGGTAGTCGATGTGGCGCGGGTTGGCGACCGGTTCATCGGCGCGATGGTGGCTGTCGAGCCAGCGCCGCAGGCTGGTGCCGATCACTTGGATTTCTCCAGGGCCTCGTCGATGGCCTTGAGCAGGGCGGCATCGTCGGGCTTGGTCGAGGAACCGAACTGGCGCACCGTGGTGCCGTCGCGCTCGACCAGGAACTTGGTGAAGTTCCATTTCACCACCCCGCAGCCGGGCCGGGTGGTCAACCAGCGGTAGAGCAGCGTCGCATCGGCCCCGCCGACCTTGACCTTCTCCAGGATCGGGAAGGTCACGCCGTAGGTGCGGGTGCAGAACGTCTTGATCTCTTCAGCGGTGCCGGGTTCCTGGCCGCCAAAGTCGTTCGAGGGCACCCCGATCAGCACCAGGCCCTTGGCCTGGTGGCTTTGGTGCAGCTTTTCCAACCCGGCGTACTGCTTGGTGAAGCCGCACTTCGAGGCGACGTTGACGATGAGCAGCACCTTGCCCTTGTGCTGCGCCAACGGATGCGGTTTGCCGTCGAGATCGTTGAGGGTCACGTCCCACACCGAAGCCAAAGCCGGAGCTTCGCCGGCGCTGATCAGGCCGGTGGCCGCCAGAATCGGAATGAAATAGGAGAAGAGGCGCATGGAGGTCCTTTCAGTGGAGGATAGTGTATACGAGCGGATGGTCCGAGTCGCCAAGCGGAAGGGTTCAAACGCTCGACCCTCGCCAGCGCTCGCCAGAACCAGCAATCAGGGCCGGACCATGCGGTAGTGGCTGACCAGCCATTCCTGACCCCGGCGGAAGGCCCACAGTTCCTCGCAGGCCAGGAAGAACATGCGCCAGCGCTGGACCAGCACTGCCGGGGCGTGGCCGGGGCGGGCGGCGGCGAGGATGCGCGTGGCCTCGGCGCGGTTGCGGTCGAGGTTCGCGAGCCAGGCGCGGGCGGTGCGGGCGTAGTGGGTGCCGTCCCAGCGCCAGTGGCCGGCAACGCGCAGGTCGTCTTGCAGACGCAGGGGCAGGGTGTCGGCGGGCATCATGCCGCCGGTGAAGAAGTGCCGGCCCATCCAGTCGTCGTTCGCCCCGGTGTCGAACAGGTAGCTGGAATGGCGGTGGGTGAAGACATGGAAGAACAGCGACCCGCCGGGTTCGAGCCAGGTGCTGATGCGGCGGAAGAGTTCCGGCCAGTTGCGCAGGTGTTCGAAGCATTCCACCGACACCACGCGGTCGAAGCGCTGGCCTGGGTCGAAGGTAGTGAGGTCGCAGGTGAGGACCTCCAGGTTGGTAAGCCCACGCCGCGCCGCCTCGGCGGTGATGTGCTGGCGTTGCGGCGCGCTGTTGGACACCGCCGTGATGCGCGCCTTGGGGAAGGCGCGCGCCATCCACAGCGACAACGACCCCCAACCGCAGCCGAGTTCGAGGATGCGCTGGCCGTCGGCCAATTGCGCCCGTTCGGCGGTGGTGGCGAGCGCGGCCTCTTCCGCCTCGGCCAGGGTGGTGGCCCCGGGCGGGTACCAGCACGACGAATACTTGCGCTGGGGGCCGAGGGTGAGTGCGAAAAACTCCGGCGGAACCTCGTAGTGCTGGCTGTTGGCGGCCTGCTGATGCACCGCGAGCGGCGACGAGCGCAGCATGGCGACGAACGCCTGCTCGCGCTGCTGCTGTTCTTCAACGCCCAGACCCGCAACCGTGGCCGCGCGTCGATGGAGCAGACGACGGATGCCGAGACGGATCGCGAAATCAGGCAGCGTGCCGGATTCGGCGAGGCGGATGCCGAGAGGTTCGCGGAAATCCGGGGTGCTCGCTGCCAGCGTGGCAACGGGACCGGTGGCGGCGGTGGCGGTGGCGGAAGTAGAGGCGAAGGCAGTCATGGGCGGGACTCCGGGGAAGGACGGGGAAACCAGGGAAAGAACATCGAGGTCGTGCGCTGGTAGTCACGGTAGTCGTCGCCGCGCGTCTCCAGGCAGCGGCGCTCGGTGTGGGGAATGCCGGTCACCCACCACAGAAAGGCGAACATCAGCGCCGGCCAGATCAGCAACCAGGTGCCGTGCGCCGCGCCCAGGCCGATGATCGCATAGGCCCACCAGTGCAGCCATTCGCCGAAGTAGTTGGGATGGCGCGACCAGCGCCACAGCCCGGCGCGGCAGGTGCGACCCTTGTTGCCGGGGTCGGCCCGCCAACGCGCCAACTGGCGGTCGGCGGTGATCTCGATCGCCATCGCCAGGATCCACACCGCGACGCCGGCCCAGGTCAGCCATCCCGCCGGGCGTGTCTGGGCGGCGATGAGCACGAAGGGCAGGGCGAAGAGCAGGACCAGTCCGGCCTGGAAGAGAAAGAACGCAAGAAACCCCGCTGATGCATGGCGACCCAGCGCCTTGCGCATGCGGGCATAGCGGCCGTCCTCGGGTTTGCCCAGCACACGGTCGCGCAGCAGGTAGACGGCCAGGCGCCAGCCCCAGGCCGCGCCCAGCACCGCCACCACCGCCCGCACCACGGGATCGCCGCCGCCGGTCAGGCCGGCGAAGACGGCGGCGGTGCCGATGCCGAAAGCCCAGCCGGCATCGACGATGCCGGCATCGCGGTGGTGCTGCTGCCAGAGCCACAGGCTGAGCATCAATGCGCTGGCGCCGATCGCGATCCAGCACAGCTGACATGAGAGGGTCAGTTCAGGCATGAGTCCTCCGCGAGGAATACCGGGAAAATGCCAGCAGGATCGGCAGCGCCACGGCCCAGGCGACGCCGATCGCGACGAGGGTCGGCCAACCGTCAATCGTCAGCGCCCCCAGGCGGGCTCCGCCGTAATACGCCAGCGGCCCGGCGATCGCGCCCAACCCGGCCGCCAGCGCCTGGCGCTGCCGGAGCCAGGACAACGAAGCGCCCAGCGCGGTCGCAAACAGGATCCACAGCGATCCCATCCACGGTGTCGCCCAGGCGGCCCAGGTTCCGTCGCCGCGCGCCATCCGCAGGCCGGCGACCTGCCCAAGCAAGCTGTCGATCGCCAGTCCCAGGCCGAGGGCGATCAGCGGCATCGCCCAACCCCGGTCACGATCACAGCGATGCTGCCACAAATGCAGGGCCAGCACCGGCACCGTCGCGGCCGGGCCGAGCCACGGCAGACCATGCGCCGCCCCGAGCACGGCGGCGAACCAGGCGGCCTGCCAAAGCACGGCATGGATCAGGTTGTAGGCGAGTGGTGGCATGGGGGCGGTTCAGACCTGCGCCGGGCGCCAACGGGGCCGGGCGAAGCTGAGGTGCGCGACGCCGATGGTGCGCTCGGCGAAACCGCCTTCGCAGTAGGCGAAGTAGAATTCAAACTGGCGGATGAACGTCGGGCCGTATCCCATGGCGAGAATGCGCTCGCGGTGCGCGAGCAGGCGTCGCCGCCAATCCGCCAGGGTGCGGGCGTAGTGCAGGCCGAAGTCCTCTTGGTGCACCAGATCCATCCCGCCGGCGCGGGCGTTGGCCGCGAGCAGCGCGGCCTGCGACGGGATGCAGGAACCGGGGAAGATCCAGCGCTTGATGAAGTCGACCTCGCCCGCCGCCTGGGCGAAACGCGCGTCCGGGATGGTGATCGCCTGGATCACGGCCAGGCCGTCGTTTTTCAGCAGGTCGCGGATGGTGCGAAAAAAGGTCGGATACTGGCGCTGGCCGATCGCCTCGACCATCTCGATCGAGACCAGCCGATCGGCCGGGTCAGCGGCGAGCAAACGCGGCAGGTCGCGGTAGTCGGCTCCGAGCACGGTGATGCGATCGGAGAGTCCCGCCGCGCGCACGCGTTCGAGCGCGAGCGTGCGCTGGGATTCGCTGATGGTGGTGGTCGTGACGCGCACGCCGTGGTGGCGGGCGGCGTGGATGGCGAGGCCGCCCCAGCCGGTGCCGATCTCGACCAGGTGCTGGCCGGGTTTCAGGTCGAGCCGGCGGCAGACGCGCTCCAGCTTGGCCACCGCCGCCTGATCGAGCGTCGTGTCGGCGCGGTCGTACCAGCAGGCGGAATAGCTGAGGGTGGGATCGAGGAACTCGGCAAAAAGATCGTTGCCGAGATCGTAATGCGCCGCGATGTTCTCGCGCGCCCCGCGCCGCGAGTTGCGGTGCCAGGCATGGATGAGGTGGCGCAGCGGGGCGGAAACCCTGGCCCAGCCGCTGTCCAGACGATCACCAAGGTCGCGGTTGCGCGCGAAGAGGGCGATCAGGCCCGGCAGGTCGTCGCTGTCCCACAGGCCTTCAGTGTAACTCTCGCCCACGCTGACGCTGCCGCCCAGCACCGCTGCCGGCCAGAAGGCGGGATCGTGTACGGTCAACGTCAGCGCCGGATCGCGATCTCCCAGACGGGCGGTCTCGCGGCCGGACTCGACCAGGCGCAGGCCGCCGTCGCGCAGACCGGCCAGCAGACCCAGCAGGGCCCGTCGGCACCAACGCTCCAGCAGATTGGCGGTGCGAGCCGGAGCTGCCGGGCGGCCTGCCGTGCCGCCAGCACCGAGATCAGGAACGAGGATGGGACGGTTCATGCAACCTCCGGGATTGGCCGAGGCGTGATGGTACGCGGATGTGGATGGAAAGTCGCGCCCCGCCACCACAGGACGAGGGCGTGGCCGTAGATCGCGACCAGGGCGAAGAGGCTCATGACGGGATAGCGAAACCACACCCCGGCCAAGGTCGCGTCGCTCCATTCCCTGCGTTCCAGTGCCAAAGTGGCGTCGAACACGATGCGACCGTCGCGGCGGTTGAGCATGTGGACGCCCAGGTTTTTGCCCGGCGCGGTGAACGACCATTCGTACTGGTGGTCCATGCCCTGAAACGGGCTGACGTGGAATTCCTTGGCGAAGGACCAGTGCAGACTGGCCCGGGCCGGGTCCGCTGATCCGACCGGCAGCACATAAGCGTGACGTTCCAGCCACGGCGTGTTGGTGATCTCGGCGACGATGGTCTCGATCCGGGTGCCGGAGCCGTCGTAGCAGTAGTAGAACGACACCGGATTGAAGCAGGCCCCGAGGTAGCGCAGATGGGTGAGCAGCCGGATCGGGCCCTGCGGGCGGACGCCGGTGCGCTCGGCCACCAGATCGCGCACCGCCTGGTCGAGCGGCACGCGGGGATCGCCCAGATAATCAGCGCGGCGGAAGCTGGCCGGCGCCGCGCCTTCGCGCCGCCAGAACCAACGCTGCCGGAACAGGTGCGGGATCTCGGCGAGGTCGAGCCAGCACATGAAGATGCGGTGGCGGAAAACCTGTGGTTTGTCCGCCCGACGACGATGCCGGATCCAGCCGGTGAAGATCGCTGATTTCAGCGGCGGATTCACCCTAAACATCGCAATAGATCCATGAATTTGTTCCCCAGTGGCCTCGGAATGAGGTTTTGCAGATTTTGCCCCAAATGGGTGAGGGGATCGAAATGGCCAAACATTTTTCAATTGCCGGAAATGCCCCCGCCTTAACAAAATCCTACCCACAATTCCTTGTAAAAATCGCAAGTGCGCCCCAGATGCAAGGCGGGAGGAGGGAGTTTGGCAGCGCCAAATGACCGACGACCAACGCAGCAGGTGGGGTGCAATTGCGATTTTTAGATTCATGGCACCACCCCGAAGCGCCGGCACACCGCGAGAGCCGAGACGACGCCGTCCTCGTGGAAGCCGAAGCGCCAATACGCGCCGCAATGGCTGACGCCCTGGTGCTGGATGAGTTCGTCGTGCCGGGCCTGCGCCGCCGGGGCGGCGGCAGTGAACTGCGGGTGGTGGTAGCGGTAGCGACCGAGCACCTGCGCCGGATCGACCTCCTGGTTGAGGCTGACCAGGAAGGGCGTCGCCGTGTCGAGGTTCTGCAACCGGTTCGACCAGTAGGTGACCGCCGCCGGCGCACCGGGGCCGCCGGTGCGCACGTTCCACGCCGCCCACGCCCGGCGCAGTTTGGGCATGGCGCGGGCATCGGTATGCAGGACGGCGTCGTTGCCCTGGTAGGGAAACGCCCCCAGCAATTCCTGTTCGCATTCGGTCGGCGGCGCGAGTATCGCCAGGGCCTGGTCGCTGTGGGCGGCGATGATGACCTGGTCGAAGTCGGCCGTGTCGGTGTCGGTGGCGACGGTCACTCCGCCCGCCCGACGCGAGACCCGGCGCACCGGCGAACGCAGGCGGATGCGATCCGCGAAAGGCCTGGTGATCGCCGTGACGTAGGTCGCAGACCCGCCCTTCACCGTGAACCACTGCGGCCGGTCGGACACCGTGTTCATGCCGTGGTTATCGAGGAATCGCGAAAGGAATCGCGCCGGGAAGGCATCCAAGCCACCGTACGGCATGGACCAGATCGCGGCGCACATCGGCTCCAGATAGTGCGCGCGCAGCCGGCGGCCGAAGCCCGCCTGTGCCAGGGCCTGGCCGACGGTCAGGGCGGGATCGGCCGCGAGCCAGGTCTTGCTCAGCTTGTTGAAGCGCAGGATGTCCCACCACAGGCGATGGAACGATGGCGACAGCAGGTTGCGCCGCTGGGCAAATAGCCCGTTCAAGTCGCTGCCGTTGTATTCCATGCCCGTGTGGTGGCACGACACCGCCAGCGACATGTCGGTGGGCTGGAGCGCGACCCCCAGGCGGTCGAGCATGGCGGTGAAGTTGGGATAGGTGCGACGGTTGCAGACGATGAATCCGGTGTCGACTGGCCAGGTGCGACCCGCCGCGTCAGGCACTGTGACGGTGTGGGTGTGGCCGCCGATGTAATCGCCCGCCTCGTAGACGGTCAGGTCGTGCTGCGGGTGCAGCAGGTGCGCGCAGGTCAATCCGCTGATACCGCTGCCGATGATCGCGAGGCGCATGTCAGTCCCCTACCTTGGCCTGGTCCAGCCCGACCTTGGCCTGGTCCAGCCGCGCCCGCATCACCGCCACCAGGTCGGTCATGGTCGGGGCCAGGATGAGATTGGAAATGTCGCTCAGATTCCCGAGCGCTGCGAGCTGGCGTCCGCCCGCCACGACCGCGACCGGCGCCAGGTCCTGGCAAAGCTGGCGCAATCCGGCAGCTGCTCCGGTGGGTTCGAGTTCACCGCTGAACGAGCGCCAGACCAAGTTCGCCTTGACCAAGCGGGCCGCGAGACCGAGCGCATCGTCCGGCGTATTGGGGCCGAGATCGATGCTGCGCCAGCCGGATTCCTGCGCGACCAGCGAGGCGAGTAGCGACGGCAGCAAGTGTGGATCATTGGCCGGACCGCCGCCGATCGCCACCGGTGCCGACCCTGCCGGCACCGGCAGCACCCCGCGCAGGACCTCCAGGCAACGCACCACCAGCATCGTGGCCTGGTGCTCCACCGCGATGCCCTCGCTGCCGTGCTTCCAACGTTCACCAATGACCGCCAGCGCCGCGCGCAGCGGCCCATCCCCGAGCGCATGCACCGGCAACCCGGCGAGGTGCGCCTGGAGCAGGGCTTTTTCCAGACCAGCGCCATCGCCTGCCAACAGCAGGCGTTCGACCAGGACGTGCAGTTTGCGGTCCGCTGTCCGCGCCGGGCGCCCGACCAGGGCCGGATCGCGCAGGTCGATCCCCTGGCGGCGGGCGAAGCGCAGGACCTCGGACACGGGGATGCGGCGATGCCCGCCGAGCGTCCGGCTCACCGCCAGGTCGCCCGCGTCGACCCAGCGCTTGAGCGACGATTCCGACGCGCCGAGGGCGCGGGCGGCGGCACGAGGACTGAGCAGGCGGTCGGGCATGGGGGCTTCCGGGGCGGACAGGACGGCGCAGGCAGCCGGGTGGTCATTCGCCGTGGTCGTTTGACCAGTTTGGCTGTTTGGACGTTTTCAGATTAAGCCCAGGGCGAGCTGCGACAGATCCTTGCCCGCCAACCTTGAACGGCGCGCTGCCAGGACGAGGCCCGGCCAGGAGATTCGCCGGCGCACAACGCTGGCGGACGGACTCGTTCAGCCTCGGGCCGCACCCGGGCTGAACCCGGTAAAACGTCGGAAAACCTTATTGAAATGCTGGGGGTCGGGCAGACCCACGCGGCGGCCAATCGCCGCCACCGGCAGATCGCTGACGGCAAGCAGATGGCGGGCGGCTTCGATCCGGCGGTGCAGTCGCAGGCTGGCCATGGTGAGGCCCAGATGCCGACGCAGCAGCCGGCTGGCCACGGTCTGGGTGAGACCCGCGCGTTGGGCGAGAGCAGCGGCGCTCAGGTCCTCTGCCAGCGTCTCGTCGATGACCGTGAGCAAGCGCTCAAATCCTGGATGCGACGGCCGGGCGGTCCCTTCCCGATCCAAGGCCGCGAGTTCGTGCAACAGCGCCAGCAGCAGGGAACTGGCGGCCGCGGCGTGATCGACCGCAGCCGGACCACGCCGCCGGGCCAGGGCGTGCCGACGCAGGACCTCATGCAGGTGGTCGCCAAGGTGGGTACCAGCCGTGCCGGGGCGCAGGTGCAGGGGCAGATCGAGCGCCGGGCCGTCTGGCACCGGCCCCATCGCGGCGAAATGCACGCAGAGGTGGAAGCCAGGCTTTGGCAGGGAATAGGTGCTGGGGGTGGGGGCCGGGGACAGGGTGTAGTCGCCGGGTTCAAGCTTTTCCTCAACTCCGGCGATGCGGCGGACGCCCTGGTACAAATGCAGATGCAGGGCGTTGAAGGACGGATGGTGGTAGCGCGTCTCGTGGGTGCGGTCGAAAAACGGAAAGCGGTCGGCGCGCAGGATGTGCGGCAGGACGCCCAGTGGCAGGCGCAGCCGGGTGGTCGGGGCGACGATCATGGTCGAATCCGTACCACGCGGGCGGAACCAGCCAATTGCCAGGCCACCTCCGCGTCCGCTAGGATCGACCCCATGAGCATGACCCATCGCGAGCGCCTGGCCGCCATCTACACCGGCCGCACCCCCGACCGCGCCGGCTTCTGGCTCGGCGATCCGCATGAGAAACTAGTGCCGCAACTGTATGAGGCCTGGGGCGTCAAGGACGACGAAGGCCTGCGCCGGGCGGTGCGGGACGATTGCCGTTGGCTGACGCCGCCGGAAGGAGCGTTCTGTGGCAGCCACGACTCCAAACCGATCTTCGACACCCGTCACGGCATGCCGGCCAAGAAGGGTCATGGCGAACCGGGCTGCTTCGCCACCTGCACCAGCGTGGCCGAGGTCGATCGCCATCCCTGGCCCGATCCCGCCTGGGTCGACCTCGTCCATTACCGCAACCAGATGCGCGGACGTGAAGACGTCTGGCGCATGGGGGGCGTCTGGGGCTGCTTCTTCCACAACGCCATGGACTACTTCGGCATCGAGGAGTACTTCATGAAGATGTACTCGCATCCCGAGGTGGTGCACGCCGTGACGCGCCACATTGTCGATTTCTACCTCGCGGTGAACGAGCGCATCTTCCGTGAATGCCCTGAGGTCATCGATGTCGCCTTCTTCGGCAACGATTTCGGCACCCAGCAGCGCCTGTTCGTGAATGCCGCCAAATTCAAGGAATTCGTGCTGCCGTACTTCCGCCAACTCATCGACCAGGCGAAGCGCCACGGCAAGCCGGTGCAGCTCCATTCGTGCGGCGCGATCTGCCAGGCCATCCCGTGGCTGATCGACGCTGGCATCGACGGCCTGCATCCGCTCCAGGCCAAGGCGGCTGGCATGGATGCCGACACCCTCGCGGCGAAGTTCGGCAAAAGCGTCGTCTTCGTCGGTGGCATCGACACCCAGGACCTGCTCTGGCGCGGCACGCCGCAGCAGATCAAGGACGAGGTCAACCGCCTGCGCGACGTTTTCGGCGACCGTTGGGTGATCTCACCCAGCCACGAGAAAATCATGCCCGAGGTACCGGTCGCGAACGTCATCGCCCTGTGCGAGGCGGCGACCGGCGGAGTGCCGGATCCGGCCATCCTGCTTTGAGACTCGTTTTGGGGAGGCTCGATCCAGCGCTGCACCAGGCCACTGCGCCAAATTGCGGCTACTCATTGCGGTAAATAGCAGCGCACCTCGCTGATCGCGGCCGAAGGATCGCCACCGGTTGCGTCGATGCGGATGCGCAGTCGGCGGGTGGTGACCGTGCAGGGCAGGTCGTGATCGCGGCGGCGGTTGCGGTTGCCGGCGATGCGCAGGACCTCGCGCCAACCGGCGTCAGTTTCGACCAGGATCGCATAATCGCTGGCGTTTTGCGCCGCGCTGAAGAACGGCGGCTCGGCGTGGACCTCGGTGCAGAGCTGGCCGGGGAAGGTCAGTTCGACGCGGGCGATCCGCTGCGGTGCAGTCCAGGCGAGTTCGAGCCATTGCGGAAATCCCTGTCCAGGATCGCTGCGCCAGCATTCCGGGCCGTCGCCGGGCCGGGTCCGACCGCTGAGGACCGCCGACGCGGGATAGGCGGGTTGCCCCGGTTCGATGCGGAAGACCAGGGTATAGTGCTGGCTGCGCAGCCGCGTCGGCGACACCCGGCATTGCGATGGATGGTCGGGCAGTCGGGCGATGGCGCGGCGCCATCCCGCCCCGGCGACCGGGCCGGCCTGAAGGCGGACATACCCGTCGCGGATACCGGTCAGCGCGACCGGCCAGTCGATCCAACGACCCGCACCGGGCAGTACCTCGACCACGGTCTCGGCCAGCACCGCGTCGCCATCACGCCGGTAGTCGAAGATGTCAGCCATCCGGGTCAGGCGCAGCGGCACTCGCACCGGTACCTCTCCGGCAACATCAAGACACAGCGCGACGCGATCGATGCGACCTTCGGCGACGGCCAGCACCTGGACTGGTTCTGTGTCCAATTCCTGGGCTGGGCCACCCCAGGCCGCAAGACCGGCTTCGCAGCGCGGTTCAGCCGGGCCGATGCCATGAACCTGGGCGCAACTGCTGGCGCTGACGGTGGCGCAAAGCGCCAGGTCGAAGGGATCCAGGTTGCGCCGGTTCGGCAGGAAAACGCCTGCACGCAGCAAGCGCTGCTGGATCGCCTGGATCAACGGTCCGCCGGCGGCGGCATCGTCTGCAAGCGCAGGCAGGCCGTGGCGCAGGGCCTCGGGGGCGGCACTACCGACCGCCTGACCCATGAGGGCGGTGGTGCCCATCACCCGCACGGTGCCCAGCGCCGCGTGCGTCACCGAGATGCAGCGCCCGGCGAGGAACAGATTGTCGACATCGCGCGCGATCAAACTCCGCAGCGGAATGCCGTACGGGCCGACGTAGCTTTTCGCCGCGTATTCGGAATCGGCGCGATAGCCCTCCGCGCTTGCCGGTTCGCTGGTCGCGGCGAGCAATCCACCCGGCGTGTGCAGGTCGACGAACCAGCCGCCGTGGCAGATCTCATCGGGAAAGACGGTGCGCGCCTGAAGGTCGTTTTCGGTCAACCAATGCCGACCGACCACGCGCCGGCTTTCGCGCTTGCCGGGCACCTGGCCGATGAAGTCGAGCGCGAAGTTGCGGCACTTGTCCATCATCTTCGGATCGTGGTTCTTCATCCAGTCCCACACCCCCAGGGCATGGCGGGTCAGTTCGTGGCGGATGCGTTCGTTGTCGTGGATGGTGTGCCAGGGGATACCGATCTCGATCCACCAGAATCCGCCGCGCGGATCGTGGGGAACCCGGCCCTGGTCATAGAAGAAGGCGGGATCCTCATGGCGAACCGCCCAGGCCGGCGGCGTGAACGGGCACGGCCGGCCCATATCCCTGGCGCGGATGTGGATGGAATTCCCCATGGTGTCGGTGCTCGCGCGTTCCGGTGCATGCAGTTCGCCGGTCTCAGCCCGGGATTCGCTACCCATGCGCCAGGCGCAGCCGGCCAGATCGGCGACCAGCCCGTCGCCGGTCGCATCGATGAAAAGCGGCGCCGACAACAGGTATTCGGTCTCGGCCGACAGGGTCCGCGCCGTCACAGCTGCGATGCGGCGCGACACCGGGCAGGCCGGCCGCTCATAGTAGCCAAGGGCGGTGGATGCGGCCTGACTGACCCTGCTGCTGCCGGCCTCCATCACCACGCCATTGACGCTGGTGTTCAGGTGCAGGGTCAGTCCCGGCGTGCGCTGCACGAGGTCGTAGAGCACCAGGTCGAGGACGCTGTTGGTCCAGCCGTTCTCGTTGATGGCTTCGTGGTTGGTGCCGCGTTCGGCCTCCAGGATCTCCTGGATGATGCCGGTCTCGCGGGCGTAGGCGTGATGGCAGGCCGCACCGTGCACGGTGACCCGCATTTCAGAACTGGCGACCCCGCCCAGCACCGGACGTTCGTGGACGAGACCGGTCTTCAGACCTTGCCGGGCCGCGGCCACGGCGGCGCAGACCCCGGCAAGACCTCCACCGACGACGAGAAAATCATAGGTTTCGCGCACGGTGATGGTCATGGATCCTGTTCCAGGATGGTGGTGAGCGCGGTCGCTGTCGATCTCAGCACGGCGAGGGAATCCTCGGCCGCTTGGGGACTGGCTCCGTCGAGGGCGATCGCCAGGGCTGGATGCCCGACCGCCTTGACCCCAAGAGCGAGGGCGAAATCCCCTGGCGTGTCCCAATGATCGGTGCGCAGGATTCCGCCGTGCAGGCGTTGCCGGGCTGCCGCCAGACAAGCCGCCGGATCTGCCGGAGTCGTGGGCGTCGGTCGTTCCCAGCCATAGCGGCGTGCCGCCCGTGCCAGCGCCGCAAGGGCCCGCGTCTTGGGCAGATCGAGCAGCAGGCGCAGACCGACCACCGAACGGTGGAGCGGAAAGCCCCCGGCCACGCCGGACACCGTGGCACCATCCGGCTGGCTGCGGTGCAGGTACAGCACCTGGTCGTTGTGCAGCGCGGCAAGGCTGGCCGACAGCCCGCTGCGTCGGGCCGCCGCCTGCACCATGGTCCGGGTCAAGCGGATCGCAGGCAGGCGATCGGCTGCGGAACCCGCGAGGGCGAGCACGCCGACATCCGGCGCGAAGCTGTGGTAGGTCGGCTTGCGCACGTAGCCGCTGCGCATCAGCACCCGCAAGGTGCGCGAGACATTGGAGACGTGCAGGCCAACGCGCTCGGCGATCGCAGTGGCGGTCAACGGCGTCTCGGCCTCGGCCAGGATGCGCAGGATGTCCAGACCGTTCGCGAGCACGTCGGATTCATATTGCGTAATACGCAAAGTCAATTTCCGGCGAGCATCCCCAGGCATCCCCAGGCCCAGGTGGATCGATACGGAGCAGGCATTCTGTAATTTTCATTTTTCTCATGTATACAATCGTTTGTCTTGACAAATCCCCTGTCCCATGAACCTCCGCGCACCTGCCGCCCGAGGATCCCCATGGCCCATCTCGTTCCCGCGATCATTGAATCCCGAGCCACCAACCTGCGGACGTACCTACGGCAACGTTTCCTCCATCCCGAGGACCAGGTGCGGATGCAGGTCCGCTTCGCGGCAAGCCGCGACCCCGTGGCCTGGGAACACCGCGAGGCGCTGACTTATCAGTCCATCAGCGAAGACCAGACCTGGGGTCAGGCCTGGGACAGTGCGTGGCTCCAGGCTGAAGGCACTATCCCTGCGGCCTGGGCTGGTGCGTTGGTCGTGGCGCAGATCGACCTCGCCGGCGAGGCTCTGGTCTTCGATGCTGCCGGTTGTCCGCTCGTCGGCCTGACCCGTGGTTCGGTTTTCGAGGCCGACTACAGCAAGGATCTGCTCCACCTGCCTGGCCCGGTGCAGGGCGGCGAGACGATTTCGCTGTGGATCGAAGGCGCCGCGAACCAGCTTTTCGGCATCAGCCGTACTGACCCGGAGCACAACCATGAATTCAAGCCGCTGCACGGCGTGCATGAGGGCAAGGTCAACCGGTTGCGGCTGTGCCGCCTCGATCGTGCGGCCTATGACCTGATCCTCGATCTCGACGTCCTGACCGACCTGATGCAGGCCCTGCCCGGGGGCAGTCCGCGCCGGGCCAAGATCCTGCTCGGTCTCGATGCTGCCGTGGGTGAGTTCCACCGCGCCGGCGCTGCCGCCTGCCGGGCGGCGCTGGCACCGCTGTTCCGGGTGGGGGCCGATCCAGGCCACATCCGTTTCACCGGTGTCGGTCATGCCCACATCGACACCGCCTGGCTTTGGCCGTTGCGCGAAACCATCCGCAAGACCGCGCGCACCTTCGCGAGCCAGATCGGGCTCATTGCCCGCTACCCCGGCTTCGTCTTCGGCGCGTCGCAGGCGCAGCTCTACGCCTTCATCAAGGAGCGCTACCCCGCCCTCTACGAAAAAGTAAAGCAGGCCGTCGCTGCCGGGCGGTGGGAAGTCCAGGGCGCGATGTGGGTCGAGGCCGACTGCAACCTTCCCTCTGGCGAATCCCTGGTGCGCCAGTGCGTCCTGGGAAAACGCTGGTTCAAGGCGGAATTCGGCGTCGACGTGCAGAACCTCTGGCTGCCCGACGTGTTCGGCTATTCCGGCCAACTGCCCCAGATCCTGCGCAAATGCGGGGTGCCCTACTTCCTGACCCAGAAGCTGAGCTGGAACAAGGTCAACGAGTTCCCGCACAACACCTTCGTCTGGCGCGGTCTTGATGGCAGCGAAGTCCTGGCCCACTTCCCGCCCGAGAACGACTACAACGCCAAGTGCAAACCGGGCGCGCTGATCCGGGCCCAGGAACGGCTGAAGGAACGCGGCCTCACCGACGAGGCGATCAGCCTGTTCGGCATCGGCAATGGCGGCGGCGGTCCGAATGAGGAATTCCTCGAACGCGGCCTGCGCATGCGCGATCTCAACGGTTGCCCGCCGTTCACCTTCGGCCCCGCCCAGCCGGTGCTCGAACGCATGGATGCCTTCCGCAGCAAGCTGGAGACCTGGTCCGGCGAACTGTACTTTGAGATGCACCGCGGCACCTACACCACCCAGGCTGGCATCAAGCGTTCGAACCGCCGCGCCGAAGAGGCCCTCGCTGCGGCTGAACTGCTGAACGCCGTCGCGGGCGAAGCGCATTACCCGCGCGCTGCTTTCGACCGGTTGTGGAAGACGCTGCTGACCAACCAGTTCCACGACATCATTCCCGGCTCGTCGATCCATCAGGTCTACGTCGAAGCGGTGCCGCAGAACGAGGCCGTCGCCGCCGAGGCACGCCAGCTCACTGACGCCGCTGCCGCCCGGGTGCTGCCCGCCGACGCCGACGCCGCCACCGTGCTCAACCCGTCGGCCACACCATTCGACGATCTCGTCGCCCTGCCCGCCACCTGGGAAGGCGCCAGCCGCGACGGCAAGACCCTGCCGACCCAGCGCGATGGCGAACGCATCCTGGTCCGCCTCGCGGTGCCCGGCCACGCGGCCACCACGCTGCGCCGTGCAGCCGGCCTCGCGCCCGCCCCGGCGACCAGCGCCGCCGGATCCGAGATCGTGCTCGACAACGACGTGGTGCGCTACGTCCTCGACGGACAGGGCCGGATCGTCTCGGCCCGGCTCAAGTCCGATGGCCGCGAACTGATGACCGAACCCGGCAATGCCCTCACCATCTATGAGGACCGTCCGTTCCACTGGGATGCCTGGGACATCGACGAACAGCACCGCCTGGCTCCGCTCGGGACCTTTCAGGTCAACGCCAGCGAACGCCGGTGCGGCCCCCTCGTCGACGAACTCGTCCTGCGGGGGACTATCGGATCGTCAACTCTCGCGCAGCGCCTCCGCCTGCGGCCTGGCTCTGCCCGGCTCGACTTCGTCACCACGGTGGAATGGAACGAGCGCCACAAGGTCCTGCGCGTCCTCTTCCCCACCGCGATTGCCGCCCGTGACTGCGCCTACGAGACGCAGTACGGCTTCGTCCGCCGCCCGACCCACCGCAACACCAGTTGGGATGCCGCCCAGTTTGAGGTCTGCGGCCACCGCTGGGCGGATCTGAGCGAACGCACGCGCGGCGTCGCGCTGCTGAATGACAGCAAGTACGGCTACGCCTGCCAGGACGGCACGCTCTCGCTGTCGCTCCTGCGCGCTCCGACTGAACCCGATCCGGTCGCCGATGTCGGCACACACGCGTTCACCTACAGCCTGCTTCCGCACGACGGTGACCTCTTCACCGCCCCGGTGCGCGCCGAGGCGGCGATGCTCAACGCCGGCGTGCTCGTCCTGCCTGGCCGCGACGGCGGCGCCTGGAAGCTGCCCGTACGGGTCGAGGGAGACGGTCTGGAACTCGCCGTCCTCAAAGCCGCCGAGGATCCCGGCCAGGGCCTCATCGCCCGCGTCATCGAGACGCGCGGCGCCCGCGCCAAGGGCCGCATCGTCGCGGACGGTCGGACCATCGTCCCCACGGATCTCATGGAATGGACCGACCGCCCGGCACAGGCGCACCGCGGGGCGCTGGATCTCGACGTCGGCGCGTTCGCGATCGAAACTTTTCGCATCCGTTGAGCCGTATTCATTGAGCCGTGGGGCATCCTCATTCAGGCACCAACGGGGCCCTGACGTGGCACATCATTGAGTCGGATGACCGTTGGATGCTTTCCGGCACGGGTTGGGATGCCATCTACCGATTGGTCACCCATGTCGTGATCTAGGGCGAGTATCGTCGTTTTTTACTACGCTGAATCATAACAAATTCTTGGTTTCGCATTAACATTCCCGCCTAGGGTTCCAAATAGCTCGGAAACAAACCAATCCGAGTAAGACACGGAGCCCATATGCGCCACATCCAGGCGTTTCTTTCCATCCCTTTGGCACTCGCTGCCATCGGACTACCTTCCACCCTTTCTGCCAGCGTTGCTGGTCAGTCGATCCCTGGGGTGACTTTACCCGCACCATTTTTGACCGGTTCCACGGTCTTTGCCTTCCCTGGTGAATTCGATCCGGCCGCGCGCCAGTACAGTGCAGCACCGCTGCTGGGTTTCGCCCTGCGCATTGGCGCCCCCCAGGCGGTCCCATTGACGAAGGTCCAGGTTCTCGACACCTCGCGGCAAAATGCCGTGGTCTTTGATCTGCTCACCGTAAGCCAGCCGGAAATCCAGAGGATCCTCGCTTCAACTCGGGCGCCCTTGCGGGCGCTTCTCACCAATGTCGGCCTGGCTTATCCCGCCCAGGCCAAGCTCCCCTTCCCCACCATCATGGTGCTTAGGCTGTTCAAAGGTGCCGCAAACATCCAGGGTCACCTCTTCGCGACCGACCCTGCCACCATCGACGCTGCCCGTCGCAACGGCTATGTGCTTGAAGGCCCTGCCTTCCGGCTCTTACCCGACAATGTCAATTGGCAGGCCCAGATGGGCATCTATGCCACCCAAACCATTACCAATGGCAATGTCCGGAATGCCACGGAACTCGGCCAGCAGGCCTTTCTTTCCAGCATCCCCTTCGAGCAGGGCTGGAACCAGCAGTTGTTTGGCTTCGTCGCCACGCAACCGGTCACGGATTCCATTCGTCGCTCCTTCCAGACGGAACTGCTCCAGTTGGAACGCCCGGGTGTGTCGTCGGCCTTCTTGACCACCAACCGTGGCGAGGCTGATAACGCCGTGAAGGGGGGATACCGTCTGGTTCGCCGGGTTGGTTTCGTACTAGCCAATCCGAGCCAGCCGTTCGCCGTGCCGGTACACCGCCTCTATCAACCTTCCACCGGCAGGCACACCTACACGGTCAATCCTGCCGAGGTGAAGCAATTCATCGCCACCGGATACCGGTATGAGGGGGTCGCGTTCGCCGTCTCGACCGTCGACAACCTTCCCGGCAATGGGAAACCGCTGTTCCGCCTGAGCACGCCCGATCTGCCTAGGGCGAAAGGTTGAGCCGAACGTTCACACGGTCTGTCATAGACCTTTTCTGATAACTATCTTTCCAGGGCAATAAGCCCGGGGCCATGAATCTGGGGTGGTTGACACCCCAGATTCTTTGGCTGCCGGGGTTTTTTGTCTGTCAGCGCCTGTTGCCCGATCCATTGACGCCACTGGCACGGTCGGTGCAAGGACTCCACTTTCCTCAATCCCAGAACCTCCGCCGCCCCGACGCCGGCTTGCGCACCCGACGCCTTGCACACCCGCAGACAGCACCGAGCCTGCCGCGCCCGGAGACCGGCATGCAGGCCATCATCACCACCCCGCGCGGCGACATCCGCCTCGCGCTCTTCCCCAAAACCGCGCCCAACACGGTCGCCAACTTCGTCAAGCTCGCCAAGGCCGGCTTTTACGATGGTCTGGCCTTCCACCGCGTCATCGGCGGTTTCGTGATCCAAGGCGGCTGCCCGAACACGCGCGAAGGGGCCAAGGGTTCGCCCGGCACCGGCGGCCCCGGTTACAAGATCAACTGCGAACTCGGCGCGGCGAATACCGAACGCCATTCGCCGGGCACCCTGAGCATGGCCCACGCCGGCCCCAACACCGGCGGTAGTCAGTTCTTCGTCACCCACGCCGCGACACCGCACCTCGACAACAAGCACACCGTGTTCGGCCGCATCGTCGACCAGTCCGATCTCAAGGTCGTGCTGGCGGTGAAGCAGGGCGACCGCTTCAGCGTCAAGATCCTCGAAGACGCTCCTGCGAAGTGACCCGATGATCACCGCGGCGCAGCGCGATTTCCTCGAATTGCTGGTCACCCGAGAGGCGCTGAAATTCGGCGACTTCACCCTGAAATCGGGGCGGAAGTCGCCGTATTTCATCAACACCGGCTGCTTCAACCGGGGTAGCGACCTGGCTTTGCTCGGCGCCGCCTATGCCGCGACGATCAAGGCCCGCTTCGGCGACGGGATCGCGACGGTCTTTGGCCCGGCCTACAAGGGCATCCCGCTCGCCCTCGCGGCGGCGGCGGCCTACGAGCAGCTGGTCGGCCGTCCCACCGGCTGGACCTATGACCGTAAGGAAGCCAAGACCCACGGCGACGGCGGCCTGTTTGTCGGCTTCCCGCTGACCGCCGGCACGCCAGTGGTGATCGTCGACGATGTCCTGACCGCCGGCACCGCACTGCGCGAATCCTTGGAAAAGCTCAAGCCGACCGGCGTCAAGGTGCTGGGCGCGGTGGTTGCCGTCGACCGCCAGGAACGCGGCCAGGGCAACCGCACCGCGATCGAAGAACTGGCAGCCGATTCCGGCGTCACCGTCGCCCCGATCATCACCATCACCGAGGCAGCCGACTATCTGCGCGCCAACGACGTGGCCGGCAAAAGGTACCTGACCGCCACCGACCGCGAGCGAATCTCCCGACACTTGGTGGGCTGAAGGCTGGCGGGCGAATTCACTGGCCCTCTCGGTCAGGGCAACGCTTTCCAAAAGCATGCGCTAATGGGCCTCCAGCTTCAATGAGCACTGCCAGCCACGCTGACGCCTTGTGGACCAGCCGCATCGGGCCCATACTTCCTGACCTCATGAGCGGCGACAAAAAAATCATTGTACCCGGCACCGACAACCCCGGCACCCTCGCCAAAGTGCTGGAATATCTCGTCGAAAACGAGCGGGTCGCAACGGTGATCGTCAAGCGCGGCGAACGCTTCATCTTCAAGTTCAAGGAACTCCGCAAGGAGATCGTGGTCGGCGAAGTCCGCTGCCTGCACTGGTCGGCGGAAATGTCGCGCAAGATCTGGGCCAGCGCCAAGGGCGAAGGCTGGACCGACAACGGCCGGCGCGAGATCCTGCTCGCCGACGCCATCGACAAATTCGGCGCCGAGGCGCACCGCTACCGCGTCTACATCCCGGTCGAAGAGATCAGCGCGGTGTACGAGGACATGGACGAGCGCTTCGACCAGACGCCGTATCTGCCCCTGCCGTGAGCCTAAAAATCGCAATAGCGCCCCACCTGCTGCGTTGGTCGTCAGTCATGTGGCGCTGCCCCACTCCTTCCTCCCGCCTTGCATCTGGGGCACTCTTGCGATTTTTACTAGAATTCAAGGTGAGTCCACGATGAGCGCTACCGGCACCACTGGCGTGGACGGTGAGCAACCGGTCCCCTCCGTCACCGGTCGCCGTATCGCACGCGAAAACCGCTACTTCCGCACCGTCGAAGAAGACCTGCCCGACCGCCACGGCCAGCCCTACACCTACCATTTCTGCGAATCGCTGTGGGACGCCGTGCTGGTCATCCCGCTCCTGGACGACCGCCGTCTGATCGTCGAACGGATCTACCGCCATCCTTACCACGCCTGGATGTGGGAGTTCCCCGCCGGCGGCATCGAAACCGGCGAAGCCCCCCTCCACGCCGCTGCCCGCGAACTGGAAGAAGAAACCGGCTGGCGCCCGAACCGACTCGACGACCTCGGCCCGATCGAAGCCATCCCAGGCCTCGTCCGCATGCGCCTGCACCTCGTCCTCGCCCGCGACCTCACCCACGTCGGCGGCATCAGCCACGAAGCGATGGAGCACATCCAGGTCGCGCAAATGACCATCGACGAAGCCTGGGCCGCCGCCGCATCCACCACCGAACCGGTCAGTGCATTCCTGGCGTTGGGTTTGGGGCGGCTGGAACGGTGGCGGAACAAGTGTTCATAAAATCACCGATCAGTCATTTCCGCGTCTATATCCAATCATGAAAGCTATGATGATCATGGGGATACCGGTATATATCCCCTCAGCGATCCCAGCGCGCGCTAATATACTTAAGGCGACCATCGCTGGGAAAATCGACCAGGCTATTCCATTGAGAATTTGCTTGTGATTATCCCCTGACTTAAACTTCGTTTTCTCAAGAATTTCTTTGGTTTCTGGAATTGCGCCAGTGACCCCACCATCAGGTTTCGACTCTACCGACTGCAAATTAGCATTGCACTTGATGCACCGGCCTGTCCAATTTCCGTTACTCATCGCGCAAACGGGACATGTCTTCATGGACAACCCTTTTGCAAAACTGAGAGTCAGGAAAACCGCCAGAGTGCCCCAAATGCAAGGCGGAAGGAGGGAGTTGGGCAGCGCCCAAGGACCGACGACCAACGCAGCAGTTGGGGCGCTATGGCGGTTTTCCGTTTCAGGCGAAGTGGCTGAAGGCTTTGTTGGCTTCGGCCATACGGTGCGTGTTCTCACGCTTCTGGATCGTCGTGCCGGTCTTGTTGTAGCAGTCGATCAGTTCCTGCGCGAGCTTTTCCGAGGTCGCCTTGCCCTT
Organism: Candidatus Kuenenia stuttgartensis; assembly: GCA_945876185.1. Lineage (GTDB taxonomy): Bacteria > Planctomycetota > UBA11346 > UBA11346 > UBA11346 > BJHQ01. The sequence goes on along the minus strand of CAMCMZ010000009.1, from coordinate 41,031 downwards.
GCGGCTGCGCACGGCTTCGAGGATCCAGCGGATCGCCAGGGTCTGTTGGCGGCGGCGGTTCACTTCGACCGGGACCTGGTAGTTGGCGCCACCGATACGCTTGCTGCGGACTTCGACCAGCGGCTTGGCGTTCTCGATCGCCTGCTCGAACACGGTCAAAGGATCGGACTTCAACTTCTCGGCGATCTGGTCCATGGCGCCGTAGAAGATCGATTCGGCGATCGACTTCTTGCCGTCGTACATGAGGCAGTTGATGAACTTGGCCGCCGCGAGGCTGCCGAAACGGGCGTCGGGCTTGAGCGCACCGCCGGTCCAACGGATCGGGGCGGGGCCTTTGATCTGGGTCTCGCCATTGGCGAGCGTAATCGAGCCGTCCTCGTTGGTCTGGACCTGGACTTCGGCGCCGACTTCTTCTTCAAGCTCGGCAACCGGGGCGTTTTTGGAAGGGTTTTTGGGGGCGGGCGACATGGTGCTTTCCCTAGGCCCGGGAAGAATTCCCGGAGGTACTCCCCCGGATCAACGGGGGTCGGTGGATGGCCCCCCGTCATCGGGGGCCGGTGGATGAAAGAACTACTTTTTCTTCGGGCGCTTGGCGCCGTACTTCGAACGGCTCTGGTTGCGGCCTTGCACGGCCTGGCAGTCGAGCTTGCCACGGATCACGTGGTAGCGCACGCCGGGCAGATCCTTCACGCGACCGCCACGGATGAGCACCAACGAGTGTTCCTGGAGGTTGTGCTTTTCACCACCGATGTAGGCGGTGATTTCCTTGCCATTTGAAAGACGAACGCGGGCGATCTTGCGCAGGGCGGAGTTCGGCTTCTTCGGGGTCATCGTCTTGACCTGGAGGCAGACGCCGCGCTTGAACGGATTGTCTTCGAGCTGCGGGCTCTTGGAGCGATTCACGCGCTTCTCACGACCCTTGCGGATGAGCTGATTAATCGTTGGCATTGGCGGGTTCCTTGGTCTCAACCGCGGTTGCGACGGCGGGCTTGATCACGATGGGGAGGGGGATTTGAACTGGGATCGGCGGGGGGGCGCGAAGGCTAGCGTGGGTGTCGGGAATGACAACCGGCTGGCCCAACTTTTCCGATTTCATCGTCTTGTAGACGGAGAAGCCGGTGCCGCAGGGGATGAGATGGCCAAGGATGACGTTTTCCTTGAGGCCGAGCAGACCGTCGCGCCGGCCGGCGAGCGAGGCGTCGGCGAGCACCTTGGTGGTCTCCTGGAAGGAGGCCGCCGAGATGAACGACTCCGACTGCAATGCAGCGCGGGTAATGCCCATGAGCTTGGGCTCGAAGGTCGCCGGGCGCTTGCCATCAGCGATGGATCGCTGGTTCTCGTCCTTGATGCGGATCTTGTCGACGAGCTGGCCTTGCAGGTTGGGCAGGTCGCCCGGATCCTGGATTTCGACCTTGCGCAGCATCTGGCGGATGATCGTTTCGATGTGCTTGTCGTCGATGCGCACGTTCTGGGCGCGGTACACCGCCTGGATCTCGGCGAGCAGGTAGTCCTGCAACGCTTCTTCACCGCAGACGCGCAGCAGATCCTTGGGCACCAGGACGCCGTCGACAAGCGCATCGCCAGCCTTCACGCGGTCGCCCTTGTGGACGCGGTAGTGCTTGCCCTGCGGGATCGAGTGCTCGACCTCGGTGCCGGAATCGCCGCGCACCACGATGGTGCGCTTGCCGCGCTTGCGCTCGCCGAAGTCGACGGTGCCGTCGATCTCGGCCATGACTGCCGGATCTTTGGGCGGACGGGCCTCGAAGAGTTCCGTCACGCGCGGCAGACCGCCGGTGATGTCGTGCGTGCCCGCGATTTCGCGCGGGGTCGAGGCCATGAGCGTGCCGGGGGCGATCTCATCGCCTTCCTTGACGATCAGGCGAGCGCGTTCCGGGATCGGATAGTGCGCGATCGGCTTGCCGCTGCCGTCCTCGATCACGACCTGGGGATGCAGGTCGCCTTTGCCTTCGAGGATGATGCGGTTGATGATGCCAGTCGCGGGATCGCGCTCGTCGCGCATCGTCACTTCGGGGATGATGTGCTGGAAACGCACCGTGCCGCCGACTTCCGACAGGATGGGAATGTTGGCCGCTTCCCACTCGGCGACGAGGTCGCCCTTCTTGACCGCCTTGCCGTCGGTACTGATCAGTTTCGAACCGACCGGCACCTTGAAGCGTTCGATGACGCGCGCGTTCTTGTCCTGGATGACGAGTTCACCGTTGCGGTTGAGCACCACGGTGTCGCCGGACGAGTTGACGACGGTGCGCAGATTCTCATAGACCAGCTTGCCGTCCTTGCGGACCTTGTAGCTGGTTTCCTCGGCCTTGAGCTGCGACACGCCACCGATGTGGAACGTACGCATGGTGAGCTGCGTGCCCGGCTCGCCGATCGATTGGGCGGCGATGATGCCGACTGCGACGCCGAGTTCGACCATCAGGCCGCGCGAAAGATCCATGCCGTAGCACTTCTGACAGATGCCGGTCTTGGCCTCGCAGGTGAGCGGGCTGCGGACGCGGATCTTCTCAAAGCCCTGCGCCTCGATGCGCTTGGCAACCTCGCGCGAGATGATCTCGTTCTCGCGTGCGATAACCTCATCGGTGATGATATCGACGATGGTGTCACGCGCGGTTCGGCCGGTGATGGCCTCGGCGAGGGTGACCTTGATGTTGTCACCGTCGTAGACCACCGCCTTGGTGATGCCGCCGACGGTACCGCAGTCGAGATCGGCGACGATGACATCCTGCGAGACGTCGACCAGCTTGCGGGTGAGGTAACCCGAGTCCGCCGTCTTGAGCGCGGTGTCGGCCAAGCCTTTGCGGGCGCCGTGGGTCGAGGTGAAGTACTCGAGAACCTTGAGGCCCTCGCGGAAGTTCGAACGAATCGGGGTCTCGATGATTTCGCCGTTGGGCTTGGCCATCAGGCCGCGGATGCCGCAGAGCTGGCGCACCTGGGCGACCGAACCGCGCGCACCAGACTTCGCCATGACGTACACCGGGTTGATGTAGCCGGCGCCGTGACGCTGATCGTTCTTGAGTTTCTCCATCAACACGCCCTGGATCTCTTCCACCGCATGGGTCCAGGTCTCGACCACGTTGCGGTGCTTTTCCGAGGCGGTGATAAGACCGCGCTGGTAGGCCTTGTGGAACTTGGCTGCCTTCTTTTCCGAATTGGCGACGATCTCGGGCTTTTCTTCAGGCACGTACAGGTCGGCCGCACCGAACGACATGCCGGAGACGGTCGAGAAGCGGAAGCCGAGCGACTTGATCGAATCCAGCACCTGGATGGTGCGACGGCGATCGAGGTATTCGAAGCAGTCGGCGATCACGCGGCGCAGACCGCCCTTGTCCTGCTGCTTGTTGTAGTACGGCATGCCTTTCGGCAGCACGTCGTTGAAGATCAGGCGGCCTGGTGTGGTCTCGAGCAGGGTGTCAGCGGGCAGGGCCTTCTTGGCCGGGCCGCCGTCGTCGATCAGGGTGCCCTTGGCCATCGGCACCTTGATTAGCGTGTGCAGGCTGACTGTGCCGGTGTCGTAGGCCATCAGCACTTCATCGAGACCGGTGAAGACCTTGCCTTCGCCGCGCTCATCTTCCTTCGCCAGGGTGAGGAAGTAGCAGCCGAGGACGATGTCCTGGTCAGCCGAGATGATCGGGTTGCCGTTCGACGGCGAGAAGATGTTGTTGGTCGAAAGCATCAGCACGCGGGCCTCGGTCTGCGCCTCAATCGACAACGGCAGATGCACGGCCATCTGGTCGCCGTCGAAGTCGGCGTTGAAACCGGAGCACACCAGCGGATGGAGCTGGATGGCGGAACCATCGATCATCACGGGCTCGAAGGCCTGGATGCCCATGCGATGCAAGGTCGGTGCTCGGTTGAGCATCACCACGCGACCCTTGATCACATCGTCGAGGACTTCCCAGACCTCTTCGTCGCGGCGTTCGAGCTTGCGCTTGGCCGCCTTGACGGTCTCGGCGTAGCCGCGCTCCTTCAGCGCCCGGATGATGAATGGCTGGAAGAGTTCGAGGATGATCGCCTTGGGCAGGCCGCACTGGTGCAGCATCAGGCGCGGGCCGACCACGATGACCGAGCGGGCCGAGTAGTCGACGCGCTTGCCGAGCAAGTTCTCGCGGAAGCGGCCCTGCTTGCCCTTGATCATGTCGGTGAGCGACTTGAGCGGGCGATTGCCGGAGCCGAACACCGCGCGCTGGCAGCGGCCGTTGTCAAACAGCGCATCGACTGCCTGCTGCAACATCCGCTTTTCGTTGCGGATGATGATCGACGGCGCGTTGAGTTCGAGCAGCTTCTTGAGACGGTTGTTACGGTAGATGACGCGACGGTAGAGGTCGTTGAGATCTGAGGTCGCAAAATTGCCGTTTTCGAGCGGCACAAGCGGACGCAGATCGGGCGGGATGACCGGGACGACGGTCATGACCATCCACTGCGGATCGTTGCCGGAGGACTTGAGTTCTTCACTGATCTTCAGGCGCTTGATGATCTTTTCGATTTTTTGCTTGGCGCGAGTACTGCCGAGTTCTTCACGCAGATCGCCAATCAGTTTGTCGAGATCGACGTGGCGGATAAGTTCCTGAATCGCCTCGGCACCCATCATCGCCTTGAAGTCGTCGCCGTATTTTTCCTGTGCCTTGCGGTACTGCTCTTCCGTCAGCACTTCCATGTATTCGAGCGGCGTGGTGCCTGGGTCAGTAACGATGTACTTCTGGAAGTAGACGACCTGCTGCAGGTTCGACGACTTCATGCCGAGCAGGATGCCGAGGCGGCTCGGCATGGTCTTGAAGAACCAGATGTGCGCGACCGGGCTGACCAGGTTGATGTGGCCCATGCGCTCGCGGCGGACGCGCGAATGGGTGACCAGCACGCCGCACTTCTCGCACACGATGCCCTTGTACTTCACGCCGGAGTACTTGCCGCAGAAGCATTCCCAGTCCTTGGTGGGGCCGAAGATCTTCTCGCAGAACAGGCCGTCGCGCTCCGCTTTGTAGTTGCGGTAGTTGATGGTCTCAGGCCGCTTCACCTCGCCCTGCGACCAGGAGCGGATGACTTCCGGCGAAGCGAGCCGGATCGAGACCGCGTTGTAGTCCGGGCTCTGCAGGTTGGTCTGTTCGGCGGCGATGTCGATCATCGGGGAAGCCCTCTGGTCACGCGTGGCGAAAACTGGTCAGAATGCAGATTGCAGGCGGCGGCTGGCATCAGTCGGTCGGGAACCGTCAGTTCTCGGTCGACAGGTCGGTTTCCCCGTCGGTACTGAGATCGCCCTTCTCGGCGACCATCTCCTGGTCCATGCCGAGATCTTCCGGCTTGGCGGTCGGGGCGCCGAAGTCGAGGGTGGCCGGCGAGTCGCCGAAGGCCATGTCCTCGGGACGGTGCAGGCGGATGTCGAGGCCGAGGCCGCGGATCTCGTTCATGAGCACTTCGAAGGCCATCGGTGTGCCGTAGGTCAGCGATCCATCGCCCTTGACCATGGATTCGTAGATCCGGGTACGGCCGTCGACGTCGTCCGACTTGACCGTGAGGATCTCCTGCAGGACGTGCGAGGCACCGTAGGCCTCGAGCGCCCACACTTCCATTTCACCGAAGCGCTGACCGCCGAAGCGGGCCTTGCCGCCGAGTGGCTGCTGGGTGATGAGCGAGTACGAACCGGTCGCGCGCGCGTGCAGCTTGTCTTCCACCAAGTGGTGAAGCTTGAGCATGTACATCACGCCGACGGTGGTCTTCTGATCCAGGCGCAGCCCGGTACGGCCGTCGTAGAGGTGGGTCTTGCCGGTCTCCGGCAGGCCCGCCTTCTTCAGCATTTCGCCGATCTCGGCCTCGGTTGCGCCATCGAACACCGGCGTCACGCACTGGATGCCGAGGGTGAGGGCAGCCCAGCCCAAGTGGGTTTCCAGCACCTGGCCGACGTTCATGCGCGAGGGCACGCCGAGCGGATTCAGACAGATGTCGACCGTGCGGCCGCTGGGCAGGAAGGGCATGTCCTCTTCCGGGACGATGACCGAGATCACACCCTTGTTACCGTGCCGTCCGGCCATCTTGTCGCCGACCTTGAGGGTCAACTTGCGCGCGACGAAGACCTTGACCATCTCGAGCACGCCGGTCGGCAGATCGTCGCCACGCTTGGTGTTGACGATCTCCTTCTCGCAGTCGGACTTGAGGATGTCGATCTTGGGATCGAAGTCGTCGTAGATCGCGCGCGCGCGGCGGCGCTTTGAACCAACGAAGTTGAGCGCAGTGACCGGCAGTTCTTTATTGAGCTTGAGAATTTCTTCGTCGCTCATCGCCGGGTTGTAGTCGACGACCTCACCGGTCTCGATGTTGACCACGTTGGCGCCGGCGACTTCCCAGATCTGGTTGAACTTCTCGCGCACGACCAGGGCGATCTGGCCGGCAAAGCGGTCCTCGATCGCCTTGATGCGCGATTGTTCTTCCTTCTTGTCTTTTTCCGTGAGGGCGGCACGGCGCTGGAAGCGCTTGACCCCGACCACGACGCCGCGGATGCCAGGCTTCATCACCAGCGAATCGTCGCGCACGTCTTCACCGGCGCGGCCGAAGATGGCGTGCAGCAGCTTCTCTTCCGGCGACAATTCGGACTTGTTCTTGGGCGTGACCTTGCCGACCAGCACGTCGCCCGGCTTGACCAGGGTGCCGACGCGGACGATGCCGCGCTCATCCAGGTTGCGCAGGGCTTCTTCGCTGCGGCCAGGGATCTCGCGGGTGAATTCTTCCTTGCCGAGCTTAGTCTCGCGGATCTCGACCTTGAATTCTTCGATGTGGATCGAGGTGAAGCGGTCTTCAGCAAGCAAGCGTTCATTGACGACGATGGCGTCTTCGAAGTTGTAACCGTCAAACGGCATGAACGCGACCATGATGTTGCGACCAAGGGCGAGCTCGCCCTCCTTGGTGCCGCCGCCATCGGCGATGATCTGGCCCTGGGCGACGGTGTCGCCCAGCTTGACGATCGGCGCCTGGTTCAGGCAGGTGCGCTCATTGAGGCCGTGGTACTTGCGCATCTCGTAGAGATGGCCCTTGCCGTCGGCGTCAGTGATGGTGATGCGCTTGGCATCGACCTCGGTCACGATGCCGGCGTGGTCGCTCATCACGACCATTGAACTCGACTTCGGAACCTCGCGTTCCATGCCGGTGGCGATGATCGCGGGATCGGTGATCAGCAGCGGCACGGCCTGACGCATCATGTTCGCACCCATCAGGGCGCGGTTGGCGTCGTCGTGTTCAAGGAAGGGGATGAGCGCGGCAGAGACGCCGATCATCTGCTTTGGTGACACGTCGGCGAAATCGACCTCGCTGGCAGGAACCTCGGTGAACTGGCCCTGGTGCCGGACCTGAGCGATCTCGGAGACGATCTTGCCGTTCTTGTCGAGTTCGAGGGTGGCCTGGGCGATCTTCGCATCGGCCTCTTCATCGGCCATGAGGTAGATGATCTCGTCGCTGACCTTGGCGTTGGCAACCTTGCGGTAAGGAGTGACCAGGAAGCCGTATTCGTTCACCGCCGAATAGATGGCAAGCGAGACGATGAGGCCGATGTTCGCGCCTTCTGGGGTCTCGATCGGACAGATGCGGCCATAGTGGCTGGTGTGGACGTCGCGCACTTCGAAGCCTGCCCGCTTGCGGTTCAACCCGCCGGGTCCAAGGGCCGATAGGCGACGCTCGTGCGTAAGCTGCGACAGCAGGTTCGACTGGTCGACGACCTGCGACAGTTCGCCGCGCTGGAAGAAGTTCTGGATCGCGCTGTCGACGGCTTGGTTGTTGAAGAGGTTGCGCGGGGCCAGGGCGGCCGCCACGTCTTCCTGCTGCAGGTCGCGCGAAAGTTTTTCCTTCACCGCGCGGCGGAGCTTCAGCATCGCGGCGCGCAGTTCATCGCTGAGCAGATCGGCAATCGGACGCACGCGACGGTTGCCGAGGTGATCGATGTCGTCGACTTCACCGGCGGCGGCGTTGGAGCGGATCAGGGTGAGCAGGTACTGGAGCGCCGAGCGGTAGTCCTCAATCGTCATCACCCGGCTGTCGCCCTCGGTCTTGAGCTTCCGATTGATGCGGAAGCGGCCGACGGAACCGAGATTGTAGCGCTGTTCGTTGAGGAAGCGGTCGGTGAAGAACTCGCGGACCTTGGCCTCGTCGGTCGGGTTGCCCGGACGCAGACGGCGGTAGATGCGCAGCAACGCTTCCTTGTGGCTCTGCGCCTCGTCCTCGCGCAGGGTGTTCAACAGGATATCGTCCGGCTTGACCGGCAGGTCGCTGCCCACGTATCCGGTGATGACCGAAAGCTTCTCGACACCGAGGTCTTTCAGGTTGTTAAATTGGCCTTCGGTGAGCTGTTCGCAGGCCTTGGCAAGAATTTCGCCGTCGGCCTTGTTGATCACATCGTCGGCGAGGATGCCGTTGATCGCCTTGTCCTTGGCTGACTTGGACGACAGCGGGATCTCTTCGGTGGTGAAGAAGGTCTTGATGATGGCGGCGGTGGTGCCGTGATCTTCCGACATGGCGCGCAGGAAGCAGGTCGCGACGACCTTGGCGCTCTTGTCGATCTTGATCTGGAGCAGGTCTTTGGAGGTCTGCTCGAGCTGGATCCAAGAGCCGCGCTCGGGGATGATGCGGCAGGAATAGTTGCGCCGGCCGGTGGTGCCGGTCTCGGACGAGAAGTCGACACCGGGCGAGCGCTGGATCTGGGTGACGATCGTGCGTTCGGCGCCGTTGACGATAAATTCACCTCCGCCGATGCGGATCGGGAAGTAGCCGATGTGGACATCCTCTTCGAGAACATCCTTGAACGTGGGATGGTTGCGGCCTTCAACGCGGATCTTCAGCTTGATCCCGCGCTGGTAGGTCAGACCGAGGTCGCGGCATTCATCGAGCGTGTGCTGCGGATTCGAGAAGGAATAGCCGTGGTAGGTGACCACGACCTGGTCGTCATACCCGGTGATCGGGAAGTACTCGCGCAGGATCGCCTCAAGCCCCTTGTGGGCCGGGCGCTGCTCCGGCGCAGCATCCGAGTCGAGGAATTCATCATAACTCTTCGACTGGAGGTTCACCAGGCTGGGGACCGGGATGACTTCCTTGGTCTTGCCGAAGTGCACGATCTGCATGTGGACTCCACGGCTGACAATCCACCGCCCCGGAACACGGGACTCCAGGGCGGGAAAGGGCAGCTAGGTCGAAAGGGGACGGAAGGTTAGAAGGCTGAAACGGACTGACAAGCACATACGTCCGGTCCCCTGTACCCCCTGTCCAGCCCGGGGGGCTGGGTGGGAGAGAGCCAGAGGGGACTGGACGGATGCGGACATGATCTGATCGCGGCCAGGACGGCCGCGAGAAATCACATGCCCTCGATCTTGAACTTGGCGCCGGCGGCTTCGAGCTTCTTGCCGAGTTCGTCGGCGGCGGCCTTGTCGAGGTTCTCCTTGACCGGCTTCGGAGCGCCTTCGACCAGCGCCTTGGACTCGCCCAGGCCGAGGCCGGTGGCCTCGCGGACGGCCTTGATTGCGCCCATCTTGTTGGCCGAGCCATCGACGAGGATGACGCGGAACGAGGTCGGAGCCTCCTCGGCGGCGGCGGGCGCAGCGGCGGGGCCGGCAGCGGCGACGGCGGGGCCGGCGAGCGCTGCATCGGAGACGTTGAGGGCGCCCTTGAGGGCGGTGACGAGCTCGACGAGCTCGACCACCGACAGTGCCTTCACGGCATCGACGATGGAATTGATTTTGGCGTTGTCGCTCATGGTGGGATTCCTGGTGAATTGGCGTGGCGGACGGTCCGCTGTGCCGGTTGGATGGGGATAAGGCGGATGATGGAAGCAGCGCGGCTAGGCCGGCTTTTCCTCGGACTTGACCTTGAGAATGCGCAGGAGTTCCTGCGGCTTGGCCGACACCATGCGCACCAGCTGGGCCAGCGGCGCCTGGAGGGTGCGGACGACCATGGCGCTTGCCTGGGCCCGGGTGGGCAGGTCGACGAGGCTGACCGCCTGCTTGGCGTTGATCGCCCGGCCTTCGAGGATCGCGCCCTTGAGCGTGATTTTTTCCTCTTTGACCAGGTCGTTGACCAGTTTGGCCACCGTGGCGATGTCCTCACCGGTGGTGATGACGCCGATCGGCCCACGAGCGGGGATGACCTTGCTGGTGCCATCGGGCAGGACCCGGTAGAGCACCGAGGCCTTCGCGACCTTGAGCCTGGCCCCGAGTTTGCGCAGCGCGGTGCGCAGCGCGAGTGCATCGGCACTCTTGAGTTTCGACGCATCGATGAGGATCAGCGAGTTGGCCTTCTCGACCAGTTTCCTGACCTCACCTAGCATCAGCGTGTTGATGAAGCTTGGCATGTGTGGCTCCCCTTCCTCAGGCCTTCTCGGCGGTGAATGCGATCTTCACGCCGGGGCCCATGGTGCTGGAGATGGTCACATTCTTGACGAACTCGCCCTTGACCGAGGACGGGCGATGTTCGGCGATGTGAGTAAGAAAGGCGGAGGCGTTATCGACCAGCGCCTTCTGGTCGAACTTCACCGTGCCGATGCGCAGGTGCACGTTGCCGGCGGCGTCGGTGCGGTATTCGACCTTGCCGGTCTTGAATTCCTTGACCGCGGTCGCGACATCGTCGGTGACGCTGCCGGCCTTGGGCGAGGGCATCAGACCTCTGGGGCCGAGCACCTTGCCGAGGCGACCGACCAGGCGCATCATCTTCGGGGTGGCGATCGCCACGTCGAAGTCGATGAAGCCGCCTTCGACTTCCTTCACCACGTCTTCGCCGCCGGCCTTGACGGCGCCGGCCGCGAGGGCGGCCTGGACCTTGTCGCCATCATCGACGAACACGATCACGCGGACGTTGCGCCCGGTGCCGTGCGGCAGCGAGATCGACCCGCGGAACTGCTGGTCGGCCTTCTTGGTGTCGAGATTGAGGTGCACCGAGAGATCGACGCTCTCGGTGAACTTGGTGGGCTTGAGCCCGGCCAAGTTGACGACCAGGGCGACGGCCTCGGGAATCGGCTTGGGGGCCGAGAGGTCGCCGACCTTGGCGGCCTCCTCGGACAGCGCGCGATAGCGCTTGCTGCGTTGTGTCATAAACTCCTCCGTGGTTCGAGCGACCGGCGAAAGCACGGTCTCCCACTGGGTGGTTGGTTACGTCAGTCGACGATCTTGATGCCCATCGAGCGCGCGGTGCCGGTGACCGAGCGGGATGCCGCCTCGAGCGAGGCTGCGGTCATCTCGGAGATCTTCTTCTCGGCGATCGCCTTGACCTGGGCCTTGGTGATCTTGCCGACCTCGGTGAGCGGCCCGGCATTGCCGGCGCCCTTCTCAATCCCGGCGGCCTTGCGCAACTGGGCGCTGACCGGCGGTTGCTTGAGGATGAAGGTGAAGGTCTTGTCTTTGTAGACCGAGATCACGACCGGGATGATCTCACCCTTCAGCTTCGCGGTCGCATCATTGAACTGCTTGACGAAGGCGCCGATGTTGACGCCTTTGGCGCCGAGCGCTGGGCCAACCGGCGGTGCCGGCGTGGCGCCGCCGCCAGGGATGACCAGATTGATGGTACCGACGACTTCCTTGGCCTTGGCCATGATCAAACTCGCGCAGGTGGGCTGGTGGCTTCAACAGGGGGGACGGAGTGTAGGCGACGCACAGAAATGCAAAGGGTTTTTCACCCGACCGGGCTTTATGCGGAAATCGCAGGCATTTCCCGGTTAAACCGCGTTTTCAACTTGCCAGACTTCGAGCCAGACCGGGGTCTGGCGGCCGAAGACGGTGATCGAGACCTTGATTTCGCCCTTGAGCGCATTGACCTCGGTGACGACGCCTTCCATGCCGGCGAAGGTGCCCTCCTTGACCTTGACCCGATCGTCGACCTTGTAGGGCATCTGGACGAGCTCGCGGCGCTGTTCGTCGGCCGAAGGCGCGGTGGCGATGCGGATGATCCGCTCGGCCTCATCCTTGGTCAGCGAATCCGGATTGCGCGGATCCGCGCCGAGGAAGCCGGTCACGCCATCGATGTCGTTGATCGCTTCGATGACGTTGTTGTCGATGTCCATCTCGACGTAGATGTAACCGGGGTAGAGCTTGCGCTCGGTGGAAATCTTTTTGCCGCGCTTGACCTCTGTCACCCGCTCGGCCGGGATCAGCATCTGGCCGACTTTCGATTCCAGCTTGCGCGCCTTGAGCTCGATCAGGATCAGATCGCGGCAGGCGTTTTCACGCCCCGACACCGCTTTGAGGACGTACCAGCGCATCAGAGCCAACCTCCCATCGTCTTGACCCCATCGACCAGAAGGGCGAACAAGGCGGAATTCACCAGGAAAATGAGACCGGCAACCACGACGATGACGATAGCGATGATGAAGGTGTTGCGAACCAGGTTCTTGGTCGGCCACTCGACCTTGATCATCTCCTGCTCGACCTCGATCAGGAAGTCGACCGAGGCCGGCTTGAAACCGACCGCGACCAAAGCGAACACGATCACGGCCAGGGTCGCCAACGAATAGAAGATGCCACGCAACAGGATGTTCAGCTTGGGGTCGCCAAGGTAAGTATGGATGTCCGGATAGGCCGCGCCCCAACCGATGTCGGTCGCGATCACCGCCGCGACGATGAAGCAGACGATCCGGATGACCCGTCCCTCTGGCCATTTGTACATCGTGGAACCCGTTCGTTTGAAGTTGGGAATGGCGAAGAAGCCAGCGAAGGAATCATGGCACGGGAGGAGGGATTTGAACCCCCGACCGGTGGATTTGGAATCCACTGCTCTACCAGCTGAGCTACCCCCGTATGCCTGGCGATGCCTGCGCATCGCCGCGCCCATCCCCGGCTGGCGCTGGGGATCGACGCAGGAAACGCCTACTTGCGCTTCTTTTCCTTGTGCGCGGTGTGCTTGCGCTCCTTGATGCAGAACTTCTTGAGGTCGAGCTTCTGGGTGGTCTTCGACCGGCTGGTGTGGTAGTTCACGCTGCCGCAATCGGCGCAGACCAGCATCAAATGTTCACGTTTGTCTTTGGCCATGGAAATGTTCTTTCGTAGTTATCGGAATAAGCCGAGAAAAAGGCCGGATCGTTCTGGGCGACCCCAGATCCGATCCGGCCCCGGTCATCACTCAAGGATCTTGGTGACCACGCCCGAACCGACGGTGTGGCCGCCTTCGCGGATGGCGAAGCGGAGCTTCTCCTCCATCGCGATCTTGTTGATCAGCTCGACCGTGATCTTGACGTTGTCGCCCGGCATCACGATCTCTTTATCAGCCGGCAGGGTGATCGAGCCGGTGACGTCGGTGGTGCGGCAGTAGAACTGCGGGCGGTAGCCGTTCTGGAACGGCGTCTTGCGACCGCCTTCCTCGGCCTTGAGGATGTAGACCTCGGCCTCGAACTTCTTGTGGGTCTTCACGGTCTTCGGCTTGACGATGACCATGCCGCGCTCGATCTGCTCCTTCTCGATGCCGCGCAGGAGGACGCCGCAGTTGTCGCCGGCGATGGTTTCTTCCATCTCCTTGCGGAACATCTCGATGCCGGTGGCGGTGGACTGGAGCGGATCATCGCGCAGGCCGACGATCTCGACCGGCTCGCCGATCCGGAGCTTGCCGCGCTCGACGCGACCGGTGGCGACGGTGCCACGGCCGGAGATCGAGAACACGTCTTCGACCGACATCAGGAAGGGCTTGTCTTCCTCACGGAGCGGATCCGGGATGAAGGCGTCGATCGCGGCCAGGAGGTCGATGATCGGCTTGGCGTCTGCCGACTTCGCGTCCTTCGTTTCCTTAGCAAGATCGCTGCGGCCGCGAATGATCGGGGTCTTGTCGCCGGGGAAGTTGTACTTCTTGAGCAGGTCGCGGATCTCTTCCTCAACCAGGTCGAGCAGATCCTTGTCGTCGACGAGGTCGACCTTGTTCAGGAAGACCACAATGTGGTTCACACCGACCTGGCGGGCGAGGAGAACGTGCTCCTTGGTCTGGGGCATCGGGCCGTCGCCGGCCGACACCACCAGGATCGCGCCATCCATCTGGGCCGCGCCGGTGATCATGTTCTTGATGAAGTCGGCGTGTCCTGGGCAGTCGACGTGCGCATAGTGGCGCTTCTCGGTCGAGTACTCGACGTGCGAGGCCGCGATGGTCACGGTCTTGTTGGCGTCGCGGACGGTGCCGCCCTTGGTGATTTCCGCGTAGCTACGCGGCGGGGTCGCCTTGGGGTCGATGAGCGAACACACATGCACCAGCGCAGCGGTGAGCGTGCTCTTGCCATGGTCAATGTGACCGATGGTGCCCACGTTCACATGCGGCTTGTTGCGGTTGAACTTGTCTTTGGCCATGTTGGTTCCTCTAGGCATGATCGGTCGTGGACCGACCGGGTGCGGGGATTTAACCCCGGGGGGGTGGGTGAGTGGAGCTACCTTCGGGACTTGAACCCGAGACCTCGTCCTTACCAAGGACGCGCTCTACCAACTGAGCTAAGGCAGCACCTGAGATGATCCTGGAGCGGGTGATGGGAATCGAACCCACGTATTCAGCTTGGAAGGCTGCTGCTCTACCATTGAGCTACACCCGCGTGCGATTGGGCAGGGACGGATTCGAACCTTCGAAGGCGTGAGCCAGCAGATTTACAGTCTGCCCCGTTTGGCCACTTCGGTACCTACCCAGGCGGGTCCGATCCAGGAAAAGGAGATTGTTAAAGAACGACGACAGCGGCAGGACGACGAAGCAGCAAGCGCAAGCGGCGGTACCACAGGGTGGAGCCACCTGCCGGACTCGAACCGGCGACCCACGGTTTACAAAACCGTAGCTCTACCAGCTGAGCTAAGGTGGCGGAAACCCCGGCCTTCCCGGAGAAAGGACGGACAGGCTAGAAAGCGTCCCAAGGGTGTCAAGCCTGGGACCACGGTGAGAAAGCGAAAATCGGCGCTCATGGCAGGCCTGCCAAACGGCCGATCGGTGGCAACGCGCCGACGAGCGGACGTAGGTAGGGCAGGAGCGATCCGCCGACCACGTCGTTGCCAGACGGCGACAGCCAGTCGCGTGGCATCGGCCGGGTGTCCTTGGCGACGCTGGCCAGCGGGGTAATGAAGGTTTCGATGCGGTAGTCCGCGCCAGGCAGGCGCCGGAAGGCGACCGAGCCGCTGACCGTACCCGCCAGCGCAGCAGCGACGGCGGCTTCGCCGGCCAAGCGCGCTTCGGCGGCGTCGGCGGGGCTGACCACGCCGGGGAAGCAACGCTGGAGGTAGCCGAAGGTGTCAGCGCGCACCCGGTGCTTGCGCTCGGGCATGGCGACAGCCAAGTGTTTCTTCAGCTTTTCAGCAAGAGCATCGCCAAGCGCTCCCGAGCCCGACAACTGCACGTTGCCATGGCTGTCGACCTCGCCCAAGTCAATGATCGGCGTGCCGCCAGGGCCGTGAATGCCCTCCGACACAGCGATGACGCAACGGCCAAGGCGGCGGTAGACGGCCTCGACATCGCGGCAGAACCCGTCGAGCGAGAAATCCGCTTCGGGACAGTAGATCAGGTGCGGACCATCGTCGGGGAAGATGCGGGCGAGCGCGCTGGCGGCGGTCAGCCAGCCGGCATTGCGGCCCATGACCACGTTGATCTTGATCCCACCAAGCGAGCGGTTGTCGAGGTTGTCGCCGATGAACGCCTGGGCGACGAAGCGCGCGGCAGATCCATAACCGGGGCAGTGGTCGGTTACGCGCAAGTCGTTGTCGATCGTCTTGGGGCAGTGGAAGCACGCGAGCGGATAGCCGGCCGCGACCGCCATCTCGTGGACGATGTGGGTGGTCTCGGCGGTGTCGTTGCCACCGATGTAGAAGAACGCGCTTACGCCGAGTTCCTGGAACCGCGCGAGAATGCGTTTGCAATCGTCGGCCGAGGCCTTTCGCCGCACGGATCTGAGCGCCGAGGACGGCGTCTGCGCGACCAGTTCCAAATTCTCAGCGGATTCCTTGCCGAAATCAAGAAAATCGTTGTCGATAATGCCCTGGATGCCGCGCACGGCGCCAAGCACCCGAGGAAAGGTGCGCCGCTCGCGCAGCGCCGCATTCACCACCCCGACCAGGGTCTGGTTGATGACGGCGGTGGGGCCACCGGACTGGCCGACGATGAGGGTGCCGGGATTGAGCATAGCTTCCTGCGGAGGCGCGGATGCTGCGAAACAAACTCGCAAGAGCAATCCCGAGTCCGCTCAGGAATCCTCCGCCCCGAACCGGGCGGATCCACCGCTCCGACTCGCCAGTGCCACCGCCTTGAACAGTCCAACCACCGGGCGGCCGACCGCCAACCCGAGTTGCGCCACGGCCCGCGCGCTGACCTCGGTCAGCAGGGGCTGGCCGACGTCGATGGTCACCAGGACGCGATCGCCCGCGTCGACCATGGCGGTGATGCGGCCGGGCAACTGGTTCTGGAGCGAGATCCCCGGCACCACAGCCAGCGCCAGGGCGATGTCCTCGGGCCGCAGCAGCAGATCGATGGCGGTGCCGGGCGCCTCGCGGCGCAGGGCGCAGGCGACCTGTGGGCCGCCGACGAGTTCCACCTGAGTCAGGCCTTCGCCGGGATCGTGACGCAGCACCCGGCCGCGCAGGACGTTGACCAGGCCGGCCTCATGCAGGCGCGGCAGCAGGCGCGCATCCTTTGCCAGGTCGACCAGGGTGCCTTGGCCGGCGACGGCACCGCGGTCGATGAGCAGCAAGTGGTCGCAGACCTGAAGCAACTCGCCCAGGTCGTGACTGACGTACAAGATCGGGATGGCGAAGTGCTCGCGCACCCGCCGCAGGTAGGGCAGGATCTGCCGTTTGAGCGCTTGATCGAGGGCGGCGAGCGGTTCGTCGAGCAGAAGCAGGCGCGGCGAGCATAGCAGCGCCCGGCCGAGCGCGACGCGCTGGCGCTCGCCACCTGAAAGGGTGCGCGGCCGGCGGTCGAGCAGGTGGCTGATATCGAGCAGTCGCACCACGTCCTCGAACGCGAAGCGGTGGTCGGCAATCGGCAGGAGCCGTTCGCCATAACGCAGATTTCCGCTGACGGACAGGTGCGGCAGCAGATGCCCATGCTGGAAAACGACGCCGATCCGGCGGCGATGGGTCGGCACGTGGATGCCAGCGGCGACATCGTCGAGCACGATCCCGTCCAACACCACGCGACCGCGTTCCGGCCGCACCAGCCCGCAAATGAGATGCAGCAGGGTGGACTTGCCCGCGCCAGACGGGCCAAAGACGCCGGTGGCCGGCTGGTCCAACCGCACCTTCACCGCGAGGGCGAACGCCTCGCGCTGCACGCTCGCGTCGATTTCCAAAATCATAGGGAACCCACACGATTCCCAAGTTTTCGCGCCAGCCATTCGCTGCCGACCAGGGCGAGCACCGACACCGCCAGCGACAATCCGACCAGGCGCCACACCGCCGCGTCGCCGTCCGGCATCTGGGTGAACGAATAAATCGCCACCGGCAGGGTGCGGCTCTCGCCCGGGATGTTACCAGCAAGGGTGATGGTCGCGCCAAACTCGCCCAGGCAGCGGGCGAAGGCGAGCACCAGTCCGGCGAGGATGCCGGGCGCGGCGAGCGGCAAGGTTACCGTCGCGGCCACGCGCCACGGCGCCGCGCCGCAGGTGGCTGCGGCGCGTTCGAGATCCCGATCCTGGAGTTCGATCGCCAGTCGCACTGCCCGCACCAGGAGCGGCAGCGCCATCACCGCCGCCGCAACCACCGCGCCCTTCCAGTCGAAGACGAAGCGCCAGCCGAACCAGTCATTGAGGATGCGCCCGAGCGGCGAATGCCGACCGAGGGCGATCAACAGCAGCCAGCCGGTCACCACCGGCGGCAGTACCAGCGGTAGATGCACCAGCGCGTCGAGCAGGGATTTGCCAGGGAATCGGGAGCGCGCGAGGATCCAGCCCAGAATGATGCCCGGTATCGCCATCGCCAGCAGGGCGCAGCCGGCGACGCGCAGGCTGAGCCCGACGATCTGCCATTCCTCGGCGGTCAGCATCACGGGGACGGTTTGGCCGGTGCAGGCGTGACTGCCGCTGCCGGGGCCAGCACGGTGAAGCCCAGACGTTCATAGACCGGCTTGGCGTCGGGCCCGAGCAGGAAGGCGAGGAACGCGCGCGCCTCTGGGCCCGCATGCGTGGTCGCAGCAAAAGGATAGCGCACCGGCTTATGCAGATCGGCGGGAATTGTCGCGATGACCTCGACCTTGGCAGAGGACTTGGCATCCGTGGCGTAGACCACACCGGCATCGACCTCGCCGGTTTCGACCAGGCGCAGCGCGGCACGGACATCGGCGGCGGGAGCCAGACGCTTTTCCAGCCACGGCCACCAGCCGAGCTTGGTGAACGCCTCTTTGGCATAGATGCCCACCGGCACGTTGGTCGGATCGCCCACCGCTAGACGGCCGGTGAAGGCTTTTTCGGCGGTGAAGTCCTTCTCGACCTTGAATGGGAAGCCCTTGCCCACCGGAGCGATCAGCACCAGGGCGTTGCCAAGCAGGTCGATCCGGCTGGCGGTGTCGATCCATTTGCACTCGACCAGGTAGTCCATCCAACGCACGTCAGCCGAGATGAAGATGTCGGCGGGCGCGCCGTGTTCGATCTGCTTCGCCAGCGTCGACGATGAGGCGAATGAGGGCGCGATCTTCACCCCGGACTTGGCCTCATAGACCTTGGCGAGTTCGGTGATCGCCCCGGCCAGACTGGCGGCGGCGAAGACCTTGGGCGATTCGCCGGCGAACAGCACCGAACTGGTGAGGCCCATCAGGACCACGAGCAACGAGCGGACCAGATGGTGGATGGGCATGGGATATCAAAAGGCAGCGTCAAGGTGAGGTGGATGCAGGCAACCAGCGACGCTGGCGCCAGCCGGACTCACGCGCTCCGATTCCGCAGGCCGGCCAGCACCCGCGCCACCGCCGCAGGCCGGCAATCCTCGCCGCGCGCACGCAGCACCTGCCGCACCGCGCCGCGACCGCTCTGGGCACCAAGCAGCAGTTCGCGCCCGGCCCCGACCAGGCAGGGATCGAAGGGTTCATAGGTGCGCGGATCCTTGCCCAGTCCATCGACGTGCAGGCCGCTGGCGACGCGCCAGATCGCCTCACCCACCACCGGTGCATGGGCGGGAATGGTCCGGCCAAGGGCATGGGCTGCGCGACGGCACAACGCGGGCAAGGCGTCGAGACGATACGTGCCGCCCGCATGCAGCGCGAGCCAGGCGCAGAGCGTTTCCGTGCGCGCCGTGCCAGCGCGTTCGCCGCCGCCGAGCAGGCAGCCGTCGGCCCAATCGGCTCCTGCCTCAAGCGCGGCGACCGCATTGCCACCGGCGAGACCGAAGTCGTCGTGGCAGTGCACCCCGACCGGTCCGCCGAAGGCCTGGCGCGCGAGTTTCACCAGGATGGCGAGTTTTCCTGGTGAGGCGGCCGACACGGTGTCGGCGATCCGTAGTCGATCGAAGCCGGCCTCGCGCGCCCGCGAACAGGCGGCGGCGAGCACCGCGGGATCGGCGCGGGTGGCGTCCTCCAGACCGAGGGCGATCGCGCGCGCACCGGCACTCCGCGCTGATTCAGCCGCACGCGGGATCTGCTCCATCAGCCACGCGCTGTCCTTGCCCAGCCGGCGTTCGAGGTGGAGCCGACTCACCGGCAACGAGGCATGCACGACATCCGCACCACAAGCAGCGCCCAGGGTGAGATCCGCCGGCAGGCCGCGGCACCATACTGACAGGCGCAGGCCTGGCGCGACCCGACGCGCGGCCCGCACCAGCCCGGCGAGGTCACGGTCGCGTGCGGCGCAGCCGATCTCGGCCTCCTCAATGCCGACCTCAGCCAGACCGCGCAGGATGGCGAGCTGCCGGCGCCGGGTCAGGCGGGCGGCGGGCGATTGGGCGCCTTCGCGCAGGGTGGCGTCGAGGAGGAACATGGTTCTTTCAATGCTCGAATGCTCGAATGCTTGAATGCTCGAATGGGTCAGGGGACGAGGTGGGCTTCGGCGGGGCGGCCTTCGGCGAGAGCGTCGAGGATCTCGTCGGCGGTGTCTTCGGTGACTTTGCGGTACCACCAGCCTTCGGGGTAGACGACCAGGACCGGGCCCTGGTCGCACATCTTCAGGCAGCCGGTGTTGGAGACGAGCACGTTGTCGATGCCGCGTTCTTCAACGCCTTCTTGCAGGTATTGGATGAGCGACGGCGCATCGCGCCGGGTGCAGGTGCCGTTCGGCTCGCCGACGACGCGCGAGCTGGAGCAGAGCAGGAGGTGGTGCTTGGGTTTGGGCATGGGTTATTCCTTCACTGAAGGTGATTAGGTTCGATCTCAAGCACATCCCTTCGCATTCCCGCCGCAGCCATCGCCGCAGCGGAAGGCCTTGGCGAGCTTGCGGATCTCGCCGCCGGCGAAGGCCTTGGGCACGAGGTCCTCGACCAGGCCCTCGGTTTCGAAGACGCGCAGGCCGCTGGCGCGCAGGATCTCGGTGGGGGAGGGACCGATGCCGCCGACGAGGAGCGCCCGGCAGTCCTCCAGCAGATCCCCAAGATCGTGCCAGCGCGCGGCGCCGGTGCCGGCCTCCGGTGCTTGGCGCACGCCGACCTGGACGAAGTCACCGCTCTCGTTTTGGGCGAAGATGAGCAGTTCGGTGGCCTCACCCAGATGCTGGTTGACGAACATGCCTTCCTGCGAGGCGACGGCGACGCGATCACGTCCGGGCCGGGCGGCGCTCGCGTGGCGTTCGAGGATGGTGAACTGGGCCGGCCCCATGGGCGCGCCGATGCGGCCGACCGCGTCAGCACGGCAGCGGGCGCAGTGCTCCATCTGCGGCAGGTGCGCGGCGGCGGCGGCGCGGGCGGCGGTCATCTCGGCCTCGGACGGCTCGGGCACGTCCGAGAACTCCGACCCCGCGACCGGCACCAGCGCCATGCAGTTGTGGATGGTCGCGCCGAGTTGCTTGCACGTTTCGGCAATCGCGCCGGTGTGCTGATCGTTGATGCCGGGGACGACGATGGTGTTGATCTTCACCGCGACGCCACGCGCGACCAGACGCGCGATGCCATCGCGTTGACGCGCCCACAAGAGTTCGGCGGCGGCACGCCCGCGAAACACGTTCTTTCCATCGCGGATCCAGGCGTAGAGCCACTTGCCGATCTCGGGGTCGACTGCGTTCACCGTCACCGTGACGTGGCTGACCCCAGCGTCGGCGAGGGCGTCAGCGTGCGCGGGCAGGGCGAGACCGTTGGTGGCGACGCACAGTGCCACGTCGGGATGGGCCGCGTGCACCAGGCGCATGGTCTCGAGGGTCGCGTCGGCGTTGGCGAGGGCGTCACCCGGCCCGGCGATACCGACCACGGTGGTGCTCGGATCGGCGGCGATGATCTCATCGGCATAGCGTTCGGCCTGCCAGGGTTCGAGCACCGTGCTGGTGACCCCGGGCCGGCTTTCCGAAACGCAGTCGTAGGCGCGGTTGCAGTAATGGCACTGCACATTGCACTTGGGTGCCACCGGCACATGCATGCGGCTGTTGGTGTGCTTCGCCTCGGCGGAGAAGCACGGATGCGCGGCGTTATTGGTAGGCATAGCCGATCTCCGAAGTGTCCTGGTTGTGCGCCAGGAGGGTGTTGGCGATCTCATCGAAAAGACGCTGGGTGCCGCGATAGCCAAGGTGCAGCACACGCCCGGCCCCGATGCGGTCGTGGATGGGGAAGCCGACGCGCACCAGCGGGATGCCGAGCGCGCGCGCCGACGGGTAGCTCTTGCTCGGGCCGAGGATCAGGTCGGGCTTGAGCGCGGCGAGGCGCCCGGCGATGAGGTCGTGGTCGGTGTCGTCGAGCACCTCAGCACCCTTGATTCCCAATCCGGTCAGCGCGGCGGACAGCCGTCCGCCGGTGGCAGCCCCGGTGGCGACCAGCGCGGGCGCGAGGCCGATCTCAGCGCAGAAGCCGCACAGCGCAGCGGCAAGATCAGGATCGCCGACCACCGCCACGCGTTTCTGCGCAAAATACTTGTGACCGTCGACGTAGGCGTCAATTAAACGTCCGCGTTCGGCGAGCAGGCGATCGGGCAACGGTGTTCCGGCCTCCTCGGCAAGAGCATCGAAGACCGCATCGGTGGCGCCGATGCCGATCGGCAGGCCAAGGCGCTTCAGCGGCACCTGGCAGCGGTCGAGCAGGACCTGGCCGGGCCCGGGATCGAGCACCGCGCCGAGCTGGATGGTGCAGGCGGACCTGCCCGCGCGGGCGAGCTGCTCCAGGCCGACGCCACCAGCCGGGATCGGCGTGTATTCGGCCAGACTCGGGCCGTCGAGCGTGTCGCTGTAATCGGGGAAGAGGATCGTCGGCAGGCCGAGCTGATCGACGACCTCGCGCAGGTGGCGCAGATCGGCAGGCGATACGGGACCAGCGAGCAGGTTGATCTGGCGCAGACGATCGCCGCCTTGCGCAGTCTGAGCCAGCACCGCCGCCACCGTGTCGTGGAAGCCGCGATGCTGGCAGCCCTTGAAGCTGGGCGTGGCGACGAACAGCGTCTTCGGCGCCGACGCATCCCGGGCGATGTCGCGCAGCATGCCTGGCGTGTCTTCACCGATCGTTTCAGCGAGGCAGGTGGTGCAGACGCCGATGACCTCGGGCCGGTACTGGCTCGCCAGATTGGCGATCGCCTCGGTGAGGTTGCTCTTGCCGCCGAACACCGTGGTGCTCTCGCTGAACGAGGTCGACGCGACGTCCATCGGTTCGCGGAAGTGCGAGATCAGGTAGCGCCGGATGTAGGTGGCGCAGCCCTGCGACCCATGCACCAGCGGCACGCAGCCACGGATGCCACGGAAGGCGAGCACCGCGCCGAGCGGGGCGCACACCCGGCAGGTGTTGGTCGCGGCCGGGCGCTGCGGCTTGGCAGCGGGGGCTTCGGTGGCAGACAGCGCGATCATGGTGCCACCTCGATCGCCACGGGTGCAACCGGCAGTTCAGCGCGAGCCGCATGCCGCGCCCGGCGCGGCACCAGCTTCCACACCGGGCTCATCACGGTGGCGTGGACTTCGCGCGCGAACGCGGCCATGCCGGCGAATCCGGCAAGACCGATCTTGCGCTCATGGTTGTGGTCGCAGAAGCCGATGCCGAGCTTGTAGGCGACCGGGCGTTCCTTCACCCCGCCGATGAACAGATCGACGTCGCAACTCGCCAGCCAGCCCGCGAGTTCAAGCGGGTTGGTGTCGTCTGCCAGGATGGTGCCGGCATCGCACAGGCCTTTGAGGTGTTCGTAATCCTGCTGCGCCCCGGTCTGGGTGCCCGCCATCGCCACCCGCATTCCGAGCTGGCGCAGCGCCTTCACCAGCGAAAACGCCTTGAACGCGCCGCCGACGTAGAGCGCGGCGACCTTGCCGTTGAGATCCGTTCGCAACCGCGCCAGTTCGGGCAGCACGGCGGCGGTCTCCTCGCGCACCACCTGGCGCGTGCGCGCGAGCAGGGCGGGATCCGCGAAGTGGCGGGCGATCTGGTACAGCGCGTCGGCGCAGTCTTCGAGGCCGAAGAACGACACCTGGATGTAGGGGATGCCGTATTTCTCCTGCATCATCTTGGCGAGCGCGGTCATCGAACCGGCGCATTGGACGACGTTGAGCGTCGCCCCGTGCGAGCGCCGGATCGCGTCGACCCGGCCATCGCCGGTCATGGTCGCGACCACCTCGACGCCCATGCGTTCGAGGTAGCTTTTGATTGTCCAGATTTCGCCCGCGATGTTGAAGTCGCCGAGGATGTTGACCGAGACCTTGCCGATCCCCGTCGTGTCGCCGGTGCCGATAAGCTGCGCCAGCGCGGCGCAGGCGGCGGAATACCCCTGCTTCTTCGTGCCCCGGAAGCCTTCGCTTTGCACCGGGATGACCGGGATGCCGAATTCGGCCGTCGCGGTGCGGCAGACCGCCTCGACATCGTCGCCGATCACCCCGGTCAGACAGGTCGCGTAGACGAAGGCGGCCTTGGGCTGGTGCTGGGTGATGAGTTCGCGCAGCGCGCGCAGGAGCTTCTTCTCGCCACCGAAGATCACTTCGTTCTCGCGGATGTCGGTGTTGAACGAGAGCCGATGCAGTGACGGCCCCGACGACAGCGCGCCCCGGATGTCCCAGGTATAGGCCGCGCAGCCGACCGGCCCGTGCACGAGATGCAGCGCATCGCCGATCGGATACAGCACCACCCGCGAACCGCAGAAGGTGCAGGCGCGCTGGGTCACCGAACCGGCGACGCTGGGGCGGTCGCAGGCGACCACCGTCCCGTCGCCGACCACGGCGACCTGGGGCAGGCGCGCACCGAGCATGGAATCGGGGGCGAGCGACATTAGCCTCTCCCCATGGATTCGCTGGATCGCATCACCGTGAACCCCGCCGTCATGGGCGGCCGCCCCTGTATCCGGGGGATGCGGGTGACCGTGGGCATGATCGTCAACAACATCGCCGGCGGCATCAGCGAGGAAAAGATTCTGACCTCGTATCCATACCTGGAACGCGAGGACATCCGCCAGGCGCTGCGGTACGCCGCTCGTTTGTGCAATGTACGGGAAGTCCCGATCCCGGCGGCATGAAGCTGATCGTCGATATGAACCTCTCGCCGGACGTGGTTCCGGTGCTGCTCGAAGCCGGCCATGAGGCGATCCATTGGAGTACGATCGGTCGCCCCGACGCGCCTGACACCGAGATCCTCGCCTGGGCCGTGAACCACGAAGCCGTGGTGATGACCCTGGACCACGATTTCACTGATCTGGTCATCACCGGCCGCCTGAACCTGCCCAGCATCGTCCTCATCCAGGTGAAATGGAGCCTGATCGACGACCTGATGCCTGGCATCATTCGCGCCCTGGCCGCCCATGCCGAGGCGCTGCGTCAGGGCGCGATCGTGGTGGTCGATCCGCTCCGTCAGCGGGTCCGCCTGCTGGATTTCAGCGAGGGCTGAGCCGCACATCACATCACCAACTCGAAAGCGTGATCAGGCGCGTCGCGGTCCTGCCGTTCCTGGATCGCGCTGATGATCTGGGTCGCCAGGCGCAAACCGCCGGTGTAGCCGACGCTGGCGAAGTAGCTGTGGCCGACACGGTCGAGGATGGGCCAGCCGAAACGAACCAGCGGGATGTCCTCGGCGCGGCTGATGAACTTGCCGTAGGTGGTGCCGATCATCAGGTCGACCGGACGGTTCTTGATCCATTGGTGCATCAGGAAGAGATCGCCGTGCTCTTTCACGTTCGCATCGGGCACGCTGCCAGCCAGCGTTTCCTTGATCCTGGCTTCGAATTCCTTGCCGTGACTGCCGGTGAGCACGTGCAGCGGTTTCATGTCCATGTCGCGGCAGAATTCAGTCAGCGCGATGACCTGGTCGGGATCGCCCCAGATCGCCACCGTCTTGCCACCGAGGTACTGGTGCATGTCGCTGATCACGTCGACCAGCCGGCCGCGTTCATCCTCGATCGGCTGCGGCACGGCGGTCCCACTCAGGCGGGCGAGCGCAGAGACGAAGCGGTCGGTCGCACCAAGACCAATCGGCAGGTCGAGCACCTCATGCGGCACCTCGCACTGCTTGGTCAGCAAATCGGCCGCATCCTGCGAAGCCCAACGGCCGAGCGCGAGGGTGTGGCGGGCGTCGCCCATGGCGCGGATCTGCGCGATCGTGGTGCCGCCCTTGGGATAGAAGCTGTGCTCGCCGGTGGCCGGGGCGTCCAGGACGCTGCTGGTGTCGGGCAGCATGATCGACGGCAGCTTGAAGCTGTCCGTGTACCGCCGCAGTTCCGCCATGTCCGAAGGCTCGACCCAGCCGGGGATCAGGTTCACCGCCTCACTGCGCCGGCCCGTGCTGGCAGCAAGGTATTTGACGAAGCCCTTCACCATGTTGGAAAAACCGGTGACATGCGAGCCGACATAGCTGGGCGTGTTGCAGTGGA
Source organism: Candidatus Kuenenia stuttgartensis (assembly GCA_945876185.1). Classification (GTDB taxonomy): domain Bacteria; phylum Planctomycetota; class UBA11346; order UBA11346; family UBA11346; genus BJHQ01. The sequence goes on along the minus strand of CAMCMZ010000009.1, from coordinate 15,180 downwards.
CCACCACCTTGCCCTCGGGGATGCGACCTTCGATCTGGCTTTTGCCGATGATCGTCGGGATGTCGTCGCCGATGGTCTCGGACAGGCAGGTGGTGTGCACCGCGATGATCTCGGGATCGTACATCTCGAAGATGGTCGAGATCGCCTGCTGCAGATTGGCCATGCCGCCGAACACCGACGAACCTTCGGTGAACGAGCTGGTCGACGCCATGACCGGCTCTTTGAAGTGGCGGGTCAGCTGGCTGCGGTGGTAGGCGCAACAACCCTGACTGCCGTGGCTGTGCGGCAGGCAGCCATGCACGCCCAGCGCGGCGTAGAGCGCCCCGACCGGCTGGCAGGTCTTAGCAGGGTTGATCTTGAGCGCGGTGCGCTCGGTGATGGTGGCGGTTGTCTGGTCGAGCATGGGATTCCCCTGGAATGGTGTTTATAAGGCAAGCATTCGAGCATTCGAGCATTCAAGCCGCCGTCTTCTTCCACGGCGGCACGATCATCTTCCAGATCCGCTTGCTGATCATGCGGTCGATCTCGCGATAGAAGTTCTCCGCGCCCTTGAAGCCGGCGTAGGGGCCGCCGTAGTCGTAGCTGTGCAGCTGCTTGCAGGGCACGCCCATCTTCTCGACCACGTACTTGTCCTTGATGCCGCTGCAGAAGATGTCGGGCTTGTAGATCTGGATCAGGCGCTCCATTTCAAAGTGGCTGATGTCGTCGATCACCAAGGTGCCCTTGCGCATCTGGGACATCATCCCGTCGTAGTCGCTGAAGGCGAAGCCGGACTTCTCCATCGCGGCCCGCTCTTCAGCGGTCTTGGTCGGAGCGTAACGCTTCGGGTCGGGACCGACCTGGATCTCTTCGATGTTGCGACTGTCGGCGTCGACCTTGATCGCGGGGATGACCCGTCGGCTCTCGTAGTCGTCGCGGTGGGCGAACTCGTAGCCGGCGGTGACGCTGACCATACCGACGTCGTTGAAGAGGTCCTGGTAGTGGTGCGCGCGCGAACCGCCGACGAACAGCATCGCCTTCTTGCCGGTCAATCTGCCAGAGACCTCGGTGCGCACGGCGGCGATGGCGGCCATCTCCTCGGTGATCACCGCCTCGACCTTGGCGATCAGGGCCGCATCGCCGTAGAACTGAGCGATCTTGCGCAGGCTCTTGGCGGTCGAATCCGCACCGATGAAGTTGACCTTGAACCACGGGATGCCGAACTTCTTCTCCATCATCTCGGCCATGTAGTTGATCGAGCGATGGCACATCACCACGTTCAGCTTGGCGTTGTGGCTGGTGGCGAGGTCGTCGTACTTCACGTTGCCGCTGAAGGTCGCGACGAGCTTGATCCCGCATTTTTCCAGAATGCGCTCGATCTCGAAGGCGTCGCCGCCGATGTTGTATTCGCCCAGGATGTTGATGGTGAAGGGATGGTCGATCGCCACGTCGGTCTCACCGACCACGTTCTTGAACAAGCCGTTGTTGGCGATGTGGTGCCCGGCCGACTGCGAGACACCTTTGTAGCCTTCGCAGGAAAAGCCGAAGACGTTGATGCCGAGTTCCTCTTTCATCTGCCGTGCCACCGCGTGCACGTCGTCGCCGATCAGGCCGACCGGGCAGGTGCTGAAGACGTCGATGGCCTTGGGCTTGAAGGTGGCGTAGGCCTCGCGGATCGCCTGGGCGAGCTTCTTCTCGCCGCCGAAGACGATGTCCTCGTCCTGCATGTCGGTGGTGAAGGCGTAGTTGAGGTAGTTCTGCACCCCATCGCCGGTGGCGGCCTGGTTGCGCCGCGACATCCAGGCGTAGTAGCTGCAGCCCACCGGGCCGTGGACGATGTGGACCATGTCCTTGATCGGTCCCATGACCACACCTTTGCAGCCGGCGTAGCAGCAGCCGCGTTGGGTGATGATGCCCGGGATGGTGCGGACGTTGGCCTCGATCTCGGGCGGGTTCGCGGGGTCGTTGACCAGGATGTGCTTCGCGCGTTTTTTGCCCACCTTTGACGGATAGGCGGCGATCAGCTCCTCGCGGACCTTTTCGGCACTAGGCACCGCATCCGGGCTGGCGGCGTCGGGGGTGATGGTGGCGGATTCGGTCATGGGATTTCCTGGGAAAAGACGTGGGAGGGGTCCAGGGGCGGCAGCCCCTGGCGGGGTGTAGCGGGGCGGGGACCAATGCGGTGAAGCCAAGCCTGGGACCGCGCGCCGCTGGCGCGCTTGATTGGGAAAGGATCCATATTTGCCTGTGGCGCGCGGGCCGCGCGCGGTCCCGGCGGCCCCCGGCCATGGGCCGGGGGCATCACCGACTACGCAGCGAGGCCGTATTTCACGAGCAGATTCTCAAGCTCTTCCATGGTCAGCGGCTTGGGCACGATGAACATCTGGTTCTGGTCGATCTTGCGCGCCAGGGCGCGGTACTCGTCGGCCTGGCCGGCGGTAGGCGCGTATTCGATCACCGTTTTGCGATTCAGTTCCGCATGCTGGACGACATTATCGCGGGGGACGAAGTGGATCATCTGGGTTCCTAAGCGGGCCGCCAAAGCCTCGATGAGTTCCTTTTCATTGTCGCACTTGCGACTGTTGCAGATCAGACCGCCCAGGCGGACCTTTCCGGTTACGGCGAACTTGACGATGCCTTTGCAGATGTTGTTGGCGGCGTACATGGCCATCATCTCGCCGCTCACCACGATGTAGATCTCCTCGGCCTTGCCGTCGCGGATCGGCATCGCGAAGCCGCCGCAGACCACGTCGCCCAGCACGTCATAGAACGCATAGTCGAGATCCTTGGTATAGGCCCCGAGCTGTTCCAGCATGTTGATCGAGGTGATGATGCCGCGACCGGCGCAGCCGACGCCCGGCTCAGGCCCGCCGGATTCGACGCAACGCGTCTTGCAGAAACCGGGCTTCAGCACCTCGTCCAGTTCGACGTCCTCGCCCTCATCGCGCAGAGTGTCGAGCACGGTCTTCTGGGCCAGGCCGCCGAGCAGCAGCCGGGTGGAGTCGGCTTTCGGATCGCAGCCGACCACCATCACCTGCTTGCCCATCTCGGCCAACCCGGCGACGGTGTTCTGGGTGGTGGTCGACTTGCCGATGCCGCCTTTGCCGTAGATGGCGATCTTGCGCATGGGGTTCCTCGCTGAGGGGTTGTGCGGTGCGCCCGCGTGATGATCTCCACCTTGCACTCGCCGTGCCGAAATCAGGACATCAAGGTCTCTTTGGTTAATTCCTTGGATAAATGCAGAAACTCCGGGAATCCGCACCATGGTCGCTGTCTCACCGCGCAGCATCGCGTTGGAACCGCTTCGTACCGCAGCCGAATTCCCGGTACATTTCGGTGCCGCTGATCAGCGCCGTTCGCGGGCCAGGCACGCGTCCGCGAAACGCTCTGCCAGAGCGAGCACCGCGACCCGGCGCGGCAGGCAGGTGATCCAGGCGCGCGGCAGACCACTGAGACCGCAGCGCAATCCGGCGAGGCCGCCGGTGACGGCTGCGGTGGTGTCGGTGTCGTCGCCCAGGTTCACCGCTTCCAACACGGCGTCGGCGTAGTCGGCGTGACGGTGCAGGCACCAACAGGCGGCGATCAGGGTCGAGACGACATGGCCGTCGCTGGGCACCTGGGACCGTGGCAGATCCAGGCACGTCGCGTCGGCCAGGGCGGCAAAGTGCGGGCGCTCCTTGGCCGGAGTCTGTTCTTCCAGCAATTTTCCAGCATCGATGAGGATTTCCGCGATGCCCCGGCGCGACAGCAAGCCATCCGCGATGACCGCATGCCAGATGCAGCACAGACGCGAACGCACATGGGCGTGGGTGAGCGCGCTCGCCGCGCTGATGGCCTCGGCCATCGCGGTGAACGGCGCTCCGGCCCACCAGCACGACGCCGGCAGGATGCGCATCAGCGACCCGTTGCCGTTGTCCTGGTCGCGCCGACCACCGATCTCGGCCAGCGGTCGCCCATGCTTGAAGCGATCGAGCGCAGCGCGGGTGGCGTTGCCGAGGTCGAACACATTGCCATGCGCCGTCCATGCGCCGGTCTCGCGCCACGCGAGGAAGAATTCCAGATGCCGCTGCGGATCCCAGCCGTGCGCGATGAAGGCGGCGGCGTGCGCCATCGCCAAGGCGCCGTCGTCGCTCCACGCCCCGACCGGCTGATGGTGCGTGCCGAAACCGCGCATGCCGCGCACCGGATCGCGGTCGCGCTCCTGCCGGGCACTGAACTCGACCGGCACGCCCAGCGCATCGCCGACCACCAGGCCGACCAGGCCGCCGATCAGCCGATCGCGCGGCGGGATGGGGGTCGCTGCGCTCATAGGAAGCTCAGCAGGTCAGCGCCCGCACCACGTAGTCGCCGCCGAGGACGATGCGTTCCTGCTCGCCCGTGAGCAACCCGTTCGGGATGAGTCCGGTGAAATAGACGATCTTTTCCAGTGGAACGCGTACCGACCAGACGCGCGAGCCGAAGGCCCAGGCGAGTTCGGCGTCGTCGGTGAAGGAACTCACGGTGTTGAACTCGACCAACTCGTCGCGGCCGACGAGGCGCTTCACGGTGTACGATTCGGCATCGTGCGTGCCGCGGTAGAGCCGCAGCCAGCGTTCACCCGGATGGCGGCGGCGCAGTTCGTCCTGGCAGAAGGTGTACAGCAGATCGAGCTGCATGCCGATACCGGCAAGCGCCCCGCGCATACGTTCAGCAGCGTACCGTTCGCTCGCTGCGTCGTCGCGCGACAAAGCGGTGCGGTGCCAGATCGCGCGCAGGCCGAAGCGGTGCTCGGCCCAACCTTTCAGCACCGCGCCCGAAGCCCCGTTGCTGTCGAGGCCCCAACCGCGCAACACAGCGACGTAGCTGGCGCGCAAACGTTCGGCCTCCGACGGCCAGTGGGCGCGGTCTTCATGCAGCCAGAACCGTGACAGCACGTAGTCGTGGAAACACGCGGCGCGCTCGGCCGGACTGGCGAGCGTTCCCAGCAGATCGAAGAACGCCTGGTTCTCTTGCCGTACCCAGGCGATCTCCAATGGCTTGGGATTTTCCTGGAAGGTCTGCGACGCGATAGCCCAGGGACTCAAATTGCAGCGGTTGAAGAGCGCGGAGTGCTCCAGGTACCAGCCACCGTCCGCCTCGGCGGGGGCGCCTGCGTCAACGATGGAGATCGGCGTCGATGCCATAAAGCTTGATCTTGTACTGGATCATGCGCTTGGTCATGCCCAGGCGCTTCGCCGCCTGGGTCTGGTTGCCGCCGGTGTCCTTCAGCGCATCGGTGATCAGGGTGATCTCGAAGTTGGCGACCCGGGTCAGGAAGCCGCTGTCGTCGGTCTCGGGCGGATGCGCGGTGTAGCGATTCATCTGCAAGGATGGCGGCAGGTGATGACCGTGGATCACGTCGCCCTCGGCCATGACCACCGCGCGTTCGATGACGTTTTCCAGTTCGCGCACGTTGCCGGGCCAGTGGTAGGCGGTGAGCATGTCGATCGCCGGGGTGTCGATGCGCACGATCGGCTTGCGCATACTCTTGCCGAAGCGGTCGGCGAACGCGTCCGCGAGCAGCATGATGTCGGCCTTGCCGCGTTCGCGCAGCGGCGGCATCAGGATCGGGAAGACGTTCAGGCGGTAGAACAGGTCGGCGCGGAAGCGATTCGCGCCGATGTCCTTTTCCAGATCGCGGTTGGTCGCGGCGACGATGCGCACGTCGGCGTTGATGGTGTCGGAGCCTCCGACGCGCTCGAAGCGCCGGGTTTGCAGCACCCGCAGCAGCCGGGTCTGGGCGCCGGAGGGCAGTTCGCCGACCTCGTCGAGAAACACCGTGCCGCCCTCGGCGCGCTCGAAGACCCCGGCCCGGCGCGCGGTGGCGCCGGTGAATGCGCCTTTCTCATGGCCAAATAACTCGCTTTCGATCAGCGTATCCGGAATCGCCCCGCAGTTGACCTCGATGCACGGCCGCCCGCGCCGGGGCGACAGTTCGTGGATGAGAGTCGCGACCACGCCCTTGCCGGTGCCGGTCTCACCGGTCACCAGCACCGAGGTGTCCACCCCGGCAACCTTGGCCGCCAGACGCTTCACCGCCTCGACCGCCGGCGAACGGCCGATGAAACGGTCGTGCGCCGCCGTCTGCACCCGCTCGTAGGCCTCCAATCGGTCTTCCAACCTCCGCCGCTGGATGAAGGGTCCGACCAGATGCGCGATCTCGCTCAGCAGGCGCAGATCGCCGTGCGGATCGCTGACCTCGCTCAGGTGGCGGTCGGCGGACAAGGTTCCCACCGGCCGGCCCCGATACGGAATCGGCACGCAGTAAAAGGCCAGGCGGCTGAGATCGATGCCCTGGCGCAGGCCGGAGCGGTCAAGAAAGCCGTCGTCCGGCTTTATCCCGGCGAGGAAGATCGGCGCGTTGCTGGCGATCACCTTGCCGGTGATGCCCTCGCCCGGGCGGTAACGCATGCGCTCGCCGGCGGCGTGCGGCACGCCCTCGGCGGTGATGTCGGCGACCGCCTCGTCCTCGTTCTCATTGAGCAGGGTGAAGACTCCGCGCGCAAACCCCTGATCGCGATGCAGCCAGCGCAGCACCTGACCGAGCGCCCGCGCCGCGTCGGACTCATCCGACAGGAACCGCGCCAAGCGCACCAGCAGGTCGAGCCGCACGCACGAGGTCGCCAAGCCAGGGCCGCTGAGGCCGGGGCAAGGCGGAAACAGCGTGGTGCGGTCATCTGCCATGACTGATCCGCAGCAGTCTAGTATTTGGGAACGCCGACGCCCTGCTGCACGAAGCGACAGATCAAACGCTCGTGGCGCTCAGGAAACGTTGCTAGAAACCCATCTCTAGCGGGGCTTGCGCCCCAGCCCGACTGCGCCGCTACGCGGCTTGCATGCTTTGCATGTCCCCCCTGCGCGGGGATCGGACTGCGGCGACGGTGGCTGCGCCACCTTCCCGCTACGCGGGACCAAGCCCGTCCCCGCTCACTCGCTTGCGCTCGATCGGGTGATTGCTCCTCGCGGGCTCTGCCCGCTACGCCCGCCAGGGACTCTCGTCCCTGGACCCGCACGGACCCAACCGGCGCGAAAGTTTGATTTCCTGCGTCAAACTACCTTCACTCAAGGACCCGCGCTCATTTCGGAACAACCTGGGCGACGGCCGCACCAGCCGTCCTTGATCCGCGATCTGTCGGAATCATTGACGAAATCACAGGTCATGTGTCTCGCCCAGGGTCTGCCTGAGTCGAGTTGCCTGGCCATTTTTTGCTCCGATTATCACCTTTCCCGAATTGATGGGCGATCGTCCTCGATTGCCCAAGCGGTTGGGTCTTCCATGTCGCCGTTTTTTCCACCCAGATCCGGACCACGCTGGCTCGGTTAACGAAGGGCATTGATGCCTGTCTCTACGCATACCCCGGTCGATCTGGACGCCGCGCGAACCCGTTTTGCCCGCGACTCTGGATTCTACGTCCAATTACAGCAGCGGGTGGCCGCCTACTTCGAGCGGACGGGGTGTTCCCGGCGTGGCGGTCTGGCCATGCACCTCAAGACGGTTGTGGTGATGCTCGCTTTCATCTGCACCTATCTGGCTCTGGTATTCTTCACCCTCGCCTGGTGGCAGGCACTCCCCCTGGCGGTCCTGCTTGGAGCGATCACCGCAGGCATCGGCTTTAATATCCAGCACGATGGCGGCCATCGATCCTACTCCTCCTCAGCCTGGGGAAATCGGTTGGCGGCGATGAGCCTGGACCTCATCGGGGGAAGCTCGTTCCTCTGGCGCCATAAGCATGGCGTGATGCACCATACCTACACCAATATCAGCGGAATGGATTCCGACATCGACGTCGGGATCGTGCCCAGGCTCGCACCCACCCAGCCCCGCAGCCGGCTCCACCGCTGGCAGCACATCTATATCTGGCCTTTGTATGGATTGATGGCCATCCGCTGGCAACTCTATTCCGATTTCCGCGAACTGGCTGACGGACGCATCGGAGGACACCCGTTCCCACGCCCGCAAACCTGGGAGGTACTCTGGTTCTTCCTCGGCAAGCTCGGATTCCTCACCATCGCCTTCGTTGTGCCGTTGTGCTTCCACCCGGTCTGGACGGTTCTGCTGTTCTATGTGGTCGCGGCGTTCACCCTCGGCCTGCTCCTCAGCGTGGTCTTCCAACTCGCGCATTGCACCGGACGGGTCGAGTTTCCGGTGCCGCACGGGGGCGTGCTCGACCACGGCTGGGCCGAACATCAATTGCGCACCACGGCCAATTTTCCAGGTCGTGGCTGGATGACGACCTGGTTCCTGGGTGGCCTGGATTATCAGATCGAACACCACTTGTTCCCGAATATCTGCCACGTCCATTACCCGGCGCTCGCCCCAATCGTCAAAGCCACCTGCGAAGAGCACGGCATCGCCTATCGCCAGCATGCGAATTTCTTCTCCGGTTTGTGGGCGCACGCCTGCTGGATGCGACGCTTGGGGCTGCCGACACATCAGGTTTAGCGGGTGAACCAGGTCAGGATTCCCTGGCAGGCTCGACTTCAGCAGCACGTCAACGCAGCGCAGAATCTGGCCAGAACAGTGGATTTCGGAGGGAATGATTGGGGTTTGCCCGATCGGGTGGCGTCCTAGAGTGGCCTCAATGCGCCTGCTCTGCCTGCTGCTGTCGCTGTGCGGTTGCGGTCTGGTCTCGATGGAAACGACCGCCGAGGTGCTGGTCGTCAACAGCTACCACCAGGGCTACCGCTGGAGCGACGACATCGTGCGCGGCATCGAGGCGGCGCTGCGCCAGGACGGTCGGCCGGTCAAGCTCCACATCGAATGCCTCGACAGCAAACGCCACCCACTGGTGATGCGCGATCCCGCCCTGCTGGACTTCATGCGCGCCAAGTACGACGGCACGCGCTTCGATGTCCTCATCACCTGCGACGACAACGCGACCTGGTTCACCCTGCGCGAACGCGATCGTCTCTTTCCCGGCGTGCCGGTGGTATTCTGCGGCGTCAACGACCTCCAGCCGGAACGATTGCGCGGCCTTGCCGCAGTCACCGGCGTGAACGAGGCGGCTGACATTGGTGAGACGCTTGCCTGCATGCTGCGCCTGCATCCCGGCACCAGCCGGCTGCTGGTGGTCACCGACCGCACCGAGACCGGCCAGGGCGTGACCCGCGAGGTCGAACGCTGGCGACCCGGCTGCCCGCCTGAGGTGAAACTCGAACTGGTCAATGATGTCACCCAGGCGGAATTGGCCGATCTGATCGGCCAGGCCCGCTCCGGCACGCTGATCCTTTTCACCTTCTTCTTCCAGGACCGCACCGGACGCACCTTCGATGCCGAGGAAAGCGCCCGGCTGGTGGCGGCCCAGGCTCAGGTGCCGGTTTACACCACCTGGGACTTCAACCAGGGATTTGGCATGGTCGGCGGCAAGCTGACCAGCGGCTATTGCCAGGGACGCTCGGCCGGCGACCTGGCCCGGCGCATCCTGGCTGGCAATCCGGCCGCCACCCTGCCGGTGCAGATGGTCAGCCCAAATCGCTGGGTCTTCGAATATGCCGCGCTCGAACGTTTCGGCCTCCGGCGTGGCGATCTGCCGGCAGAAAGCCTGATCATCGGCGAGCCCGATTCGCCCTATTACCGTTACCGGGTGATCATCTGGACGACCCTGGCGATCGGTTCCGTGATGCTCGCCATCATCGTCATGCTCACGTGGAACATCCGCCTGCGCCTGCGCGCCGAACTGGCCCTGCGCCGAAGCGAGCACCGCTACCGTGAACTGGTCGACTCGGCGGTCGACGGCATCCTCAGCGGCGATCTGCACGGCACGATCACCGGGGCCAATCCGCGCATGGCCGAGATCACCGGCCTTTCCCTGCCATACCTGATCGGACTCAACGTCAGCAGGATCTTCGATCCCTCTGTGCTGGGAGAGAAACCGCTGCGCTTCGATCTGCTCGACCAGGGCCAGACGGTGATCAGCGAGCGCCTGGTGCTGCGCCCGGACGGCAGCCGATTGCCGGTCGAGATGCATTCGCGCCGCATGCCCGACGGCGGTTACCAGTCGATCTACGGCGACATCACCGCCCGCAAACAGGCCGAAGCCGCCGTGCTGGAGGCCAACCTGCGGCGCGAGGCCTTCTTCCAAGGGGCACGCGATGCGATCCTGGTCAGCGACCCGGGCACGGGACTGCTGGTCGAGGTCAATCGCGAGGCCGAAACGCTGCTGGGCCGCCCGCGCTCCGAACTGGTCAACCTACCCCTGGCCGCCATCCATCCGACCTCTGAGCAAGAACACGACACAGCCGCCTTCCGCAGCCGGGTGTCCGGTGCCAGCGTGTTGATCGAAACCGAGGTCCAGCACCGCGACGGCACCCGCATCCCGGTCGAGATCAGCAGCCGGGGCATCAGTCTGCCCGATGGCCGCAAGCTGCTCCTGGGCGTGGTGCGCGACATCCGCGAACGCCAGCGCCTGAGCGAGCAGCTGCGCCAGGCGGAAAAGCTGACCGCGATCGGCCAGCTCGCGGGCGGGGTCGCGCACGACTTCAACAACCAGCTCGCCGGCATCCTGGGTTACGCCGAACTGCTGGCGAAACGCCTGCACGATGACGTCCTGCGGCGCTACGCTGATGGCATCATCCGTTCGGCCCTGCGCGCCTCCGATCTGACCCGGCAACTCCTCGCCTTCGCCCGCAAGGGGCGCAACCTCAGCGTGCCCACCGATCCCGGTCGCCTGGTGCAGGAGGTCGTCGACCTGCTCCAGCACAGCATCGACAAGCGCATCGAGATCCGCCAGCACCTGGAAGCGCACCAAGCCCAGGTGCTGGGCGATCCGACCCAGCTCCAGAATGCGCTGCTCAACCTCGGCCTGAACGCCCGCGACGCGATGCCGCAGGGCGGCGTGCTGACCTTCACCACCCGCCTCTCCACCAACGGCCCGGACCAGGTTGAGATCATGGTCAGCGATACCGGCGTCGGCATGGATGCGGCCGTGCGGCAGCGGCTCTTCGAACCGTTCTTCACCACCAAGCAGGCGGGCAAGGGCACCGGACTGGGCCTCGCGGCGGTCTACGGAACCGTGCAGAATCACAGTGGTTCGATCTCGGTCGCGAGCGAACCTGGACGCGGCAGCACCTTCACCATCCGCCTGCCCCGACTGCTGGAGCCCCCCTCTTCTTCCAGCAGGCCAACCACCGTCCGCACACCGCTGCCACGCAAGACAGCGCGCATCCTGGTGATCGAGGACGAGGAGATCGTGCGCTCGATGGTCGAGGAACTCCTGGGCGAACTCGGCTACCAGGTGATTTCCGCCCCCGATGGCGAGACGGCGATCGCCCGATTCCAGGCGGAATGGCGCGACCTCGACCTCGTCCTGCTCGACCTGATCCTACCCCGGATCAGCGGGGCCGAGCTCTTCGCCAGCCTGCGCCAGATCGATCCGGGCGTCAGGGTGGTGGTTTCCTCTGGCTACAGCCTCGACGGCACCGCGCAGGAACTCATCGACGCCGGGGCGATCGGCTTCGTCCAGAAACCCTATCAGGGCGAACAGATCGCCGCTGCGCTCGCGGATGCGCTCAAGCGCCGCAAGCGCACCTAAATTGTACCAGACAGCGCGCCACATTCCCGGTCGCGACCTTGGCGGTTAGGGCTGGAGCCGACCACCACCGTCGCCACCGTGCCTAGCCCTGGAGCCGTCCCATGCGTACGTCCATCGCCTGTATCGCCGCCAGCGTGATCCTGGCCGGGTTCCTCGCTCTCGTCTCGTGTGGAGGCGACCCGGCGGCGCGCCAAACGCCAGTGGTACGCCAAGCGCCACCGCCGTTCCCGCACCAGCAATCGACCATCGCCCCCGATCCGGCGGTGCACTGGGGCGTGCTGCCGAACGGCCTGCGTTGGTCGACCATGCGCAACGACCAGCCGCGCGACCGCATCAGCCTGCGCCTGCGCGTCGATGCCGGCAGCTTGATGGAAAAGGATGGCGAACGTGGCCTCGCCCACTACCTGGAGCACCTCGCCTTCAAGGCGACCACCGCCTTTCCGGATGGAAAGATGGTCGAGACGCTGCAGAAGGCCGGCCTTGCCTTCGGCTCGCACACCAACGCCCACACCTCGTTTGATGAAACCGTCTACAAGCTCGACCTGCCCGACGCCAAGCCGGAGTCGCTCGACCTCGCCCTGCGCGCGCTCGCCGGCCAGGCCGGCGGGATGGCTCTGAAGACCGAGGACATCGACCACGAACGCGGCGTCATCCTCGCCGAGATGCGCGATCGCGACGGCCCGGGTCGGCGCATCGCGAAGGCGCTCTACGCCGCGACCTATCCGGGAACGCTGCTCGCCGACCGCTTCCCCATCGGCACCAAGGAGGACATCACCGCCGTCGACGCCGCCACCATGCGGCGCTTCTATGAACGCTGGTACCGCCCCGAGCGCATGCACCTCGTTTTGGTCGGCGCGATCGATCCGATCCCGGCCGAGGCCGCCATCCGCACCCACTTCGGCCCCCTCGCAGCCCACGCGGCCGCAATCGCCGACCCGCCTGAACCGGTCCTCGCCGCCACCGGTCTGGTTGCGCTCAATCTGGTCGAGACCGAACTCGGCGGCACCAGCATCCAGCTCGGCCATGTGCGCGCGATGGCGCAGCCAATCGATTCCCTCGCGTGGCGCGAACGGGTGCTGCTCACCGACATGGGCGAACGCATCCTGGCGCGCCGCCTCGCGACCGTGATCGAGAAGGATCCCACCTACCCGCTGTTGTCCGCGCAGCCGTATTCCTACCTCAGCCTCGGCGTCTGGCATGCCGGGATCACCGGCGAAAGCCGGCCAGGACGGGAGACGGACGCCACGGCCGCGCTGACCACCGCGTTCCACCAGATGCTCGCCTTCGGCCCCACCGCCACCGAATTGGAGACCGAACGCACCTCGTTGCTGAAGGGCTTCGACAACGCCGTCGCCAACGCCGGCAACCGCACCAATCCCGCCCTGGCGACCGGGATCTACGACCAGGTCGCCGACGGCCTGGTACCCATTTCGCCGACCCAGGACCGGGATTTGCGCCGGCCGCTCGTCCAGCGCGCCGACGCAGCCCGCATCCGCGCGTGCATGCGTGCCTCGTTCGGCCTGGCCGAGACCGACACCCCTGGCCCCCTGTTGCTGGAGCAACGCTTGGTGGTCGCGGTCACCGGCCGTGAGTCCGTCGGACCTGACGCCCAGGCAAAACTGACCGGCCTGGTGCGCGAGGCCTGGGCGAAGACCCCCGTCGCCCCGACTGCCACGGCGGCACTCGCCTGGGCGCATCCGCTGCCACCGGCCGTGGCCGTGCCGGCGCTGACGGATGCCAACGGTCTCCACCGCGCCAGCGTGGCCGGCCTGCCGATCCTCATCAAACGCACGGATTTCAAGCCGAACCAGGTGCTGATCAGTCTGCGCCTGGAGGCCAATTCCCAGACCATCCCCAGTGCGGTGAAAGAATTCGCGCAGCAGGTGTTCTTCCCCAGCGGAACCACCCGCCACCGCGCCGAGGAGCTCGACGCGCTGTTCGCCGGCTCGTCGGTCCATTTGGGCGGGCCGAGTGTCGACGAGGACTCGGTCACGTTCTCGGCCTCATGCCTGGCGACCGATGTCGAAGAGGCCTTCCGCCGCCTGGCTGCGCACCTCGATGAACCGGGCTGGCGCGCCGATGCGGCCGAACGCGAGCGCGTCAGTTGGCTGGAACAGTTCAAGGCCCTGCCGACCGCCCTCGACGCCCAGGTGCGGCGCAAGCTGACCACCCTCCTGGTCGCCGACGACCCCAGCCGGCGACCCGTGGCTGAGGACGAAGCGAAAGCCGTGACGCTTGAGCAGGCCCGCGCCTGGTTGACACCCATCCTGGCCGACGCGCCGCGCGCGCTGACCATCGTCGGCGACCTCGACCCGGCGCTGGCCGCCGGACTGGCGACGCGCTACCTCGCCCAGCGCCAGCGCACGCCGCCGGTGGCCGTCGCCGATCCCGCCTTGGTCGCCGCCGCCTTGCCCGGCCCCGCCGTCTGGACGCCCGGCCGCCATCGCCTGGACGTGCCCGGCACCACCGCCCGCGCCGCGATCGTGGTCGCCTGGCCGATCCCGGATGCCTACGACATCGGCCGCAACCGCCGCCTGGGCCTGCTCGCCCAGGTGATGGGCGAACGCCTGCGCGAAGAACTGCGCAACCGCCTCGGCGACGCCTATTCGCCCTACGCCGGCCGCAGCGCCAGCGACACCCGGCGTGACGAAGGCCGCATTTTCGCCTTCGTCAGCGTCGCGCCGAACCGCACCGACGATGCCCTCGCCGCTGTGATGGCGGTCGCGGAAGAGATGCACGCCGGCAAGGTCACGACGGAATACCTCGACCGTGTGCGCACCCCGCTGTTGAAATCGCTGCCGACCATGCGGCGCGACAACAGCTGGTGGCTGGGCACCGTGCTCGGCCGCGCCGCGTGGCAACCCTTCCGCATCGGCTGGGCAGAAAACCTGGAGGCCGACCTCAACGCGGTGACCGTCAGCGAACTGGTCGAACTCGGCAAGACCTATGTGGATTCGAGCAAAGCCGTGATCGTGATCGGGGTGTGCCAGGGGAAGGCGGCGGCCAATCCCTGAGTGGCAGGGCACGGTTCACGCTGCGCAGCCTGCGGCGGTTCATGGCGCCAGGAATGTGGCGGGGAAATCATCCACCGTTCCGCCAGCCGATGTTCCCGAGCCAGGCTGGAGCCTGGCGGTCCCAGGGTCGGTGTCCTGGTGCGTTGTGGTATTTCTCGAGGCCAAATTTGGACAGGTGTCCATCCACCAAGCGTCTTCCGCGCGACGGATACCCTCTGCAGGAATCCGGCTGATCCCATGGCCTCAGTCCCGGAATAGCTGTCCAGGCTCGATGGCCTGGTCCATTTGCTACGGCCCCAGCCGCTCCACATCCACCGACACTGACACCTCGGCCCGGCCGCCGCCCAGAACCATGCCCTTCACCGGGCTGACGTCGGCGAAGTCGCGGCCGATCGCGACGGTGATGTGGCGGTCTTCGGGGATGCAGTCGTTGGTGGGATCGAGATCGACCCAGCCGGCCTGGTCGCCGCACCAAACCTGGGCCCAGGCGTGGCGTCGGCGCCGACCAGGCGCGCCCGGCCGGGTGGTGGAGTGGTTTCCAGGTAGCCGCTGACGTAGCGCGCCGGCACGCCTCGGCTGCGCAGGCAGCCGATCAGCACCTGGCTGAAGTCCTGGCAGACGCCTTTGCGCAGTTCGAG
>CAMCMZ010000008.1 GCA_945876185.1 Candidatus Kuenenia stuttgartensis | reverse complement strand
TCTCGCGGCGAACAACGCGGCACCCAAGCCATTCACCTGGGTGAAGACCGCCGACCAGATCCTCGGTTCGATCGAGCGGTTCTGCCTTGCCACCCTCAAGGGAGCAGGCAAAAGTATTATTCAAGACTCTTCAGATACGGGACACTAGGTCTTGCTTTTCATTGTGCAGGCGACCGATGTAAGCACTCGCCTAAACACCAACCTACATGCTGACACGCAAAGAGAAGGCCGACATGCACTACCTTTTCGATATTGATTTTGAAGAAGGCCTGGGATCTTGCAATAAGCCAAGAACTATTGGCGATTACAATTTCCAACTGGGAATGCCAATTACAACCGGCGATGTGCCAAATCCCTTGGTTTGTCCGACCGACCATGTCGGACCGGAGGATTTTGCCGATTATTTAAATAACCAACTACCTGTTGTCAGCAGGCGTTTCGTTCAGGCCTTGCGAGATGCTGGCGTTTCAAATTTTGAAGAATACCCCGCCGACATACTGAATCGAGACACCGGCCAGCGTTGGACCGGATTCGTGGCCATTAATATTATTGGCAGTCTCAAGTGCGTGCATGTCGAAGCATCAAGCGGTAGCGATATCGGTGGCAATTGTATCATTTATCATGACATAACCCTGCGAAAGGAAGTGATAAATAATCATTTACTTTTCCGGGTTGATGAGGCCTGTGCTACAATCGTCATCCACGAGAGTGTCAAGCGGCATCTCGCATCTGTTTCGCCGAAACTCACCGGGATCAACTTCATTCCCGTTAAAGAGGCGTGATCATAACGTCTCCTAATTAAGGCGGAGGATAATTATGCTTAAACTGCAACGCGTCTTTCGGGGGATTCCTTCGCCTGTCGTATTGCGTGCCATCGAACTTTTTAGAGGTGATTAATTATGCCGCACAACACCACGACTCGACGAATTGCTCCCACGAAGCTTGATATTGGCATCGTCGAACATGCGAACGCCGATGGCGGCATGAACGTGCTATTTGACGGAATGGATGATGCCGTCCCGTGTCGGGCCATGATCCAGCCCAGTGCGCAGAACCAAGCGTATCGCAAGGGTGATGAAGTGGTGGTCATGCGCACCAAGTCCAAGACCAGACTCGGCGTGGTCATTGGCCTGCTCAACCGGCCAGGGAAGCCAGCATCAAAGCCATCAATGCCCGACGAATTGATCCTGGATGCCAACGAACAGATCGTCTTGCGGGTCGGCGACAGCCAGGTGGTCATCCGCAAGGATAGGATCCTCATCGACGGCAAGGAGATCGCCACTGTTGCCAAGGGGGCCAATCGCATCCGTGGCGGCAGCGTGGCGATCAACTGATGGCCATGCAGCCCGCAACCGCATCCCATCTGGAATCCACGCTCAGGATGCAGATGGATGCCGCTGATTGGACCTGGCATCAGCGGCGCAATCTGGCGCGGTCACCGACCGTGACCCTGGGTTGCCTCGGTCAGTTCCAGAGCCGCCTGCATCAGCATCTGGCCGCCCTGGGACGTTACGGGGCTGATGCGGTACCGCTGGCGATGGAAGGTCTGATGGATCCCATCGCGGGTTATGGCTTCGCCGCAGGCTGGACCCTTCTGCACCAATCCCAGGCAACGATGGCGAAGACCGTCGTGGAGGCCACCCGGTCATCCGAAGGCCGCCATCGTCTGGGTTTGTTTGGCGCATTGGCCAGCAGTAATCGGCCGGAAGTCTCTACGCAGATCGCGGCGCTTGCCAGGGAACCCGTCAGTGTCCTCTCGGCATTGGCCATGGAAACGCTGTGTCGTCTGGGAAAGGCCGAGGCGATCCGACCTCTGGTGATGCAACGGCTCCTGGAAGGAGACGCCGAGATCACGGCCATCCTGTGGAAAGCGGCGGAATGGTTTCCATCGGGGACGATTCCCCAATCGGCGTTCACCTATGCGCTGACCCATGCGCCTGCTGAAACCGACGAGAACCGCATCCTGGAAACCGCGGCCCTGCATCGACAGTCTTGGATTCTCGATTGGTGTCGTAATCCCAGCCTTATCCCAGCCCACCAGCGTGCCCGTCTGCGCTGGCTTGCCGTACTGGGTGGTGACGTGGATGCCGATCTCCTGCGTCGGCATCGGACGTTGCTCGGGGAGGAATACCACGCGCTGCTGGCTCTTCACGGTTATCGTGGCCATCTGGAGGAGATCATCGAGGATCTCGGCAATGACGATCCCCGGATCTCGGTACGTGCGGGCCTGGCCTTTCAGCGCATGACCGGGGTCAATGTCGAGAGCGATGTGCGCGTTGAGATTCCTCCGGAGGATGGAACAGAACCCGATGCCGTTGACCGTGAGTTCCAACCGTTGGGCTTTCTGCCGGATCAGTCCCGTGCCAAAGATGCGCAGCAATCACTGCCGACCGATGTGCGCCCCAACGATCGTTTTGTTGCCGGTCAGGTGGTGACCCTGGATACGCCGTTCCCAGGCACAGGTGACTGCGAAGCCGCGTGGTCTTACCGCCTGCGCCGTTGGATGGCCCGCGAAAATGCGGATCGACCAGGGAGCGATATCGTTCTTATTTCGGCAATGCGTATTCCCTAGGATATGGTCGCTGTCCGGCGCCACCGCCAAGTACGGCCCCCGAGCCTATGTGGTCCAGCATGACGAGACGGATCTCAACTTCGTCACCCGCCTCTGCTCCCGCTTGGCGTGGACTCCTGGGGTTCACGAAATATTCCCCCCAGTCCTACGTGGCATGATGGGTAAAAGTGCTCGCTGATTAAGCCACTGGGAACGAACCACCGCCCGCCCAGCGGTGACTGTTTTCCGATCTCCGGCCACCAGTCCCAATCACCACACGCGGAAGACGTAGGTCAGGGCCAAGCCGATACCAATCAGGATGAACACGGTGCCGGTGACGATCCCGGCCCAGCGTTCCCAGCGATCGATGGCACCGGCGATCACGCCCAGGCGGTGGAGGGCCAGGCTGAGCACCAGGGCGAGCACCGTGGTCGGTGCGGCAGCCGCAATGCCGAAGGTCGCTGCGATCGCCAGGGGTGCGTCGGCCTTGACGGCGAGGGGAAGCAGGCCGGCGAAAAACAGCGCCGCCGTGACCGGGCAGAAGGCAAAAGCGAGGACGAAGCCCAGGATGGGCGCCCACCACCAGCCGCTGCCGACCTGACGCTGGATCCGCTCGGCTGAAAACGCCTTCGACCAGCGCGGGCGGATCAGTCCGGCCAGCACCATGCCGGCTAAGATCAGCACTGGTCCCAGGATCCGGTTGAGGTGCTGTTCGATCGTTGCCGCAACCACCGGCGCGGACAGCAGTCCCCATGCCAATACCACCGCCAGGCCTGCGAAGGCCAGGGTCTGGGCCAAAACGAAGAGCAGGCCGCCGATCACCGCTGCGCGCGGATCGCCGACGCGACGGCCAAGAAACGCCAGCGCGGCCGCGTTGGTCGCAAGCGGACACGGGCTGGCGGTGGCCATGAGGCCCAACCAGGCGGCGCCGGCGATGGCGACGGCGAGTTCCATCAGCGGTTTCCGGGTGCGAACGCCGTGATCGTCGCCGCCAGGTTGCGGCCGAAGCTGGTCTCATCCTCGATCCAGCGCCAGACCTCATCCAGCCGGCGCCAGCGCACCACCACGCCGGCGCGTTCCTCCACCAAGACCAGGGTGTTGACCGTCATCGCGAAGGCAGCGGCGTAGCGTGGTTCGCGTGCGGTGTCGATTGGGGTGAAACGTGGGCGACCGGACGGTGGCATCGCCGCCAACGCTGCCTGGGCGAAATGCGCGATGGTGGCGCATTCCGGGCAATTCTTCGCACCGTGCAGATAATAGACGGCGATCCCATCGGTCTGCGGCTGGCTCGCGGCGGGAATCCCGTCAGCCGGCCAGGGCACCGTTTCACCCCGGGGCAGGATCAATACGATCACGCAGGCGAAGACGAAGGCGAGCAGCACGACGGTCAGGATCCGCTTCAGCACGGTGGCAGCCTACCGTCGCAGGGCGTCGAAACAGCTGTGGTTCACCGCGCGGCGGCGAACCAGGCGCGCAGTTCATCGCTTGAAGGCACCCGGCCGAGGCAGCGCACCGTGCCGTCGATCACCAGCGCCGGGGTGGCGACCACGTCGTAGGCGATGATGCGTTCGAGCGCCGTGACGCGGATCAGTTCGAACGGCCGACCGCTGGCGCGCGCAGCGGCTTCGGCCATCGCGGCGAGCTGGTCGCATTGGGCGCAGCCACGGCCGAGGATCTCGATGCGCAGGTTGCTGCCGGCTGGCTCCATTCCTGTCGTCTTGCGGCTCAGTTGGAGGCCAGCACCGGCTCGACCCGGGTCGCGCTGGCGATGGTGATCGGGCCATCCGTCGGCGCCCCGGCGGCGATGGCCAGATAGGATGGATTGGCGGGATGATCGAGGTGGATCAGCACCGTGCCCTGGTGTCCCAGGCGAACCAGGATGTGGGATTCCAGCGCTTCGACCACGTCGTGCGCCTGCGCCACCGTCCAGGTGCTGGGCACCACCAGATGGAAGTCGACATGGGCGAGGTCGCCGACCGAACGGCCACGCAGGTTGTGGACATCGATCCAGTCCGGCGTGCGGATCTCGTTGATCGCCGCCACCACCCGCGTGAGCACCTCCTGGTCGGCGTGGTCGAGCAGGCCGTAGGCCGCCTGCCGCACCAGCGTGCCGCCCGTCCACAACAGCAGTCCGGCGAGGATCACCGCGACGGCCGCGTCGACCCAGATCCGCGCCGGGCCGGGCGGCATGAGCCACAGCACGGCGACCCCGGCCAGAACGCCGGCACTCGTCCAGACGTCGGACAGGACATGGTGCCCGTTGGCGGTGAGGATCGCCGAACTGGTACGTCGGCCGACCGCAAGCAGCCACAACCCAAGCGTCAGGTTCACCACCACCGCGGTGACGATGAGCCAGAATCCTTCGGCGATCCGTTCCGGTTCACGTCCGTGCCAGAGCGCGAAGCCGGCGCTGCCCAGGATCATCAGCCCGGCCGCCGCGACCAGACCGCCTTCGAATCCGACGGACAGATGCTCCGCCCGGCCATGGCCGTAGGGATGTTCAGCGTCGGGCGGCGCAGCCGAAAAGCGGAAGGCCCAGAACATGAACCCCACCGCGACGACATGCACCACCGATTCCAACGCATCGGACAGGATCGCCGCCGATCCGGTCAACCACCACGCCATCCCCTTCAATCCGAGCATCAGCACCCCGACCAACAGGCTGGCCAGGGCGGCGCGCGAGCGGTCGCGCTGATCGCGCAGCGAGATCGCCGGGTTGCCCAGCGGAACGGAGCCAAGGGTGCCGGGGGGGATTACGGATGAAGCCGGCTGTGCCGGGTACGGGTCCATGCCCGGGATGATGCGACCGGCCACCATCAGGCCAAGCGTGCGATCGCGGGCGGTCCTATTTCTTGCCGACGATGCGGATCGAACGGGCGATGCCGTTGGCGAGGGTGATCTCGACTTCCTGCCCGGCGACGAGGTCGGCCAGGGCGAGGACGGTGCCATCGCGCGTGGTCACCGTGGTCTGCGCGTCGGTGGGAATGGCGGGATGGGGGTGCTTCTTCACCGTCAGGTCGAGCCGGTCGCTGCCGACGCTGGTGATGGTGCCGATGATGACTTCCTTGCCGCGACTGGCCGGAGCGGTCTTGGAGGTCGTGCCGCGCTTGGGGAAGACATCGGGGGTCGACCCCTCGGCGTAGCCTTCGACACCCGAGTTCACGACGTTGCCATCGTCATCAAAGGTGACGCGGATCATCCTGCCCTTGACATATCCGGCCAGGGGTTCGGCGGCCAGATCAGCCATGCTGACTCCACCGATTGGCCGTTTGTACCGGTTGATCTCGGCGTTCCGACGCTGGTGGTCGCTGTCGCCAGGGTGCCCATGAAAACGCATCTCGCGCAGGCGGGTATTGGCCAGCCCTTTGGGCACCACATCGCCGACCAGGGTTGCTTCGACGGTTGCTGCCCACCCGCTCAGACCCTTCCACTCGAAGCCATCATTGACCTTGGTTCGGGAATCCCCGGTGAACTCGCCAAGATCGCTAAGCACCGCCGTGAAGGTGGCTAACCCAAGGCTTCCCGGCACGACCGCGCTTTCTGCTGGCGTCGCGATGCGATCGCAACGAATCCGGCTGGGAGTCATGCGGATGCGCAGGGGCATCTTGACCAGCGAAGTGGCCAGCGAGTCGAAGATGACTTGATTAGGCTTGGGCCCGGTCGGTCCGGAATTCACTTCGCCATGATCCAGAATCGCCACCTTGGTGCCGGGAAACAGGGTCTGAACGTAGCGGACCTGGTCGCACAGCAGCAGTATTTGCTCATAACGAAGTTCGACCGCCCCATGTGCGACGCTCTCAGCCCCTGGAGCCAGGCTGGTGTCTATTTTCGAATTCTCGTCATTGGTCTTGATCCGGAATAAAGAAAGATCGAACTTGCCGGAATCCCCCGGTTCTGCCGCGCTGGACCAAGCGGTAGCGACCAGGATGGCGATGGCGAGACGGAGCATTTAGAGATTCGCCGGCGGTACGGGATGATTGAGGTTGACGACCTTCGATTTGAGCAGGCGCCCGGGCTTGAACTTCACCACCGTGCGCGCCTTGACCGGGACCTTTTCCAGGGTCTTGGGGTTGAGCGCGGTGCGGGCCTTGCGCACGACGGTCTGGAACACGCCGAAGTCGCGGAATTCCAGGCGGTTGCCCTTGGCCAGTTCGGCCGCCATCTCCTCGAGCATGGTCTGGATGATGGCCAGGGCGACGGCCTGGTTGATCTCATGCTTTTCCGCGATGCGTTCGGCGAGGTGGCGTTTCGCGATGGTTTCGAAGTGCTGGCCGTGTTCATCCGGTTTGACCGGTAGAGCAGGAACCTGGCTCGGGGCTTCGGGATTGAGGTCGGACATGGGATGATCCTTGCTGCGCCAGCCGGTCATACTGCGTGACGCACCAGCGCCTTGTACTTGCCCATCAGACCCCGAGCAAGCTGAACGTGGCGCTGGCGGCAGCGTTCACCTCCCGCAGCATGCCGCTCCTTGTCCGCGCGCGACCGCATCCCGGCGCCAGTTGGATACGACCCAGACCAATCGGACCCCTCCCATCGGACCATCCCATCGAAAAGGCAGTCCTTCATGCCCACCCCCCCGATCATCGCCCGCTTGATCGATGCCGTGGCCACCGTCTATCATGGCCCGCGTCCGACCATTGAACTCCTGGTGGTCGGATTCCTGGCGCGCGGGCATGTGCTGATCGAGGACATCCCCGGCGTCGGCAAGACCACCCTGGCGCGCACCTTGGCCAAGGCCACCGGGGGTAGCTTCCGGCGTTTGCAGTGCACCCCCGACCTGATGCCGGCCGACGTCACCGGCCTGTCGATCTGGGACGAACGCGAACACGCCTTCCGTTTCCACGCCGGTCCGGTGTTTTGCGACGTCCTGCTGGCCGACGAATTGAACCGCACCCCTCCGCGCACCCAGTCGGCGCTCTTGGAAGCCATGAGCGAGGGCCAGGTCACCAGCGATGGCGAGACGCGCGCGCTCAGCGCCCGCTTCCTCTGCATCGCGACGCAGAATCCGTCCGACCACGTCGGCACCTATCCTCTGCCGGAATCGCAGCGCGACCGCTTTTTGATCTCGACCAGCCTGGGCTATCCCGGGGCGGAGGACGAACTGGAACTGCTGCGCCGCGACGGTGCCGAGGCCGATCTCGGCAAATTGACCCCGGTGTGGAAGCCGTCGGACGTCAGCGAACTGCGTGCGCTCGCGCACGCGGTGGCGGTGGAAGCCAGCGTGCGCCGCTACGTGCTTGATCTCGTCCATGCCACGCGCGCCGCCAAGGGTCTGGTCCAGGGTGCGAGTCCGCGCGCGGCGCTCGGCCTGCAACGCGCCGCGCAGGCGATGGCGCTGGTGAAAGGCCGTGATTTTGTCATTCCCGACGATGTCCAGGTTTTGGCGTCGCCGTGCTTGGCGCACAGGATCGTGGCCCGTGCCGGGGCGCCGACCGAGCCGATCCTCGCCAATCTGGTCGACAGCGTGGCGGTTCCGCGCTGAACCGCTGATGGCCAGCCCGGCACAACCAAGCGCTCGCACGCCGACCGGACGGTTGGCGGATCCGCGTGCCGCATCGCCGGGACGCCGCCCGCCGGCTGCGTTGCGCGTGCTCGAACCGACCACGCTCGGCTGGATCGCCCTGGTCGAAGGCGCCGCGCTGGCGTCGTGCCCGCTCTGGCTGCCGCAGCCCGGCGCGGTCGTGCTGGGATTCGCCCTGGTTTTTGCGGTCGGTTTGGCGGCGGTGTTGTCACGATGGTGGATCCGAGGCGTTGCCGGGGCCTGGGTCGTGCCAGCGTCCCCGCATGCCCGCGACGAAGCCACGGTATCAGCCCGGCTGTGGGCCCGGCCCGGTGCGCCACCGGTGACTCTGTTCGCCTGCGATCCCACCACCGGCGCCTGGGACAGCGTCGCCAAGCTCAAGCCGCTTGGCGCGGATCCGGTGCGCGCGCTGTGGTCGGTGCGCTTCCCGCGCCGGGGCCGGCACGAACTGCCACCGCTGCGCATCCGCGCCGACCTGCCCTTCGGCCTGATCCGCGCCGTGCGGGCGGTCAGTCCGCCGCAGGAGGTGCTCGTGCTGCCCGCGTTGGGCACCATGTCGAAGCCGTTGAAAGCACGGCTGCGTTCGTGGCTGGAAACTCACGCCTCGGCCCAGGACGCGGGCGACGACGAACTGGCGCGGCTACGTGATTATCGCCCAGGCGATCCGCCCAAGCGGGTGCAATGGCGGTCGAGCGCCCGCGCCGGCCGGCTGCTGGTCGCCGAGCGCCACGCCCTGGGTTGCCGTCGCCTGCATCTGGTGCTCGACACCCAGATCGTCGGATCAGGATCAGGCCAGCGCGGCCTGGAAAAACTCATCGTCGCCGCCGCGACCCTGATCGATGAATTGTTGCGCGGCGCCTGGAGTTTGACGCTGAGTCTGCTGCCGGGATCGCTGCCGACCGGGCCGGACGGCATCGCCGCCGACGCTGGGGCCGCGAGCGTCCACATCGATGGCGGCCGCGAGCGGTTGATGGAGGCGCTCGCGCTGGTTCAGCCCGGCCAGGGCGACGTACATGGGCTGATTCCGCGCGGAAAGCCGTCGCTGATCCTCAGCCTGCGCCCGATCGACCTCAGCGACCTCACGCCGCGACCGCTGCTCATCACCAGCGATGAGGTCGAAGATCTTGTCGCCATGCCGCAGGGCGTGCTGCGATGAAGCAAAAAATCGCAATTGCACCCCACCTGCTGCGTTGGTCGTCAGTCATTGGGCGCTGCCCAACTCCTTCCTCCCGCCTTGCATCTGGGGCGCACTTGCGATTTTTCCAAGAACTATCTGGAGTTGGGGGAATGGGGTCTGCCCGTATTCGCGGCTGGAGGCCATGGCGATTGCATCACCTATTTGGGGCAGTGCGGTGAGTTCGCTGCCGGGCCGCACCCGCACCGCGCTCATCCAGAGCGCGATCCACCTCGGATGCTTCGCCGCCGTCGCCTGCTGGCTCGCCTGGGCCCATCCCGAGGGCCGCACCGCCATCGCCGTGCTCTTCCTGGCCGGTGGCGTGGGCGAACTGATCCCCCCGGCGTGGCGGGGCTGGTACCTCGCCGAAGCGGTGTTCATCGCGGCTCTCGCGTCGATCCTCGGCTTCGACCGACCTAACGGTACCGAGGCGCTGTGGGCGGTCGGCGGCATGATCGCGGCCTGGTGGTGCCTGATCCCGGCACGACCCGGCTGGCTGCCGCTGCTCGCAGCGCTGGTGGTCGCGGAACTGCTGCTGCTGGGCCGCACCCTGACCGGCCCGCCGCTCGCCCCGACCATCGATCCGCGCCTGACTGCCGGCGTGCCGTTCCTGGTCGGTCTCGCGCTGCTCGCGCTCGCGCTCGACGCCTGGCTGCGCGGCCAGCGCGGCGCCCGGGGCACGGTCTCGACCAGCAGTGGCCGCCTTGCTGGTCGCTTCGGCTGGCTGCGCTGGGCGGTGCTGCCTGCCGCCGCCGTGGCGCTGGCCGGGTGGTACGCGGGGCGGCCGCTCATCCGGCCCATGCCGCCGAAAATCATTGAGAACCAGGGCCAAAAGCAGTTTCCGCAGCCGACGGACAAGCCCACCAGACGCGGCCTGGATCCGCGCCTGAACCTCGACACCGGTCCCGACATCCGCCGCGATCCGACCGTCTGCGCCCGGCTGACCTGGAACGACCCCGCGCGCGGCGCGATCGTTCCTGACGGCATGGTCTATCTGCGCGCCCTTGCTCTCGACCGTCTGGAGTTCACCCGCGGCCGGATCGCGTGGTCCGCTTCGCGCACAACCCTCAAACCCGCCTTCACCCCGCCGCGCTCCGACCAGCCGATCGGCCATCTGTCGCGCCAGCCCGGTGGCGAAGACGTGGTGCTGCGCTTCGATGGCTCGGCCGAGACCAGCCTGATCGGCGTCAAAGTCGACGCCGAAGGCAACGGCTACCAGGCGGGACTGGGATCGGCTGAGGCGACGTACCAGGTCGCGCTCGACGGCCTTGGCATGCCGCTCGACCTCGACCGCCTGGCCGGCTGCCGTCAGATCCCAGTCGAACTGGAATCCCTGCCCTGGAACCGCATCGAGCGGGCCGACTGGCGCAACCAGGCGCCGGAAACCGCTGCGGTGGCGGTGATCGCCGCCGTGCGCGACGGGCGCTCGTACGCGCTCGACCTCCCGCCGCCGGATGCTTCGCCGGGTGGGGCGATCGCGACCTTCCTGTTCAGCGACAAGGCCGGCGATCGGCGCGGGCACTGCCAGTTCTTCGCTTCCGCCACCGCGGTGCTGCTGCGCCGGGCCGGCCATGCGACGCGCTGCGTGGTCGGCTTCGCCAGTGACGAATTCGACGGCACCAGCGTGACGTTCCGCGCCACCCACGCCCACGCCTGGATCGAGGTAGCCGGCCCGGACGGGCGCTGGATCCGCTTCGACCCGACGCCGGGCCGCGCCAACCAACCACCCCCGCCGATCCCGACCGGACCCGAGTCCACGCCGACCCAGGTGGAGGAAACCCTGCGCACTGCGGCCCGCGAGGCGGCCCGCGCCGAGGCGCGCCGCCGGCTGCCGTTCATCATCATCGTCGTCCTGGTTGGTCTCGTCGTGCTGGCCGTCAGTTGGTGGCGCTGGCGCCAACGGCCGCGCCGCGATCCCCGGCGGGCCGAACTCGACCGCCGACAGGCGGACCTGTTCGCCTTGGCACGCGAACTCGGCATACGATCCGGACCTGCGACCACCCTCAGCACGATCGTGGCGCGCCTGAGCGAACGCAGCCGGATCGACCTCGGCCGCACCCTCGAACGTCACCTTGATGCGCGCTTCGGCGACGGTCCCCTGCCGGAACCCTGGCCGCTTGACCTGATCCGCACCGCAGCGGCGCGCTCAGGCCGGGCGCGCTGATCGCCGTCGGCGGCCGGCAGTTCCGCTGCAAACAGCACCGCCGCGAATTCGGCGTCAGTCAACGGGATCACGCTCAGGCGCGAGCGTTTCCATAGCAGACTGGCGGAAAACGCGGGAATGCCCTGGAGGTCCTCGCGGGTGACCAGGCGCGGGAAGGCGCGCACGAAGGCGACCTCGACCTGGTCCCAGAGCGGACGCTCGGGCGTCGAGCGCGGATCGAAGTGCTCGTTCGCCGGATCCCAGGCGGTGGCGTCGGGCTGGGCCTCGCGGGAAATCTCGGCCAGGCCGGCGACGCCGATGGTCTCTGCGTTGGAGTGGTAGATCAGGACCGGATCGCCGACGCGCATCGCACGCATGGAGTTGCGCGCCTCGTAGTTGCGCACGCCATCCCAGCCCTCGCGGCCTTTGCGACGCAGGTCGTCGAGCGAGAACACGGACGGTTCGGTTTTCATCAGCCAGTGACGCATGGTGAAAGCAGCGTGACCCGGACTCGGCCAGACAGCCAGCACCCGCCCGGACGGGCATCGACAGCCCTGAGACTGGCTCGTCCCGGCAGAGTCGTACGGTGCGGCCTCGGAGCCTGCCATGCCCGTCCGCCTCCTGGCGCTGGTCTTCGTCGTGATCGCCGCCGGCTGCAACGGCCGCGCGGAATCACCAGCCACAGTGCTGACGCCAAAAGCAGCGACCGCCCTCGCTGCCCAGGTCGCGCAGGCGCAGGGCCGGGCGGAGCATCTGCGCGCTGTATTGACCTTCCGGGTGAAGCCGAAGGCCGGTGATTCCCTGATATTTTCGGTCGACGCCTGGCTTTCCGCCGATGGGCGCTCGCGGCTGGACGCGCGCAAGGCCGGGGTGCCCTTCTTGTCCGCGCTGCTGGCTGCCGACGGCACGCTGACGCTGCGCAATGATCGCAGCGGCGCCTGGGCCCAGGGGCGGCTCGCGGAACTGCCCGCCGAGGCACCGGCTTTCCTTCGCGACGCCCCCCTTCTGCGCAGCGAACTGCTGGTCGGCAGTTTGGATCCCGACCGGCCCGTCAGCCCCGGCCCGGATGCGGCCACGCTGCACCAGGACACTGCCGCCGGTCCGGCGATCCTCGCCATCGACGCAGGCAACCGGGTGGTGGCGGAAAAACGCCTGCTGGCTCGCGACGGAGCGGAGCGCATCCGCCTGACCTACGGCAGGCATCAGGACATCGACCGGCTGCGCCGACCGACCGCGATCACCCTGGTGATCGCCGGCGACGACACAGCCTATGCCGTGCGCTTCGCCGAATGGACGCGCCTGCCGGGGATCGACGAGGAACGCTTCGCCCTGGTGCCGCCGCCCGGCCGGAAATTGCTGACCTGGGCTGAATTTCTGGGCGAACTGGGGAAATAGGGCACCGTGCCTGAGCCCATCATTCCCTGGCCGGCCGGCCTGGTGGCCCTGGTGCCGCTCTACAACCACGCCCCGTGCGTTGCCGCTGTCATTAGCGGGCTGAAGGCGCACGGCGCCATCGTGCTCTGCGTCGATGATGGTTCGACCGACGACGGCGGCACGCTGGCAGCAGCGGCCGGGGCGCAGGTGCGCCGCTGGAGCGACAACCGGGGCAAGGGCGCGGCGCTGCGTGCTGGCCTCAGCTGGGCGGAATCGCTTGGATTTTCCCAGGTGCTGACGTGCGACGCCGACGGCCAGCACCCACCGGACGCCGCCGCGCAACTGGCGCGGGATGCTGCGGCGGATCCGCACGCTTTGCACCTGGGCGTGCGCGCCATGGCCGGAGCGCCGTTCGCCAGCCGCCTTGGCCGCTTCGCCACCAACTGCGCGACCTGGACGGTGTGCGGCACCTGGCCGGGCGACAACCAGACCGGTCTGCGCGTCTATCCGCTGCCGCTCGCGGCGCGCCTGAACGTGCGCGCCGGACGTTTCGCCTTCGAGGCAGAACACCTGGTCGCCGCGATGCGGGCCGGCGTCGCGCTGCGCCGCCATCCCGTCCCGGTGCGCTATCCGCCCGACCGGGTCAGCCATTTCCGCGCCCTGGTCGACACGGCGCGAACCACGGCGGCGTTTGCCCGCATGGGTGCCTGCCGATTCTGGCCGCGCCGAGGCCGGGCCGTCCTGGAATAGGTTGGTCGGCCTGGTTACCCGACCACGCTACAAATGCGGCCGCGTTGACCGATCGCTTCAACCATTTGATTCTCAGTTTCTTATGACGATTGAACCAGGGAGCCGGCCAAGCTGTCACCATGCCGGACAGCGGCCGGGACCCTGGCCCGACGCCCAGGCGTATGCCACACCCGTCCAACGGCCCCGGCGGGGATGGCCATCCCCTTTTCCGGGGCCGGGTTAGCCTTCCTCCGCCGCGCGCGCACGGGGTGGGTCCACTTGCCTGCGAACGATCGCCCTCGGCCTGCGTTAGGCTCTGCGTCTTCGGAAGGGAACGCTCTATGCTGCTCACCCATCGATTCCTCTCCCCAACTTTGGCGGCGCTGGTCGCCGGCTGCCTGGGCCTGCATGCCGGCGAAGAAGCCACCCGCGCCCGCGATGCGCAATTCCAGGCGGTGCGCCAGGTGGTGGACCTCGAACTGCGCTTGGTGGCCGAACGCCAGCTCAAGGACTACCTGGCCCAGTCCTATCCGGATGAAACCGGCTGGTATGCCAAGGCCCTGCGCTGGATGGTCGCCGACCGTTTCCGCGCCAACCCGATCAAGGCGGTCGCCGATGCTTATGTGAAAGAGGCTGACACGCTCTTTCCGGAACTCGATGCAGCGCGCAAAGCGAATAAATTGCCCCCGGCGGTGGCCCAGATCCTGGCCAGCACCAACGCCACGACCCGACTGATTTCGGTCATATGCGGTACCAATGGACTCATTCCCAATGCGCCGCTGCCGCTCGCCGGCACCGTCACCAAGGAACGGCTGGAGCAGATCACCAACGCCCTGAATCAGCTCGTCAAATCAGCCGGCGAGAACCTCGACACCGCGTTGGCTGCCTACAACAAATACTTCAAGGAGGTCGAAGAACCGGCGATGGACAAGCTGGAACCAGAAACGCCCGAATTCGTCAAGATCAACCAGGCCAGCATCCTGATGCGCAATGAAATCGTGCGCCAGCTCGTGCAGGCCCACATCGCCCTGCGCGAGGTCGTGACGCGCGGCCGCGAATTCGGCATCGATCCCGCGCCAGCCGAGAAATTCCTCGCGGGAACGCTCAAACAGCACCTGAAGATCTTCGACATGTGGGACTTCCAAGCGGGCGAGCAGTATCCGTACCTGAAGGGCTACGTCGCCGTCCTGCGCGCTGAAGGCGCGCGCTGGAAGCTGCCCGACACCGGAGCCGATCGCGTGGTCGAAGGCTTCGGCGAACTGTTCAAGATCCAGATGAAGGACGTGCCCGAGCAGGGCCGGGCGCACCTGAAGCACTTCCAGCTCGAAATGTGGGCGAACCTCTTCCGCTGGGCGAATGAGATGAAGAACGACAAGGTCACGGCGCTGGTGGCGCAGCAGTGGGATGGGGCGTTCAAGACCTATTACAACAACGACAAGTCAGTCCATCCCGAGGGCCCGGATGAGAAGTTGGCCCAGGTCACGGCTGAAGTCTACATCCAGGCGGCGCTGCTGTTCAACCTCAAGGGCGACACGGTCCAGGCGAATGCCTTGCTGAGCAAGGTCGGCGGCGCGGCGAAGAACCGCTATGCGCCCAATGCCAAGGCCTGGACCAAGGCCATCATGATCGGGGGCGGAGGTGGCGGCAGCAGTTGGTCCGACATCCCGGTCGCGGCGGATCCCCGCGACGCGCTGAGCACCGGCCGGATCTACTACAGCAGCGCGCGCCAATCCATCGACCCGTTCGAACAGCGCCGGTTTTACATGAACGCGGCCGTCATCCTGCGTAACGGCATCCTCGGCCTGAGCGAAGCCGACCAACAGACCATGATCGAGGTCGGGCCGGACCTCTATCAGATCCTGGCCGTCTGCCTCTCGAAGGCTGAACTGCCCTACCACGCGGCGGTGATCGCCGCCGAGGGCTTGAGCGCGGTCGCGGCGCGCGGCGGCAAAGCCAACGAAAAGGCAAATCCCTGGCGCGGCAAGGACCTCAAGTTCACCACTGCTGGGGCCTCGGTCGAACGCCTGGCCCGCACGGCGGCCGGGCTGGGGCAGTCGCTCAATTCGCGCGCCAAGAACGCGGCCGGGCAGCGCCTGCGCTCCGACGTCATCGCCCTGGTCAACCAGATCGCCCCGACCGAGGTCGGCGGTCCGTCCTTCGAACTGTCCGAGGTCGCGCAGATGATCGAGGACAAGCGCTTCGAGGAAGCGCTGCGCATGCTCGGCGAGTTCATCAAGAAGTATCCGGCTGAGAAGGCCCGCGCCTTCGGCATGTTCGTGTCGGCGTCGCGCCAATGGTACGACAGCCTGGAAAAGAACGCCAATTCCGACCCCAAGCGGGCAGAGATCATCAAGAACCTGGTCGCGCGCGCGGACGACGAGATCAATGAAGTGGGGGCGAAGACCGACAAGGATTCGCTCAAGCGCCTGACCATCGCCAAATCAGCGAAGGCCTTTGCCCTTATCAAGGCGGGAAAATTCATCGACGTCATCGATGCGCTGATCGCACCCCAGGCCTGGATCCCGATGCCGGAGGATTCCGTCGCGGCCGGCCAGGTCCAGGATCTGGCCCGCGCCGTCTACGAGTTCTACCAGGCCTCTGTCCGCGCCCCGGAAGACCGCTCGAAGCCGAAGCTCCTCAGCGACAACTGGCCGCGCTACCTCGCCGCCTACGAGGCCTTCGCCAAGGCCGGCGCAAAGCTGCCCGGCGAATCCGACCGCGTGCAACGCAGCGGCAAGAATCTCGCGGTGGTCTTCCAGTCGATCGCCAAGCAGGCCGACGCATTCCAGGCCGTGGGCGGCGCCGACGCGCCGCGCTTCACCGAGATCAGCCGCAAGGCCCGCGCCGCGATGGCCGACCTGCTTGCGCCCACCCTGACGCCGAAGTCGGACCAGAATATGATCCGCCTGGTCGCGGACACCCTGTGGGACATCGAGATGCACGCCAAGTCCCGGCCGCTCTACGAGATCCTGCGCGCCAATCTGGCCAGCAACGGCGCGGCCAACTCGTTCCGCGCGAATCCCAAACCCGAACTCGACCGACTGGGGGCGCTGTTCACCCAGCGGCCGGAACTCAAGGTCCTGTGGGAAGCGCTGCGCGATCTGCTCGAAGACAAGCAGCCGATCAAACAGTGGTGGGAAAACGGGCGACCCTTGAGCGAATTCGGAGAGAAGCCGATCGACTACCTCGCCGCCTATCCGCAGGTGCTCGCCCTGCGCAAGGCGATCGACGCGATCCGCGACAAGATCGGGGCGGAATTGCACAAGCAGTTCAGCGACCAGGCCGAGGCCCTCGCCAAGGTGGCCGAGACCCTGGCCCAGGACATCCGCACCAAGGAGCGCCTGGCCGAGTGCTATCGTGAATCCGGTGCCAGCCCCAAGGCCCAGGCCCTGTTCTCGGAACTGTTCGACTACGATCCCTACAACCGCGAATACTCGTCCGCCTATGTCGAATTGGTCATCGATGCGCTCAAGAACCCTAGCGAAGGCAAGCCGGTACCGAACAAGGACAGTCTGGCCAAGGCCCGCAGCATCGCGGTGGACAACCGCGACATCCTGCGCGAAGGCTCGGAAAAATGGTGGATCGCGGTGACCCAGGTCCTGGAACTCTGCGTCGCCATGGGCGAACTCGAACCGGTCAACCGCCGGCTCGACTTCATCGCCATCAACAAGAGCGACATTTCGCGCGACCTGATCGCTCCCTCGCTCGATCTCGGCGGCGTGCGCGACGACCCACGCGCGCGCTGGCCGCGCAACGCCGCAACCGTGACGCTTTGCGAACGCTTCCTGCAACTCTACCTGGTCAGCGGGGTCACTGCCAAACCCACCTTCCGCATCGATAAGCTCACCGTCGATGGGGCGACGAAGCCGGTCTTCATCGACGCCAACGCTCCCAATTTCGAAGCCATCTCGGTCGAGAACCGCGATGGCGAGACGGTGCAGATCCTGTGGGAAGTCGGCAAAACGGCGCCCAAGGCCGCCCCCGCCGAGAACAAGGCGGCGGCCGAGACCAGCAAAGATGCGACCGGGGCCGCGCCGACGGCCACCACCCCATCGGTCGCACCTGCGCCTGGCGATGCCAAGAACGCCGCTACCACCCCGACCGCCCCGACCGCTCCGACCGCCCCGAAGGTGAAGCCATGAGCCCGCACCGCACCTGCCCTCTAACCGCCCTGCCGGATCCCGTCACCCGGTTCGCCGCCGCGCTGCTGATCCTTGCCCTGGCCGCCTTTGCCGGGGCTGGAGATGCGGCGCGCGGGGTCATCCACCGCGATGGCGTCGCACCACTCAATGCCTGGATCATCCTAGAGAACCTCGATGGGGTGCGTTACTCCATCGACAAGGACGGAATCCAAGTTGCTGAATTCAAGCGCGGCAAGTACATCAAGGTCGAATTCAAGGATGAAAGCGACAACAAGGCCTATGAAAATGGCCTGAAAGAGATCGCCAAGGAACGCTACGATACCGCCGTGAAGATGTTCGAGAACGCGGTGCGACTCAGCAAGACCTTCTGGGTGCCGGAACGGGCGCTGCTGAAACTCGCCGAGTGCCATCTCGCCCTGGGCAAGCCCGACGCCGCGCTCGCCGCCGTGGCGCAATTCGAGAAGCAGACGCCGCGCTCGGTGCTGCTGGGGCGGGCGATCACCCTGCGCGGCCGCGCCGCGCTCGCGCTCAAGAAGCCGGAAGATGCCACGGCAGCCGCCACCGCCCTGGAATCGCGGGCCGAACTCGGGGCCGAAGCCCCGATCCAGGCCAAGGTTCTCAAGGCCGGGGCCGCGCGCGCTGGTGCCAAGCCGGCCGACGCCGCCGCGCTGCTGGAGACGGTCTTCACCCCCGACACCGCCAAGTTGATGCCGAACGATTGGGCCGAGATCGGCCTGACGCTGGCCACCGACCTTGCTGCGGCCAGCCGCAGCGACGCCGCCTATGCCGTAGTGCGCCAACTCGCCTACAGCGGCCTGGACGACAGCGTCGCCGCGCGGGCGCACCTGTCGTGGGCGTTGCTGCTTGGCAATGCCAACGCCGCTGCCGCGGCGGCCGCGTTCGATCATGCGGCCCTCGCCACCACCTACGCCAAGGGGCTTCCCTCGGTGAACACGCCGGCGACCGCCCTGGTCAAACGTCTGGCCAGCCAACTCGACAAGGACCCGGCGGTCAGCGCCGAAGACAAGCGCGAATACCGCATTTATGCGGGCAAGTTCTAGCGCCACTGGTTCTAGCGCCACTGTTTCTAGCGCCACTGCCCACCACGCCCTTTCCCACCGGACACTGCCATGACCTTCATCAAACGCCTCGCCGCCTGCCTGGTGTGGGCCGCCTTCGTGGCGGGATCGCTCGCCGCCAGTGATGCCGACCGCGACCAGATTGTCCTCAACGACAACCGGAGGGTCAGCGGATTCATCGCCTACGAGACCCCGGACCAG
Source organism: Candidatus Kuenenia stuttgartensis (assembly GCA_945876185.1). GTDB lineage: Bacteria > Planctomycetota > UBA11346 > UBA11346 > UBA11346 > BJHQ01. The sequence goes on along the minus strand of CAMCMZ010000008.1, from coordinate 64,538 downwards.
ATCTGGTGGAAGACCACCCTGAACGCCGCCAACATCGCCGGTCGCATCGCGCTGTCGGACGTGCGGCAGATGACCTACCGCTGGACCGTCAACGAGGGGTTCTGGACCGCCGGCATGGCCGAATTCGCGCGCGGCCGCTACGAACTCGCTGCGGTGCGTTTCACCCAGATGGCCGACAGCGGAGCGACCGTGAGCGAACGAGTCTACGGCGCCTTCAAGGCCGGCGACTGCTGGGAACTCGCGCGCGACCACGTCAAGGCGGCCGAGATGTTCGGCCGCATCAACCAGTTCAACCCCAAGTGGCCGCTGCCTATTCCCGGAAAACCGTCGCCCAAGATCAAGGACGACGAGCAGGCCCATCGCCTGTGGCTCGATGCCCGTTGCCGCGAAGGGATGAACCTTGCCCTGGCCAAGAAGACCGAGGCCGCCACTGCGATCGCGGAGGAACTCGACAAACGCGGCAAGACTCTGGTCCGGCCGGGCTGCGAAAGCCGTGCTGCCGCCATCCGCGCCGCGCTGGCGCTTGCTGATAACGATCTCGTCAAGACCCAGAACGCCTGCGCCAAGGTGTCGTTTCTCCCCGGCCCGGGATTCTTCGAAGACAACGAGATCTACTGGACGTTCGGCATCTGGCGCGCCGAGGCGATGACCACCCTGAACCGGCCCAAGGAGGCGATCACCATCTACGACCGGCTGATCCTCCAGGGTAATGCCGATGCGTTCACGCGGGTTCGACTGCGCTTCGGCCGCGCCATGGCCCGCCTGGCGATCGAAGCGTCTGCGGCGGTGATCCCGGAACTCATCGCCCTCGACGCCCTGCCCCAGGGCAGCCTCGACATGAAGTGCGAGGCGCGCTACCAGGCCGGCCGGCTGCTCCTGGATGATCTCAACGCGCAGCGCGCCACCGCCGATCCCAAGGACGAGACACGGGCCCAATTCTTCAAGGAGCAGGAGCGCACCATCCGCCTGCTGCTCAGCGGCGCCGCCGCGACCGATTCGAAGCTCGACGCCAAGACCAAGGCGAAGGCGCTGCTCGATACGCTGCCGCCGGATGAAGCCCAGCCTGAACCGGTGAAGACCGCTCCGGCCGCATCTCCGACCACGGTTCCGACCACGACCCCAACCAAAGCGGCGTCGGAACCGGGTCCAGGCAAGGCCGGCAAAAGCGACCTCAAATCCGAGAAGAAATCCGTGAAGAAGGATGGCGAGATGCAGCCCCCGATGTGATGCAGGCTGCCTCAAAAGTCGGTTGGCAGCATCCTTCGGATGCTGCTTTTTCGGCCGGCGAGACGCCGGCGCTCCCAGGAAGGCCGACTTTTGAGGCGCCCTGCGTTGTGACGGTCATGGCGGTTGCAGCCGCCGCCCTGCCACGACCATCCCGCCATGCCGCGCATCGCCGTCGTCGCCATCGTCATCGCCCTCACCGGATTGGCCCTGGTGACCGTTCTTGGCTTGGTTTCGGCCGGCAGACAGGACCGGTTGCGGTCTGAACGCGATCAGCATGCCAGCGATCTGGACCGGATGCGGATCGACCTGACCCGGACGACGGACCAACTTGCCACAACCCGGCAGCAACTGGCGCAGGTGGAATCCGCCCTTGCGACCTACCGCACCACCTGCGAGGGCTTGCGCCGGGATCTCACCGCCGCCAGCGAACGCGCCGACACCCAGGCGCGCCGAGCCGAACGGGCGGAAGCCGACCTGAAGATCCTGCGCGAGACGACCGTCCCTCCTGCCAAGGAACCGAAATGAGATCCTTGGCCTATATCGGCTGCGTCGCCCTGCTGCTGTCAGGCTGCGACGAATCCCGACCCGCAACGACCCCCGTGACCATTGCCCACGCCGGTAATCCTTCCTTGCGAGCTGAAGTCGTGGCCGACCGCAGCGTGGCGGCGGTGGCGGTGCCCGCCCCGGCCGTCGCCGGCGGCCTGGCCCCCGTGGTCTTCGCCGATCTCGCGTGGCGGCGGGTGCGGCTGCGCCTGACCCTTGAAAACACCGGTGATCGCAGCGTCACCTACCGGCGCAGTGAACCGGCCTGGACCCGGTCATGGTGGGCGGACAGCCGGCTGGTTCGTACAGCAGAGGTCACACCGCCCGCTGACCGCACGGTCAGCGTGTCGCTGGCCCCGGGTCAGCGCGACGAGACCGCAGTCGATGTCATCGTCGGGTTCGCGCCCGACCGGTCGGTGCTCTGCCGCTTCGTCTTCCTGGCCGAACCAGCCGGTTCCGATCCGGGTCGGGATGCCATCTGGGCGCCACCGCTCGTCCTGACCTTGACCGATCCACTCACCCCGACCGCGCCAGCAGCGGCACCTGTTGTTCCAGTTCCTCCATCCGATTCGAGACGATAACGGCTCAAGCCCGGCCGGATGATGCCGATCCTATGGCTGCGGGGTCTGCCCCGCCGGAGGACCCATGGGCGAAGCAGAACTGAGGGCCGCCGCCGACCGCCTGGAAACAGCGGAAAATCGCCTCGCCGCCCTGCATGAGCATGGCCTGGACGTGGGTGCTCTGGTGGCCCAGCTCGCCTTCGCCCGCAGCGCCCTGCGCAACGGCCAGGTGGCGGAAAGCGACGCCATCTGCGATGAGGTCCTGGCGGCCGCCAAGCGTTTGGGCGAATCCGGCGAAACCCCACGCCGCAGCGACAGCGGTCGGCTGCCGCGCTCGGTCGGACGCGATCTCGCCGCCGAGGTGCGCCAGGTGCTTGATCAGGGGTTGCTCACCAAGGCCATGGCCGAAGCGGGGGCGGTAACCCGCCCCGAGTTCGAAGCGCGGCTCACCCAGGTCGCGTCCACCGCCGGTGGTGACACCAGCGATCTCGAACGGCGGCTGCTCTCGGATCTGGATTGGCGCATCGAAACGATCATGGCCGAGAACGGCGGCCTGAACACGGTCCAACTCGACGCCAAGCTGGACGACCTGCGCCAGCGCCTGCCTGAACTCGTGGGCGCCAGCATCGACTCCGCCCGCGCCCAGGTCATCGACGAGGTGCTGCGCCAGATCCACGACAAGGCGGGCGCGGATTCCGCGCGTCAACGCAGCGAGTGGATCGCCGAGGCGGTGGCTCAGTCGCGCGCCGCGTTCGCCGCCGCCGGCACGCCGAGCGACGCCGCCCTCAAAACCCTGCACGAACAAGTCGCCGCCGACCTGGAATGGCGGATCGAGAAAGTTGCCGCCGAGCACGGCTGGTGCACGGTCGGCGATGTCGAGTCGATCATGCACAAGGCGATGGCCGGCAGCGGACCATCTTCGGCCACGCCGGATTTCTCGCGGTTGGAGGCAGCGCTGTCCGAGTTCGTGCGCCAGACCCTGAACCAGCAGCAGCAGTTCATCACCGCCTTGCAAGACCGCTTTGAGCGCGGCACCGCCGCGATCGTGAACCGGCTCGCCCCGGCGGGCATCATCCCGCGCGCCGAAAACCAGAATTTGGAATCCGGTGCCCTGGACGCGGTCGATGCGCGGGCCGTCAAGGCTGCGGCCGAACTGCTCTCGGAGCAGGCCCTCGACCTGCAACCCAGCGAAGAACCGCACAAATCCACCGAAGCCCTGGTGGTTCCGTCCCATCCTGCCCCCGCAGCCGGCAAGGTCGACGAGCCGGACAAGGTCGAGACGCGGGGCTCGCGGAAGCTCCAGTTCGTGAACCCAACCGCGCCAGCCACTGACATCTTCACCGATGCTACGCCGGACGAGATCCCCGCCGCCCGCCCGGTCACCGATGTCGCCGCACGGCCCAGTGCCAAGCCCGGTGCCAGCGAGCTCAGTCCCGAGCAGATTCAGGCCATGATCCGGGCCGAATTCGACCGCCGCGAAACGCGTTCCGCGCCACCGTCGACCGGCGATACCGATGCCGTCCTGCAAGCCGCCCTCATCCGCATGCTACCTCGGGTCCTGGGCGAGCCGGCGGTGGCGAACCGGATCTTCTCCCTGATCTGCCTCGAGGCGATCGATCATCCTGGCGCCCTCGGCGAGGTCACCGGACTGAGGACCTTCCTGCGCAAAGAATTGGCGGCTATCCGCAACGCCCACGAATCGGTGGCCGCCCCGGTTTGACTGGAAGACTCCGCCCGCCTTGGCGAATGAAAATCCGCAACAAGCGACCAGGAAAACCACCAGAGTGCCCCAAATGCAAGGCGGGAGAAGTGAGTGTGGCAGCGCTGCGCCCGGGCAGGTGTGGCCGCACGGTCGCTTGGGCGCTGTAACGCCACTGGATTAGTCGAAACCGTTCGCAGGCGCAGAGAAACACCTGTCCGGACGACTGAAACCGACGACCAACGCAGCAGTTGGGGCGCTATGGCGGTTTTCCGTTTCAGGCCGGACGCCAGAGCACTTTGGGCTGGGTGAAGTCGAGGATGCTCTCGAAGGTTCCTTCGCGCCCGCAGCCGGATTCCTTCATGCCACCGAAGGGCAGGCGATCGTCGCGTCGGGTCGGCACATCGTTGATCACCAGGGCGCCGACATTGAGCTGGCTGAAGGCGAAGCGCATCGCGACATCATCATCGGTGTAGAGTCCGGCCTGCAGGCCGTAAGGGGTCAGTTCGGCGAAATGCAGGGCCTCGGCGAGATCGTGGTAGCGGTGCAGCGTCGCGAGCGGGGCGAAGGCTTCCGTGTCGTGCACGCCGGGGGCCCAGGCGGGCAGGCCATCGATCAGGGTCGGAGCAAGGGTGCGGTCATTCCAGGTGCCGCCGGTCAGGAACCTGCCGCCCTGGGCCAGGTAGCGGGCGATCAGGTGCTGGATGCGGGTCTTGGCGGCGGCATCGATCACCGGGCCGCAGAGGATGGCTTCGTCACTGGGATCGCCGGTGGGCAGGGCGGCGAAAGCCGCCGTCAGCGCGTCACGCCAGTCGTCGCGCTCGTCGGGGATGAGGATGCGCTGCACGCTAACGCAGCTCTGGCCGGCGTTGGCGCAGGCACCGAAGGCGATGGTGCGCGCCGCCGCATCAATGTCGGTGGTGCGGTGCAGGATCACCACGGCGTTGCCACCGAGTTCGAGCACCACCCGGGCGCGGGTGGCGAGGCGTTGCAGGCGGCGACCGACCACGTCCGAGCCGGTGAAGGACAGCAGCGCCAGGCGCTCATCGGCAACCAGCGCGGCGACCGCGTCGTCGCTCAGGTGCGCGACCTGGACCAGACCCTCGGGACAGCCGGCCTGATCAAGAAGCTCAAGCGCGAGTTCGGCCACGCCCGGGGCGCGTGGGCTGGGCTTCCAGATCACCGGACAACCGCCTGCCAAGGCCGGAGCGAGCTTGTGGCAGGCAAGGTTGAGCGGGAAGTTGAACGGCGTCACCGCCAGCACCGGGCCAAGGGCGACGCGGGTGATCTCCGCCTTGCCGCCGTCGCCAAGATCGAGTAGGCGCGGTTCGATGAGCACCATCGCATCGGCGGTCGAGCGCACCACCGCCACCGCGCGCTTGACCTCGTGGCGGGCGAGGCGGATCGGCTTCTGCGTCGCGGTCGTGATGGTCTGGGCCAGGCTTTCGGCGGCACGCTCCAGGCGATCGGCCCAGCGCACGAGCAGGCTCCGACGTTCACCGCTGGGCAGGGGATCAACCAGGGCGCAGGCGGTGGCGAGCAGATCGGGCATGATTCGCGACACCCTCCACAGCGGCGATCGCTGACGCAACCGGCAATCCGGCCGCTGGCGGCTGGCTTGGCTGCCGGCGGCTGGCTTGGCCGCAGGCGGTTCAGTCAGACGGTAGTGATCTCGTCGTAGAACGCGACCCAGTCGGCGTGGCGGTCGGACTCGTTGAACTCCATCGCCGAACGCGGGTGCTGGTTCAGCAGGCCACAAAGCATGTACGGGATGTCGAAGCCCCAGCGCACGTCCTGGCGCAGCGGCTCGATGTGGTGCTGCACGCAGTGGATGAGCGGCCGCAGGTGGTAGCGCGGATTGTGCAGGAATCCGGCCAGCAGTTCAGTCGGGCAGTTGCCGGCGCCGCGTCCCATCCCGGCCAGGCTGCCGTCGACCAGGTTGGCGCCGCGCACGATCGCCTCGATGGTGTTGGCGAAGGCGAGCTGCTGGTTGTTGTGGTTGTGGACGCCGACCTCTTTGCCCGCCGGACCGGCATGGGACAGGTAGAGATCGACGTACTCGCGCACCTGTTCGCCGTAGAGCGAACCGAAGCTGTCGACGACGTAGATCGCACCGGTGGGGCACTTGGCCAGCAGTTCCAGCGCCCCTTCGAGTTCGTTCCTCGGCGCGGTCGACAGCGCCATGATGTTGACGCAGGTTTCATAGCCCTTGTCGGCGGCGGCGGTAACGAGTTCGATCGCAGCCGGGATCTGATGGATGTAGGTGGCGACGCGGACCATGCTGATCTCGCTGTCTTCGCGCGGCAGCAGGTCGTTCTTGTGGTCGGTGCGGTCGACGTCGGCCATGACCGACAGCTTGGTGCGCGACACCAGCCCATCGCCGGATTCGACCACCCGCTTGAGGTCGTCCTCGCTGCAGAAACGCCACTTCCCGTGCTCGCCCTCGGTGTACATACCGCGTGCGCCCTTGTAGCCGATCTCCATGTAGTCGATGCCGCCCGCGCTGCACGCGTGATAGACAGCCTGCACGACCTCGTCGGTGAACTTGTGGTCGTTCATCAGCCCACCATCGCGGATGGTGCAGTCGACGATGCGGATCTCGGGGCGGTAGCCGACCCAGCGGCGGGCGCGGTTTTCAGTCATTGGGTTTCCTCGGGCCAGGACGATGGCGGGATGGAGTTGAACGGCAACACCCAGGATGGGTCGCGTTTGTCTATCGCTGGTGCTTTACCTTCAAATCAGCGCGGAGCACCGGACCAGGCCTTGTTCACCTGTTGGGTCATCCAGTTGAGCTGCTTGCCCAGCGCCGCGACCTGATCCCGGGTGACCCCGATCGGCGGTACGAACTTGGGATCGGCCAGCCAGGCGTCGATCTCGACGCGCGACTTGGCGATGAAGTTCTTGGCGACGGTGAGTTTCGCCAGACCGGTCTTAACGAGCATGCTATTCTCGCCGTTTTCTTCGATCCACTTCATGATCCCGGCATAGGTCTCAGCGCGCGGTTTGTCCTTGGCCAGGAAGTCGCGCCAGGCTTTGAGGTCGTTACCGCAGGTCTTGGCCACGTCGGTGCGGTTGTAGACCTTGCCGACCAGGGTGACGAGGGCGGTGAAGCAGGCCGGTTCGTCGCCAAGGGCGGCAAGGCGGTCGAGCGCCGGGCGCAGTGCCAACAGTTCGTCAAAACCACTGCCGACCAGGCCGAGCGCCTGGGCTGCGACCGGCCGGATCGCCGGGTTGTCGAGCCCCGCGATGAACTTGCCTAGGGTTTCGCCAGCCCAAGACCGCTGATCGTCGCTGACGTTGTGCAGCGAAGGCGGCAGGCAGGAATAAGCCAGGCAGGAAGCAAGCCAGCCGCCGTCGATGCCCTCCAGACCCAGGGTGCCGATGTCATTGGCGAGGGCGAGCACGGCGTCGCGAGCGCCCCACAGCTTCAGATTGCGGGCTGCCTTGAGCGCCCCGACGAGTTCCGCCTTGTCGGTCTCCTTGCGGAGCTTGGATCCGATCTGCAGACCCAGTTCACGTCGCGTTTTCGTGCCGGCAGCGTCCTCGCTGATGCGCATCCCGGGCGCACCCAGGCATTCCAATGCCAAGGCGCGGATCTCAGGCGGAGTCTGCTCGCCCAGCAGATCCAGCGCGGCGCGCAGGTGCGCGGTGGTCGCCCGCGTCACCAGCGCGGTGCGCAGACGGGGATGCTTCACCACCAGATCGGCGCTCGGCCCTTTGAGCAGGTGGAGACCAAGTCCAAGAGCGTCGGCATTGTTCTCGGCCAGCGTCGCCAGGCCGTCGAGCGCGGCCTGGATCCGCTCGCCATCGATTCCCGGCGTCGCGGCGATCTTGGCGAGGATCGCAGCGGCCCCGCCCCCGCTCGACCCGGGTCGGTTGGCCTTGACCAGCAGGGCGGTCGCGGCGATCGCCCTGCCGCGCTGAATTTCCGGATCCGTCTTGCTGTTACTGGCGGCTGGCGCCTGGTCACTGGCGGCTGGCGGCTTGGTGGTGCCAGTGGCCCATTTTTCCAGGGCGGATGGCAGCATGAGCATCTGCCCGGTGGTGTTGTCCTTGGCGGGATCGAAAACCTCGACCAGGGCGTTGAGCGCTTTGAGCCGCTGTTCCTCGGTGATCAGGCTTTCGGGCCGGTCGAGAATGCCGACCAGGGCGCGGGCGTGTTTCACCTTCACCGCCAGATAAATCTGGGCTTCGACCGGACCATGGTCGCAGGCGATGGCGTCTTCGACCCAGTTGGAATCGTTCGCGACGACGGCCAGGAAGGCGTCGGCCGCGCCGATGCTGCCCTGCGCCTTGGCGGCGGGTGTCGGTTGGCCCTGCGCTTCGGGTTTGAAGGTGTCGAGTTCGCGCAACGCGACCCACCGCCGCACCGGATTCCACGCGCACCAGACGATGATCCCGACCACGACGACGCTGCCGAGGATGATCATCGGCTTGTAGCTGCCGGCCGACCCGCGCTGACGTCGGCGTTCGGCAGCGCTCAACACCGGTGCGCTCTCGTCAAGCTTTGCTGAATCAGGCTTTGCCGAATTAGGCTTTGCCGAATCAGGCTTTGCAGGAACGGCCTCCTTCGCCGGCTTGCGGGCGCTGGCCCGGGTCTCGGGTCTCTCTCTTGCGCCCGAACGCGTCGCCGACCGGGTAGCGGACGCCCGGCTGTCCGGAGTGCGGCCGGCGCGCGAGGCAGAGGCGTTGCGGGGGGCTGAATCACGCGGGCCAGGTCGGTTCATGCGCTGAGGCTAGACGCCCCCAACCGGCATGCGACCAGCCCGGGAAGCCGCCGCGCCCCGTGGGTGAACCGCCGGGTCAACGGCTGGATGCGGCGAATGAGCTGAGAATCGCGCGCATGTGCCGGATAGGCAGCGAAAAATGCCCCTCGCCGGGCACCACCCGCAGTTCAGCCCCGGGGATCCGCTCCGCCAGGTGCCGGGCGAACGCGAGCGGCACCACGCCATCGACGCTGCCGTGCCAGATGACGACGGGAACGTCGATCGAAGCCAGGTCGAATCCCCACGGACGACCAAGCAGGATGAGTTCGCGCGCGTGCCCGGCCGCGCCCTGACGAACCCCTTCGCGGAAGCCGTCGCTGAGCAACCGCGCGGTGCCGGCCTGGGCCAGCACCTGGCGGTCAGCGAGCGGCCCCAGCAGGCGCACCGGCAGGGTGGTGAGCCCCGGCCGACGCCGCACGACCGCACCGAGCACCAGCAGGGCGGCCCCGGGATGACTCCGGTGATGACGGAACCATGCCTGACCATCCCGGTCCTGGCAAGCAGGCGGAATATGGCCTGGGTCGACTGGTCCCCTCAGCGCCGACGGCCATGCCGGCCGTGGCGCCGGCCGCGATCCCCACGGTCGCCGTGGCGATCACCGCTGTTGGCACCGTTCGACGGCGCCCCGTTCGTGACGGGCGCGGCCTGGGCCGGGGCGGCCTCGACGGTGTTGGTCTGAATCGGCTGGTTCGGACTGAAAAGCAGCCGGCGCAGCACGGCGGCGTCGTCCCACACCGTATTCACGCGCGGCAGTGGCGGCGGCGCGGCGGCAGCGAGCTTGGCGGCCTCGCGCGCGACGAGTTCGGCCGCCTTGCGTTCGATCGCGGCCTGGGCCTCGCGCTCCTTGATCCGGGCCATCTCTTCCGGATCGGTGTTCAGTTCGCGTTCCAGCTCGTCCGGCTTCATCGCCGCGAGTTCCTTGGCCAGGGCGATGGCCTTGGCCTGTTCGACCATCAGCGGCGCGAGCAGGCTCGGGGTGACCGGCTGGGCGCGCTGGCCCTGGCGGTCGCGGCTGTGACGTTCGCCCTTGCGGAAGGTCGGCACGCAGCGGAAGTCGCGCGCCTTCATCAGCGGGTCGGCGGTGACCTGCAGGCGGCAGTCGGTGCGCTCTTCCAGTTCGGCGAATTCCTTGCGCCGCGCGTTGAGCAGGTTCACCGCCAGATCGGCGGGAACGACGATTTCTAAGCGCTGCAGGCTGCGGCTATGCAGGGTCTGGCGCACCGTGCGCATGACGTCGATTTCGAAGGTCTCGGCCGTCTTGATCGTGCCGGTGCCGACACAATACGGGCATTCCTGGCTCGACAGCAGCTTGTGGCTGGGGCGCTGGCGCGAGCGCGACAGCTCGACCAGTCCGAAGCGCGAGATTGCGCCGACCGAGATCTTGGCTTTGTCGGTCGCCAGGGCGCGGCGCAGTGCGAGCTGGACTTGCTTGCGGTGGGCGCCGTCCTCCATGTCGATGAAATCGATGACGATCAGGCCACCGAGGTCGCGCAGCACCAGCTGCTCAGCGATTGCCAAAGCGGCTTCGAGGTTGGTCATCAGCGCGGTCTGCTCGACGTTGCCGGCATCGCGGTTCTTGGCGCTGTTGACGTCGATCGACACCAGCGCCTCGGTCTGCTCGATCACGATGGCGCCGCCCGAAGGCAGTTCGACTTTGCGGTCGTAGATCTGCGCCAGGCGCTCTTCCAGCCCATAGAAGCTGAAGATCGGCAGTTCGTCGCGGTGGAGCTGAATGCGATCGGCGAGTTGCGGCAGGAAGATCTGGGCGAAGGCGCGCGCCTCGTCGTAGAGCTTTTCGTTGTCGATGATGATGGCTTCAACATTGCGCGCCGCGAGGTCGCGCAGCGTGCGCACCACCACGTCGGCCTCCATGAAGAGGCAGAACGGCGCTTCGACGCGCTTGCCCAGGGCGGCGGTCTCGCTCCACATCTTGATCAGGAATTCGCGGTCGAGCTGGATGTCCGGTTCGGCAGCCTCGGCGGCGGCAGTACGGACGATGAAGCCCATGCCCTCGGGCGGTTCGCTGTCGTCGAGCAGCTTGCGCAGGCGGCGGCGCACGCCCGGATCCTCGATCCGCTTCGACACGCCGCGCGCCTGTTCGGAGGTCATCATGACCAGGTACCGTCCCGGCAGGGACAGGTACATGCTCATGTTCGGACCCTTGTCCTTGATCGCTTCTTTCGTGACCTGGACGATGATCTCGTCGCCGGCCTTGAGGATGTCCTCGATCCGCTTGCCCTGGCGGCCTTTGGGCAGGGCGTCGCGCAGGAGTTCATCGACGTGGATAAAGCCGTTCTTGAAGCTGCCGAGGTCGAGAAAGGCCGCATCGAGCGACGGCTCGACGTTGGCGACCTTGGCCTTGTAGATGTTGCCGAGGTGCTGGCCCTCGCCCATGCGTTCATGCACGAGCGTTTCGAGCCGGCCGTTGGAGATCACCGCGACGCGCAGTTCATGCTCGTCGAGTGCGTTCATCAGGATATGGGTGCCCATGGGATTCCGGGGGTTTTGCGCTGTAAAGCGGCTCTGGTTATGACGACTGCCTCGCGCGCAACGCGCAGCCGTGGGGACGATCCGGGGCGCCCGACGGGCGCGGCTCGCGGACCATCCACGGCGCGGCGCCGGGGAGGCCTGGACGGACGCGATGCATCCGCCTGAGGCGCGGCATGATGCGACGCGAGGCTGGGTTTCCAAGGGCAATGTCGGGGTGACCGATTGAGCGAGGCCAGAATTGAAGGTCTGGCGAGGAGGAAGCTTCCCATGCAGGTTTCAGGTACGAGACTTCCAGCAACTTCGACCCAGGGTGCCGACCATGGACAAGATCCAGAAATTGACCGAATTGCAGAAGCTCAGGGACTCGGGCATGGTCACTGATGCCGAATTCGAAGCGCTTAAACGCGAGATCATCAACGGGCAAAAGGACGAGACCAAGGCCGGCACGCCCCACCAGTCCTTGGGCGACGCCGGGCGGCAATTCGTTGAACTGGAGAAATCCAAGTTCAAATTCAAGGCGTACATGCAGATCGTCGGTGTGATTATCGCCATCATCTTCTTCATGGTCATGATGAGCCAGATGTGCTCGATGCAGAACAGACCCCCTTTTGAACGCGGATTGCCCCCAGGTTGGCATCCGTGATCGATCGCAACACGGTGGAAACTCACTTCAGCGCAGGAAAATCCCATGCCTGAGATCCTCTGGGAATCCAAATACGACATCGGCCTCTACGCCATCGACCGGCAGCACCAGTGCTTCGTCGAGATCATCAATCGCATCGCTGGGCATGGTTCGAAGGACAGCTCACCGGCGATTCGTGATGGCCTCCTGGTCGAGATCTACAAATACGCCGATTACCATTTTTCATCTGAAGAATTGTTCATGCTTGAACAGGGGTATCCCGATCTCGACCGGCATCGGTTACTGCACCAGGAACTCCTGACCGATTTGCGGCAACGCATCGAACGGGTGCGGACCGGGTCGATGGGATTATCGGATCTGGTCCGGTTTCTTTTTGTCTGGTTTGTCGAACATACCGCAGACGAAGATCGTCGGATTGCGGCCTGGATCACCAATCCGCAGGAGACGTGATGACACGGCCATCCACGGCTCAGGATGTTCTACGCTTCGAACGTTGAAGTTCGCCCGCAGCGGGATCATCTCAGCCCCGCCCCATGCCCCACCCCACCGACGCCCTCTTCGATGACCTCACCTCCCGCCGCGCCAGCGTGGCGGTGATCGGGTTGGGCTATGTCGGCCTACCGCTGGCGATTTGCCTCGCCAAGCGGTTCCCTGTTATCGGCTACGACACCGATGCACGGCGGGTGGCAACGCTCAACCAGGGCCGCGATCCCGTAGGTGAATGCGCGGACGCGGCGGTGGCGGCGTCGGGCATCCGTTTCACCAGCGAGGAATCCGCCCTCACCGGGGCGCGCTTCGCCATCGTCTGCGTGCCGACGCCGATCGATCGCGCACGCCAGCCTGATCTGGGTCCGCTGCGCGCGGCCTGCGCAGCGCTCGGGCGGCAGCTTCGGCCCGGCGCAGTGGTGGTGTTTGAGAGCACGGTCTATCCGGGCTGTACCGAAGAGGTCTGCATCGGGGCGATCGCGGCGGAAAAGGGCCTGGTTCCGGGGCGCGATTTCACCTACGGCTATTCGCCGGAACGCATCAATCCCGGTGACCGCGAGCACACCATCGCCACGGTGGTGAAGGTGGTCAGCGGCTGCGACGCGCCGACGCTCGCCACGGTCGCGGCCGTGTACGGCGCGGCGATCCCGGCCGGGGTCTTCCGTGCCTCGTCGGTGCGGGTGGCCGAGGCGGCGAAAGTGATAGAGAACACCCAGCGTGATCTCAACATCGCGCTGATGAACGAACTCGCGCTGATCTTCCATCGCTTGGGGCTCGACACCGCCGAGGTCCTGGCGGCGGCCGCGACCAAGTGGAACTTCCTGCCCTTCCGGCCGGGCCTCGTCGGCGGTCACTGCATCGGCGTCGATCCCTACTACCTGACCCACAAGGCCGAATCCGAAGGCCACCACGCCGAGGTCATCCTCGCCGGCCGGCGCATCAACGACGCGATGGGCCTGTGGGTCGCGCACGAATGCGTGCGCCTGCTGTGCGCGCGCGGGACGAACCCGGCCGGGGCTCGGGTGCTGGTGCTGGGTCTCAGCTTCAAGGAGGAAGTCCGAGACGTGCGCAACAGCCGGGTCGCTGACTTGGTGCATGAACTGCGCCGTTTCGGCTGCATTCCATTGGTCATCGATCCCATCGCCGACCCCGAGGCCGCCCGCCACGAACACGGCATCGACCTCATTCCGGGCGAACCGTTGCCCCGGGTCGAGGCCATCGTTGCCGCCGTCGCGCACCGGGCTTTCATCAACCTGCCGATCGATCGCCTGGCCGCCGCCGCCCCGAAAGGGGCGCCGTTCCTGGATGTGAAATCCGCCTTCGATCGCACAGCTTTGGCCGTTGCCGGGTTCACCGTCTGGCGGTTGTAAGGAAGAATGGAATGGCCACAGAGAGCACAAAGGTCACAAAGGGTTTGAGGTCACGACGGGGCTACTGGGGCTTGGCCGCAGCCCGCTTTCATCTGAACCGGCTGAAGAAAAGGTGGCCACCACCCACTTTTGCTAGTGTTTTGTGCCCTTTGTGCTCTTTGTGGCCATCCCTCCCGCACTTCACGACGACTTGAGTCGCCCGCTCACCACCTGACGATGCCGCCCGAGGTACCCGCGTGAGCGATCCCATCCTGGTCACCGGCGCGGCCGGGTTCATCGGCATGCATGTGTGCGAGCGCCTGTTCGCGCGCGGCGAGACTGCGGTGCATGGGCTCGACAACCTCAACGACTACTACGATCCCGCGCTGAAAGCCGCCCGTTTGGCGCGGCTGACGACGCGGCCGGTATTCACCTTCCATCGCCTGGATCTGGCCGATCGCGCCGGCATGGCGGAACTCTTCGCCGCCGTGAAGCCGCGCCTGGTCATCCACCTCGCGGCGCAGGCCGGGGTGCGCTGGTCGATCGACCACCCGCACGACTACGCCGACAGCAATCTCACCGGATTCCTCACGATTCTTGAGGGCTGCCGCCAGACGCAGGTGAAGCACCTCGTCTATGCCAGTTCGTCCTCGGTGTACGGCCTGAATGGCGAGCTGCCGTATTCCGAGCACGCCGCTGCCGACCATCCGGTCAGTCTCTACGCCGCGACCAAGCGCGCGAACGAATTGATGGCGCACGCCTACGCGCACCTGTACCGCATTCCTTGCACCGGACTGCGTTTTTTCACCGTCTACGGGCCATGGGGGCGGCCTGACATGGCACCGTGGTCGTTCACCCGCGACATCCTGGCCGGGAAGACCATCCGCCTGTTCAACCATGGGAAGATGCGCCGCGACTTCACCTACGTCGACGACATCGCCGAAGGCGTGCTGCGCGCTGCTGATCACGTTCCGGCTCCGGCGGCGGCCTGGTCCGGCGATCTCGCCACCAGCCCCGCGCCGTGGCGGATCTACAACATCGGCAACAACCAGCCAGTCGAACTCACCCGCTTCGTCACCGCGATTGAAGCTGCCGCCGGCAAGAAGGCCGTGATCGAACTCGCGCCCATCCAACCCGGCGACGTGGTCGAGACCGCCGCCGATGTGACCGACCTCAACCGCGACTGCGGCTTCACCCCGGCGACGCCGATCGAAGAGGGCATGCGCCGGTTCGTCGCCTGGTACCGGGAATGGCTCGCACGTTGATGCTGTTCTCGGTGCGGTTCAGCCGCCCGGCATCCGCTTCAGCACGCTGAACGTCACTTCGTTACCGACCTGATTGTACTTCAGTTCATCCGCCATGCGGGTGATGAGCTGGAATCCCAGGCCGCCGAAGCCGCCGGCAAGATAGCGTTCACGCGCAGCAGAGGCGGCATCCTTGCCGGGCACGCCGCCTAGGATCTTCTGGTGGTCAAAGCCGTGGCCTTCGTCGGCGACGACCAGTTGCAGGCGTTCGCCCAGGTCGCGGTAACGCACGATGATGTTCTTGGATTCGTCGTACTTGTGGCCATGGCGGTGCGCGTTGAGGATCAGTTCCTTGGCGCAGGTCATGAAGGCTTCAACCTTCATTTCGTCGAGACCTGCCGCTTTGGCCAGACGGGCGAGGAAGATCTGCGACTGCTCGATGAACTTGTCCTTGCTCGGGATGCGGAAGGACACCGCCTTGCGGATGCCGGGATCCTTGGTCGCGAGATAAAACAGGTCTTCCTTGGCAAAATCGTGGATTTCGTCACCGGCGTGGGCCTCGAAGTCCGACAGCAGGTCGTCGATCCGGTTGACCTGGCTTAGACGGGTCATGTCGACGACGCGAAAGCGCAGCGGGCCGACCGTGATCTCATCGCCGTGCCGCAATTCGCTGCGCACGACATCCCGGCCGTTGACCAGGATGTGCGCCTCATCGCTACCGATCTCGATCATCGGCTTTTCAGACTCAAGGTAGAGTTTCGCGTGGACCGGCTTCATTTCAGCATGCTGGGCGCGCACCGCGCAGCCTGGGCCTGAACCGATGGTCAGGCCTGGCTTGAACTTGAACTGCCGGCCCTTGAAGGCGGTGTTGAGGACTTCCAGCTTCAGCGGGATCATGTGTGGTAGGGGAGGTTCCGTCCACGCGGATGCTTGGCAAGCAGGCAGATACTGGCCGCCGCAGGCTGTGCTGGTGCATGCCTGCCGAGTCCGCACCTGTGCTTGTCAGATGGGTCCGACTCACGATCATGCCGCGCCCACCCACGGATCACGCCACATGAGCCAGCGCACCCTGTTCGACAAGGTCTGGGACCTCCACACCGTCCGCGTCCTGCCCAGCGGTCAAACCCAGCTTTTCATCGGCCTGCACCTCATCCACGAGGTCACCAGCCCGCAGGCGTTCGCCTGGGTGCATGAACGCGGCCTGAAGGTCGCCTTCCCCGACCGCAACCTCGCCACCGTCGACCACATCGTCCCGACCGAGGACCAGTCGCGGCCCTATGCTGATACCCAGGCCGAGGAAATGCTGGTCGCCATCGACCGCAACTGCCGCGAGTTCGGCATCCGCCTGTACCAGCCCGGCTCCGGCAAGCAGGGTGTCGTCCACATCATCGCGCCCGAACAGGGCCTGACCCAGCCCGGCATGACCGTGGCCTGCGGCGACAGCCACACCGCCACGCATGGGGCTTTCGGCGCCATCGCCTTCGGCATCGGCACCAGCCAGGTGCGCGACGTGCTCGCGAGCCAGACCCTGGCGATGTCGCGGCTGAAAGTCCGCCGCATCGAGATCAACGGCACGCTCGGCCGTGGCGTCACCGCCAAGGACGTCATTTTGCACGTCCTGCGCGTGTTGTCTGCCAAAGGTGGAGTCGGCTTCGCCTACGAGTTCGCCGGTTCGACCATCGACGCCATGTCGATGGAGGAGCGCATGACGGTCTGCAACATGGCGATCGAAGGCGGCGCGCGCTGCGGCTACATCAACCCCGATGCGACGACCTTCGCCTACCTCAAGGGCCGTGAGCACGCGCCCAGCGGCGCGGCCTGGGCCAAGGCGGTCGCCTTCTGGCAGTCGATCGCCAGCGGCAGCGATGCGGTCTTTGACGACGTGAAGACCTTCGCCGCCGCCGACATCGCGCCGACCGTGACCTGGGGCATCTCGCCCGATCATGCGATCGCGATCGATGAGCAGATCCCGGACGTCACCGCCTTCCCCGAATCCGAGCGCCCCAACATCGCCGAAGCGCACCAGTACATGGGCCTCACCCCCGGCCAGCCGATCAAGGGTCTGAAGATCGACGTCGCCTTCATCGGTTCCTGCACCAACGGCCGCATCAGCGACCTGCGCGCCGCCGCCGACGTGATCCAGGCCCACGGCGGCCAGGTCGCGGCGCACGTCAAGGCGTTCATCGTCCCCGGCAGCGAGGCGGTGAAGGCCGCCGCCGAGGCCGAGGGTCTCGACCGTATCTTCACCAAGCATGGCTTCGAATGGCGTGAAGCCGGCTGCTCGATGTGCCTGGCGATGAACCCGGACAAGCTCAAGGGCCGGCAGATCTCGGCCAGCTCGTCGAACCGCAACTTCAAGGGTCGCCAGGGTTCACCCGAAGGCCGCACTCTGCTGATGAGCCCGGCCATGGTCGCCGTCGCCGCGCTGGAAGGCGCGGTGAGCGACGTCCGGGCGGTCGAGGCGAAGGTTCCAGCTGCGAAGGTTACCGTTACCAAGGCTCTAACGGCAAAGGCCGCGACGGCGCGAACGATGCGTGCCCCTGCCGGCAAGCGGCCCGTCCGCACGGTCGCGACCAAGCCAGTCACCCGGGCCAAGGTCGTTGGTCGCAAGGCCGGCAAGCTGGTCGTCAAGTCGGCGAAGCCAGCGAAGCCGGCCAAGGCCGTTAAGGCAGTGAAGGCCAGCAAGGCCGCGAAGGCGAAACGCCAGGCCAAGCCGGCCAAAGCCAAACCGGCGAAAAACCAGGCGAAATCCAAGCCTACTCGCAAGCCCGCCGCGAAACCCGTGAAGCCCGTCCGCCGCGCCCTGCGCCGCAACGGCCTGAAGTAAACCGCAGCCGAAGGACCACCCCATGAGCGCCATCATCTCCCGCATCGCCGGTCGCGGCATCCCTCTGCGCGGCAACGACATCGATACGGATCGCATCATCCCGGCGCGCTTCCTGCGCTGCGTCACCTTCGACGGACTGGGTGCGCACGCCTTCGAGGACGACCGCCAGCAGCTCGCCCGCGCCGGCAAGCAGCACCCGTTCGACGAACCCCGCTTCAGCGACGGCATCGTCCTGGTCGTCAACGGCAACTTCGGCTGCGGTTCCTCGCGCGAGCACGCGCCCCAGGCCCTGGCGAAGTGGGGCAAGGGCATCAAAGCCATCGTCGGCGTCTCGTTCAGCGAGATTTTTTCCGGCAACTGCACCGCCATGGGCCTGCCCTGCCTGCGCATCAGCCAGGCCGATGCCGATGCGATCCAGACCGCGATCGAAGCTGATCCGGCCGTTGAGGTCGTGGTCGACCTCAACGACCTCAGCGTCGCGATCGGCAGCCAACGCTGGTCGGCGCAACTCGCCGATGCCGCCCGCAAGCAGTTCCTGACCGGTCAGTGGGATGCCCTCGGCGAACTCGTCGACGGCCTGCCGCAGGTGAAGGCGACGGCAGCGCGGCTGCCGTACCTCAACGCGTTCGCTTCGTAATCTGCTGCCACAGCAGCGGCTTCGCTGCTTTTATGCCGTAATGCTGGCCCTGCTCCAACTCGCGTCGTAAACTGGCCCAAGTGCGGCCATATACACGCAGAGGAACCAAGCGATGGACTTCCAGCCCGACCGGTCATTGGCAGCGTCTTGGGCCGCAGGCGACGAGCGGGGCTTCACCGCCCTGGTCGACCGCCATGCGGCCCTGGTCCATGCCCGTTGCCGGCGCGTGCTGGGCACTGCCGATGCCGACGACGCCACCCAGGCCGTGTTCCTGGTCTTGGCGCGGCGGGCTGCTGCAGCGGCGGCCCATCCCGAACCAGCTGCGTGGCTGATGCAGGTGGCAGACCATGTGGTCCGCCAGGCTCTGCGTGACCACGGCCGCCGGCATCGGGCCGAGACGACGTTCACGCCGTCGCTGCCCGAGGCTGCCGATCCCGATGCGGGCGAAGCGCTCGACCACCTGAAACGGGCGCTCGCTGAGCTGCCTGCAACAGAGGGCGACGCGATCCGCTTACGCTACCTTGCCGGGTACACCCTGGCCGAGGTGGCGGAACGTCTCGGGGCACCGCTCACCACCATCGCCTCGCGCATCGAACGCGGGCTGGCGCGCTTGCGCGCCAGCCTGTCCGCGCGTGGGGTAGCGGCGGGTGCGGCGGTGGCGGCATTGCTAGCGGGCAAGGCGGAAGCGGGCATGTCGCCTGCGACGCTTGCCCATTGCCGGTCCCTCTGCACTGAAACGACGGGTCAAGCGACCACCGCGGTCGTGGCAGCGCACATCCTGCGGTGGTCGCGAACCGGACCCATTCCCATGACTCGCATCGCCGCCTGGTGCGCCGCCGGCCTCACAGCCGTCGGTCTTTCCATTACCCCGTTTTTGCGAAGCGCGGAGACGCCGTCTCCTGCGTTGGCTGCACCTACGAATGCTGGAACCACTCCGAAACCCGGTGCGCCGGAACCGACAGCAAACGTGAAACCGACATGGAATGCCATCGTCGTCCGCGCCGCCGATCTCGGACGGACCATCGCGCGCCTGCGCGCTGCGCCGGAAGCGGCCTTGCTGCCGCCCATTGCCCAGGAGTGGTTGGATCGGGTAGCTGAAGTGGGGGAGGTCAGCATCGAGTTCGACCCGGACTCCTGTTACACCCCGGAGCATCGTGCCGAACAACAGAAGATGGCCAAAGAACTGAAAGACGCGATCAACATTGCGGATGCGGAGGAGCAGAAGAAGACCATTGATGCCCTTGGTAAAAATCTCAAGGCTGAGGCAGAGACATCACCTGAAGGTGTCGTGATCGACCAGATCCCCACCCTACGCGGCCGTTTGACTGCCAAGTCGCCAGAGGCCGCCGTTTTGCAATGGCTTCGTGCTCCAACCCTCGAACACGTCATCCCCAAAGGATCGTTTTCAGTTCGACCGGTCTCGGGAGAAATTCATTTCAACCTGCACGGAAATGAAAAATGGTCGTTGCGCCCGGTTGACGCCGGGTGCGACCTCAAAGGACCAACCAACACAACCCGATTCCGCGTCGATGGCACCGTCGCCACCGTGACCGCCGACACCGACGCCGCTTCGGATCTGGGCTGGTTGAAACCGGAATACTACCAGATCAATCCAAGCGACGATCTGACGCTGATCGGTCTGGCCGGAGATCCCGCAACCGGTTCCGTCGCTTCGACATTCGATGTTCGCCTATCCTGGACGAAAGAGGGATTACGGCTGTCGAGTTTCATGAAGAAGGTTGATCTCCCTGGCGGCGATGAAGCCGTGTCCTGGGTTGATGTGGAAAGGAATGCCACTTCGGAAACCACGAGCCTCCAAGCAAAGAAACCTGCAATTACGCTCGGGTCAGGGAAAGATCATGCCTCCAAGCCGGCTGCGATTGCCATCCCTCGGCTGCCGCAAGCAGCCTTCGCCGGTGTACCGGCGGATTCCCTGGTGGCCGCCGCCGTAGCGTTCAAATCCGGCTTCGTTTCAACTTCCCCATTCTGGAAGACCATTCACCCGATGACGGTTCCATTCTCTCGCACGGACATGCGGGTTTTTCTGGATAAAGAGTCAACCAAACCAGGCAATCCCCTGTTGATCACCTCCTGGATCTGGAAATGTCTGGAACAAGCCGACGGCCAGTTGTCGCTCTGGGTCCAGGCGCGTCCCTTCATTCCGGCGGTCTCCGCGTCGCTGGACACCCCCGCCGAAGCCGCCAATGCCCTGATCACCGCCACCGGCCTGGCACGTCGCGCCGACGGCAGCGTCCAGATCCCGCTCGGCCTGGCCAATGCGACGCTCATCCACCAGGACGGCAAACTCTGGTTCACCACCCACGACCAGGGTCTGGCCGGTTGCCGGGGCACCGGGTTCACCGACCACCCCGAGGTCCGCGCCGCACTCGCCGAGATGCCCAAGGCCGCGCCGGCCTTCGCGCTCATCCTGCGTCCGTTAGCGCTCAGCGAGCAACTCGCCCCGCTCGCTGCCGTGCAGTTGCCGCCAGACGCCATGCAGCGCGTCACTGCCTGGCAGCAGGGCATGCGCACCCAGGGCACGCGCGGCTGGTTGCATTTTGCCCCCGAAGACGCCACCGGCGCCGCCGGCTGGCGCATGGAGGCCAGCGGCGTCATGGGCGTGGTCATCGGTGCGGCGGCGGCCGGGCAACTGCTTGGACCTGACGGTCCGATGAAGCTGCTCAAGGCGATCAACTGAGCGAGAGCCGCGACCCGGCCGCACGTTTGTGACGACGCGGCCGGGGCGATCGCCGCAGGCTGCCTCAAAAGTCGGTCGGTTCCATCCTGCGGATGCTCTGGGGTTTGGACCTCTTGCGTGGTGGCCGGGAGACCCAACCCGAGCATCAGGATTCTTTCGCTGGTTATTATCAGGTTGTTCCGCTGGGTCGGTCCGTCCGGTGCCACCGGCCAGGCTGGTGCCTGGCGCTCCCGGGCGCAAGCGTTTCTCCAGCGTTTCTGTGACATTGGGGACGAATGGCCAATCCCCAGGGCATCTTGCGGATGCTGGCATCCTGCGGATGCTGCTTTTTCGGCCGGCGAGACGCCGGCGCTCCCAGGAAGGCCGACATTGGAGGCGCCCCGTCGATCGCCGTCGATCGCCGGCCTGACCACGTTGACCCGGAGCCAGCCGCCTCTATCACGGTCCGCCGCAACGTGCCGCTGCTACGCCGTTGCTCGGTCCGAGTCCTCGAAAATCGCCACCTGGGCACCATCGAGATCATCCCGGTCGAGCCACCGCGCGTGAACGCGACGATTCCAGCCCAATACCCCGTGGTGTAATGGTAACACTACAGACTTTGACTCTGTCATTGCAGGTTCGAATCCTGCCGGGGTAATTTTTCTTAGCCGCGCTGCGACGTGGGATTGGCCAGGCGTTTCGACCATCAATAAACGCCAACGATTACGCTTGCGCCTGGGACCGCCGGTTTGCAACCGGCCGCTGACCACGGGGCGATCCAACCAACGCCGGACAGACCGTGGAATCGCAGCATAGCCGGGTTCCTTTGGTTCATCCATGACGTCCGGCCGCCATGAGGCGGAAACCTGGGCACTTCCGCGATCCCGATCCATTTCCATCATGCCGCGCCATGAACTTCTTCCCGACCCCGATTCTCTGCTCTATCCAGACCCTGGCCCTGACCCTCAGCCTCGGTGTCGTCGCGGCCGGTGAGCCCATTCCTGGGACTCCGCCGGCTGCCGCCAACCCGCGCGTGGTGATCACGACCAGCAAGGGCGAAATCACCTGCGAACTGTTTCGGGCGGAATGCCCGAAGACTGTCGCGAACTTCGTCGAACTGGCCGAGGGCAGGCGCGATTTCACCTCGGCCGAAGGAGCGAAGCTGACTCGGCCGTTCTATGACGGGTTGGTCTTTCATCGCGTCATCCCCGGTTTCATGATCCAGGGCGGCGATCCGCAGGGCACCGGCGCGGGCGGCCCCGGCTATGCCTTCGAGGACGAGTTCAACCCGGTGAACCTGGGCATGGAAGCCAAGGCGTTCGACGGCAACGCGTTCCATCCCTGGGTCAATCCGCAGGATCAGAAGAAATTCGAGAAGAATTTCATTCAACCGCGCTTCACCTCCCTGCCTCCGGGAACCTCCTCCGACGCGCGCAAGCAACTCGTCGACCAGCTTCTCGACCAGATGGCGAAGATGAGCCTGGTCGAGTTCAACCAGCACCTCGGCTATCGCTACGATGCCAAACTCGCGCCGGCGCATCCGCCGGTGCGCGGCAGCCTGGCGATGGCGAATTCGGGCCCGAACACCAACGGCAGCCAGTTCTTCATCAACCTCGGCGACACGCCGCACCTGCGCGGCAAGCACACCGTGTTCGGCCAGGTGGTGGCCGGTATGGAGGTGGTGGAGGCGATCGGCGCCGTCGCGACCGGCGCAGGCAACCGGCCGGTCGAACCGGTGGTCATCCGCAGCATCCGGCTGGTCGCTTCGGCGGCACCAGCCACGCCTGCACCCAAGTCCACTCCCTGAGCCCTCCGGTTGGCAGTTGGCATGCGGCGCGCGTTCCTGCCCTGGGGACCGCCATGACCATGCCCGCCACCCGCTGCCTAAATACCATCAACGACATCGATGCCGCGCTGCGGCGGGAGATTCTCGGCAGCGCCGACCATCCCGGCAATCCGCTGCCGATCGTGGCGGTGACCTCCGAGGAACATGGCCCGCTGGTGGTCATGCGCGCCGACGACATGGCCCTGGTGCTGGGATTCATGCAACGACGGAAGCCGGTGGTGCAATCGTTGTCGTGAGCCCCCGTCCGACGTGCCGACCGGGACGACCAGCGGATTGTCCGTCCTTCGCACCGACGCACGCTGCCTGCCATGACCGATCCCGACGTCTTTGTCCGTGCCCGCACCCTGATCGATGCCGTCCACGCCCTGGATCCGGAGCTTGATCAGGACGCTCCGGCTGAACTCCGCTATGCTGACCGTGTGGAAGATTGGCTGATCCGGCTCCACCCTGACGCCGATCCGCTCCTGCGCTTGGCGGCCCGTTGCCAGCACCTCGAGCGCTGGGCCGTGCCGCGCGCGTCGTTTCCGCAGGATCGGGCCGGCTACCTGCGCTGGCGCACCTCGCTCTACCATCGCCAGGCCGACCGGGCGAGGGCGCTGCTGATCGAGGCCGGTGTCAGCGTGGAGGCAGCTGACCAGGCCCGCGCCTGGATCGCCAAGACTGATTTGCGCGGCAATTCCGGCAGCCAAGCGCTGGAAGACGCGGCCTGCCTGGTCTTCCTGGAGTTCGAGCTCGCAGACTTCGCCGCCGGCAAGGCCCACGACGAGGCCTACAGCGAGGCCAAGTGGCTTGACATCATCCGCAAGACCTGGCGCAAGATGAGTTCTGCGGCCCAGACGGCCGCGCTGACCATCCCGTTGGCGGAACCGCTGCGGGCGCTGGTAGTCAAGGCCGTCAGCACGCCGGGGTAACGGTCATTTCCCAGGCCGAACGCGCTCCACCACGATGCTGGCAGCGCACAAGAGCGATTTCTCCGGCAGGTCGGCTTCCAGCTTGTTGGGACCGGCGACGATCAGGTCGAGCGGGATCGTGACGTCGGTGACCGGCAGCACCTTGGTGAACGGGACAGACTTGCCGTTGAGCCGGAGCACGAGGCCCTCGGCGCCGTCGGTCACCACGCGCAAGCTGGCGGTGCTGGCCCCGGCAAGTGCCGCCGCCGGTAGGGTGATGGTCAAGGCAACCGGTTTGCCTGGCACCGGGCGGTGCAGCGCGCCTTCGACCGCGTGAAATTGCTGGCGTTCGACAGTCGGCAGGCTGGCGGGAATCTTTCCGGTCAGCACCAGCAGCACGCCTTCATTGGAGGCGAGACGGAAGCGGAACGCACCGGCCTCGGGCCGGACGGCGTCCTCCTGGATGCGTAGGAAGTCGGTGGCCTCATCAATCACCAGACGGCGCACAACCCCGCTGTCGCCCTCGGACGTGAGCACGACGTTCACCGGATCGGGCCGTTGATTGAACCCGGCCACCGCGATCTGACCGTCCAGGCGCCGGGCTGCCGCGAGATACACCCGTTGATCCGCAGACGAAACCGCCAGCAGGTTTCCGCGCAGCGGCTTGAGCAGCCGCAGGGCCCAGGCCGCGCCGCACTGATTCCACAGATTACCAGCGAAATTGTGGACGGTGCGCGAGCCAACCTTGTCCGGCGTGCGGGCGATCAGCCCGATCATGTCGCCCAGGTTGTAGCGTGATTCCTGCATCCGCTTGACTGGCGATTCCGCCCCGACGGCGTTCGCGGTAGCACCGTAGACAGCCGGATCCAGCCTGCCCTGGCACTCGGTGTTCCACGATTTCACCGCCTTGCCGGTGATTGCCCAGGAATCTGCGGCCGCGACCTCGTACCAGGCCTGGATGCTTTCGGGGGGCAGGCCGTAGTGGTGCTCGGTCACGCCATCGATCAGGGTCGGAAACTCCTTCAGCAGGGGCCGGTACATCTCTGCCCACATCCACCAGTCACCGGCGTCGTAGTTGAAGTCCCAACCGGCCAGCACGGTCACCGCCGGGTTGGCGGCTTTCAGGGCCCCCGCCCAGGCGCCGAAACTCCAGCGGTAGAAGTCGAGGTTCTGCTTGCCGGACCAGAAAAACCCCTTGTCCAAGTCCAGGCTCGGATCGACGGGCAACCAATATTTTTCCACCGTCCACTCGTATTCCGTGTTGGGCTCCTGCCAATAGCGCGGACTCTTGGCTTTGAAGGTGTCGCCTTCCTGCGCACCCGCAGGCAATTTGACGGCATAGCCAAGAACCCGGTTCTTCACCGGCTTGCCCGCCCGGTCTTTGCCTTCGGCATAACGCACCGCCCACAGGCCGCGCCAACGGAAGTGCGCCAGCGGCTCTGTCCAGCCCTTGATCGTCACCGGGCCACCCTCGACCGCCTTGGTCAGGTCGTAGTGCACCTGGCTGAGCGAACTACAGTTTGCCCCAGCCGAACGTTCGGCCCAGTTGAGGTACGGTTCGTTCCACCATTGGGTGATGCCTTGGTGGGCAACCTTGCCCTCGAGCATCTTCCAGAGTTCACCCTGTTTGCTGCCGATGTTCGCACACGCTTCTTTCCACTTCGGATTGATGAGCGGCGGCGGTGCCTGATAGCGATCACCCTGGCAGTCGATGAAGACCGGAAGTTTCGCCAGCACCGGGTTGAGTTCACCACCCTTACCCATCATCCGCGTGGCAGCAGCGGGGAGCGTCAACAATTCTCTCGAAGCCTCGATGCCGAGGTCTTGCACCACCGTCGCATCGACATGCACGGCATGCACGCCGAAGATACCGAGTGGCACCTGCGCTTGGCCGTTGACCACCAGGGCCCGGCCGTCGAGCGAGGCGGCGACTTCCGCGACCGCGATCGGTGACGGCGTTGGTGGAAGCGCGCCAGCCGCAGTCTCTCCCGCAGCCGACCAGCTACAGGATCCAAGAGCGAGGATTCCAGCCAGGGATGTAAATGGGGATCGCATGCGACAGATTCCTTGGTGTGTTCGGTGCAGCCAAAGCCTGGGGTGCTTGGCGGATCAGCCAAGCGACCGTCAGGATCAGCCTGGAGAGCCGGGGGATCCTACCGATGCCATCCATGGTTACGCCTGAGACCATACCGCGTTGCGTTCAGCCTGGGAGGGAGGCCGATCCTGCCGTCTGCCCTGCGGCAATCACCTGCACCGCGCGGTGGACCTCCGCGATGACATCCTGCGGCGTGCTGGTGCCGGCGGTGATGCCGACGTGCTGCTTGCCGACGAACCAGGCGGGATCCAGGTCGGCGGCACGCTCGAAATGGTGCGCCTCGATGCCGCGATCCAGGATCAGGTCGCGCAGTTTGCGGGTGTTGGCGCTGTTGCGGCCGCCGATGACCAGGCCGAGATCAATGTCCTGGCCGAGCAGGACGTTGATCGCGCCCTGGCGGTCCTTCACCGGCTGGCAGATGGTGTCGATGAAGCGGACGGACTCGACCCAGGGCAGGGCGCGGATGGCCTCGACCAGTTTCTGCACCTTTTCCAGGCGGTTCGTGGTCTGCGACACGATGCCGATGCGGCTGTGCCCGGCCAGGGCCGGCAGGTCGGTCTCGTCGTGGACCACCGCAGCGAACTTCAGGTTGCCGATGACGCCGCGCACCTCGACGTGGTCGGCCTCGCCGACGACCACCGGAAACCATCCTTCGCGCTCAAGAAAACGCGCCAGCTTATGCAGGCGGATCACCAAAGGGCAGGTGGCGTCGTAGACTGTCAGGCCACGATCGCGCAGCATCTGCTTGGTGGCGTCCGACGCGCCGTGCGCGGTGACCATCACCGCCTCGGTGGCGATCGAGTCGATCTGGTCGCGCTCGATGACCCGCACGCCGTTTTCGCGCAGGCGCTCCATGGTCTGGGGATTGTGGACGAGCTGCCCGACGACGGTCAATTTGTCGCGGAACTCCGGCTGCAGCGCCAGGTCGATCGCGTCCTGCACGCCGAAGCAGGTCCCCATCGCCTGGGCCAGGGTGATGCGCATGGCCGGACTATCCCCGGCGATTCAGCCACGCCAGACGCGAAGCGGCGGGGATCGACGTCCGACGCCTGCCTGCTGTGCTCCGGGCCGCCACCACCGCCTAATCCCAGGCCAGGCGGGTGGAGAGGCCAGGGCTGCACGATCGTCGGTAATCCAGGTAGGTTCGCGCGCCGCCGGACGTCAAGGCGGGCGAAAGGATCGCGCCATGCCCAGGATCCTTCTCGGCCTAGTCTGCGCGGCCGCCGGCGCCGGCGAGGCTCCCAGCCCGGCAGCGCCAGGCTGGGAGCGCGGCGACAAGGCCCTGGCGCTCAATGCGGCCGTGGTCGCCGGCTTCGCCGCCTACGGGATGGCGTTCTGGGAATACGGGGAAAGCGATCCGAAGGTGTACCACGAAGGCTGGTTCGGCGCCGACACCCTGCACGGCGGCATGGACAAGCTCGGGCACGCCTACACCAATCTGGTCGGAGCCACCATCTTCAGCGAGATCTACGAAGACTTTGGCTATGATCGGCGACCGGCCGCCTGGATGGGCGGGGCTTCGATGTTCGGCACCACCCTGCTCATGGAAGTCGGCGACTCGTTCAGCCCGGCGCATGGCTTCAGCCCCGAGGACGTGGTCTTCAACGCCCTCGGCAGTTCCTGGAGCGTGCTGCGCCGGGAAGTGCCTGCACTCGCGCAATTGGTGGATTTCCGCCTGGAATACTGGCCGTCCTCGGCCGTTACCAGCGGCGCGGGCGAGGACTTCAGCACCGATTACGCCGGTCAGCGCTACCTGCTCGCCTTCAAGGGCAGCGCCTTCGCCCGCGATCTCGGCCTGCCCGTATTGCGCTACCTCGAACTCCACCTGGGTTACTACGCGCGCGGCTTCGAGCCGACCGATCGCGCCGGCCCGCCCGAACGCACGGTCTACGTCGGCTTCGGCTTCAACCTGGGCGAAGTGTTCGATTGGGCCTTCTCGCGCCGCGGCGGTGGCCTTTTCACGTTCTACCAGCCGCCGTACACCTCCTGGCGGGCCTGGGAACGCAGCCGATAGATGAACCGCATTCGCTGGAGACCGACCTCGCCATCCGGTTGGCCGCGAGCGCAGGCCAGCTTCCCGATCCGGCGGCTTCTGAAAATGCGAGCGGTCTGGGCCGTCGCGCGGTGAATCCCGGCCTATCGCCCGGCTTGCGCGGTCTGGGCAGCTGTCCAGGGTGCATGGGTGACGCATGACGTCTGCATCATTGGCGGCGGCGCGGCCGGGTTGTTCTGCGCCGCCACCGCCGCACGGCGTGGGCGGAAGGTGGTGGTGCTCGACCATGCGACGACGCCGGGCCGCAAGATCCTGATCTCGGGCGGCGGGCGCTGCAATTTCAGCAACCGCCGAGTCAGTGCCGAGAACTACCAGTCGCAGAACCCGCATTTCTGCCGCAGCGCCCTGGCGCGCTTCACCCCTGACGACTTCCTGGCCCTGGTCGAGGCACGCGGCATCGCCTACGAGGAACGCCGGCACGGCCAGTTATTCTGCGTCGATTCCGCCAAGCAGATCGTGGCATTGCTGCTCGACGCCTGCCGCGACGCCGGGGCCGACGTGCGCTGGGGCGTGCGCGTCAACGCGGTGGCGCACGAAGACCGCTTCGCTGTTGCGCACGAGGACCGCTTCGCGGGTGCAACCTCGTCCGGCGAGGTGCTCGCCAACCGTCTGGTCATCGCCACCGGCGGCCTGCCGGTGCCGGCGATCAGCGCGACCGACTTCGGCCTGCGCCTCGCCCGCCAGTTCGGGCACGGCCTGGTCGAGACCGCTCCAGCGCTGGCACCGCTCCTGCTGCCGGCCAACGAACGCCTCGACCTGCCCGGCATCGCGGTCGACGCCGCAATCAGCACCGACGCCGGTCCCGTCTTCCGCGAGAACCTGCTCTTCACCCATGGCGGGATCAGCGGACCAAGTGTGCTGCAGGCGTCGTCGTACTGGCGCCCGGGGCAGGCGATCCGGGTCGACCTCCTGCCGGGGCGCGACCTGGCCGCCGAACTCGCCGCTGCGCGTGGCAACAAGTCCCAGCTTGGCAATGTCCTGGGTGAATTCCTGCCGAAGCGCCTGGTCAAGGCGCGATTGCCCGAAACGCTCGCCGCCCGGCCGGTGGCTCAGTTGGGCAAGGCCGACATCGCTGCCGCCGTCAGCGCGATCAAGGACTGGCACCTGCATCCCGACGCCACCGATGGTTGGCTCAAAGCCGAGGTCATGCGCGGTGGCGTCGATACCGCAGACCTGTCATCGCAAACCTTGGAGAGCCGCCGCGTCAAGGGACTCCACTTCATCGGCGAGGTGGTCGATGTCACCGGCTGGCTCGGCGGCTACAACTTCCAATGGGCCTGGGCGTCGGGATTCGCGGCGGGGAATGCCGTTTGAACCTGGCCGGGGAACCGCCCCGAAAGCAGTGCCTATCCAGGACCACGACCCTGGGACCGCCACGCTCCAGCGTGGCCGGAGCACGATCCTACGCGAAACGCAATTCCTGGTTGGATGCCTGGTGCTTTTCAACTCCATCTGATCCGACCATCGTTCGGCCAGGCTGGAGCCTGGCGGTCCCAGGGTCGGATGACCGTATCAGCCTGATCCCGGGCTATCTGCTTCCCAACCTTCGCGTCCACGCACCATGCCAGCATGAGCGATCACGCCCCGAACACGGACGGCCATCATCACGACGGCTTCCGCCTGCGCTGGTGGATGTGGATCCTGCTCGTCCTGGTCATCGTCTTCAGCGCCATCTTCGGCATGCGCCAGCACGGCTGGACCCGCTACCAGGCGGTGCAGGCCGACCTCAAGGCCAAGGGCTACGCCACCACCGCAGTCGAACTCGTCGCCAAGGCCCCGCCGGTTGACAAGGATCGGCAGGAACGGTTGTGGCGGGCGATGGAGGTGATGAAGAACCATCCGTGGGCGGAATGGCAGGGTGGGACGATCTTTGAGCGACTTCGGGAAAAGGCCGAGAACGATCCGGATCGACTCAAGATTTCGCGCAATCTGTTGGATGGGGCGATCGATATGGAAAATCTTGAGTCGGTACTGGATGAGGGTCCGGTCGAATTGTCGGTGTTCGGTTGGATCGAACGTGATCCTGGACGATTGGCCAAGAAAACACTCTGGGAACTCGCGACCTCGCGAATCCCTCTACTCCTTGTCTCGCGAGGCTGCGCACATTGGTGGGGATCACAGGCGATCGCTGCAACAAATCCGACCACAGCTCTGAAACGGCTAGATTGCTGGAATAA
Source organism: Candidatus Kuenenia stuttgartensis (assembly GCA_945876185.1). GTDB lineage: Bacteria > Planctomycetota > UBA11346 > UBA11346 > UBA11346 > BJHQ01. The sequence continues at coordinate 34,329 of CAMCMZ010000008.1, read as the reverse complement.
GTCCTTGGAAAAACCGGGCACCCTGATTGATGCGATGATTGGACTCGCGGTTGGTGAAATCCGGGATCAGGTGTACCTCTGGCTGGCAGTTCGGGGTAGATTGCCAGCGCAGCAACAGATCGATTGGATGACAGAGGATCCGCAACAAGTTCGCTGGGTAGCGGATGGACTTGCTGGAGAGCGGTGCCTGTGGTGGGAACCGATGTCGCATTCCAATGTTGCCGAGGCATTCGAGTTCACCCGCTTTGCGGTAGTGTCTGACATGACCGATCACTTATATCCAGCAAAATTCCATGAAATCGCCCGTGGAATCCAGGCGATCGGTGACATGGAAGCTGAATTGAAGGGAACACCACGCCCAACACCGGTTCCCCCAGCCCCATTTGGTTTCAACTATATTTCCAGAATCGCATTTCCCAGCCTCGGTGAATGCAGCATCACCGCCCACCAGTCTGCCTTCCGCCATCGCCAAAGCCGGATCGCTGGCGTGATCGCTTCTCATTACCGGACCAACCCCAATCTGCCTGCAAGTCGCAACGATCTCGCCGCGTGGTTGCCGACCGGATATCTCGAAGCAAAAACCCCTGACAATCCCGCAATCCAATACGAACGCCTGTCCCCCGGCCGCTTCCGCATCGGCATCGATCCATTGGCGAAACCACCGTCGATCCCCGCGAGTCGATGGGGCCCCACCTACACCTCAACCATCGGCCAGCAGCCAGACCGGGAACCGGTGAAGGACTGCCGCTGGTCGCTGGAGATCGACCTCGACGCCATCCTGATCCCGCCGCCGCCGCCCAAGCCGCGCGCGTTGAAACCGGCGAATCCGTAGCGCGCACACCGAGTTCACGGCTGCCTCAGGGGCGGCGATGTCCACATCGCCGGTGTTGCTCAAGAAACCGTCGATGTGGACATCGACGCTCCATGACGACCTAGCTCCGTAGCGCGCACACCGAGTTCACGGCTGCCTCAGGGGCGGCGATGTCCACATCGCCGGCGTTGGAGGAGAAACCCGTCGTTGGGGACCAGAGAAAACCGTCGATGTGGACATCGACGCTCCCGTACGGCCAAGCCGGCGCTGCCGGGTTCCCGCCTTTCGCCGTGCGGATCCGCTGGTTAGCGTCCGCCATGCGGATTCTGCTGGTCCGGCTCGGCGCCTTCGGCGACATCGTCCACACCCTGCCGCTCGCGCATGATCTTGCCCAGGCGGGGCATGAGGTGCATTGGCTGTGCGAAGACCGTTGGGCCTGTCTGGTCGACGGGTCGGCGGCGGTGGCGATGGTGCATCGCCTGCCGCGCGCGGAACTACGCCGGGCATCGCTGACGGGCAAAATCGCCATCGTCCGCCGGGTGCTGCGGTCGCTGCGACAGCACGACTTCGATGCGGCGATCGATGCCCAGGGGCTGGCGAAAAGCGCAATATTTTCTGCATTTTCCGGTACAAATCAGGTCGTCGGGCATGCCCGGCCACGGGCGCGGGAACTGAGCTGGCTCGCGCATCGGATCCACGTCCCAGCGACGGCGATCCATGTCATCGATCAGCAACGGGCGCTGGGGTTGGGTCTCGGTGTGCGGGCGCAGGGCGGCTGGCACTTTCCGCTGCCGGCGTGGACCCACGAGCACCTTTGGGCAAATAAATGGATGGAGCAGAACGGCCTGCAACAGCCGTGGCTGCTCAACGTCGGTGCCGGCTGGCCGACCAAGGTCTGGCCCGAGGCGCGCCAGGCGGAGTTCCTTGCCCGCTGCCGCAGCCAGGGACGCCAGGTGGTAGTCGCCTGGGGTTCACCAGCCGAGCGCGCCGTCGCCGAACGCGTCTCAACCAGCGCCCGGCATGGCGTGCTGCTGCCGCCGACGACCATCCCCGAACTCGGGGCCGTGCTCGCCCGGGCGGGTCTGGTCGTCTCGGGCGACACCGGGCCGCTCCATCTGGCCCTCGCCTTGGGGACACCGGCGGTCGGCCTGTTCGGTCCGGTGCCAGCCGAGCGCAACGGCCCGCGCGGCCGGCGCTGGCGCTGCCTGCAGGCGCCGGGGGCGGCCTGGGAACGCCGCGATGTCAGCAAGGTGGACATGGCCGCGATCACCGCCGAGGCCGTCGAATCGGCGGCGCTGGCGTGCCTGGCGGATGCCTAGCAAAGCCTTCCCTCGACAGGACGGTCCACGTGGCACCACGGTCGTCCGCCTTGACCGGCGAGATCCCAGCCACCACGATCGCCACCACGATGCCCTGGCAGTCCCGACGTGAAGGCGAACTCCAGGTGCTCAGCCTGGGCGAGTCCCTGGCGATGGATTCGCGCCAAGTCGATGCCGCGATCGACCAGTTGTGCCAGATCGTGACTCGCCAACCGTCGCTGCGCTGGGCGGTCATGGCCAGCAGCATTCCGATGCTGGGTTCCGCCAACATCGCCCGCCTGATCACCCTGGTCCGGCAATTGCACACCGCCGGCGGCAAGTTGATCCTGGTGGCGCCGCTGCCGGCGGTCTCGGTGGTGCTGATGCTCGCCCGCCTGGATCGCCTGTTGCCGATGAAGCCGGACCTGGCTGCTGCCGCAGCCGATTAATTGCCCAGGCATGGCGCTGCCGCTGCAACCCGGACTCGATCCTTGGCCGCCCCGGCTGAAGCGGATCGCCTTCGTGCTGCTGCTTGCTGCATTGGTGCTGGTCGTCGGCTGGTTCGCCCCCTCCCGCCACGGCCGCATCGAGGCCGTGCCGACCACGCCAGGCACCGAGGGCACCTACGAACGCCGGGTCGCCGAGACCATCCGCCAAGCCCAGCGTCGGGTGTGGGTGGTGATGTACAGTCTGTGGCCCGGCCCAGAGGGGAAGTTCACGCTCCTGGATGAACTCGCCGACGCCGTGCAGCGCGGGGTGAAGGTCCAGGTCTGCCTGGACCTCGAAGGCGAACGCAACGGCAAGACCCCGAGCGACGGCAACGCCGTCGCCGCGCAGTGGCTGACCGAGCACGGCGTCAAGGTGGTGCGCGATGAACCCGACCGCCGCACCCACGCAAAAATCATTGTGGTCGACGACCGCCTGGTGGTGCTGGGCAGCCACAACTGGACCCGCAGCGCCCTGCGCAAGAACCGCGAACTGTCGGTCATCACCGACGACGCCAGCGTCGCCACGGCGGCGGCGGAACTGTGCCGAGGCATTCCGGGGTGGGACAAGGATTGGTGACAAGCCGGCAGGGCATTGGCACGGCACTCGCCTGATCCCCCGCTGGTGGCTGCCGTCCGATCCCGGACGTCGCGGGTCGCCACGGGGGCGTCGTGGCCGAGAACAGCGATGGCAGCGAAAAGACGGAGCAGGCGACGCCGAAGCGGGTCGAAAAAGCGCGCGGCGAGGGCAACGTCTCGCTGTCGGTCGATTTCAGCACCGCGATCCTGCTTCTAACCGGGTTCGTCCTGCTCGCCCTGATGGGGCCGTGGTTCATGCGCGCCTCGGCCGAGACCATCCGCTGGAGCCTGCAAGACGCTCTACTGATCCAGCTCGACGATCGCGAGACCCTGCGCACCTTCATCATGCACCACCTGCCATTGGGCCGCTGGGCGATGGTGTTCTGCGGCATCACCTTCGTCTTTGGGCTGCTGGTGGCGATCGGCCAGGTCGGGCTGAACTTCTCGTTCACCCCGCTCATGCCAAAGCTGAGCAAGATCAACCCGATCACCGGCCTGGGCCGCCTGTTCGGCACCCGGGGAATCATGCGCCTGGTGTTCGGCATCTTCAAACTGATCGTCCTCGGCCTGCTCGCGTGGTATCTGATTCGCCACGACCTCACCCGCATGCTGCAAATCACACCGGAGGTCGGCGCGCGCTTCGCTGCCGACGCGCATGCGCTGCTCTGGATCGCCATCAAGCTGATTTCCGTGCTGATCACCGCCGGGGCAGCGGACTTCATCTACCAGCGCTGGCAGCACACCCAGGACCTGATGATGACCAAGCAGGAGGTGAAAGAGGAATACAAGCAGTCGGAAGGCGATCCGCTGATCAAGGGCCGCATCCGCCAGATCCAGCGCCAGATGGCCCAGCGCCGCATGATGCAGGAGGTGCCCAAGGCCGACGTCGTCATCACCAACCCGACCCACGTCGCGGTCGCGATCAAATACGACCAGGCGAAGATGGCCGCGCCGATCGTCCTCGCCAAGGGCTACGACGCGATGGCGCAGCGCATCAAGGACCTCGCCGCCAAGCACCACATCACCTTGGTCGAAAACGTCGCCCTCGCCCGCGCCCTGGCCAAGGACGTGCCGATCGGCAAGCCGATCCCGGTCAAATGGTACCAGGCGGTGGCTGAGGTGCTGGCGATGGTCTACAAGCTGAAGAAGGCGAAAGCGGCCTGATCCGTGGATTCCATGACCGTTGCGTGATCCGCTCGCACGCCTTGCCCATCGACCCAAGTGACCCCATATTCGCTCGTGATGCCCGCTCCAGCAATCGTCTTCAGCGCCTGCGTCGCGGGGATGGCGATCGCCGTCGCGGTTGGCTGCCTGATGCTGTGGCGGGCGCGCGACCGCCAAGGTTGGATGGGCTGGATGGTTCTGCTGGCGGCGGCCCAGGCGGTGATGGCGATGGCGCAGGTGGTGCGCAACTCGTGCACCGATATCGCAGTCGGGGACGCTGCCCTGCGCATTCTTGGTGCGGCCATTCCGGTCTTCGCCGTCGGGTACATGGGGCTTTTCCGCAGCTTCTGCCAGCGGGATGAAAGTCGGTTCGATCGCATCCTGTTCTGGTTGACGCTTGCGATCATCCCATACTCGCTGCTCAGTCCTGGCGGCTTCGTGTTCACCGAGATCAACGGGATCAGCACCATCCCGGCTGGTTGGTGGGGGCCGATCTCGGTGCTGCAAGGCCCGCTGGATCCGCTCGCCCCGGTGGTCCACCTACTCTTGCTGCTCATTAATATGCGACTGCTCTGGCTCACCCTGGCTTCGCGCACCCGCCTCGACCGCAGCTCGTTCATGCTCATGCTCCTGGTGATCACGGCGGTGCTGGTGCCGATCATCCACGGGTTCGGACTTGCTGCGGGTTGGTGGAAAGGGGTCCCGCTCGCCGAATACGCAACCTCGACCGTGTTCTTCCTGTTGTGCGTCGAGACCTTCCGCCGCGAACGTGCCCACCATCGTCAGGAACGCGACCGGCAGGAACGATTGGAAGCCATCCTCGAACACGGCCAGGGCTTTGCCGGACTGCTTGAGCCGGACGGCACCCTGGTGCTCGCCAACCGCGTCGCCCTGGCCGCCATCAATGCCCCGGCGAGCCAGGTGTTGGGGCTTCCTTTCCCTGAGACACCGTGGTGGACCCATAGCCCACCTGCGCAGGATCGGCTGCGGGCGGCGATCACCAAGGCGGCGGCTGGCGTTCCGGACGGATTCATCACCACCCATCGGATTGCCGCTGGCGGTGAACTCGATGTCCAATTCAGCCTGACGCCATTCCGGGGCGAGGATGGTCGGGTGCGCTTCCTGATCGCGGAAGGGCGTGACGTCAGCGCCCTGCGCCGCTACGAGCGCCTGCTGCGCGAAGGCAGTCGGCTGGAGGCGATCGGCCAGTTGGCAGGCGGTATTACCCACGATTTCAACAACATCCTGGCCGGTATTTCCGGGGCGGCGGAATTGGCCCGGATGCGGACCACTGACGCGGGCATCTACGAGTACCTCGACCTCATCATGAACTCCAGCCGCAATGCCGGCGACCTGACCCGGCGGCTCCTGGCCCATGTCCGTGCGGTGAAGTCGGTGACCAGCGAGATCCGGCTCAATGCCCTGGTGGGTGAAACCCTCGGTCTGTTCAGCCGCGTCGCGGGCGCAGGCATCCGTTTGGAGCAGGACCTGCGGGCCGATCCCGATCTTGCCCTGGGGATGCCTGGCGAGCTGCAGTCGGCCGTGCTCAACCTCTGCGTCAACGCCCGCGACGCGATGAAAGGCAAGGGCCTGGTGCGGGTGATCACCGCCCGCGAGGACCTCGCGCCAGGTCGCCTCGACTGCCTGGATCAGCCGATCGCAGCCGGAACCTACCTGCGCATCGATGTCATCGATTCCGGGACCGGCATCCCGGAAGCGCTGCGTAAACGCATCTTCGACCCGTTCTTAACCACCAAGCCGGACGGCCAGGGCACCGGACTCGGGCTGCCCTCGGTGCTCGGTGCCATGCACGCCCACGAGGGCGCGGTGCTGCTAGAGACCACCGAGGGCAAGGGAACTCGTATGAGTTTGCTGCTGCCGGCTGCACCTGCGAAGACGACAGCGGTGCTGGCTGGGACAGCGCAAGTTTAGCCGGCGATCTCGATCTCGTCGGCCTTGAGCAGAAATATCTTGCCATCGCCGATGCGGCCGGTGCGGCAGGTCGAGCACACCAGATCCACCAGTTCATTGCGGCGCTCGGCCGGGATGGTGCCGCCGACCCAGACCTTGGGCAGGAAGTCGATGTGGTATTCGTCGCCGTCGTAGTCGCCGAGGTGGCCCTTTTGCCGGCCATAACCACGGCATTCCATCGCCACCAGATCGCTGAACCAGCCGGCCGCCAGCAACCGCTGGCAGAGCACCTCGGCGCGTTGCGGCCGGACCACGATGCGGACGGCGATGGCCATTGGGTACAACCAACTCAGGTCGAGGGTTCCAGATATTGCCCGATTGCGCGCAGGCGGCGATAGCGGCGCTCCAGCATCTCGTCGACCTCCATCGCCTGAAGTTCGCCAAGGTGGCGAGACAACGCGGCCTTGAGATCGCGCGCCATCACCTCGGGCTGGCGGTGCGCGCCGCCGGCCGGTTCGGGGATGATCTCGTCGACGATGCCGTGTGATTTCAGCACCTCGCCAGTGAGGCCGAGCTGCTCGGCCGCGAGATCGCTCTTCTTGCCGTCCTTCCACAGGATGGCGGCGCAGCCTTCCGGCGTGATCACCGACAGGTAGCTGTTCTCAAGAATCAGCACGCGATCGCCGACACCGATGCCCAAAGCGCCGCCGGATCCGCCTTCACCGATGATGACGATGATCACCGGCACGCGCAGCATCGCCATGTCGCGGATGTTCTCGGCGATGGCGATCGACTGGCCACGTTCCTCGGCCTCGATGCCTGGAAAAGCGCCCGGCGTGTTGACGAGGCAGATCACCGGGATGCCAAAGCGTTCGGCCAGGTTCATCTTGGCCATCGCCTTGCGGTAGCCTTCCGGGTGCGGCATGCCGAAGTTGCAGCGCTTGCGTTCATGCACGTCCTTGCCCTTCTGCTGCCCGACGATCATCACCCCGGTGCCATCCAGGCGGCCCATGCCGGTGATGATCGCCTGGTCGTCGCCGAACAGGCGATCGCCGGCCAGGGGTACGAAATCATCCAGGCACAGGTCGATGTAGTCCGACGCCTGCGGTCGCAGCGGATGGCGCGACAACTGCACCCGCTGCCACGGGGTCAGGGTCGAAAAGGTCCGCCGGCTTTCGACCGCGTATTTCTCGCGTAGCGAGGCGAGTTCGCTCGCCATGTCGACACCGCTTTTTTCGCCCAGGGTTTCCAGTTCGCTGATCTTCGCCTCGATGGCGACCAGATGGTCGAGGAAGGTGAAAGGGTTGCTCACGCGGGTTGCTCCGTGAACGGCACGATAGTCCCGGAACGGCAGGAGGGAACCGGGGAAAACGACCGGCTTGGGTTGAACGATCCGGTGCTGCTTGCACGCTGCTGTCTCTGCCAATCCTGCCCCGCTATGGTCACCCGAAAGCCGTCCGGTCAGTCGCCGCGTTCTCAGGACAGCGCCTACAAGCGCCTGTTCTCGCACAAAGACCTGGTCGCTGACCTGATCCGCGGCTACGTCAGTCCGGATCTGGCCAAGCGCTTCAACCTGGACTCGCTGGAACGCTGCAACGGCAACTATATTTCGCAGGATCTGCGCGGTCGCGAGAACGATCTCGTCTGGCGGCTGAAGGTCCAGAAGACCTGGGTCTACGTCTACCTCTTGCTGGAATTCCAATCGACGGTGGACCGCTGGATGGCGGTGCGGCTGTTGGGTTACATCGCTCTGCTGTGGCAGGACCTGATCGCGGCTAAGGAAATCACGGCAGAGGGCACGTTGCCGCCGGTGCTGCCGATCGTCCTCTACAACGGCGACCGGCCGTGGAACGCGCCGATCCACCTGCGCGACCTGATCGCTTCGCCGATCGATGCCCTGGCCAAGTTTCAGCCCGACCTCCAGTACCTCTTCCTGGACGAGAACCACGTTCCGGTCGAAGAGGGGATGGAGTTGAAAAACCTCGCCGCTGCCGTCTTCGCGTTGGAGCAATGCGCCTCCCCCGAGGCCCAGCTCCAGGTGGTGGCCGCTCTGCGGGAATGGCTCAAGCGCCGACCGGATCTCCAGGAACTGCTCGGTACATGGGCCGAGGAAGTCCTCCGCCCGACCGGCTTGATCCCGCCGGGCAAAACGGCTAAGATCACTTTGGCAAAGGTGGAATCCATGATGGCAACCCGAATCCTAGCAAACATCAAGGAGCGCGAGGCGAAGAGCCGCGCGGAGGGGCAGGCTCTGGGCAAGGCCGAGGGCGAAGCGAAGGGCAAAGCCGAGGGCATGATCGCCGCCATCTGCCGACTGGTCGAGACCGGCATCCTGTCCCTCGACGTGGCCCGGGCGCAGGTCAAGGCACTGTTGAAAGAACACCAGATTTCCGGGAAACTCGCCAAGGACGCCTTGGGGAAACTCGGCTGAGGTCACCGGCACGGGTTTTCTGGGCCTGACCCCAGCGCTCCCAGGAGGGCCGGCTTCTGCGGTGGCCTGGGCCGATTCGCCGCCCGGCAGATGGCTTCGGCATCGTTACCGAGCCGTTACACCCGCCCGCTTTGGCGGTGTTAGCCTGGGGTCATGCGCCCCATCCCCCACTTCTGCTTCCTCTTCGCCATTGCTCTGTCCCTGACCTCGTCCGGGCTGACCGCCGGCGACCACGACGAGGTCACTTGGTGGCACGCGCGCCGGCACGTGCATCCGGTGGTGCCAGTGATGCGCGTACGGCCGGACCAGCCGATTACGGTCGAGAGCGTCACGCTCGACCTGGAGGCCACCGATCAGCGCGCCCGCACCGCGATGACCGTGCAGGTGCGCAACCGGGGTAGCAGCCGGGCCGAGGCGGTGCTGTTGCTGCCGCTGCCAGCCGGGGCGGTGGTGCGCTCGTTCGGGTTCTCTGGCCCCGGTGGCGAATTGGAGGCCCGCCTGCTGCCGGCCGACGAGGCACGCGCGACGTACCGCTCCATCGTCAGCAAGATGCTCGACCCGGCCCTGCTCGAGTTCGCCGGCGCGCAATTGCTGCGTTCATCCGTCTTCCCGGTCGAACCTGGGGCGACCCAGGCCGTGCGGCTGACCTTCGAACAGGTATTAGAATCGCACGATGGTCGCGTCGATTGGCAGTTGCCGCGCGCTGAAGCCCTGGCCGGAGACCAGCCCTGGGCGATCCGGGCCCGCATCAGCGGATCCGGGCCGATCGGCGCGGTCTACGCCCCGGCCCAGAACCTGGTCGAATCCCGGCGCGAGGAACGCCGGGTCGAACTGAAGCTGGAAGGCCGCGCCGCCCCGGGCGCGATCCGGCTGTCGTGGTGCCTGCGTGATCGCGCGCCGTTGTCGGTCATCGGCTTCCCGGAAGGCGACGGCGGCGTGTTCGCCCTTCTGGCGGAAGGGCCGCCGCCCGGTTCCGCGAAGCCGATTCCACGCGAAATCACCGTGGTGCTCGACCGCAGCGGCAGCATGGCCGGCGACAAGTGGAGCCAGGCCAAAGGGGCGGTGACCCAGGTGCTGGCCGCGCTCAGCGCCAACGAATCGGCGAATCTGCTGCTGTTCAACGAAGGTGTCGACCCATTCGCCCGCGCCCCGCTGGCCATGAATGAAACCAACCAGAAGACCCTGCGCGACTGGCTGGAAGCCTCGCGGCCCAGCGGCGGCACCAACATCCATGAGGCCCTGGCCGCTGCGCTCGCCCAGCCGGTGCAGGCCGGCACGTTGCCGCTCATCCTCTTTCTCACCGACGGCCTGCCCACCATCGGCCTCACGAGCGAACTCGCGATCCGCACCCGGGCCGGCGACAATCCTGCCGGGCGCCGGATCTTCTGCGTCGGCATCGGCCACGACGCCAATGCGCCGCTCTTGGACAAGTTGGCCGAGATCGGCCGCGGCCGCGCCCGCCACCTGCCGCCCGGCGCCGACATCGAAGTCGCGGTGGGCGAACTGATCAAGGCGCTCGGCCGGCCGGTGCTGGCTTCACCTGAAATCGCTGCCGATGCCGGCCGGGTGCTCGACCAGCAGCCGCGCCGCCTGCGTGACGCCTTCGCCGGCGAGCAGATCCTGGTCACCGGCCGCTACGCCGGCCGCGCCCCGTGCCGGATCGCCCTGACCGGCGCCCTGGCCGATGGCGCCCGCTGGGAACGCAGCATCACTTTCGATCCCGCCACTGCCGACCCGTGCGCCGGCTGGGTCGCCCGGTTGTGGGCCCAGCGCCGCATCGCCGAACTCGTCGACCAGGCACGCGAACTCGGGGCGGATGGCCGCAGTAATCCGGCCCGGTTGAGCGAACTCACCCGCGACATCGTGCGTCTGAGCACCCAGTACGGCATCCTCACCGAATACACGGCGTTCCTCGCCACCGAGGGCGCGCCGATGCCGGCCATGGCGTTGGGTGCGACCCGCGAGGAACGCGCCCGCTGGGATGCGGCTGCGGCACCGGTGATGAAGCGGGCCACCGACGAACTTCAGCACAAGGGACTCGATTCCCGCAGCGGCGGCCAGGCCCAGGCGTCCTCGCTCAACAACGGCCGATACCGCGAAAGCGACAAGCCTGCCGAGAACGCGATCATGAACGCGGCAGGAAAGACCGAGCGCTACACCGGCGTGCGGCAGTTCGCCAACAGTAGCGCCTGGCAGCGCGGCAACCGCTGGATCGAAGCCGGCGCCGACGGCACCCCGACCCAGCGCGTCACCTTCGGCAGCAGCGAGCACCTCGCCCTGGCTGAACGCCTGGCGAAATCCGGCCGGCAATCGCTGCTTGCCAACGACGGCGAGGTCCAGGTCCGTGATGGCCTGGAGATCTACCTGGTCGAAGCGGTGCGCTGACGCGCAGTCCCACATCCTCAACCTTACCACCCCCCAGCCCATGGAGTCCCCGATGCGCCGCCTTCCCAAACTCTTTTCCTTCACCGTCTTCACCTACGCCAGTGCGATGGCAGTCGCGGCCGATCCGGTCCATACGGCGGTGCCAGCGCCAGCCGGCGAAGTCCGTGAAGTCTGTTTCGTCCTCGACACCACCGGATCAATGAGCGGCTTGATCGATGGGGCCAAGCGTCGGATCTGGGGGATCGTGAATGAACTGACTGTCGCCGAATCCGGGAAACCACGGCCTCGTCTACGCATCGGACTGGTGGCCTACCGTGATCGCGGCGATGGCTACATCACCCAGGTGACGGATCTGAATGACGATCTCGATGCGATCTGGCTGAAGTTGTCGGCTTTAAGGGCAGACGGCGGTGGGGACACTCCAGAATCGGTGAACCAAGCCCTGTCCGACGCCGTGGCCAAGGTCACTTGGTCGAAGGACAAGACAACGATGAAGACGATCTTCCTGGTCGGCGATGCGCCGCCTCACATGGATTACGCCAACGATGTGAAATACCCTCTGATCTGCACGCAGGCCGTCACCAACGGCATTGTCATCAATGCCTTGCTGTGCGGTGCCGACCCGACGGCGATGGGGATCTGGCAGGACATCGCCAAGCGCAGTGAGGGTCGTTACGTGGGCATTCCCCAAGATGGCGGAGTCAAACAGCAGGAAACGCCATTCGATGCGGCAATCGGCAAGCTCAACAGCGATCTGGCAGCGACGGCCCTCGCTTATGGCGATCGCAAGCAGCGAGATGAGGTCTCAGCCAAAGTTGCGGCGCAGGCAGCCGCGCCGGTTGCGACCTCGGCGGACAGGGCCGAAAACTTCGCCCGTAATCGAACCGATGCCGGCGCAGATCCGACGGCGGCTCCGGTGATCAGTGGCAAGGGAGAACTGATCAACGATCTTGTCACCAACAAGGTCGACCTGGACAAGGTGAGTGCGACCGATTTGCCAAGTGAGTTCCAGGGACTTAAAAAGGAAGAAATCGCAGCAAAGATCGCAGAGCGGCAACAAAAGCGCATCGAACTCGGGAAACAACTTGATGCCCAACTGACCGAACGGACCAAATGGCTGCGTGAGCAGACAGCGGCGAAACCGGCAACGGGCAAGGATGGATTCGACGCCCAGGTCGCAGAGATGGTCAAGGTCCAGGCAGCGAGAATGAACGCAAATCCAGCGGCACCCTGACATGCCGCTGCTTCCGCGAACCGCCGCTGGATCTACGGTGTGCGCCATGCGCGCGCACATCCTCGTCGTCGAAGACGATCCGGCGATCCGCTCCGGGATCGTCGAGATCCTCGATCTGTCCGGTTTCCAGATCAGCCAGGCCGGGGATTTCCCAAGCGGCCGCCGCGCGGCGCTGGGCATGGACGTCGATCTGGTGCTGCTGGATCTGGTCATGCCGGGCGGCGATGGGCTCGACATCCTCGCTGCGCTGCGTCAGGCGCGTCCGGCCCTGCCCGTCATCATCCTCACCGCGCGCGGGGCGGAGCACGACCGGGTGAAGGGTCTGAAAGGCGGGGCCGACGACTACGTGGTCAAGCCGTTCGGGGCCGATGAACTGGTGGCGCGGGTCGAGGCCGTGCTGCGGCGCAGCGGCGCGAAGGCGGCCCCGGCGCCGGAACTCATCACCCTGGGCGGGATTGAGGTCGATCTCGGCCGCCGCCAGGCCCGCACCGGCGCTGGTCCGGGGGTGGAACTCACCGAACAGGAATGCGACCTGCTGAAACTATTGTCAGAGCGGCGCGATCGCGTGGTGCCGCGCGAGGAACTGCACAGCCTGCTCTGGAAGAACCAGGGCGTCGACCTCAACAGCCGGGCGGTGGATATGCTGGTGGCGCGCGTGCGGGAAAAACTCGGCGACGATGCGCGCCACCCGAAGCTGATCGCGACGGTACGAGGCCTGGGCTACCGCCTGGCCGAGGCCTGACGTGCGCCTGCGCCTGCTCACCCTCCTGCTGGTCGCGCTGCCGTTGCTCGCGGCCGGAGTGCTGTTGACCCGCGCGGTGGTGAACGGCGAGCGCGACCGTGCCGAAAGCGAGGCGCTGCGCATCGCCTTGTGGCGCCTCGATGCGCGCGCCACCGCCCTGGTGGTCGGCGAGGCCAGCCGCGCGCCGGAGGCCTATCGTTCGTTCTGGACGCCGAGCGAGGTATTCGGCGAGCGCCTGACTCCGGCCGGACGCGTCCTGCTGCCGTCGCCATTGCTGGGATTGCCGCAAGCCCCGTTGCACCTGCACGTGCGTCTGGTCGGCAGCACGCTGTCCTCGCCGCAGATTCCGAGCGGACGCGAACGCACGCTCGCACTCGACGGTCTGATCGCCGCTTCCGACCTGGAAGAAGCCGAACGCCGCTTCGGCGCCCTGCGCTTCACCCTGGGCCGGGAACCGGCGCTCCTGCTGGCCGACCTGCCGCCGCCGCCTGATGCGTCGGATTCCATCGTGAATCCGATTGATGCACCCCGTCAGGTGTCCTCGCCTTTGGCGCCGACACCGGTCACGACACCGGCGGCAACGCCGGAGCCCACGGCCAAGATAAAGGCCCCAGCGGCAGCGAAGACCTTGGATTCCACCGTCGCCCAACGCTCTGCTGACAAGGATGTCATCCGCCAGACGGGCGATTCGCCCCTGGTCGCCCAGGTCCAGCAGCAAAACCTGATGAATAATTGGAACGTGAACCCGAACGGGAGCGATTCCCTGCAACGAAAGTCCGCCATCGACGAATTCGACAATCGCTCGGAAGCGCTCCTGTCCTCGCAGAACTATGCCCGCAATGACAATCCCTACCGATCGCAGAAAGCCGCATCGGCGAACATCCAAGCTCCGGCCGACTTCAAACCCGCACCCGGATCAGTTCCCTCAGCAAAGGCCGAGCAGGCACCTATCGTCCTGGCCCCGCCTGGTCCGCAGGCAGGCAAACGCGGCCCGGTCGTCGCCGGCCATCAGCCAGGGCAACCGGCCGGGACCGTAATCGGAACAGACAGCACCGCATCATGGAGGACCAAACCGAACACCGATCAGACGCCTACAAAAGGGTCGATCGACCTGGATGAGAACCAGCGCGCGTCCAAGCAGATGCTGAGCAAGGAAAGGTCGTTCACGTCACCTTCGCCCGTCCCTGGTCCGGCAAGCGCTTCGGCCACTGCAGTAGCAAAGCCCCAAGCACCATCAGCGCGAACGATCCTCAACGATCGGGAATCCGATCCGGCGGCAAGCCCTGCCGTCCACGCTGCGGATATAGATGGCCGGATAATGCGTGATCGCCGCGTCGTCGAGGCGAAACGCCTGTCGGCGCCCGCCGCTCCAACCGCAAGCCTTCTTCCGGCCGAAGAGGTGAATGCCCAGACACCCGGAACCATGAACTCTTTGGATTCAGGCTTTGCGCTGACCAACCTGCGCCTGGTGACCCCGGCGGTGTCGCCACCGTCCCCAACGCGACCCGCCACGACGCCCCCTCCCACCGTCGCCGTGTCGTCCCCCGCCACCCAGGCCAGCACCGCCGGCCTGGTCGAGGCACGCTGGGCCGGGGAACATTGGCTCCTGCTCGCACGCCGGGCAAAGCTCGACGGACATGAGGAATTGCAGGCGGCGGCGCTGCGTTGGGACGACCTGCGGACGCAACTCACCTCACGCCTGACCGACCTGCTGCCGCAGGCGCAACTGGTGCCGCGCGGCCCTGATGATCCGCCTGAACGCTGCCTCGCGGCCTTGCCGATTCGGCTCGATCCCGGCCCGCTGCCGTCCGTGCCGCTCAGTTCGGCCGCGCGCTGGACGCTCGGTATCGCCTGGGGCGCGCTGCTCGCCGGCCTGGTCGGCGGCGCGACCCTGCTCCTGGCGGCGAATCGCCTGGCGGAACGTCGCGCCACCTTCGTCAGTGCGGTGACGCATGAACTGCGCACGCCGCTGACCGCCCTGCGCCTGCATGCGGATCTGCTCGCGGACCCGCGCGTGGCTGACGATGGCGCCCGGCGCGGGAAACGCGTGGATGTGCTGCGCGCCGAGGCCGGGCGGCTGGCGCATCTCATCGACAATGTGCTCGACTACGCCCGGCTGGAACGCCGCCGGCCGCCCGAACCGCGACCGGTTTCCTTGGCCGATCTGCTCGCCCCTCTGGTCCCGCGCCTGAGCACCCGCCTCGCCGCCGCCGGCCTGGAACTCGCCACGGCCCAGGTACCGCCCTGCATGGTGCGCTGCGATCCGGCTGCGGTCGAACGGATCCTTCTCAATCTTGCCGACAATGCCGCGAAATATGCTGCCAACAGCGCGACGAAGACGATCACGCTCAGCGCCCTGATGGGCAAGGGCAGCCTCGAACTGCGCCTGCGCGATCATGGCCCGGGACTCGCCGCCGATGTGCGCGCCCGACTCTTCCTGCCCTTCGCCCGCAGCGCCGAGGCCGCCGCCGGCAGCGCGCCTGGGGTCGGTCTCGGGCTCGCGCTCTGCCGCCGCCTGGCCCGCGCCCAGGGTGGTGACTTGCGCCTGGAAGAACCCGACGGCGGGGGTGTCGAAGCGGTGCTGGTGCTGCCGCTGGGATGATCGTAGCAGCAGGATCGGCCCGAATCGGGCACTTGCCCAATAATTGATCGTGGCTGCCTGCCCAAGATGCACGACTAGTCTGGCCGCAGGTATCTAACATCTTGTCAGCACAGATAATCAGGATCAAACGGTGGCGGAACAGGAATGGTCCGATATGTGCACTGATGCAACACCATGCAAACCTGGCCCACCCGTGTCGGCGCTGTCCTGCACATGCTCGACCCTGCAACGGGGCCGAAACTGGTCCTCGATCGGCTGTGGTTGGAAGTCCAGACCTGGAAGACCATCGCCGGGATCTGGCTGCATTGCCGACCAGGCCATCTCACGCCCTCCGGAACCTTCATCGGCGGCGAACCGCTGGCCAACGCCGACGAGATCGCCCAATGCGCCGGCAACGCCACCGCTCCGATCGCTACTGATGGGTTGCCGGTGGTCGCACGCCAGGTGCGCGACGGCAACGTACCGATCGCCACCCTGGTGGTATCGCACCGCGACAGCGAAGAAGCCGCGACCTTCCTCGTCGACGCCCTGGCGCGTTACGGCATGGACCGCCTGCGGGTGCAGCTCGAAGGCAGCGAACTCGCTGAGGAAAACCAGGTTCTGCGCGGTGCCCTGTCGGTTGATGTCAAATCGCACGACATCCTGAGCAACAGCGGCACCATGCGCGCGCTGGTGCAGAGCGCGGTGCGCGCGGCGGCGTCGTCAGCGACCGTGCTCATCCAGGGCGAGACCGGCACCGGCAAGGAACTCCTCGCCAAGCTCATCCACGCCCATTCGCACCGCGCCCACAAACCGCTTGTGCCGATCAACGCCGGCGCGCTCTCACCGACGCTGCTGGAAAGCGAGTTGTTCGGCCACACCCGGGGCGCGTTCACCGGCGCCGACCAGGACCGCAAGGGCCTCTTCGAGGTCGCCAACGGCGGCACCCTGTTCCTGGATGAAATCGGGGAGATCAGCCAGGACACCCAGGTGCGTCTGCTGCGCGTCCTGCAGGAACGCACCATCACCCGGGTCGGCGACCACCGCCCGATCACCGTCGACGTGCGCATCATCGCCGCGACCCACCGCGACCTGTCTGAAGAGGTGAAATCCGGCCGCTTTCGCGAAGATCTGTTCTACCGCCTGAACGTGGTGAACCTGCAGGTGCCGCCGCTGCGCGAACGTCGTGAGGACATCCCGCTCTTGGTCAACCACTTCCTGCAACGCTACAACCGCGAAAACTTCAAGAATGTCGATGAAGTCCCGCGCGACGTGCTGGAGATGCTGATCAGCTATCCCTGGCCCGGAAACATCCGCGAACTGGAAAACTGCGTCCAGAAGGCGGTCGTGCTCGCCCCCGGCACGGTGATGATCGATGACCTCATCCCACCGACCATCCGCAGCTATCGCCGCGAACCCCAGACCGAGGCACCCCAGCCTCTGCAAGCGCTCACCCGCGCTCTTGAAATCTACGCCAGCTCAGCCGGCCCCGACCTGAACCGCCTATTCCCCGAGGCCGAACGCATCCTCATCCGTTGGACGATGAACCGCGAAAAAGGCGTGAAGCTGCGCGCCGCGAAGGCGCTGGGCATCAACCGCGTGACCCTCGACCGCAAGCTCGCCGAGTTCGACATCCACGTCCGACGGGGGACGGGCGTGGTGGATACCGAGGAACCGGACGCGAAGACCTGACTGGCTGCGGGCTGCACCCGCAGCCTTACCCGTTGTCCTCAACCCGGATCCGTGGCGAATCCTTGGTTTTGCTGATCCACGTGCGCAGGTCGCCGGCGACGGTTTCGAGCTGACCCCGGGTCTGCTGCGAGGTGCCGATGTACTGGCCCAGGCGTTCGATGAGCGGGATCAGTACGGCTTCGATCACCAGAGCCTGCTTCTCGAACAACCGGCCATAAGCGGCGGGCAGGGTGTTGATCACCTCGACGCGCGGTGGCTCGACCGGGAGGGGCGGTGGCAGCAGGACCGGGGCAGGCGGTTTCAGGGCGGCGAGACCCTGACCGAGTTGAGCGAGAAGTTCGGCCAACTCGCTGCGCCGGCTGGCATCGGCGCCGGTCAGGGCGTGGACAAGCGCAATCTGCAACCCCTCCAGGCGTTCGCCCAGCTTGGCGAGCATGATGACCGCTTTTTCCTGAGGATCGTCACTGCCGGACAGTTCGGTGCGGCGGGCGAAGCCACGACACAGGTCAGTCCAGCGGGCCTGCTCCGTCGGGTTGGCAACCCCGGCGAGGTGCTTGAGTTTGAGGACGTTCGCCTCGGCGGCCGAGGTCAACGTCTGGGCTTCGGCCTGGTAGTGGTCGAGCAGCACCTGGGTCAGTTCGCCTGGCGTCAGGGCTGGCACCACCCGCGCTGCGATCTTGGCCATGTTGCGGTAGCTGCCTTGCAGCTTGAAGGGCGGTTCGGTGCGGTCGGCGTCACCCTGGGCGGCGCTGGAGATGTAGGTCTGGTTGACCCGCAGCAGCAGGTCGCGGGCACGCCGCAGGTGCCCCAGCACGGTGGTCACTTCGGCGACCTCGGCGCCGCTGTACGGGTGTTCGAGCTCGCTGCGGGCGCCGTCGTCGCCCTGGCTGATGCGCAGCAGGCGGAAGAGATCCTGGCCCGGCCGGGCGGCCAGGGGATGCAGGACCGGGTTGGCGACGAGGCAGTTTTCCAGATAGCTGAGGGCGAAAGCCTCGCCCGCGCCGCCCGCGACCTCGCCCAGGTTCCAGGTGTCGGCGCGGTTGGCGAGCATATCGGGAATGCGAAAGCGGTCGCCTGATTCGGTGTAGGGGTTGCCGGCCATGGCGATGACGAAGCGCTTGCCGCGCAGGTCGAAGGTGCGCGCCTCGCCGTGCCAGACGCCTTCGATGCGGCGGGTGCCATCGCCCAGCGGGATGAACTTCTGCAGGAATTCGGGGCTGCAGTGCTGGATGTCGTCGATCAGCAGCAGGACGTTGCTGCCCATGGCGAAGGCGAGGTTGATCCGTTCCACCTCATTGCGGGCCGACAGGTTCGGGGCCTCGGCCGGATCGAGCGAGACCGTGCGGTGGCCCAGGGCCGGGCCGTTGACCTTGACCCAGGCCAGGCCGAGCACTGCCGCTACGTATTCGAGCAGGGTGGTCTTGCCGTAACCGGGCGGGGAAATCAGCAGCAGCAGGCCCTGGGAATCGGTGCGCCGCTGCGCCCCGGCCGCGCCGAGTTGCTTGGCCAGATTGTCGCCCACCAGGGGCAGGTAGACCTCGTTGACCAGGCGGTTGCGCACGAAGCTGGTCAGCACCTTGGGCTGCATCTCGTCCAGGCGCAGCCGGCGGCGTTCCGCCGCGATCAGGGCGGTGCGCTTGGCGCGCCAGGCGCGAAAGAGCGGCAGGCGGTTGCGGCCGTGGGCGGCAAGCCGGGCGAGGCTTTCGTCGAGGCGTACCTCCAAGCGGCCGTCGCGGATGCGGGGATGGTTCGATAGCAGCCCCTCAATGGTGAGGACGGTGCGGGCGCTGACCTGGACGCGCGCCAGGCCGGAGGCCAGCAAGGCAGCAGCGGCCTCCGGCACGGCCGGGGTCAGTTCAGCCGGAGCCACCGCGCCAATCCAGGCGGTGGCCAGACGCAGCGCGGCGGCGGGATCAGCCGCCAGGGCGCGCAGGGCCTCGTCCAACGTACGATCAGCCGGGTGCAGGCGGATCCACTCCGCGAGCCGCTCGCCCAGGCTGGCGGCCTCGCCGGACAGGACGAAGGACCGGCCGCCGTCACGGGCGAGTTCTTCTGCTAGATAAGCGCCTGCGCCAGCCTCGGCGGTTGCGCCGGAGTCAGCCTGGGTCGCTGCGCCAAGAAGCCGCTGGCAGTCGGCGGCCAAGACCGCCCAGGCCGGGACGACGAGTCCAGCCTGGCGCAAGCGATCCAGGCTGGCGGCTTCAGTGGCAAGGCGTTCGCGCCGGGCCGCATCAGCGCATCCGGCCCAGCCCAGGATCGCCGCCGCCCGGCACGCCGGGCCGTAGCGCAGCAAGCCGGCAGAGCGGCCGAGGTGATCCAGGGCGACCAGGATGCGCGCCGCATCCGCATCGTGAATGCCACGCTCATAGCCACCATCCGGCGAATCAGCCGCGATCGTTTGGACCAGCGCCAGGGCGGAGGACTCGTCCAGGATGCCGGCACCTGGCGCCTGGCGCGTAAGAGCCGTCCAGGCCAGCCATTCCGCCCGGCACGTCAGCGAATCCTCGGATTCCAGCAATTGCTCAAAGACTTCTGCACGGGCGGCAGTCCCCGCATCAGTGCAGGGCCAGGCGAGATCGGTGCCGGCGAGCTGGAATTCGAGATGCACTCCCTCGTCGTCCCGACGCGGGATCAGCGCCAATTCCGGGGCCTGGCGGTTGACCGTGAAGGCATGCCGGCCGAGGCGAACCAGACCTTCGCCGGCGCTGAGATCCGAGCGATCGCGGATGCTGCGGGCGGCGTCTTCGCGCGCGGCTTTCAGCCGCCCGTCGAGGTCGTCGGCGCGCACCGCCGCGCCCAAGGTACGCAACTGACCGACCTGATCGCGGTATTTGCGCACCAGCGGATCAGCGGCCAGATAGGCCGACAACTCATCCAAGCTGGCCGCCGCCTTGGCGCGCCTGGCGATGGTGGTCAACAAGCGTTCTGCGGCGGTGGCCAGGCGATCGGCGCTGCGGGCGCGGCCGTCGGCGAGCTGGCTGCGCCGGCTGGCCACGCTCTCCGCGATGCGGACGCGCTGTTCCGCGAGTTCGGCGACGATCTCGTCAACGTCGGCAAAACGCCCTTCCAGGTCTTCGATCTGCACCGAAAGCCGCGCGTTCTGCTCGTCGCAGGCCTCGGGCGTGGTGCACAGCGCCAGGGCGGCGGTGGCGGCCTGGGCCAGCAGTTGCGCCTGCACCGTCCAAGCGGCGCGGCCTTCGACCCCGGCGAGTTCTTTGCGCCGGCGGTCGAGCACCGCCCGGGCGCGGTTGGCCGTGGCCAGAACCTCGGCGATGCGACCGAGGATGGCCGTGCGCTGGTTCGCGTCCTCGATCGCCAGGCCGTTGACGGTCTCGACCAGCAGATCGCCACCGGCGGCAATCGCGGCCAGGCGTTCGGCGATCGGCTTCGCCTCGACCACGGTGGCGATGACCGCGCCATTGGCTTCAAGCTCCGCGACCTCGGCCGTCTGCGGCGCCAGAGCGGATTCCGCGAGCAGAAAACCCACCGCCTGCTGCGACAGCTCAGCCGCAGCCTTCGCGATCCGGGCATCGAGCGCGGTGCAGGCCGGAACCTCAATGAAGCGCACGGATTTCAACTGGTCGACCTGGCCACGCAGGCTGCGCAGGTTGGCCAGCGGGACGGTGAACGCGTCGACGGTGTCCTTCTTGGCGAAGGTGAGTTCGCGCAGGGCGGCATCGACCGCAGCGCCTTGCCGGGCCAGGCGCTCGCCGGCCTGGCGGGCCAGGGCCTCAACCTTGACGAACTCATCGACGACTTGCTCGGCGGTGGTGCGCAGAGCAGTCAAACGCTCGCGGCAGCCGCCCGTTTCTGGTTCACCCAGCCAGGGATAGCTGTCGAGCGTGCGCTGGGCGCGCTTGACCAGATCATCGTACAGATCCCGATTCGGCGACGGATTGGCGACGATGCGCCCGAGCTGTCCGAGGTCGCTGACTGCCCGCACCACTTCCCGGTTGCCGATGCGCGCCAGGGCCGAATCGGCGGCGGGCGGGGGTAGGCGGTCTTCGTCACAGAAAGGTGAACGCCAGACCTGCAAGGTGTGGATCCGGCCCGGTTCGGGTTCGGCGCGCAGGGTCACCAGGCGGCCGTCCGGCACCCGGCAATAGCTGTGGACGTGCATCGGTGTCTGCATGCTGCGCGCGATCACGTCGTAGATCAGGATCAGGTAGGTGCCCAGGTCGCGGCGGTAGAAGATATAGGCGACGTGCTCGCCGCTGGGTCCGCGCAGGACCCGCTTGAACTCCATCCCGCTGGCGTCGACCGGGAAGGTCTTGTGCGAACCATCGCTGAGGTAGTAGCCGCCGGGGTAGACCAGGCCGTGGCCCTCGGGCAACTGCTGGCAAGCCTGGCCGAGGGCGTCGATGCGCACCACCTGCCGGGTGGTGCGGCTGTAGACGAGGTAGCGGAAGTCCTTTTCCCGGTACGGCCGCATCTTGAGCAGGATCGCTGATTCGAGGCCCACGAAATAGATCTCGGCGTCGTCCAGGCCCTGGGTCGGATCGTCGACCGTTTCGGCGTAGACGCCCTGGCCGCTCGCGGTGTTGTTCTCGATCTTCACCGTCAAGTCGCCGTGCACGCATTCGACGAAGATGGTGTCGAGGATGTTGATGTGCGGATGCGCGCCCTGGACGTGCATCTCGCGGGTGGTGCGGGTCCAGGTGAAATCGTGGCTGACCGGGAACTGGTAGTCGCCGATCCCACGGTTGTCGAGGTACGCCACGGAACCGTCCGCGCGGCGGTCCCAACGCAGCACCCGCAGGTCGGTCAGGCGCGAGCCGGTCTGGAACGCCGCCAACAACCGGGTCGCAGTCGCCCGCAGGTGAAGCAGCCGGGCTTCTTTGTAATACTGGAAGACCTCGGCGAAATCCTTGACGAATTCCGGCTGCGCCGTGATCCGAGGCGCAACCGGCACCAGGCCGTCGCCCTGTTCTTCCAGTTCGATCAGCACCTCGGCCGGGCTGATGCGCGCTTGCAGGCCCAGCACCACCTCAAAGCCCATGACGAAACGCCCATCGATGAACACCAGATCGCGCGGCTGACAGGCATGCTCGGTCCGCACCCGATAAGTGGCGACGAGTTCGAGCTTCGTCCCGCCGAACAATTCCTGCCGCCGCGCCGCCAGTCGCCCGGCCGCCGCCGCCAACTCCCCCGCCTGGCCTTCGAGCCGGCGGCGGACCACATCGTAGGTCGTGGCGTCGAGCGACGCGGGGGCATCGGTCATGGAACACCAGTGATGTTGAAGGCTGGTTCGGTTTTCCGTAGGGACGCGACGACGTTGGCCCGGGGTTTCAACCCCGGGAACCCCGCATTCACATCAGATCCGGCGTCCCGTAGGGACGCCATGACGCCAGCCCGGGGTTTCAACCCCGGGAATTGCAGATCCCGATTTCCGCCCGCGTCCCGTAGGGACGCGATGACGTTAGCCCGGGGTTTCAACCCCGGGAACAACGCGCACGAAAAAACCCCGGCGTCCCGTAGGGACGCCATGACACCAGCCCGGGGTTTCAACCCCGGGAAAAACGCGCACGAAAAACCCCCGGCGTCCCGTAGGGACGCCATGACGCCAGCCCGGGGTTTCAACCCCGGGAATTGCAGATCCCGGTTTTCACCCGCGTCCCGTAGGGACGCGACGACGTTAGCCCGGGGTTTCAACCCCGGGTGGATGCACACGAAGACCAACCAGTCCCGTAGGGACGGCTGAAGGTCATGAAATGGATCTCTGCGTTCATCCCCAGACATATTTCTCATCCCATTCGATCCCGTGTTTCACCAGGAAGCGCCGGTATTCATCCTGAAAGGTGGAATGCTGATGATGTTCCGCCTGTCCCTCAATATAGCTCCTCGTATCCGAAATCTGGGACTGACCGATGGTGAAGGCCCCGTAGCCTTCCTGCCAAGCGAAACCAGCGACCCGTTGTTCGTTCATCCATTTGGAGGCTCCGCCTTTGATCAACTGGACCAATTTGGCGATGGCCAGCGTCGATGGCACTTGGAGGAGCAAATGGACATGATCCTCGACCCCGCCGATGCTCATGGCGGTGCCGCCATGTTCACGGTTGATGCCACCAAGATAGGCGTGAAGACGCGGCAGAACCTCAGCTGAGATCGTCGGCAGACGATTCTTCGTGCTGAACACCACGTGATAATAGGCGATGACATAGGTATGGGGCATGAAAATCGCGATTGGCTGCCGATTGTTGGTTTTCGACTTCAGCCGTCCCTACGGGACTGGCGCCTGGGGTGGATCGGATCCCGGGGTTGAAACCCCGGGCTAACGTCAATGCGTCCCTACGGGACGCGACTACGGGACGCGAACTGGATGAAATCATATGGGCTATTTCAGGGGTAAAACCTCACCCGGGTTTCACCTGGGCCAGGATCTTCTTCACCAGGCCGGGGTCTTTCTGGCTGATGCTGCTGAGGAAGTTCGCCAGGCTGAGATTGGCGACGTCGCCGGTGCCCCATTGGGACAGGATCTTGGTCACGTCCTCGGGCAGGCTGCGGTCGCCTTCGAGGTACTGTTTGCCGACGGTCTGGAGGACCTCGCTGTTCATCACCGTGGCGTCGATGCCCTGGCCGACCGAGACCGCCTTGACGAAGCGGTCGAAGAAATCACCGTCGCCGCCGACGATTTGTATCTTTGCGCTCTTCATCGCCTCGGCGAGGATCGCGGCATTGCGTTCGGCGACCTGGACGTGGGCGTCGACCTGGACCTTGGCCACGTCGACCTTGGCTTGCAGGCCAAGCCGGTATTCCTCGTGGGCGCGCGTCGATTCGTTCATCTTGGCCATAGCGGCGGCTTTTTCATGCAGGCCCTTGGCCTCGGCGAGCATCTTCTCTTCGACCGCGACGGCAGTGGCGTGACCCTGCTTCTCGATCGCATTGGCCTCGGCTTCGCGCACGGCGACCTCGGCCAAGCCGCGTTTCTTGTCGGCTTCGGCGTCGGCTTCCTTGACCACCGCCTCGGCCAGGCCGCGCTTTTTCGCCGCCTCGGCTTCGGCCTCCATGATGCGCGCCTTGGCCAAGCCCTGCTTCTCGGTCGCGACGGCGTCGAGTTCCTTCACCTTGATCTGAGCCAGACCGCTGGCGGCAGCGTCGGCCTGCTTGCCTTCGGCGCGGCGGATGGTGGCGATGGTTTCTTTTTCGGCAGAGGTCTGGTCGGCCTCGGCGAGAAGCAGTTTCTCCTTGGCCTGCAATTGGGCCGACTGGTACGAGCCTTCCGCCTGCACGACCTCCTTGATGCGCAACTCTTCGGCGCCGCGCTGGGCGTCGATGATCGCTGCGTCCTTGGTGCGCTTGGCCCCGGCCAGCACGCGCACGTCCTTGATGCGTTCCTCTTCCTCGGCCACGGTTTTTTCGACCGCGACGCGTTCGCGGATGACCTCGGCGATCGCCTTGCGCTCCTGGGCGATGATCTTTTCGCGTTCGATCTGGGACAGTTCGACGGCGCGCTCGCGCACCACGATCTCGAGGTCGCGTTCCTTGATGATGCGTTCGTTCTCGACCATCACCGCGCCTTCGCGGTTCTTGGCCGCGATCTCGACTTCGCGGTTGGCGACCTGCTTCTGCACCGCCAGTTCCTGCTCGACCTGGATCTGAACCTCGGTGGAGCGTTTCCTCTCTTCTGCTTCGACCTTGGTCTGCTCAGCGCCTTCGCGCGCCTTGTTGGTGGCGATCTCGCGCAACTGCTTGGCCTCGGCCTCGGCCTGCTGGCGTTCGAGGGCGAGGATGGCCTCACGCGCCTCGACGTCCTGCTTTTTGATGACCTTCTGCGCTTCGCGTTCGATCTCGTTCGCCTTGACCTTCTGGGCCGAGGTCAGCTCGATGATCTTCTTGCGGCCCTCGCTATCGAGGATGTTCTCCGGATCGAGCATGGTGATCGGGGTCTGTTCGAGAAAGTCGATCGCCGCGTCTTCGAGTTGATAGCCGTTGAGGTCGCGGCCGATGACCTTGACGATCTCGTCTTTGAACTTGTCGCGTTCATTGTAGAGGTCGACGAAATCCATGCGCTTGCCCACGGTTTTCAGGGCCTCGCTGAACTTGGCGTTGAACAGTTCTTCTAGCGTCTTGGGATCGCTGGCGCGCGCGACGCCGACGCCGGTGGCGACCTTGAGCACGTCCTCCTCGGTCTTGTTGACCCGGACGAAGAACGCCACCTTGATGTCGGCGCGGATGTTGTCGGCGCAGATCAGGCCGTTGTTGCCACGCCGGTCGACCTCGATGGTCTTGACTGAGATGTCCATGACCTCGGCGCGGTGGATGACCGGCAGCACCACCGAGCCGGCAAAGGACACCACCGCGCCACTGCCCTTGGTAATGATCAGGGCGTGGCCCTGGTCGATGGTGCGGTAAAAAGCCTTGAGGAACGAGAATATCCCCAGCAACAACACGAAAATGAAGCCGATGACGGCAGCGACGAGGTAGATGAGCTGGTCCATGGTGGTTCCTCAGGATTGGGCGCGTGGAGATGGTTGCGGCTGGGCGGCAATCGGGTTCGATGCCGGGGCAGAAGATGGCGCCTGCACGGAGGCGTTTCCGGCATCGTTGCCTTCCGCCCCGGCCAGATGTGGCAGCGGACCGACCAGGAAGCGCTCCTTGGCGTCGTCGTAACTGGCCACGACCACCTGATCGCCTTTGCGGAAGCTGGCCCCGGGGCGGGCGGCGACGTTGAGCAGGTGTTCGGCGCCGTCGACCAGACACACTGCGGTACCGAAGCTCGCGTCTGCCGTCTGGCTGGTGATGCGCGCGATCTTGCCGATGGCATCCCGGCGCGAGGCATGCCCGCCACTGGCCAGGTTGCGGAAGATCAGCTTGATCGGCCAGATCCCCAGGCGCGCGGCCGGAACAGCCGCGATCAGGGAAAGCGGCAGCAGCAGCGTACCGGTTAGCCAAGTCGGGATGAGGCCGCTGACCAGCGGTGCAACCAACAGCGCCCCGAGCATGCTGACCGTCCAAGCGGCAAGCAGGACCAGGGTCAGGACGATGGTGATCGGCACCGTGCCGACGGCGAGGAACTCCAGGAATCCATGCCAGAAACCGAGATGATGGCCAAATTCGCCACCTCCATCATGCCCGACGTCATGACCGTCACCGCCAACGTCGGAGCCATGGCCAAACAGGTCGAAGTCCATGGCTCCAAGGATCACCAGGCCCCAGTAGAGCAGGCAGACGCCGAGGCCGATGGTGAAGACCGCCGTCGGCCAACCGATCAGGGCGGCGAGGAACGACTCCATGCGATTGGCCCCCCGGGATGGCCGCACCATGGGAATACGGATCCCGGCTGCAAGCCATGGCAAAACGACGTTTATGGCCGCACGCGGCAGCAGCTTGGCCGATATCGGCTGGCACGGCCGGACGCGGCGGGGTTCAGGCCAAGCGGAGGCTCGGCACCAGCGCCTCCGCGACCAGCGTTTCCACCACGCGCTGTACGCCCCCGGCAACGATCGCAGTCAAAGTCACCGTGACCCGGCCCGGCTGGCGTTCGAGCCGACCTCGCGTGCGGCCGGGATCGTCAAGGCGGGTGAGGCCGAGCGATAACCAGCCGTCGGCGCCGGCATCGACGAAAGCCTTGAGGTGGCCCGGGATGGAACCATCCGGGCCAGCGACCTTGCGGCCGAGGCGCACCAGCGCTTGCCGCACCTGGGACTCAATATCGGCCGGAACGGGATCCCACACCGCCGTCGTGCTGGCGGCGGCGGCCGTGATACCGTGGAGGCCACCGACGTGGGTCCGGCCGACCGGGGCCAGCGCGAGGTCGGCGAGTTCTGCCAACGACTCTGGATCGGCGCTGTCGAGCGCCTGCACTGGTACCGACGCACCGGCGGCGACGAGCTGCGCATACGCGGCAGAGGTCGACACCGGTCCGGCGCGGTCGATCTTGGTCAGGGCGACGGCGTCGGACGCCGCGAGCAGACCGTCCAGGTAGACGGGGTTATTTTCAGCCAATTGCCCAATACGGGTAGCATCGATCACCCCGAGCACGCCGACCGGGGCGATGTCGGCACAGCCGCGCACCGCATCAGCGGTGGCGGCCGGACCAGCGACGCCGGTCGGCTCGATGAACACAACATCAGGCGCGACCTCGCGCACCAGCGATTCCACGGCCGCGCGCAGATCGCCAATCAGGGTGCAGCAGATGCAGCCAGCGGTGACCTCACGCACCGCGAAACCGGCGCGTTGCAGGATCGCCCCGTCGATCCCGCTGGGGCCGATCTCGTTTTCGACCACTGCCACGCGCAGGCCGCGTTCCACCAGGATCCGCCCCAGGCCGAGGATCAACGCGGTCTTGCCGGACCCGAGGAATCCGGCCACCACGATCACGCGCGTCGTCGGCTGGGGCATGGCAACTCCTCGTCAGTTAGTCCGACATCAGCGCCAGATCCATCGCGCCGGCTGGAGCGGCGATGTCCACATCGCCGTCGCTGTCGAACGATACCCGTCGATGTGGACATCGACGCTCCTGGGGCATTGCCTCATCCTAGGGAATGACCGTTCACCATATATGTGGCCCGATCGGCCCATTGGGGTCAACTTCACTTCGCGAAGCCGTAGTCCTCTTTGCGGAACTTGCTTTGGTCAACGGATTCCAGCATGTCGGCGATGAATTCCTGCTCGTCATCCGGCAGGCGGTCGACGGTCTTTTGCAGGCGGTCGAGGTACGGCTTCTCTTTATCGGCGATCCGCACCTTGCCGGCGGCGGCGCCTTCCTTGATCGCGGCGACGGCCTCGCGGGCGACGGCGACGGCCGACAGGTAGTGGGTCGGCTGGCCGATGATGGCCTTGGCGAAGCGGATGGTGTTCTCGGGGGTCAGGACGTAGGCCTGGGGGTCGAGCGCGGCGTCGCTGCGCACGAAGAGGTTGCGCAGCATGAGCGCGGCGGCCTTGCCGTCGGAGTTGGCCAGGTTCATCAGGCGGGTGTCGTAGATGAGCTGTTCCATGTAGCAGGTCGGGGCCATGCCGCCGAGCAGCTTGATATTCTGAACCGATTCGTTCGACCACGTATCGCAAGCGGCGGCGGCAATGTTACCCACCGGGGACAGATGCGCGCAGGCGGCGGTCTTGCCTTCCATCGCGATCGGGCAGCCGGTGATCGCTTTCAGGATCGGGTTTTCATAAGCGCAATCCTTGCCGGGGCCGACTGCGCCCTGCTCGTGCGCGACCAGGGCGCGCACCGCGGTGATCGGGCGCACCACGGCGGCGAACACGCGCGGGATGAGCTTCTGCTCGGCCAGCACCATCGCGGTGTTGCCGAAGCCACAGGCCGAGTCGCCCGCCGGCTGGACGCCATGCCGCTTGGCGATCGCCACCAGGTTGCCCCACAGGAACGCCATGTCGCGCGCGCCCAGAATGGCGGTGCCGAAGATCACGCCCTTCAGGTCGGCCATGGTCAGGGCCTCGTCGTGGACTTCCTTGCCGCCGACGCTTTCGATCGACAGCAGTTCCGCGCCAGCGGCAGCGGAACCGTGGAAGGTCTCCAGCATCGCTTCCCAGTATTTGCCCGAACGCATCAGCGGCGGACGGATCATCTCGCGGTTGTCGTTGGGGGTCATGCGCAGGACCGACTTCAGGCCCCACTTGGCGTGCGCGTCGTTCATGCCGGTGAGCAGGATCTTGGCGAGGTCGATGCCCAGCTGCGGTTCCCAGGTCATCGGCGGCAGGGTCTCGAACTCGATGACCACGCCGTTGGCGTCCAGTTCGGCGGCGCGTTTCAGCGCCCCGGTGATGATCTCGTGGTAGTGGGCGCGAATCTCGGGCTTGGTCTTCTCTTCGATGGTCATCGTCGGCAGGGTGAAGTTGAGTTCAGGGTAAACCTCGCCGCCACCGATCGACATGCCCATGCGGGTGTTGACCGGCTTGGGCGCGAAACCGAAGCGGAGGTCGTCGGGGTTGGTGATCGCGAGGGAGGTGTAGCGGGGCATGGGGTGTCCTTGGTTGGGGCGGGGCGGGGGCGGGGCGGGGGATACGGGATAAGGGAGCGGTGGAGTGGGTGGTAGCTGGTCGGCGGGTGCCGGGGGCGGGGGCGGGCTGACTCGTCCCTGGCGCTCTGCCGGCATGATATGACCAAGGGAAATCAGGAATCCCGGCGGTTCGTGACCGTTCCTGGTCTATCGGTGCTTGTTGGCGCCAGCCAACCTGGCATGGTCCGGCCATGCCACCATCCCCGAAACAGCCTCGACACAAAGCGGTGGCAACGCCTTACGAATCGCCCGGTTCCCCTCCGACGACCGCGCTGCTGTCCCCTGCGCTGCAGGACACTGCGCTGGTGTCCCCTGCGCTGCTGTCGCCTGCGTTGCTGGCCTGCTTCCGCCGGCAGGACCTCGACGCCCTGCTGGCTGCCTACAGCAAGGACTGGAACGTGGTGGCCTTGCTCGTCGATCCTGATGGCCGTCCGATCCCGCCGACCGGGGCGCGATCTTCCGCCACCGAGTCGTTGCTGGAACCGTTCATCTGCCTGACCGCCATCAGCGAAGCCCTGCGCTGGGGCGAAGCCGCTTTCGTCCCCGCCGCCAACGAGCGCCTGGTCTGGGCGGTGCCGGTGATGGTGAACGCGCAGATCGTCGGCGGGCTGGTCGCCGTCGCGCCCGAATCCACGCTCGCCGGTGATCGCCAACGAGCCCACACCGTGCTCAGCGACCTGCGGATCCGCGCCGAGACGGCCAATCTGACCAACGCCGCCCTGCTTGGTCGCAACCGTCAGCTTGGCCTGCGTGAGCAAGCGCGCGCCGAGGCCATCCGCCTAGCCAAAGGTGGTTCCGCCCAGGCCGAAGTCCACGCCGCCTACCAACGCGAAGAAGCCGGCCTGATCAGCGCGATCCGCCGGGGCGACGACGCCCAGGCGCGCCAAATCCTCAACCGGGTACTGGTGGTGCTCTACGGTCTTGCCGGCACCGACGTGCGGGCGCTGAAAGCGTTCGCGCTGGAGCTCACCACCACCATGGTCCGCACCGCTGTCGAAGGCGGCGCGCCGACGCGGGCGAGTGCCGCCGGCCTCGCCCGCCTGGCCGAACTCGCGGATCTTGAAGACGAGGAATCGGTCTCGCGCTGGCTCGCGGCGGCGATGAACGATCTCATGGCCGCGATCCGCGCCTCGCGCAGCCCGCCGGGCGACGTGTTCATGGCCGAGGCCCAGCGCATCGTGCGCGAACGCCACCGCGAACCGCTGTCGCGCGACCAGGTCGCGAAGCAGTGCCATTGCTCGCCCGCGCATTTTTCCCGTCTGTTCCGCGCCCGCACCGGCCTGTCGTTCACCGACGCCCTCGCCCAGGCGCGCTGCGAACACGCGGCGGAACTGCTCGCCCGCAGCGACGACTCCCTGGCCAGCATCGCCGTCGACTGCGGCTTCGCCGATCAGAGCCACTTCGGCAAGGTCTTCCGCCGCCGCATGGCGACGACCCCGCGCGCGTATCGGTTGCGCATGCAGGCGGGGTGAACTTCCGGCGCTTCACCGCTCACGGGTCCGCCCCTGACTCGGGTCCGCTGGCACCCAGCAGGCGCAAGCGGTGGTGGCGTTCCCAGCGCATCGCCAGGGCGTGGTCGGGGAAGGTGCGTTCCCAGGCGCGGAAGCGGGCGGAATGCGGTTTTTCGCGCGAAATCGGAGTGAGCGCCTGGCGATGGTGGCAGAGTTCATGCCAGAGGACGTGATCGAGGAAGACCCGGGCGACCCACGGCTGGGCCAGACGAGGATGGATCATGATCCGCGCTGGATCTCCTCGCCGATAGCTGCCGTAGCGGATCTGGCGCAACTGACGACCGCCGGTGTCGCGCGACCAGTTGATCGTCGGCGGCGGGATGTCGCTGAACCAGGTCGCATGGATGCGCTGGAAATCCGCTGCCAGATCGACGCTCGCGCCGACCGGTTCGCACACCGGCGCAGGCCCCAGCCGGGCGAGGGCGCGTTCACGCTCGGTCTGAGCGAGCCGGTTCAGCGCCGCCCGGATCCCGGGATGCCGGCCGCGACCGTGGGCCGCAATCCAGGCCGGCAGCGCGGCCAGGCAATCGTGGTCGTCGACCATCCGACGATGGATGCCCAGGCGCCACGCCCCGGGCCGGCCGCCCAGACTAAGAGCCACGCGACGATTTCGCGTAATCCGGACCGTCACCGCCAGACCCGCCGCTGACAGATGGTCGCGCAGTCTGGCGGCGTCCGGGTCGATGGCCGCTGGTCCGACGGTTGCCGTCTGCCTAGACGCTGCTGTCTTCCCAGGCGCTACTGTCTGCCCAGGTGCTGTCAGCGACCCAGGAAATGCCGCTGGCGTCGGGGGTCTCAACCAGGAACGCAGAAAACCCGGCCAGGTCATGCTGTCACTCCGGTGGTGACTTCCGCGAACAGCCGCGTGCCGACGCGGATCTCGGTGGCCCCCTCCGCAATGGCGAGGGCGAAATCGCCGGACATGCCCATGCTCAGACGCTTCAGGCCATGGCGGCCAGCCAGTTCGCGGCAGGCGGCGAAGCAGCGTCGGACGCTGGCTTCATCCGCGTTTTCACTGAAGTCGGGCGCCATGGTCATCAGGCCTTCGACCGAACAGGCTGGGATGGAGCGCAACCGATCGAGCACCGCCGGCAGAGCGTCGGGTTCCAGTCCAGCCTTGGCGGCTTCGCCCGAGGTGTTCACCTGCACGAAAACGGGATACCGTCGTTCGATCGTGTATCCGGCTGCTGCGATCGCCTTGGCGAATCGGTCGACGTGACCTGGATCGCACAGGCTGTGCAGGCACTGCGCCAGACGCACGGTGTCCGCCAATTGCCGGCCCTGGATCCGACCGATGGCGTGGAAGCGCAGGCCAGCGGGCGCGTTCGCCGCCATCATTTCCAGGTGATCGATGCGGTTTTCCCCACAATCCACGACCCCGGCGGCCGCCAGGTGGGGCAGCACCTCGGGCCCCTGAGACTTGGTGACCGCGATCAACCGCACCGTGGTCGGATCGCGGCCGGTGCGCTGGCAGGCGGCGGCGATCTCGGAGCGCACGGCGGCGAGGTTGCTGGCGAGGTTGACGGCTACGGCATCCGGCATGGCGGCGCTGAGGTCATCGCTGCCGGACGGCAGTCAAGCGACGTCGCGGGTTCACTTTCCAGCCGGCTGGTCGGGGACTGCGACCTCGGTGGTGAATCCCTGGCCAACCGCCCAGTCGCGCCACTTGGCGATCGCTGCGGCGCGCTTGTCCTCGACGGCGTTGGCCGCGAATCCGTGGTCCTGCTTGCTGATCTGCTTGAGGATGTCGTGCGCCTTCATGCGCACGATCTGATCGTTGCTGCCCAGGCCGTCGAGCAGGGCGGGGATCGACTTCACGCCTCCACCGACCAGGGCGTTCTCGGCGGCGGCCGAATCCTTGCGTACCGCGCTGCCCAACAGGCGCACGTTCTCGCTGGAGAAATCCCTCTTTCCCGTCGCGGCTGTGGTGGCGGCGACCGGGTTGCGGTCCTCGATCCAGATCCAGGTCGCGCCTTCCTCACGCCACCACTTCTCGATGAGGTCGGCCTGCTTTTTCCGCTGTTCGTCGGGGCCGACCGGATCGAAGGCGCGTTCGCCGGCGATGCGGCTGATCACCGCGATGGCCTTGCGGTTGACGCCGACCTCCCTGACGCGCAGCAAGCGGATGAGCACCGGCATGATGGCGCGGTCGCGGTACTCGTAGAGCGCAGCGGCGGCCTCGACCTGCACGGCGGGGTCAGAACTCGCCAACTGCTCGCCCAGGATCGTGCGCTCGCTCACGTTCCAGTTCAGCTCCCACCAACGCTGCGCGGTGTCGCGGGTCATGGTCCTTTTAGGCAGCAGGGTGATGTCGGCGGCGGCCTCGATCGCCGAGGCCTTCACCCGGGCATCGGCATGGTCCATGAGTTCGATCAGGCGCGGGATCGCGTTGCGTTCCTTGAGCGTGCCGGCGATCATGGCGAAGTATTCCAGGTCGCCCGCGTCGGTGATTTTCTCGCTCGCCTTGGCGACGAAGGCGAACAGTTTGCGGGCGCGCGGCCGATCCGACGAACTGAGGATGCGGCAGATGTCGGCCGCCGCATACAGGTCGCCAAAATCGGCCTTCAACGCCTTGCACAGCAAAGCGAACCCCGACTTGTCGAGGTCGCGATTGATGGTCGCGATCGAGCTTTCCATCGCGGTCGAATCGTTGCCAAGGCGAGGCAATTTGCTGATGTGGGTGTCCCACAGCCAGGGATCATTGGGCATCGGCGCCGGCAGGGTGAGATCCCAGGCCACCTGCGCCGCCGTCGGGGCCTTGCCGCCCGGCTGCCGAACAGGTCCCCCCTGGTTTGTGGCTGGCTGATTCACCTTCCCCGGCTGGCCCTGGCCGTCCTTCACCAGGGACTTGTGGAGCCACTTTTCGCCGACGCGGACGAAACCCAGCGCGGTGCGGGCTCCGTCGTGCTCGGGATCCAGCTTGATCGCCTGATTCCAGTACGTCCGCGCCAGAGTTTGCCGCTGATTCGCGGCGCACCAGTTGCCAAGCGCGGTGACTTGATCCGCGCTGGCGAAGTCGGTGCGCGCCTTGACCTCGTCGAAGGACTCCTCGGCACCCAGCGCGGTCAGACCAGCGAGCAGGCCCAGGGTTGGAATCAGCAGCAGCGAGCGGACACGGGACATTGGGGGCATAGGGAATTCCTCGGTTCGGATACGGGATTATGACCCGGATCCGGGGTTCATCCTAGACGGTTCCTGCGGCGTGCGACCGGGGTAGGCCGGGGCGGACGACACACCCTGGACGGGCGTGTGAACCGCAGGCGGTGCCTGCCGACCAGGTTCGGTCTGCCAGCTTGTTTTCCCACGAGGCCAAACGGTTTGTGCCCGCCGAGGTTCACCCTATCCTGCGCCACCCCAGCGAGGACCCCCATGCCCATCCCCTACGTGATCGAAAAAGACGCCCGCGGCGAGCGGACCTACGACATCTACAGCCGCCTGCTGAAGGACCGCATCGTCTTCATCGGCGAGGTCATCGACGACTTCGTCGCCAACGTCGTGGTGGCGCAGTTGCTGTTCCTGCAAAGCCAGAAGCGCGATTCCGACGTCAC
>CAMCMZ010000007.1 GCA_945876185.1 Candidatus Kuenenia stuttgartensis | reverse complement strand
CACAAGTGGTCTGAAAGCCTAGGAGCCTGATAACCACTTCAATCTTATTTATAGTTCACAGAATGATTTCCCCCGCTTTCAGTCCTTCCTACACGTACCCCCCAATGCTATTCCGGGGATCCCAGAGGGGATCAATTAGGGGTTCAATTAGGAATTCAGGGTGTCGAACCGGGGCTAGACTGTGTTTTGGAGGCTTCATAAAAGGTCTATTTTGGCCGCTAGACATACACCTTGGGAAAATCATTCCTCCAGGTTCATTTGAATTCTTCGGAATTTAGTCGCAACGACTCCTGTCTTCTCACAAATAAACTTGGCTTGCCGATGGGTTATGAAACTTGCCGACAAGTACCAAATTCCATCGATTATTTTGCGAACTTGAACGCCCAGTTCAGGGAGCATTCCTATGATTTCGGGGGATGGGTTAGACAAAATCATATTATATATGTAAAATTCTTCTTGCGCAGGGTGTTTGGACATGGTGATTCTCCTATACCTCTATTTATCTCTACTCCCCTCAAAATTGAATTTGGATTTTGGGGAGTCGCTTGGAAGCCGTTCCAAATCCAATGAGGGCTTGAGATCGGCTTCAAAGCGACTTCAAACCCCAGCAAGGGCCGGGAGATGTTGACGAGGAAGGACTTCAAGCTGATCCCAAGCCCCTTGGGCGACTCAATGGCACCGTCAAGGACAAGAAGTTGCTCCAAGCGACTTCAAGCCGCTTGATGGGTCAGTTTGGACTGCCCACGGCCTTCCGGGCGCACCAAGCCGGCAAGGAATGGCGAGTCGGCTCCGAGCCACCGCTAGGAACGGAATTCGGGAGGACGCAAACGGCTCCATTCGGTTCCGAGTCTACATGCCTTGGCTTCAAAAAGCCTGTCAAAAATCGAGCAATATTAGGGGCTATACTGACCCAATCTCGGAAATCGGCATCTCTATTGGTGGCTTGTTCCAAGAGGCGGTTCCTGATCTTGGTCCAAATTCGGAAGACCTGGCTTCCTGAATAAATTCGGAAAACAATCCACGAAAAGTCCAAAACCTTGATAATAAAGGATTTATGCAGATTTACAAATTGTGTCACTGCAAAGACTTGTAAAATCAATTCCGATATAAGTCCTTAATAAATCAATTATTTATGGGGCCAGGGGATCTCCTGGGAAAAGACCATGCACGGGCAGAACCGGCAACCGCCGAAGATCTGAGCCGTCAGAGCGCGGCAGCACGGGATCGCCCGGGGCCTCAGCGATCTCCGGCCTCAGCGACCACCCGCGACGGCGCCGACCAGCGAACGACGGATGCCCAGGGGTGACTGGCCGAACCGGGCCCTGACCGTGCGGCTGAAATGGAAGGGATCGGGGAAACCGCAGGCAGCGCTGATGGCGGCGACCGGCTCGGCGGTGGCCACCAGGCGGTTGCGGGCGGCCTGCAGACGCAGTTCGCGCACCCAGGCCAAGGGCGACAGGCCGAGATCCCGCTGGAAATGGGCATTCAGGCGGCTGCGCGACAGTCCCGCCGCCACCGCCAGGTCGTCCAGGGCGATGGGGTCGCCCAGCCGGGCGCGCACCCAGGCGGCGAGCGGGGCGAAGAGGACGGCCCGGGTCAGCAGGCGGCGGCCGGCGGGCGAGGGGCGGCCGACCTCGGCCAGGATGCGCAGGGCGGCCAGGGCCGCCTGGGCCCGGTCGAGAGCGCCGCCGAGACCGGGCTGGGGCAACTCGGTCGCATCGAAGAGGGCGCGGATGCGGGCGCTGGCGCCCGCCGCCAGCACCGGCGGCAGTTCGATCAATTGGCAGGCGTCCTGCGATCCGAACACGGTGACGCGGAAATGGGCCCAGCATGCCTCCATGACCCGGCCCGGCCCCGGACTGCGATGGACGATGTCGAGCGCCTCGCCCTCCTGGGCCAGGAAGGCCTCGCCCGGGCGGGCGGTGGCCCGGCTGCCGTCGGCGCGGCCGACCTCATAGCGGCCGTGCACGGCGATGGCGATGATGGTGCAGGGCGCGGTTTTGCGATGGCGCAGCCCGTCCGCAAATGTCGCCCGGCTGGGCAGCCAGTGATCGACTGCCACGGCGTTTTCGGGCAGCCGGGGATCGGATGCAGGAATCGACGACAGGCCGGAAGAAACCCCATCCATGGCATGATCGCTCATGTTCGGCATATATTGGCCATGCGCCGCAAGGGAATGCCCGTTCCGGCCCAGGAGAATCCAACATGCACGGTCTTGCCCTGCGCATCCCCCGGCCCGGCCGGGTCGAGCTGCATCCTTTCACCGATGATGCGCCCCTGGCGGCGGATTGGATCGAAGGCCAGGCGGTGGCCAGCGCGATCAGTCCCGGCACCGAATTGGCCTGGACCTACCGTCAGCAGGATCCCGCCAAGGCACCAGGGGGCACTGGCTATGCCATGGTGTTCCGGGTCGAACAGGCCGGCGCCGCCAGCGGTTTCGCGGTCGGCGACCTGGCCTTCGCCCCGGTCAACCACGCCTCGCGGGTGCGCTGCGCTGCGGCCTCGGCCTACAAGGTGCCCGCCGGGGTGACGCCGGCCGATGCCGCCCTCGCCCGGCTGGCCGGAGTGTCGTGGAGCACCCTCACCACCACCGCGGCCCGGCCGCCCGCGCGGGTGGCGGTCACCGGCCTGGGCATCGTTGGCAACCTGGCGGTCCAGATCTTCGCCGCCAGCGGCTATCAGGTGCTGGGCTGCGATCCGGTCGAGGGGCGGCGGCAATTATTGGCGGCGCGCGGCTTCGCCACCTGCGCCCGGTTGCCGCTGGAGGATCCCGAATGGCGCGACCGCACCAGTCTGGTGCTGGAATGCTCCGGGCACGAGGCCGCCGTGCTCGACGCCTGCCGCCTGGTGGGCAAGGGCGGCGAGGTGGTCCTGGTCGGGGTGCCGTGGACCCGGCGCAGCGATCTGCCCGCCTTCGACGTGCTGCACGCCGTGTTCCACCGCTATGTCCGCCTGCGCTCCGGCTGGGAATGGGAGGTCCCGGCAAATCCCAGCGATTTCCGGCAGGGCTCGATCCGCGCCAACATTACCTCCGCAATGGCCTGGTTCGGTGACGGTCGGCTGGCGTCGGCCGGTCTGACGCGGGTGGCCGATCCGCGCGAGTGCGACGAGGTCTATCGTGAGCTGCAGGAGCAACGCGGTGGGCACCTGACCGCGATCTTCGACTGGACCCAGTTGGGAGAAAAACCATGAACGCATCCGCGTTGGCCATGGGCCATTTAGGCAGTGCCGATCCCAGCGATCGCATCCGCCGGATCGTCATCCTTGCCGGCCGCAAGAGCCACGGGCCCGCAGGCAACGGCATCCACGACTATCCGGCCCAGGCCCGGGCGATCGAAGACGCCCTGCGCCGCAGCGCCCTCGGCGAACGTCTGGAGATCCTCCGTGCCGAAGACGACTCCTGGCCGGCGGCGGCGGTCGCCGAGGCTGACTGCCTAGTGGTGGTCGGCGACGGCCGCGATGGCGACTTGCCCTATGCCGAGGCCAGCCATCTCGCTTCGCCTGAGCGCATCGCTGCGGTCGACGCCGTCGTCGCGCGCGGCGCCGGCGTGGTGCCGCTGCATTTTTCAACCTTCACCCCCGAGGCCCTGGTGCCCCGGGTGCTGGAGTGGCAGGGCGGGGCTTTCGGCTGGGAAAAAGCCGGCCGGCGCGACTGGCATTCGCGCATCACCTGGGCGACCGGGATCGGTGATCTCGTCACGCCCGGGCATCCGGTGCTGCGCGGCGTCGCCTTCGCCAAACTGCGCGAGGAATACTACCACCGCCTGCTCTTCCATCCCGATGCGGTGCCGCTGATCGCGGTCCGCGCTTTGCCCGGAGACCACGACAGCG
This sequence comes from Candidatus Kuenenia stuttgartensis, assembly GCA_945876185.1. Taxonomy (GTDB): domain Bacteria; phylum Planctomycetota; class UBA11346; order UBA11346; family UBA11346; genus BJHQ01. The sequence goes on along the minus strand of CAMCMZ010000007.1, from coordinate 87,048 downwards.
AACGCGTCGTCGCCTGGGCGTTGGACCGGCACCGCCACGGCGCCGGCCGTGGATTTGGCACCACCATGGCCCACAGCCTCGACAGCCTGCGCCATGACGGTCTGCGCACGCTGATCCTCAACGGCATCGCCTGGGCGGCCGGGGCCGAGGTGCCCGCCGACGGTCTGCGGGTCGAGTTCGCCGAGCGCGAGGTCGTCGATCATCGGCTCGGCTGCGGCCCGGCCCCGGCTCCAATTCGGATAGCCATGCTGGCCGGCAACGCCGCCCACCGCTGGCACCATTGGCCCGAGACCACCGCCGCGCTGCTGAGTGCCTGGGGCGATGATCCCCGCCTGACCGCCCGGGTGCATACCGATCCCACTGATCTAGTCACCGCCCTAGCCGATCGCGACGTGCTGGTGCTGAACTGGTGCAACTGGCAGGACCCAGCCGGCCTGGGGGCAGCGGCGCAGGCCGCGATCCAGGACTTCACCCGGCGCGGCGGCGGCGTCTTCATCCACCACTTCGCCAACGGCGCCTGCCATGCTTCGCTGCCCGGCGCGGCGGCCAGCGACTGGCCGTGGTTCCGGACCCTGGTGCGGCGGGTCTGGGAGCACCGCAACGTTGGTCCCGGCCCCAGCAGTCATGACCGTTTCCGCAGCTTTGACGTCAAGGCGCGCGGCGACCACCCGCTGGTGACCGGCCTGAAGACATTCACCGTCGAGGACGAACTCTACTGGCGCCAGCACGGCGACCAGCCGATCGAACCCCTGCTGAGCGCGCGTTCAGAGGAAACCGGCGCCGACGAGCCGCTGCTGTGGGAATACCAGGTCGACCAGGCCCGGGTGGTGCAGTCGCTGCTGGGGCATTCCGCCGCCGCCTACCAGACGCCCCAGATGCGGGTGCTGGCGCGTCGGGCGGTGGCCTGGTGCGCCCGGCGGGCGATCCACGGGGCGGCCACCGGGCCCTGACGCCAGAGACGCTGCGCGCCTCGTCGGGATCTCTTGACCCGTGGCGGGCTGCCCTGGACTGGCCCCGGTCAGGGGCGCCAGGCGACGCGGCGCTGGTCACGGATGCGCTCGGCCTCGGCGTCGCCTGCGGCGGCGAATTGCACGTAGGGCCAGATCGCGATCGACCCTCGGCTGTCGAAGCGGCCGAGCACCTCGGCGTAGCGCGGCTTGATCAGCCGGGTGAGATCATCGCAGATGATGCGGCAGACGTCTTCATGGAAATCGCCATGCATGCGGAACGACGCCAGGTATTCCTTGAGCGACTTGCTCTCGACCAGATGCGTGCCGGGGATGTAAAGGATGTCGAGCGAGGCCCAGTCCGGCTGCCCGGTCACCGGGCACAGGCTGGTGAAGCGCTCGCAGCGGTTCGCGACCCAGGTCGTCTGCCCGGCAAAGCGGCGGTCGAGGGTGAAGGGCACCGCCTCCAATAGTTTCGGCGTGTAGGTGAACGGCGTCGCGCGCCGCTTGCCCAGGCTGGCGTGGGGCAGGGCGGACTTGGGGCGGAGCGATTTCGTCATGGCGGAATCCTTGGAAAATCAGAGGTCGCGCCGCGCCAGGGCGCGAAAGACCAACCCCGGTGTCGCGCCTTCCCAGCGGCCGTCCTCGACCCATTGGCTTTCGTCGAAAGGAGGGAAATGCACATCGCCCTCGTGCCGACCGGGGATGCGGGTCAGGTACAAGCGGGTGATCTGCGGCAGCAGGGCGCGGTAGATCTCGGCCCCGCCGATGACGAACGGCGGCTGCTCGCCGAGCATGCGCGCGAGGGCGACGCCGTCCTCGGGCGTGTGGGCGACGCGCACGCCCTCGGCGCGGAAGGCGCGGTCGCGGGTCACCACCACGCCGGGCCGGCCGGGCAGCGGTTTGCGGCCGAGGCTGTCGAAGACCTTGCGCCCCATGACCAGGCTGTGGCCTTTGGTTTTCTCCTTGAACCACTTCAGGTCCTCGGGGAAGCGCCAGGGCAGCTCCAGCCCGCGGCCGATCAGGTTGCCCTCATCCATCGCCACGATGGCGCTTAAGTGCATGGCAAGAACGCTTTTGCCCTTTCGTTCGCTTGGTGCGATCGCAACCGGTACTTGTGACCCTGGGGCCTGGGTTGCTTCGGGGGCTGCGCCCCCAATCCGCTCCGGGCCTGTCGGCCCTTCGCCCCCCAGCAGCCTGCGGCTGCTGCTCATACCGCCACCGGCGCTTTGATCCCTGGATGCGGGTCATAACCGTCGATGCGGATGTGGTCGGCGGTGAAGGCAAACAGGTCGTTGACGCTGGCATCCAGCACCAGGCGTGGCAGCGGGCGCGGCTCACGGGTCAGTTGCAGCTTCGCCTGGTCGAGGTGGTTCACGTACAGGTGCGCGTCGCCCAGGGTGTGGACGAACTCGCCGGGATTGAGGCCGCAGACCTGCGCGATCAGGCAGGTCAGCAGGGCGTAGCTCGCGATGTTGAACGGCACCCCCAGAAAAACGTCGGCGCTACGTTGGTAGAGCTGGCAGCTCAGTTCGGCCGGCTGACCCGGTTCGGCCGCCGCCTGGACGTAGAACTGGAACAGGGTGTGGCAGGGCGGCAGGGCGACCTGGTCGACCTCGCCCGGATTCCAGGCGCTGACGATCAGCCGGCGGCTGAAGGGGTTCTTACGGATCTCGGCCAAGACCCAGGCGATCTGATCCTTGCCGTCCTTCGCCATGCTGCCGTCGGGCAGGCGGCTGGCGCCGAAGTTGCGCCACTGGTGCCCGTAAATCGGGCCGAGATCGCCCTCGCTGCGGCCGAAGCGGGCACACTGCTCGGTGGTCGCCCACTCGTTCCAGATCGACACCCCACGCTCGGTCAGCCAGGCGTTGTCAGTCCGCCCAGCGAGAAACCACAGCAGTTCCTGGATGATCGACCGCGTGTGCAGCTTCTTGGTGGTCAGGAGCGGAAACGACGCGCCGAGATCGAAGCGCATCTGGTGCCCGAACACGCCGATCGTCCCGGTGCCGGTGCGGTCGCTGCGCGGCCGGCCCTCGGCCAGGATCCGACGCAGCAATTCGTGGTAGACCTGCATGGCGGCGCAGCATCGCCGCCCTGCGAACAGGGCAAGACGCGGCGCGGTCGACCGCATCGTCTGAGGCGAGCTGGGGCTCGCCTCTCCCGGCGGTGTAGTCATGCTTGCCGGCATGGACAAACTCCTCCTTATTCTCGTCCTCAGCGGCAATCCCGAGGCCGATCCGGCGGCCGGTCAGGTGGTGGCTGAACTCGCCAAGCTCGGTGGCGCCCGGGTTGAGGTCGTCACCGGGGTCAAGGCGCGCGAACGCCTGGCCGCGAAGGGCCTGCAGGACGCCGACCTCATCGCCGGTCCCGATGCTGCGCGCAGCCTGTCGGGGCGCGAGCCACTGATCATCATCCGCCTGGAACGCCGCGAGCAGAGTGGCGACCAGATCCTGGAAAGCCGGGTCTGGGCCAACGGCAAGGCCGAGGCCCACACCGCCATCGCCGGGGCTGCAGCCAGCGGCAAGGACTCAGACCGCCTGCTGAGCGAGCGTGCCGTGCGCGGCATCACCGCCCTGGTCGCGCCGCTGCTGCCCGGCGCGGTCGACACCAAGGAGCACTTGCGCGATGAACGCGAACGCGTGGATTTCGCCGCCCTGGTGCGCGCCGCCGAATGGCAGACCGTGGTCACCCGCGCCACCGCCATTCCCGAGCCGACCCCACGCGCCCGCTACTACCAGGTCATGGCGCTGGGCCGCCTGGGCCGCCTCGAAGAGGCCCGCGCCGCCTACGACGCCTTCGCCAAGGCGCACCCGGGCCACGTCCTGCTGCTGGCCGCCGCTGATCTGCTGCCGCAGGAACCCGCTCGGGGGAAACTGCGCGAAGAGGGCAACATCCTCCACGACGGTACCGCCCCGGCGGATGATGGCGGGAATACGCTCAAATAGAGGTGCTCATTTGATTCTGAACTGATCACATCAGCGCTATCGGCACCCCCGCCACCGCCGCCTGGGCCGGGACGTGGAGGCGTTCGTTGACCAGTCTGGCGAATGAGCCGCTGACGGTGGCGCCGCCGTGCACGACGACGACCTGGCGCGGGCGGTGCGGTAGGCGCTCCAGCCAGCCGAGCAGTTCGTCGCGGTCGGCGTGGCCGCTGAAACCGCGCACCTGGGCGATCTGGGCGTTCACCTCGCGTTCGCCGCCGAACAGGCGGACGCGCTTGCGGCCTTCCAGGATCTGGCGGCCAAGAGTGCCGTCGGCCTGATAGCCGACGAACAGGACCAGGTTGCGGGCATCGCCCAGGCGGTGGGCGAGGTGGTGCTTGATGCGGCCGCCGGTGCACATGCCGGAGCCGGCGATGACGATCATTGGGCCATTGCGCTCGTTGATCTGCTTGGATTCCTCTTGCCCGTGGGTCAGGTGCAGGCCGGGAAAATCCAGGTCCGCCGCGCTGAAGCCCAGGCTGGTCGCTTCGGGATGGGTGCGGAAGACCTCCAGCAGGCGCTGCGCCATCGGGCTGTCGAGATGCACCGGCATGGGCGGCAGGCGCTTGGCGCGGAACAGCCGGCCGAGGTGCCAGAGCAGTTCCTGCGCGCGTTCGACCGCGAAGCACGGTACCAGCACCACGCCGCCACGTTTCGCCGCCGGCGCGATCGCGGCTTCCAGCGCAGAGCCGATGTCGGCGGTGGGCTCATGCAGGCGGTCGCCGTAGGTCGACTCGATCACCACCGCATCGCAGTCCTGCAAGATGGCGGGATCGGGCACAAGCGGGTTATGGCGTCGGCCGAGATCGCCGCTGAACAGGACGGTGCGCCGGTCCGCACCCGTGCCGGCGGTGACCGCGATGCTGGCCGATCCAAGGATGTGGCCGGCGTGAAAGAACACCGCTTCGATGCCGGGGGCGAGGCTGACGCGCTGGCCGATCACCGCCGGAGCCAGGCGCGCGACGGCGGCCTGGACATCCTCGTCGTCGTACAACGGGGCATAGCCGTGGGTGGCTTCGCGGCCCTCCTTGGCGTGGCGCTTCTGCTTGAACTTCGCGTCTTCCATCTGCAAGCGGGCCGAATCCGCCATCACGATCGGCGCGATGGCGCAAGTCGCCGAGGTCGCATGCACCCGGCCGGTGAAGCCCTGTGCCACCAGGCGCGGGAGCAAACCGCAGTGGTCGAGATGCCCGTGGGTGAGCAGCACCGCATCCAGGCTGGACGCCGGTGGGTTGAACGCATCAAAGTTGTGCGCCTGTAAATGCCGTTCCTGGAACAGACCGCAGTCGATCAGCACCCGGTGCTGATTGTACTCCAGCAGGTGGCGGCTTCCGGTGACCGTCCCGGCGGCGCCGAGACAGGTGAGGACTGGCGTGGGCATGGCGGAGCGTCATCGCGTCCGGGGCGATCAGGGTCAACCGGATCGTGGTCGGCGACCGTGCTGAGCACCGACACGCCTCGGCTTGCCGACCCTGGGACCGCCAGGCTCCAGCCTGGCTGGGTTGGTGCGGGTTGGTGCCGGTAGAGGAGTTGATGCGGTGCGGAGACCCGTTCACCTCTCCGGATCAATTCCGAGCCACGCTGGAGCGTGGCGGTCCCAGGGTCGTGCTCCAGGGGCTCGCCGCAGCATTGGCGCGATGGCAGGCGGCGAGCCCTTTTTCCGGAAGCTGGCGTCCCCATGCTCCTCTAGGCCACTGCGGAGGAGATCCGATCATGGACCTGGGTCATTTCATCACGGCGGCGGTCATCGGACTGATCGAGGGATTGACCGAGTTCATCCCGGTGTCGTCGACCGCCCACATCGCGGTGGCGCAGCGGTTCCTGCGCTTCGACGACCCTGGCCAGGTCTTCAACGTCACCATCCAGCTCGGCGCGATCGCAGCGGTGTGCTGGCACTTCCGCGAGCGCCTGTGGCGCACCACGACGGGTGTGGTCGGCGGTGATCCCGGGGCGCGCTGGTTCGCAGCGATGGTGGCGCTGGCCTGCCTGCCTGCGGTGCTGATCGGCATTCCCGCCGACAAGTTCCTCGAACAGCATGTTTTCACCGACACGGTTGCGATGCCGGTCATCGCGGCGACCTGGGCCGTGGGTGGACTTGCCATCCTGATCATCGAACGCCGCCGCCATCGCGATGCCTACGCTGACAACGCGGCGCTGCCGTGGCAGGTCGCGCTCGGCATCGGCTTCTGCCAGCTTCTCGCCCTGCTGCCCGGCGTCTCGCGTTCGGGCGCGACCATCCTCGGGGCGCTGCTCATCGGTGTCGCCCGGCCGGCGGCGACCGAGTTCTCGTTCTTCCTCGCCATCCCGATCCTGCTCGGTGCGGCGGTGCTGAAGCTCATCAAGCACCACCAGCAGCTCACCGCCGACCGCGCCCTCGACATCGGCGTCGGCGCGGTGTTCGCCTTCGTCTCGGCGCTGATCGTCGTGCGCTGGCTGATCCGCTTCGTGTCCAACCACGACTTCACCGGCTTCGCCTGGTACCGCATGGCGGCGGGTCTGATCCTGGCGGCGCTGCTGGCCTGCGGCCTCTTGCGGTAGCAGCGGCTTCGTGCGGTAGCAGCGAATAGGCGCGGTAGCGGTTACAGGTCGACGCCGTTTGCGCGCGGCGCGGTGGGGGCCTCAGTCCAGGATCCAACCGTGATTTGGGCATCGAGATCAAGCGGGATCCAGTCCGGCCAGACTTGCTTGGCGCACGGGCCGGCCAGGGCGGCGTTGATGATGGGATTCAGCATCGGAATCTGCGCCTCGCCCAGCCAAGGCAGGTCGCCACCGTTCGCGGCACGGGCGACGCAGCGGTCGATGGTCAGGCTCACCGCTGGGCGCAGACCGCCGGGAACCGGGGTGAACGAGAACCGCACGGTGCCCTCCAGCCGGGTGATCTCGGCGGTCCAGCGCTTGTGGCCGGTGGTCACGTCGCAGGTGCCGCGCAGGCGGAAGCGTACCGTGCGCGGGGCGGGGCCATTGCCGGCATCGACGGTTTGGGATGGCGGCACGGTGGCGATCTCGGCGGCCTGGATCGTGATCCGCTCGATCGCCAGCAGCGGGGTCTCGACCCGGCGGAAATACGTGGCGATCACGGCGTCTGCCTGGGCCGGAGTGAACGATCCGTCGACCTTGGTGGTCGCCACGCCACCGATCACGGCGGCGAAGGTCGAGGCGTCAGCACCGTCACCGTGATGGCCGGTCAGGCTGACAGGCGAACGTGGCAGCCAGGACGGCACCGGGAATCCGTAGTGACCGGCGATCGCGGCAGCGACGCGATTGGGGACGCGGGCGATGACCGTCCGCCCATTCACCGGCGATCCGAGCGCGCGTTCGAGCACCACGCCCGGTGCGACCTCACTCGGCAGCCATTGGTTGGCGATTCCGGCAATGAGGTCGGCACTGAACCACCACGCCACCACCAGGGCGAGGACGGTACCGACGAGCACGATCAGCAGCAGCCGGCAGAGCAGTTTCATCGCCACCCATCAGACACCTGGTGCAACGTCCTGGCAACCCGCACGTCGGATCAGCACCGACGACGACCCGGGGGCTGCCCGCCCCCGTAACGCGCCTCCGGCGCTCCCCCGTGAGCAGCCTGACGGCTGCTCACAAGCGGGCGATCAGCACCAAGAGCACCGCAGCCTCGACGAGTTGATTCCCGGCCCCGAGCAGATCGCCACTCTGCCCGCCCAGCCGGCGGTGCAGGTAGAGCGCCCAGATCCCCGTCACCGTCAGCGCAGCGATCGCCGCGTGAATGGCATGGGGCAGACCGAGGCGCCAGGCGGCAGCGGTGGCCAGCGCGGCAAAGATCGAGGCGATGACCAGAACGCTCCACCCCATGCGCGGGCCGATGTCCTTCGCGAGGCCGTCCGACAGCGGTGCCAACAGGCGGATGAGCGGCGCCGCTGTCCATCGGCCCCAGGTACAGGCAAGTGCGTAAGCGGCGATGGCGAGTTCCGGTCGGGTGTCGTCCAGCGCGATGAGGAAGGCGACGCGGGCACTGAGCACGACCCAGAGCGACATCGCACCGTACGCACCGATGCGCGAATCCCGCATGATCCGCAGGACGGATTCATTGTCGTGGCCGCCACCCAGGCCATCGGCGGCGTCGCTGGCGGCGTCTTCGTGGAAGCCTCCGGTGAGGATCAGGCCGAACGCCACCGCGAGCACCGCCGCGATCGGGGTCGGCCAATGCGGGACGGCGAGAACGAAGATCCCCGCCACCGCCGCACCGCACAATGCGCCGACGAGCGGAAACCACGCGAGCGCGCCGGGCAGTTCCTCGGCCGTGGTCGGCCGGCCGGGTACCGGCAGACGGGTGAGGAAGCGGAAGGCGGCGATGAGCGAACGCATGCTACGCCGTTCCCGGGATCGGCCGCAGACCGGTCGGACGCTTGAGCCAGAGCGGCAGTCCGGCGACCACCAGCGCGGCGGCGTGCGCGGCAGCGGCGAGGCGCTGGTTGGCGAAACCCTGGAGATCCTGGAAGCCGCGCGACAGCGCATCGCCCGGGACGATGCCGCTGCCAACCTCGTTGCTGACCACCGCCACGTCGCACGGCGGAGCGGCGAGCAGCGCAGCGAGGCGATCGATTTCGACCAGGATCGGAGCTTCCACCCAGGCGTGACGTTCACCCAGGGCGCACAGCCACAGGGTGACGCAGTCGATCACCACCGCCCCGGCGCCTGCGCCGGTGATCGCCCCGGCGACATCCGTCGAGCATTCCCGCGTGGTCCAGCCGTGCCCGGCGCGGTCGGCCTGGTGCCGGGCGATGCGCGCCTGCATCTCAGCGTCGTCGTGGCGCGTCTGGGCCGTCGCGAGGTAAACGTGGGGGGCCGGACCGGCCAGGATCCATTCCTGGGCCAAGCGCGACTTGCCGCTGCGGGCGCCCCCGGTCAGGAACAAACTAGTCGGTACGGTGTTCGGCATCGCTGGGCAGGTTCTCGGCATGGCGGATCCCAGCAAGGCCGATGCCCAAACGAATTTGCTTAAACTGTTTAACGGATAATCAAATCTCATCTCTTGACGTTGCTCGCTTCAGCATTCTTTTTTGCGCCCCCAACCGCCTAGCGGAAAAACCGGAGCGCGCGATGACCTTTCCAGGAAGCCGATTCATAACCTTGGCCGCCGTGCTGACGGCCGGCGTCGCCGCCAGCCTGGGCGCTGCGGAAACGGCCGCCGTCGCTGCCAGCGCCCCGCCGGTCATCAACACCGGCGACACCGCCTGGGTCATGGTCTCGGCGGCCTGGGTCCTGTTCATGACCATTCCCGGTCTCGCGCTGTTCTACGGCGGCCTGGTCCGGACCAAGAACGTGCTGACCATCCTCGTCCAGTGCTTCGCGGTCACCGCGCTCATCACCGTGCTGTGGCTGCTCTACGGCTATTCGCTCTGCTTCACCGACGGCGGCGCGCTGAACACGGTGATCGGCGGCTGGTCGAAGGCGTTTCTGCGCGGCGTGACGGTCGACAGCATGTCCGGCAGCGATCCGGCCCACCTCATTCCGGAAACCGTCTTCTGCTGCTTCCAACTCACCTTCGCCATCATCACCCCGGCCCTGCTGGTCGGCGCCTTCGCCGAACGCCTGCGTTTCGGCGTGGTGCTCGCGTTTTCGGCCCTGTGGTTCACCCTCGTCTATATCCCGATCTGCCACATGGCCTGGGGCGGCGAGAAGACCCTGTTCGCGCTGTGGGGCTTGAAAGATCTCGCCGGCGGCACGGTGGTCGAGATCAACTCCGGCATCGCCGGACTGGTCGCCGCGCTGGTGGTCGGCCGTCGCACCGGTTATCCGCACGAACCGATGATGCCGCACAACGTGGTGATGTGCCTGACCGGGGGCGCGATGTTGTGGGTTGGCTGGTTCGGCTTCAACGCCGGCAGCGCGGTGTCTGCCAACGGCCAGGCCGGCATGGCGATGCTGACCACCCAGATCGCCGCTGCCGCCGCCGCGCTGGCGTGGATGTTCATTGAATACCTGAAATACCGCAAGGTCAGCGCACTCGGTCTGGTCACCGGCGCGGTTGGCGGCCTGGTCGCGATCACCCCGGCGTGTGGTTATGTCGGCCCCGGCGGAGCCCTGGTCATCGGCGCCACCGCTGGCGCCATGTGCTGGTTCTTCATCTCGGTGATCAAGCGCCGCGCCGGCTACGATGACACCCTCGACGTGTTCGGTGTGCACGGCGTCGGCGGCCTGATCGGCACCCTGCTCACCGGCGTGTTCTGCGTGAAATGGCTCGGCGGCCAGCACGACGTCGACATGGGCGCGCAGGTCTGGGCCCAGCTCAAGGCCATGGCGGTGACCATCGCTTGGTCAGGCGTAGGCACCTTCGCGATCATGAAGATCCTGGATCTCACCATCGGCGTGCGCGCCAAGCCGGCGCACGAGTTCAGTGGACTGGACGTCAGCCAGCACGGCGAAGCGGCTTACAACCATTAGCGGGACTTGCGCCCTTTCGAGCCGAGCCGAGCCGGGCTGGTGCCCGGCGCTCCCGGGTAGCTGCAGGTGGTTAAAAGGCTGCGGATTGGACTCGGAGATTTCCCTGGGCGGTGGCCTCGACCGGGCCGGCGATCACCGGACAGGGGCTGGCAGCGGATAGCAGGTCGAAGAGGAAGCGGTTCTTCACCCCACCGCCGATGACGGTCAGGCGTTCGACCGGCTTGCCGGTGAAACGACCGAGTTCGTCGATCGCCTTCGCATAGGCTGCGGCGAGACCCTCCAACACGGCGCGGACGATGGCGCCGTCTCCTTCTGGCGCTGGCTGGTTGCGTTCGCGGTACCAGGCCTGGACACGCGCGGGCATGGGATCGCCGTCGAGCGGAAAGAAGCGCGGGTCGTCGACGCCGAGCGGTTGCGCCGGTGCGGGCGCGGCCTGGGCGAGGGCGGTGAGCGTGGCGTAGTCGTGGTTGCGCCCCTCGGCGGCGAAGGCCCGGCGGCAATTCTGCACGATCCACAGGCCCATGATGTTGCGGTTGAAGCGCGGCCGCCCATCAGCGCAGACCTCATTCGACCAGCCAGCTGTGCGGACGGCCTCGCCCAGGAGCGGTGCTTCCACCGGCAGGCCGATGAGCGACCAGGTGCCGGACGACAGATAGGCGCCATCGTGGACGCAGGCCGCGGCCGCTGCGGTGTCGTGGCCGGGCGGCGCGACGATCTGTGGCGCCTTGGAAAATCCGCAGCGTTGCACCAGTTCTGGCAGCAGCGGCCCGAGCACCGTGCCGGCGGCTACCACCCGGCCGAACAGGTGCCGGGGCAATCCGAGCGCGTCGATGAGGTCCCATCGCCAGACGCGGGTGCAGCGATCGAGCAAGCCGGCGGTACCGGCGATGGTGTGCTCGTTGGCGGCGACGCCGCTGAGGCGGAAGTGCAGCCAATCCGGCATGAACAGCAGGTGCTTGGCGCGGCGCAGTGCGTCCGTCCGGTCTCGGTGGTGCACGGCCAACTGGTACACGGTGTTGTACGGCAACAGGCCGACGCCGGTGCGGGCGAACAGCTCTGCCGCCGGCACGCGGGCGTGCACGAGTTCCATGCCGCCCTCGATGCGGCGATCGCGGTAGACGATAGGGTCCTCGACCAACGCCCCCCGTTCATCCACCAGGGCGTAATCGACGCCCCAGGTGTCGACCCCGATCGACGCGGCGTCCGGCCAGCGCGCGGCGGCCTTGGTCAGCCCCGCGAGGATCTCGTTGACCAAGCCCGCGCTGTCCCAGCGCAGGTGACCATCGACCTGGCGCGGCGTGTTGGGGAAGCGGTGGACCTCGATCGGTTCCGTCTGGCCGTCGCCGGCCATGACCCGACCGCTTTCAGCTCCGAGGTCGATGGCGAGATGGATGCTGCTCATGCGTGAATCCTGTGAGGGTGGAAGAAGAGTGGATGGCCACAAAGAGCACAAAGGCCACAAAAAGAGTGGGGATCACAACCGGCCATCATGACCATTCCAAGGGCAGGGATCACGAGGCGGGCGCGACCGGACCAAAGCCTCCACACCTACCTTCCTTAGTGGACCCCTGCCTTCCTTGTGGACTTTGTGCTCTTTGTGGCCATCCCCTGCCGTTTTACTTCCCGCCGGCGAGCAGCTTCTCGCGGTATTTCTCGTCCGGGCGGTTGGCGAGGCCGGTGGCGATGGCGGCGTCGAGGCGGCGGATGCCGCCGGCCTGGATGGTGCCGAGGCGGATGCGCGCGGCCTTGATCGCCATGCAGGTGATGGCGTGGGCCTCATTGATGGTGGTGCCGAGCGCGATGAAGCCGTGGTTCTGCATGTAGATCGACTTGGGCACACAGCCGTGCTGGTCGCGGAAGCCCTGGATCAGGTCGCGGATGGTGCGCGCGAGGATGACGCCGGGATCGATGTAGGGCACGAACAGGGATTTCTGGCCCAGCACCACGACCTCGTCGGGAAACAGCCGCCCGTCGAGGTTGGCCGGAAAGCCGTTGGCGCAGGTCAGCATGTTGACTGCGGTCGGATGGGTGTGCGCGACCGCCGCGATGCCAGGCAGGCTGAGCGCGACCGCGTGGAAGACCGTCTCGACCGACGGCCGCTTGGCCTGGCGCGGATCGACCTTGGCCGCCTCATAGGCGGCGGACAGGCGCTGTTCATCGACCGCACCGGTGCCTTCGAGCAGGGCGAGAATGCGGTCGAAGCGCAGGTGAACGGTGTCGGCCGGCGTCATGGTGCCGAGCTGGCAACCCGAGGCCTTGACCAGGAACGAATCGGCATCGACCCGGATCGAGGTGTTGCCCTCGCCGAGGATCGCCGCGTCCAGGTCGGGTGTGCCGACCAGATGCGAGAGGGAGATGAGGTTTTCGAGGGGGGTGGGCATGGGGTGACCTTTGGTCGAAAGATAGTCAGCGAAGAACGAAGAGGATCCGGAAAGCGGTTGGCGTCAAACGTAGCGCCGGCTTCAGCCGGCACGGACGGCCGGATTCATCCGGCCGCACGGAAAACCTGGTCCCATCGTGCGGTGGGCTGAAGCCCACCGTCCGAGCCGGCTGAAGCCGGCGCTACGGAAGGCACGCACCGCACCTCGCCCTCTTTACTGAAACCCGCCACCCGATCCCGCCGCCGCAGCCCCATGCCGCTTGGCGCGCTCCTCGATCGCCTTTTCTTTCAAGCCGCTCACGCGGTACGCCTTCAGCGGTTCGGCCGCCAGGCCCTTGGCGGTGCGCCATTCGGCGAGCATCGGCCGCACGTCGGTGTTATAGGCGTCCTTGAGCACGTCCTCGGCGCTGGTCACGTCGCCGGCGGCGCGGGCCTTGGCGAGGGCGGCGCGGTCGACCAGCACGGCCTTGGCGTACATCTCCTGCACGAAGACCGCCGACTGGATGGTGGCTTCGATGCGGTGCTTGAGCGTCGGCGACTGGTCGAACATGTAGGCGACCTGCTTGGCGCAGGCGCTGGCGACCGCGTCGCTGTCCAGTTCGGCGGCGACGAGCTCGTTGTAGATAAGGAACATTTCGTAGGGGTTGATCGCGCCGACGGTCAGGTCGTCGTCGGCGTACTTGCGGGCGTTGAAGTGGAAGCCGCCGAGGCGGCCTTCGTCAAGCAGGATGGCGACGATGTGCTCGATGTTGCAGCCGGACAGGTGGTGGCCGGTGTCGACCAGCACCTGCGCCTTGGGACCGAGCTTCTGGCACAAGAGCAGCGCTGAACCCCAGTCCTGGATGTCGGTGTGGTAGAACGACGGTTCAAAGCACTTGTATTCGACCAGCATCCGGCTGTTCGCGGGCAGGCCGGCGTAGACCTCTTTCAGCGCGGCTTCCATCCGGCGCTTGCGCGCGCGCATGTCGTCTTGTCCCGGGTAGTTGGTGCCGTCGCCGAACCACAGGCTGAGGGTGTCGCTGCCGGTCGCGCGCATGATCGCGGTGCATTCCTGCGCCATGTGGGTGATCGCCATCGCCCGCACGTCGGCGAACGGCGAGCACGCGCTGCCCAGGCAATAGCGTTTGTCCTGGAAGACGTTGGGGTTGATCGCGCCGATGCGGATGCCGAGTTGATCCGCGCGGCGCTTCATGGCTTCCCAGTCGCCGTTGGGTGCCGTGTCCCAGGGGATGTGCAGGGCGACCGACGGACAAATGCCGGTGAAGCGGTGGACGATCGCGGCGTCCTCCAGCTTTTCATCGAGCGTCTTGGCCTGGCCGGGCGCCGGGATGGAACCGAAGCGCGTGCCGCAGTTCGAATAGCCCCACGAGGGCGTCTCGATGCGCTGGCGATCGAGGGCGGCGAAGAAGACTTTCTTGTCCATGGGAACCTTTGGCGGGTCGGGCGGGGTGGAAGCGGGGTGACGGCGCAGGATCAGGTCGGAGTGCGGGGAGCAGACCTAGCGGATGCCCCGGCAGCGGCAAGCGTTTGGCGCAGCAGATCGCGTAAAGCTGAGGTTTGCACATCGCCAAGCCCGACCTGGCCATGCAGGATCGAGGTGCGTGCGGCCAGCGCCGGTGGCAGCAGGTCGCGCAGTTTCACCGCGTCCTTGCCGGTGATGACCAGGCCGGCATGCGCTGAGCCTGAGCCTGAGCCTGCTGCGCGGCCCACGCGATTCGCCAGGATCGCCACATCGCGGGCGTCATAGCGATGGTGGTCGGGGAAGCGCAGTTCTCGCGCGATGGTCAGTCCAGCCGCCAGGGCCGTTGCGGCGAAGTTGGCGGGATTGCCGATGCCGCTGGCCAAGACGACCGGCTGGCCGGCTTGCGGCGAGCTGGTTGGTAGTGGCAAGCTGGTCGTCTGCGGCAAACCGGGAGTCAGCGGTTCCAGGAGCAGGTCGCCCAATTGGTCTTGGATGATCAGCCGATCGGGTGGCAACCGGGCGCGGATCGCGGTGATGCGCTCAGGCGGCACCAGCCCGGCCCGGCTGAGCCAGAATGCCTGGGCGCGGGCAAGTCCACTTAGCCCCTCGCGCCGAAAACCCAGCGGCAGCACCGCGCCGCGCCCACCATCCGCAGCACCCCAGGGCCGGGTCGCGTCGATGAGCACCAAATCGAGATCGCGGTGCAGGCGTCGGTGTTGGAAACCATCGTCCAGCACCAGGCAATCCGCACCGTCAGCCAGCGCCTTCCGCCCGCCGCGCACGCGGTCAGGATCGCTGACCACCGGCCATTCAGCGAGTTCGCGTGCCTCGTCGTTGACGGTCTCGCCCGGCGCAGCGCGATAGCCGCGCATGAGCACCGCCGGTTTGAGGCCGAGTTGCGCCAGCAGGCCGCAGACCAGGCGCACCGCCGGGGTTTTGCCGGTGCCGCCGGCGGTGAGGTTGCCGATCGCGATCACGGGAACCGGCAGGCGGGTCGGCGTCAGCACCCGGTCCCAGGCGACATTGCGTATGGCGATGATCGGGCGCCAGAACAGCCAACCCGGCAGACCGAACCAGCGCCACGGTGAATCCGGCAGGTCCTCCAGCCAGCGGCCGCGCACGCCTTCGACCGGCCAGGGTGCGGTCACAGGGTGATGGTCTCCAGGCTGCACGAGGTGCCGCCCCGGTGCAGATGGACCTGACGCGAATGGGGGTCGGCGATGAACAGAACCGTGTGATCGGGCGTCGCGCCGCAGGCGTAGGCGCCTTGGATGCGGTGCGACCCGGCGGGCTCGCCGAGGCCGAACCAGCTCGCGATCTCGCTCGGCGTCGCGTCGCGCGCCGCCACGGCCAGACTAGCGAAATGCGACAGGCGCTGACGGCTGAGGTCATCGTGCGGGACCGATAACACCGCGCGAATCGGCTCGGCCAGGGCGTGGTTGGTGTGGACGCGCGGGCTGCCCGGCAGCGGATCGTTGAGGACGCAGGACTGGCTGCCACTGAGCTCGACCGACACCCGCTGCCCCTGGCCGGTCATCAGATGGATGCAGCGGCCGCCCTGGCGCGAGCCGCAGGTCACCCGGTGCACGGCGTCCTCCAGACTGGGCGCGGTCAAAGTGGCGGCGAGCAGATGCGTGGTGAAATGGCCATTGGTGCCGTCCTCGACCCGCAGGTCGTTGGCGGCGACCGCGATCCCGGCCTCGCTCAGTCCGGCGACCGGGTGCAGACCGGCCAGGGTCAGCGACACCGACGCGGGGCCGTGCGCTGGGATGCGGCGGATCAGGGTGACATAGGGCAGGAAAGTGGGATCAAGATGCCAGGCCAGGATCAGGCGGGTGTGCCTATGGTCGCAGTGGTCCGGGCCGAGGGCGATGAACGTACTGCGGCTAGGCGGAACCCGGCAGCGGTGGCGCGACAGCAGGTCAGGGAAGCCGTGCACCTGCAGCAGATCCTCGGGCGGCAGGTCGGCAGCCCCGGCCATCGCGGCGAGCTCCATCCACAACGCCGGCTCCAGCGTGGTGGTCGGGGTCGCGTTGTCGCGCAGGTTCCGGCGCTGGTCCTCGACGCTCAGCGGCGTGCCCTGGCGCGCCGATTCCGCGAGCGAACCCAGCTGTTCATACAGGTACTGCGACAGCACCTGTAGACGCGACTTCATCCGCTCGCCGATGTGCTCGCCCATGGTGCGCGGGGTGCCGATGACCGAGACCAGGGGGATGCCCCCGATCATCTCGGCATTCACCGGCGCTGGCACGGACATCCCTCTGCGAGGGCCAGCGACCAGTCGATCACCAACGTTGCACGCGGATCCATGGCCGCGAATACATACGGGGATGAGAGGCCCTGTCCATGCGACCAGGACGGGGCTTGCGGCAGAAAGCGGCCAGGCCATGCCGTGTCACTCGGCAGCATTTTCGCAGTGAATGAAATCGAGGGAATCGTCGCTTGCAATCCCAGGCGTCGGAACCAACCTTCGCGCGCCCTAGAAAATCGGACTTGCGCGGAACCTCGTTCCGTGCCATTCAAAAGACCAGAGGTACTCGATGCCAAGCAAGAGCAAGACCAAGACCCGGGACCGCGCCGAGAAGACCGAAACGGTCAAATCGGAAAAGCACGAAAATATCGAAAAAAGCGGCAAGCCCGACAAGGTCAACGCCAAGCCGGCGACCGCGGCCAAGAACGGCAGCGGCTCCCGCCCGGCGGTCAAACCGGTGACACGCGAGATCGCCAGGCGCGAACCGGTCAACGGCAGCAAGAACGGCTCCTCCAAGCCCGCGCCGCAGTTGCGTTCGCCGTTCAACGCCGACGACCTGTCGAAGTGGCGCCTGCTCCTGATCACCAAGCGCGCCGCCCTGACCAACGACATCGCCCAGCTGGAAAAGGACGCGATGGAGGCCGAAGACGGCCACACGACGCCGCAGCACAGCGCCGAACGCGGCAGTGACGCGGATCTCCAGGACGTCAGCCTCGGCCTCGCCGGCGACGAAAAAGAGTTCCTCTGGCAGATCGACCGCGCCATTCGCAAGATCGACACCAGTGAACCGATCCCCTTCGGGCTGTGTGAATACACCAAGTCCGTGATCCCGCGCACCCGCCTTGAACTCATGCCCTGGACCGCGCTTTCGATCGAAGGCGCCGTGCACCTGGAAGACAACCACCTGACTTTGGAAGACCTGCTCGTCGAAGGCTGAGGCTGCGGGGCTTAGCCGTCAGCGCCCCGCGTTGAAGCCATCTCCTTCAGGCCCAGCAGCACCATGTTGATGCACCACGAATGGCTGAAGCCCATCGGGGTGCCTTTCTGGACGTGGGCCGGGGTCGGATCCCAGCCGTCCCAGATCGACCAGTCGGTGGTGTAGAACTGTTCCGTCAACATGCCGCGCTGGCCGTTCCACTGGCCGTCGACCTTGCACAGCAGCTGGCAGGTGAAACGGAAATGGTCGTCGGCGCGCTCGGCGTAGTACGGATTGCCGGTGATCGCCGTCAGCCGAGGCAGCTCGCCGAGGTAGTTCATGCCGTAGACGTGCTGGTGGTTGTTGTTGTCTGAGGCGAAATCGCCGCCCACGGTGCGCAGGCCGCCCGCGCCAAGGTCGTTGCGCGGATCGAAGCGCACATTGTAAGCTTTGCGCCAGGTCAGCATCCAGTCGGCGGCGCGGATCAGCAGCGGCAGCCAGCGTGGATCGCCTCCATCCCTGGTTCGCGCCTCCGCGCAATTGCCCACGCATTCCGGATCCGGGCCATGACCGCCTGGGTCATTGCCTATGGGGTGATCACCCTATCGAGCATGGTCGAAGCAGCCCTAAATATGCTGAATGCCCGACTCCAGCGGCCTCACGTATGCGAGATCCCATGCAAGTGCCGAAAGCCGAAAAGGTCAGGATCCCCGATGCTCGGCAACCGGTGACGATGGCTCGACCAGGCGGGACGAAACGCGACCAGATTCCGCACCTCATCCCGCAAGGCCTTTCAGCCCTCTTCTGTGCTGTGCTCCTGCTTTCGTGCAGCAGGTCCGATCCGGTGCGAGACCATCGGCTGGTTTCTGAAGAGGTCAGTGTTCCCCACGATCCAGCGCCGATTTCGACCATTGCAGCACCTCAACCCGCCGTGCCTGACGACGTGCTCAGCAATGCGCCCGCCGTGCGTGCCGCGCGCCAACGGTACCAGGCGGCCCAAGCCCGGGCGCGGTTGGCCGGCGTGCTGCCGGATCCGATGGTCATGGTCGGCTACATGCGCGTCCCCGCCACCAAGATGGAATCGCGCATGATCGAGGTCGAACAACCGCTGCCGCGTTGGGGTGAACGCACGGAGGAACAGGACTCGGCGCGGGCTGCGATCACCATGGCAGCGACCCAATATGCGGCAGTCCGTGGCCGTACTGCGGTGGCGGTGCATGCGGCGCTCATCGAACGCCGATCCGCCACCGCCTTGGCGAAACTCGATCTGGAGATCGCGGCGCGGGCACGCGTGCTGGCCGATCTGTTGACCCGGTCTGCGGTGGCGGTGGGCAAGGCCAGGGTGCGCGAGCCCCTGTCGCTGGAGTCGCGCGCCACCGAGGCCGAACTCATGGCGGCGCAGGATGACCGTATGGCCGCCGACGCGGCAGGCATGGCGGCGGCGATACTCGGCCTGCCGCCCGGCGCGGTGCTGCCCGAACTGGCAACCCCGGACCCGGACAAGATCGACGTGGCGCAGGCGCCTGAGGTCGTCATGGCTCAGAGCCGGGCGGAGATGGCGACGGCCGACGAGTCCATGGCCCGGTCCCGGGGGCGTCCCATGGTCTCGGTGATTGGCCGTTGGCGTGAAGATGGTGAAGAGAAAAACGATGCCTGGGAAGTCGCGTTGCGGGTCAGCGTGCCGCTCTGGCGTGAGGCCTATGCCGGGGCGGTGGTCGCAGCCGGAACCGATCGATCCGCCGCGACCCTGGACCGGGCTGGTGCCCTGGTGGAGGCCAGTGAAATGCTGGCGCGGGCGCGACGGGCGATCGGCCAGGCCGCGCGGGCCAGGCAATGGGCTGAAGCGACGAGCACACGTCTAGCGCAGGAACTGGACACCTTGGCGGCCGAATCGGCGGCCGGCATGGCGGGCGCGACAGCCATGCTCTTCGACCGTTTCGACGAATTGGCCCAGGCCCAACGCACCGTCATCGTCACCGACGCCGATGCCGCCCGAGCACGGGCCGGTTTGTGGTTGCTCGCTCCACCTCCTTCCACCACGGCAGAGAGCCACCCATGAATCCGTCCGTCCAGAGGCCCTTCGTATGGTGGATATTGATGGTGGCGGTGATCGTCGCTGCGGCCGTCGGTTCGTGGATCGTGCGAGGTTGGTTCGGTCCGCTGTCCGCGCCAACCCACGCGCTGCCTGCCTCGGTCAAACCGGCGACGGCTTCCGTCTGGACCTGCTCCATGCATCCGCAGATCCGCCTGCCGCAGGCGGGAGCCTGCCCGATCTGCGGCATGCCGCTGGTTCCGGCAGGAGAGGCGAGCGCCGCTACCGCTTCCGCCACCGCTTCTGCCACCGCTTCTGCCACCTCTTCCGCAACCGCCCCGGCTCAGGTCCTGATACTCGACGCCCACGCCCTCCAGATCGCCGACGTGGCGACCGTGACCGTGCAGCGTCGTCCGGCGGTACGCCACCTGCGGACCGTCGGTATCATCGACTACAACGAGGCCGGACTGGCCAGCATTCCCAGTCGGGTCGATGGCTACCTCGAACGGCTGTATGTCGATCAGACCGGCGTGCCGGTGCGCCGGGGCGAACATCTGGCTGAGATCTACAGCCCGGATCTGGTTGTCGCCCAGCAGGAGCTGCTGATCGCCCAAGGCCAAACCGCGATGCGGGTTCTGGCCGATGCCGCCCGACAACGGCTGCGGCGCTATGGCATCAGCGACGAGCAGATCACCGTCCTGACCGCTGGCGGTAAAGCCCAGGAACGGCTGACCCTCACGGCGCCGATCGATGGCATCGTGGTTGAGAAGATGGTGGTCGCCCAAGCCCCGGTGACGGCCGGGATGGTGCTGTATCGCATCGCTAATCTCGATTCGGTGTGGGCTCAGATCGACATCTTTGAACAGGATCTGGGTCTGGTGCGTCCTGGCCAAGCGGTGGACCTGCGCAGTGATGCCCAGCCCGACCAGGTTTTCACTGGCCGGGTTGCCTTCATCGATCCGGTGCTGCGCGCCGAAACCCGATCGGCCCGGGCGCGGGTGGTCGTGGCCAATCCCCAGCACCTGCTGAAGCCGAACCAATACATCCATGCCGAGATCGCCATCACCGTGCGCGCCGATGGCCATCCGGGGCCGACCGAGGTCGAGGGGAAATGGACCTGCCCGATGCATCCTGAGGTGGTGGTCGACAGTTCCGGCGCCTGCCCCCGCTGCGGCATGGCTCTGCGGATCATTGCACGCTCCACGGTTGCAGCGGACAACCTGGCGCCGCTGGTCGTCCCGACTGCCGCCGTGCTCAGTCTGGGGACACGGGCGATCGTGTGGCAGGAATCCGCCCCGGGAGC
The DNA here is from genome assembly GCA_945876185.1 of Candidatus Kuenenia stuttgartensis. Classification (GTDB taxonomy): domain Bacteria; phylum Planctomycetota; class UBA11346; order UBA11346; family UBA11346; genus BJHQ01. Next base: position 66,359 of record CAMCMZ010000007.1, on the reverse strand, counting down.
CTTCCAGGCCGTTGCGGTGCGCCTCGGACCGCTGGTGGACGATCAGAGGGTGGTGGTGTTGGGAGGTCTCAAAGCAGGTGACCGCGTCGTGGCGCGTGGCGGATTCCTTATCGATAGCGAGGCCCAGATCCGTGGTTTGCCCAGCCTGCTGAATCCGGATGGGGGTCCGGTTCCGGTCGGCCATGACCACGGCGGCGGCGCTGCGCCGGTTCCCGGGTCTGCGCCGGCACCGGCACCGGGGCCAACCCAGGTGCCGACCGCATCGCCAGCTCCGGCCGCACCAGCCCCAATGCCCGCCGCGCACCAGCACTGAGCGCACGGGAAACCAACCATGATCGACGCCGTCATCCATTGGTGCCTGCGCAACACCTTCCTGGTGCTGCTCGCGGTCGCGGGCCTCATCGTCGCGGGATGGTGGTCGATGACCAACATCCGGGTCGACGCCATTCCCGATATCGGTGAGAAGCAGGTCATCGTCATGGCCGAATGGGAGGGCCGCTCGCCGCAGGATGTCGACGATCAGGTCACCTTCCCCTTGGTCACCAGCCTCGCCGGAACCCCGGGGGTCAAAAGCATCCGGTCGATGTCCGGCTTCGGTTTCGGCATGGCCTTCGTCGTGTTCAAGGACGATATCGATTACTACTGGGCGCGGTCGCGGGTGTTGGAGCGGATGAACGTCGCCCAGCAGCGCCTGCCCCCGGGTGTCACGCCGGTGCTCGGCCCGGATGCCACCGCCCTGGGGCAGGTGCTCTGGTACACCGTCGAGGGCGAAGGCTTCGATCTCGCCGAACTGCGATCGCTGCAGGACTGGTTCATCCGCTACCAACTGACTTCGGTTGAGGGTGTGTCGGAAGTCGCCGGCATCGGCGGCTTCGTCAAGCAATACCAGATCGACGTCGACCCGGACAAGCTCCGCGCCTTCGCCGTGTCTCTGCCCGACGTGATGATGGCAGTGCAGCGATCCAATCTTGATGTCGGGGCCAAGGTGGTCGAACGCAACGGGATGGAATACGTGGTTCGGGGCGTTGGTTTCGTGAAGACGCCCGCCGACCTGGAACTGATCGTGGTCAAGGAGTATCAGGGGACGCCGGTGCTGCTGCGCCATGTCGCGACGGTGCAACTTGGGCCGGAATTCCGCCGGGGCGCGCTTGATCGCGCCGGAAAGGAAGCGGTCGGGGGCGTCGTGGTCATGCGCTATGGCGAGAATCCGCTCCAGGTGGTCGAGCGGGTGAAAGCCAAGATCACGCAGATCGAACAGTTTCTACCTAAGAAAACCCGAACCGACGGCAGCGTGGCGCAGGTGCGGATCGTCCCGTTCTACGATCGCACCGACATCGTCCATGAAACCATCGACACGCTGAAGGAGGCCCTGAGCGAAGAAACTTTGGTCTGCGCCCTGATCATTGTCCTTTTCCTGCTCCACCTGCGCAGCGCCGTCGCGCCGGTGCTGACGCTTCCCCTGGCCATCGCCGGATCCTTTGTCGTCATGTATGTGGTCGGGGTCGACGCCAACATCATGTCGCTCGCTGGGCTTGCCATCGCCATCGGCGACGTGGGCGACATGGCGATCATCATGACCGAGAACATCTACCGCCACGTGGCGACGAAGCGGTCGGATAAACCGCACTGGGAGGCGGTCTATGACGGTGCCAAGGAAGTCGGCCGGCCGATCCTGACGGCGGTCGCCAATACCCTGGTCTCGTTCGTGCCGGTGTTCCTGCTGCAAGGCCAGGAAGGGAAGCTGTTCGGCCCGTTGGCCTACACTAAGACCTTCGCCATCGCGGCGGCGGTGGTGATTGCGATCACCGTCGTCCCGGTCATCTGCCTGCACCTCTTCAAGCCGGTGGCCTGGCGCCAACGCACGGTGTGGATGATCGCGGCGGTGATCGGATTGCTCGGCGCAGCGGCGACCCATCTGGTGCTGGGCCTGCTCGGCACGGTCGCCGGCTGGCAGGGCCTGCCGACCGCGCTGGCGGTAGGCGCCATCCTGATGCTGGCGGTCGTGCGCATGACCCGCGAGCGTTTTCTGCCCTTGGAGGAAAACGCCGTCGGACGTCGGATCATCGCCGTCTATACGCCGATCCTGCATTGGATCCTGAGCCACAAGCTCGCCTTCCTGTCCATTCCCTTGGCGATCCTGATCGCCGGCTTCACCGTCTGGCTCGGTATCGGCATCATGCTCAATCCGGCCGAATACGTGATCAATACCGTGGCGGGCAGTCGGATCGTGGATCTCAGCCAACTCGCGGTGCAGACGGTGCGCGAGGCTGATGGCAGCAGCCATCGCCGCATCCGTTGGCTGGGCGCCAGTCATGCTGAGCACCGCACCGGGTCCACCGGGCCTGAGGTGATCAATGAAACCAGGATCCTGCCTGGCATCGGCCGGGAATTCATGCCGCCGCTGGACGAGGGCAGTTTCCTCGCCATGCCCTCGGTGCTGCCCCAGGCGGCCTTGTCGGAGGTCGTCGCGGTCAATGCGAAGCAGGACGCCGCCATCGCCTCGATCCCCGAGGTGGCCTCGGTGGTCGGAAAACTCGGTCGGGTGGCCAGCGCCCTGGATCCGGCACCCATCGGCATGATGGAAACCATCGTGGTCCTCAAACCCGTCACCGCGTGGCGGCAACTGCCCGTCGAACGCTTTTTCTCCACCTGGCCCAGATGGCTGAAGGCGCCCTTGGCGTGGGTGTGGCCAGAACAGCGGGTGATCACCAAGGCCGAGATCCTCGCCGACATGCAGCGCGTCACGCGCATGCCCGGGGTGTTGCCGACCTGGCTGCAACCGATCCAGACCCGCCTGATCATGCTGCAGACCGGCTTCCGCGCGATGATGGGGGTGAAAATCTACGGTCAGGATCTGCGCGAGATCGAACGCATCGGCCTGGCCATGGAGCAGGTCCTGCGCACCGTGCCCGGTGCCACCGATGTGGTGGCGGAACGCATCGTCGGCAAGCCGTACCTCGAATTCGTCGTCGATCGCGAACGCATCGCCCGTTTCGGCGTACGCGTCCAGGATGTCCAGGATGTGATCAGCACCGCGCTCGGCGGCATGGAACTGACTCAGACCGTGGAAGGACGCGAACGCTATGGGGTGCGCGTCCGTTATGCCCGGGATATGCGTGACGAGCTTCCCGATCTGGAGCGCATCCTGGTTCCGGCAGCTGGTGGCATCCAGGTTCCAATCAGCCAGCTCTGCGAAATTCGCACCGTGGTCGGACCGCAGGAGATCAAAGGCGAACGCAATTTGCTGGTCGGGTACGTGACGATGAACACTCGCGATCGGGATGAAGTCTCGGTGGTCGAAGATGCTGAACGGATGCTGCGTCAAGCATTGGCTGATGGATCACTCAAAGTTCCGCAGGGATATTATTGGGAATGGTCGGGGCAGTTCGAAAACCAGCAGCGCGCTACCGCTCGCATGGCGATCCTGGTGCCGATGTGCATGGCGGCGATGTTGCTAATGCTCTACCTCGGATTCAGGCGCTGGTGGATCGGGCCGATGATCTTCATCTCGATCCTGGTCAGCGCCGGAGCTGGTTTTCTCGCGCTCGGATTCTGGGGCGCCAATCTGTCGGTGGCGGTCTGGGTCGGATTCCTCGTCCTCTTCGGCGTCGCCGATGACGATGGAGTGATCATGAGCACCTACCTGGAGGACGCCTTCAAGGACCGCGACTTCGCCTCGATCGACGAGTTGCGGCAAACCGTGGTCCTGACCGCGCTCAAGCGCATCCGGCCCGCCCTGATGACCATCGCCACCACCAGCATCGGGCTGCTGCCGCTCTTCCTCATCAACGGCCGGGGATCGGATGTCATGCAGCCGATGGCCATCCCGTCAGTCGGCGGCATCGGCATCCAGGTCATCACCGGGTTGATCGCCCCCTGCGTGTTCTGCGCGGTCGAAGAATGGAAATGGCGGCAACGCCAGAAAGTCGCAACAACGAGCGTCACCCCATGAGCCAACCACCTACCCAGGCTGTTGCATCGGCCCCACCCGAACCCTGGCACACCATCGCAGCGACCACGGTCATGGAGCGTTTTCAGTCAGCGCCAACCGGGCTGACCGCAGCGATCGCTGCCGCTCATCTGATCGAAACCGGCCCCAATGAACTGACCGACGCCGCTCCCGTGCAACCGTGGCGGATCCTCGTCCGGCAGTTCACGAGCATCATCGTCTGGATCCTCCTTGGGGCAGCGGCGATCGCCGGGTTCCTGGGGGAATGGATCGACGCTGGCGCCATTGCCGGGATCGTCGTGATCAACGCGATCATCGGCTTCGTCCAAGAGCACCGTGCCGAAACGGCGATCGCGGCCCTGCGCCGGATGACGGCCCCGCACGCCCGGGTCCGTCGCGACGGTCAGGTGACTGAACTGCCGGCCTCGGCGGTGGTTCCGGGCGACATCATTCTGCTTGAGGCCGGGGATGTGGTCGCCGCCGACGCCCGTCTGATCCGCACCGCCTCGCTCGCCTGCGTTGAATCAGCCCTCACGGGCGAATCGCTGCCGGCAGAGAAATCAGAGGCGGTGCTCGACCGCCGCGACCTGCCTCTAGGGGATCGCGCGAACATGGTGTTTCTGGGCACCGCCGTGTCCGTCGGCACGGGTGAGGCCGTCGTCGTGGGCACCGGGATGGCGACCGAGATCGGCCGGATCGCCGGCCTGATCCGGGCGACCGGAGACCTTGAGACGCCGCTGCAAAAACGGTTGGACGCGGTTGGCCGGGTCCTGGTGTTCGCCACCCTGGGAATCGTCGCGGTGTTGTTCACCCTCGGAATGCTGCGCGGTCAGCCGGCTTTGGAACTCTTCATGACCTGCGTCAGCCTTGCGGTTGCCGCCGTGCCCGAAGGTCTGCCCGCCGTGGTGACCGTGGCCTTGGCGCTTGGCGTCCAGCGCATGGCGCGCCGGCGTGCCCTGATCCGTCGTCTTCCCGCGGTGGAGACCCTCGGTTCGACGTCGGTCATCTGCACCGATAAGACCGGGACGCTGACCATGAACGAGATGACCGTGCGGGTGGTGCAGGTCGCTGGCGCTGAATTCCTGGTCGACGGTGAAGGCTATGCCCCGACCGGATCGATTCGCCGGGCTGATGGCCGGGCTGATGGCCAGGATCGTGCTTCGGTGCTGGATCAGCTCCTGAAACTGGCCGGCGGCTGCAATGCCGCGGAACTTCGCCACGAAGGTGACAGTTGGAAAATCATTGGTGATCCGACGGATGGGGCCTTGCTCACCCTCGCGGCCAAAGGCGGCTGGCCGGCCGATCGCATTGAACGCGAACACCCCAAGCAGCGGGAATTCCCGTTCGACAGCAACCGCAAACGCATGACCGTCATCCGTGATGCGGGCCGGCCGTGGGCGCTGGTGAAGGGCGCTCCGGACCAACTTCTTGGCCTGTGCACGCAGGTCCTCACCGATGCCGGGGTTCAGCCATTGGATGAGAAGCAGCGCTCCGTCATCACCTCGGCCAACGTGGCCTTGGCCGACCGTGCGCTGCGCGTCCTTGGCGTGGCCTATCGCGATCTTCAACCGGACCTGACGGGCTACACCGCTGATTCGGTCGAGCGTGATCTGGTCTGGGTCGGCATGATCGGCATGCAGGATCCTCCGCGGCCAGAGGCGAAAGACGCTGTCGTCCGCTGCCATGCCGCCGGCATCCGGGTCATCATGATTACCGGTGATCATCCCAATACGGCCCTGGCCATCGCGCGTGAACTCGGGATCGCTACCGGCAGCGACCAGCGCGCCCTGTCCGGCACCGAACTGGACGCGATGGACGATGAAGCCCTGAAAGTGGCCGCGTCGCAGACGCCGGTGTACGCTCGGGTCACCGCCGCCCACAAGTTGCGCATCGTGAACGCTTTGAAGGCCAATGGCGCAGTCGTCGCCATGACCGGTGATGGCGTCAATGACGCACCCGCGATCAAGGGTGCCGACATCGGTGTCGCCATGGGGATCTCGGGCACCGAGGTGACCAAGGAAGCGGCGGCCATGATCGTCACCGATGACAATTTCGCGACCATCGTTGCTGCGGTCGAGGAAGGACGCGGGGTCTATACCAATATCCGCAAAACCATCGAATACCTGCTCGCTGGCAATGTGGGTGAGTTGCTGCTGATGACGGTGTGCATTGTCGTCGGCCTGCCCATGCCGCTGCTGCCGGTGCATCTGCTGTGGATCAATCTGGTCTCTGATGGCCTTCCTGCGATCTGTCTGGCCACGGATCCCATCGATCGCACCTTGATGCAGCGTCCCCCACGAGCCGCCGGCGAACGCCTGATGAATCGGAGATTCCTGTGGCGCATAGGCTTCATTGGCCTGCTCACCGGCGGCATCGCCTTCGCGGTCTTCTTCTATGGCCTGCGCTACCAGAACCTGGCCACCGCCCAGGCCAACGCGTTCTCGGTCCTGGTCTTCGCCGAGTTGCTGCGGTCCTTCGGTGCCCGCAGCGAAACCAGGTTCGTGTGGGAACTGGGTTTTTTCTCCAATCTGAAATTGCTCGCGGTGGTCGCCCTGACCATCGCCATCCAAATCGCGAGCCACCACGTCGCCTGGCTGGGCCAGATCCTTCACACCGTGCCCATGACCGCTTACGAATGCGCCGTCCTGATCGGGCTTGGATTCATTCCGCTGGTGGTGCTGGAGTTGGCCAAGATCCCGCAGCGCTGGCGGATACCCACCACCGATGGAAGCTCTGATCCGGTCATTCGCCAATAGATCCCAGCTTTCGGTTGTAAAAACGGCAGGCCATCCAGGAGGTCGTCTGGTTGGCCTGAGTGACTGACCACCGCCTGAGGAACTGACCACCATTCCCAAACTGACGCAACTCGATTACGGGTTTCACCCCATGGCGAAATTGCCACCGCCAACCCAGGATATGGTCCACATGCCGATGGCCCGCCCCTCCAGGGCCTGGTTGCCATGTGACCTTAGCCCTCGCCCAACCAGGAAATGACGCCATGAACCCCACAACCTCGACGATTAAAGACCCAGTCTGCGGCATGGTCGTAGACCCAACAACGGCCATTCATGCTGAACGCGATGGGAAAACCTACTACTTTTGTGGCGATACATGCCGCGATAAGTTCACTTATCTTCCGCCGGGAACGAAGCCCAAAACGTCCGGTGGCGGTTGCTGTGGCTAATCGTCCATGGCCCTATCCCAGCAAGCCCCGCGAGAGCGAACGTTTGCCAGCGAGGACCTCTTTGTTACCAATTCGATACTGACGCAACCTTCAGCGCAACCTTCAGCGCAACCTTCAGCGCAACCTTCAGCGCTAACCAATAAATGAGACACGAAAAATGAACCACGCAGATGGTTGGATGTCGGGTGGTGGCATGTGGATATGGACCGCGATCAGCATCGCTGTCGTTGTTCTTCTGGTTATTGTCATTGTCAGGATGTCAAAGAAGTGACCCCGGTCATAGCGCAGCAGGAATCAGGAAGCCCACATACGGTGGTCTACACCTGCCCTATGCATCCCGAGATCCAGCAGGACCATCCTGGGAATTGCCCAAAGTGCGGCATGACCTTGGAACTGAAAACGCCGGCGGCACCCGCTGACCAGATCGAGCACGCTGAATCTGACGACATGACGCGGCGGATGTGGATCGGCGCCGTGCTGACCATTCCTGTGTTTCTCCTGGCGATGGCACCTATGATTCCGGCCCTGGCTCGGCAGCCGTGGGTAGATGGCCATCTGGCCCGCTGGTTGCAGTTCGCGCTGACGATCCCCGTAGTGTGCTGGGCTGGCTGGCCGCTCCTGTATCGCGGTTGGCGATCGGTGGTGACCTGGAACCTGAACATGTTCACGCTCATCACCCTGGGTGTCGGCGCAGCCTTCCTCTTCAGCGCCGTGGCCATGATCGCTCCCGACGCATTTCCGCATGGCCTGCGTCATGCGGGCAAGATCGGCATCTACTTCGAGGCCGCGTCGGTCATCGTCGTCCTGGTGCTTCTCGGCCAGGTGCTGGAACTCCAGGCCCGCAGCCGCACCGGCAGCGCCATCAAGGCGCTGCTCAATCTTGCACCGCCTACGGCGCGCCAGGTAGCACCTGGCGGCGATCAGGTTGTTCCGCTTGAACAGGTTAAAAAAGGCGACTGGTTGCGCGTCGTTCCAGGCGACCAGGTGCCTGTTGACGGAGTGGTGGTCGAGGGCCACTCCAGCGTTGAGGAGTCGATGCTCACCGGCGAACCACTGCCCGTGGAAAAAGGCGTCGGGGACAAGGTGACTGGCGGGACGGTCAATGGCCCTGGCAGCTTCGTCATGCGCGCCGAGCGCATTGGCAGCGACACGGTCCTGGCGCAGATCGTGCACATGGTGGCCGAGGCCCAGCGCAGCCGGGCACCTATTCAAGGTCTCGCGGACCGGGTTGCTGGCATCTTCGTGCCAGCCGTGCTGGCTGCTGCGGTTCTTACCTTCGGCCTTTGGCTCTGGTTAGGGCCCGAACCCAGGCTTGCGCATGCCATCGTCAATGCCGTCGCGGTCCTCATCATTGCCTGTCCATGCGCTCTCGGTCTTGCCACGCCCATGTCCATCATGGTCGGTGTTGGACGTGGTGCCCAGGAAGGTGTGCTGGTCAAAAACGCCGAGGCACTCGAACGACTGGAAAAGGTCACCGTACTCGTCATCGACAAGACGGGCACGCTCACCGAGGGCAAACCCAAACTACTGGATATCTTGACCAGCAATGGCTTCGACGCGAAAGAGTTCCTGCAATTTGCAGCCTCGATTGAGCAGAATAGTGAGCACCCGCTCGCCGCAGCGATTGTCCTGGGCGCCCAGGAGCAGGGTCTCAGTACCGTGGCCGTGAAGGACTTCCGTTCCGTCACCGGAGGTGGTGTCCTGGGCTCCATTGCTGGACGAGCGGTGATCATCGGCAAAGCCGACTTCCTGAAGCGCGAGCACATATCGGGCTTGGAGGCCCTGGAGGCCACCGCCGGCACGTTGCAGGAAGCCGGGAAGACCGCCATGTTCGTCGCCATCGATGGAAAGCCCGCGGGCATCCTTGCCGTGGCGGACCCCATCAAGTCCACCACACCGGAAGCCATCCGCGATCTTCATGCACTCGGCATACGCCTCATCATGGTCACAGGTGATAACCGCCGTACTGCCGAGGCGGTGGCCAAGCAACTCGGCCTTGATGCGGTGGAAGCCGAGATCGAACCGGCCGGGAAAGTCGCCTATGTCAAGAAGCTGCGTGCGGATGGCCAGCGCGTCGCCATGGCCGGGGATGGCATCAACGATGCACCGGCTCTCAGCGAAGCCGATGTGGGCATTGCCATGGGAACAGGCACGGATGTGGCCATGCAGAGCGCCGGCATCACCCTCATGCGCGGTGATCTGCGCGGTGTGGCCAAGGCCATCCGCCTGAGCCGGGCCACCATGAGCAACATCCGGCAGAACCTGGTTTTCGCATTTCTGTACAACGTGGTGGGCATACCCGTGGCAGCCGGACTGCTGTACCCGTTCTTTGGCTTGCTCCTCAGTCCCATGCTTGCCGGCGCGGCAATGAGTCTGAGTTCCGTATCGGTCATCGGTAACGCTCTACGGCTACGACATCTTCGATTTGCGAATAGAGCCTAGGTTTTCCCTTTGCTCTCGGGGCTCATCAACGCGGCCCGACCAGGCGGCGTCACCCCGGACGGTGCTCCAACTCAGCCAATCCCAACAGCACCATGTTGATGCACCACGAATGGCTGAAGCCCATTAGGGTGCCTTTCTGGACGTGGGCCGGGGTCGGATCCCAGCCGTCCCAGATCGACCAGTCGGTGGTGTAGAACTGTTCCGTCAACATGCCGCGCTGGCCGTTCCACTGGCCGTCGACCTTGCACAGCAGTTGGCAGGTGAAGCGGAAATGGTCGTCGGCACGTTCAGCGTAGTACGGAATTCCGGTGATCGCGGTCAGTCGATGCAGTTCGCCGAGGCAGTTCATGCCGTAGACATGCAGGTGGTTGTTGTTGGAGGATGCAAAGTCGCCGCCCACCGTGCGCAGGCCGCCCGCGCCCAGGACGTTGCGCGGATCGAAGCGCACGTTGTAGGCCTTGCGCCAGGTCAGCATCCAGTCGGCGGCGCGGACGAGCAGCGGCAGCCAGCGTGAGTCGTCGCCGCCGAAACGCCGGTGCAGGCTGCCGTAGGCCAGCACCGCCGCGTAGCCGTCTTCACTGGTGGGCGACAGGCTGACGTCTTCCGGGGCGCCGTAGATGCGTTCGGCCTCCACGTCACGGGCGTAGGACGCTCCGGCGGCAAGCATGGATTTCCGCAGGCGTTCCTGGAAGGCGGGTTCGTCGGCGAAGCAATCATGAGCCGCGTCCATGGCCGGGATCCAGGTCAGACCGCCACAGCCATCGAGCTGACGCGGGACATTCGCGACCACGTCGTAGAGCTGCGGATGCCGGCCATCCGGCTGCTGCAGGCGCAGGGCCGCGTCGAGCGTGCGCCGCAGCGCAGCGCGCCAGGCCGCCCGGCGCGGATGTGCCGCGCCCAGCAGGTCGATCAGCCGGGCGAGGTGGAACGACGCATCCGCCGTGGTGCGCGCATGCGCCACCGCCGCATCGCCCTGCCAGCAGGATCCATAACCGGGCGCGTCCGGCCCGTTGGCGAACTCGCCGTTCGGCGTGCGCGAGCGGCCAGGATGGTAGCTGGTGCGGAACAGGCCGTTGGGCGCGTGCGCCTCGCGGCAGAGACGGTCGACGTACTGGTCGACGATCGCCAGCGATTCCGCATCGTTCTGGCGCAGACCTTGCCACGCGAGCCCGAACGCGACCGGAAAGCCGCCGACGAAACCGGTGGCATCGAAGTGCCAGCCGAGCGAGGTCTTGCGGTTGACGTTGGCGTTGAATTCGACGCTGCGGTCGAGCGCGGCGGTGTAGACGAAATAGCCCGGCCGATCGCCGGTGGCAGGCGTCCAGTGCCAGGCCTTCAAGCCGTGTGCGGCGCAGGCGGCGAGTTCGTCGTGCGGCTCCTCGACCGCGCTGGGATGCTGCGGCTTGAGTTCGCGGTACAGCCGTTCGAGCACCCTCTGGTAGCCGTGCCCGTCGCCTGCGAAATCCCAGACGCCGACGTCGAGTTCGATCCGCGCTCCGGCCGGCAGGGTCAGCCGACGCGCCAAGGCTTCATCATGGCGGTGGCGCACCTGGCGCAGCGGACCCTCGAACGCCGGCAGGTTGATAGCGACGCGGCCCCGGCCGTTTTCCCAGCCGAGACCCAGGCCGATTTGCGGCTCGTCATTGCCCCAGGTCGCGGGTCGGTCGGGCGCATCGCTCAGGCGGTAGTGCGGCTCGGCATCCAGGCCGCGCCAGCGACCGCCGTGGGCAGCGAGCACCACCGGGTAAGCCGCGCGCTCCAGGGCGATGTCCCACGCTGGCGCGGTCCAGCGGTCGGCACCCAATTGGCCGAGCGTCGGCGTGCTCAACCTCGGATCCGTCCGACCCTGGCCGTAGAAATAGCCGGGGATAAGGAACCACGGCACGGTCGCCGTGGTGAGCGGCAGCACGATCCGCAGCCGGCCATGGAAGCCCGCCGCGCCGGCGATGAGCGTCAAACGCCAGCGCTGCCGATCCGAGTCGGGCAGGCGTTCGGCACTGATGGTCAACGAGCCGCGTTGTTCTGGTTCAGCGATGATCTCGGTCACGAAGGGTAGGTCAGTCATGGGATCGATCCTCAGCATTGAAATGAAAGAGATACAGGAGACCGACCCTGGGACCGCCAGGCTCCAGCCTGGCACGGGTCAGTTGTGGCGCTGGGCCTGATGCCGGGCCGACGAAAATCGCCGGTGCTGATGAACACCCCGAATCGCCGGCCACGCTGGGGCGTGGCGGTCCCAGGGGGATTCCCGGACGGTGGTGGCGTTGCTGGCAGTGAGCGCTGGATCATCCGACCCTGGGACCGCCAGGCACCAGCCTGGCTCGGGTCGGGCGTGGTGCTTGGCCGACGAAGGTCGCTGCTGCCAACGAACACCTCGAATCGCCGGCCACGCTGGAGCGTGGCGGTCCCAGGGGGATTCCCGGACCGGGCGAGAGGAAAAGTCACGATCCTACTGCTTGATCACCACGGTGCCCGTGCCGCGATGGACCGCCTGGCAGGCCAGGCGGGCGTCATCATCAGGACAACCCCACGCCTCGCCGTCGGACTTGGGTTCCAGGTGCTCGCCACCCGAGACCAGTTCCACCCGGCACTGGCCGCAGGTGCCGCCCATGCACAGGAACCGTACGTTCACCTTGGCATCGAGGATCAGGCCGAGCAGATCGCTGCCCGGCGTGCGCGGCGTCGCCGGGATCGCGGTGCCGTTGAAGACGATGGCGGGTTGGTCGGCCATGGTGTTCCTCTCTCCCGACTTTCACCTGGGATTTCAGCCCAGGACGAGGTTGATGATCTTGCCGTGGATGACGATGAGTTTGCGCACCGGCCGGCCGTCGATCAGCGCGATCACCTCAGGATGGGCGAGGACGGCAGCATCGAGGTCCTTGCCGACCAGCGTGCGCGGCAGGCTGATGCGACCTTTCAGTTTACCGTTGATCTGCACCGGGTAATCGACCTCGTCGGCATCGATCTGGCCGGCATCGAAGACCGGCCAGCCAGCCCCGGTCAGATCATCGCCGCCGCCGAGTTCCGCCCAGAGTTCGCTCGTGATGTGCGGCACCATCGGCGCGAGCAGGCGCACCAGGGTGGTCAGGCCGAGCTTGAAGATCTCGGGCTTGAGCGCGTCGGGCTTCAATTCGTTGGTGAGTTCCATGCACGCGGCGATGGTGGTGTTGAAGCCGAAGTCGCGCTCCATCGCGTCGGTGGCGCGCTTGATCGTCTGGTGCACCTTGCGCACCACCGCCTGGTCGTGGCCGCTGAGATCCTTGGCGTGGCCGGCGAACGCGGTGACGCCGGCCAGACGCTCGCGGTGCTCCTGCACCAGCGTCCACAGGCGCTTGAGGTAGCGGCTGCAGCCCTTGACGCTTTCCTCGTCCCAGTCGAGATCGCGTTCGATCGGCGCCGCGAACAGGGTGAACAGGCGGGCGGTGTCGGCGCCATAGGCATCCACCAACCGCTGTGGATCGACGGTGTTGCGCTTGGATTTCGACATCTTTTCGATGCGACCCACGGTCACCGGCTGGCCGTCGGCAAGCAACGCGGCACTGACCACCGCGCCCTTGGCGTCGACCCGGACGTCGACTTCATCGGGATAGAAGTACTGCTTCTTGCCCGGGCCGGTCTCGCGCGAGTAGGTCTCCATGCAGACCATGCCCTGGCAGAGCAGGCGCTTGAACGGCTCGCGCACCCCGGTGTAGCCGAGATCCGCGAGCGCCTTCTGGAAGAAGCGCGCGTAGAGCAGATGCAGCACGGCGTGCTCAATGCCGCCGATGTAGAGATCGACCGGCAGCCAATGGTCGACGCGGCGGCGATCGAGCGGCGCGGCGCAGCCCAGGTCAGCCTTGCGGTTGTCGTGGCAGGTGTAGCGCGCGAAGTACCACGAGGACTCCACGAAGGTGTCCATGGTGTCGGTCTCGCGCCGGGCTGATTCGGGGCCATCAGGGCCGCGCACGCTGAGCGCCTTGCCGTCACGGTCCGTCGTCACCCAGGTCGGATGGCGCAGAAGCGGATTGCCGGCGCCATCGAAGGTCACGTCGTCGGGCAACGTCACCGGCAGGTCCTGCTTGCGCAGCGGGGTTGCGCCGAGCTTGTCGCAGTACAGGTACGGGATCGGGTTGCCCCAATACCGCTGCCGGCTCAGGCACCAGTCGCGCAGGCGCCAGGTCACGGTCTTGCGGCCGGACTTCTGCTCTTCCAGCCAGGTGGTGATCGCGGTCTTGGCCGCGTCGCTGGCCTGGCCATCGAACTGGGCGCTGTTCTGCATCACGCCCGCTTCGGTGAAGGCGTCTTCACCAGCCTGCAATTTCAGCCAGCCTGCGTCCTTGGGGTCGCTGGCGCGGATCACGGTGACCACGTCGATGCCATACTTCTTGGCGAAGGCGAAGTCGCGGCTGTCGTGCGCCGGCACCGCCATGACCACGCCGGTGCCGTAGTCGGCGACCACGAAGTTGGCGAGGTAGAGCGGGACTTTTTTCCCGTTCGCCGGGTTGATCACGTACACGCCCGAGAAGCAGCCCTTCTTTTCCGCCGCGTCGCCCAGGCGTTCCTGCGCCGATACCGCGCGCACCTCGGCGGTGAAGGCGTCCACCGCCGCGCGGTGGCTGGCGGGCACGATGCGCGCCAGGGCGCTGTGCTCGGGCGCGATCGAGACGAACGTCACGCCGAACAGGGTGTCGGGCCGGGTGGTGAACGCGGTCAGCTTCACGTCCGGGTGGCCGTCGACGGCGAAGTCGATCTCGGCGCCGATGCTTTTGCCCAGCCAGTTGCGTTGCTGGATCAGCACCGCGTCGGGCCAGCCGGCGAGCTTCCAGGTGCTGTCGAGCAGTTCTTCCGCATACGCGGTGATGCGCAGGTACCACTGCGGCAGTTCCTTCTGCACCACCACCGTGCCGGTGCGCCAGCACTTGCCGTCGACCACCTGTTCATTGGCGAGCACGCAGTTGAGCCCGGTCGACCAGTTCACCAGGCTCGACTTGCGGTAGACCAGACCCTTCTCGACCAGATCGAGGAAGATGTCCTGCTCGCGCGCGCCATAGCCGGGGTCGGAACAGGCGAATTCGCGCGACCACGCGTAGCTGAATCCCATGCGCTTCAGCTGATCGCGCATGTAGGCGATGTTCTCGTAAGTCCACTTGCGCGGATGGATGCCGCGTTCGATCGCCGCCTGTTCCGCCGGCAGGCCGAACGAATCCCAGCCCATCGGATGCAGCACCGCGAAGCCGCGCATGCGCTTGTAGCGCGCGACCGCGTCACCGATCGTGTAGTTGCGCACGTGTCCCATGTGCAGCTTGCCGCTGGGATACGGGAACATTTCCAGCACGTAGTAGCAGCGCTCGCGCGGCAGGTCATCGCGCACCTCATGCGCGCCGGCGCCTTCCCACTGGCGCTGCCACTTCGCCTCGATGACGGCGGGTTCGTAGGGTTTCGGCTCGGTCATGGCGATTTACCTCGGTGCGGATCCTGGTTCAGGCGGGTCGCGCAGCATGGGCTGATGCCCGGCACGGGCAAGCCGGCCGGGGGTCGGAGCAACTTGGATAAGAGCCTGAATCAGGGCAGCGTCAGGCCGAGTTCGCCAGCCAACTGGGCGCGGAAGGCGAGCAGAAATGCGTGCCGCCGTTGCGCCTCAGCCTGGGCGCTGGGCAGGCGCATACCGGCGGCCAGCTTCAGTAGTTTTGCCGGCAGGTGGTCGACCACCCAGGTGCGGTCGTCCAGCGGTCGCCCGCCCGCCGCGAACGGATCCTCGGGATGGTAGAATCCCCCCGCGTTTTCTGGGGATTTCCGCAAGGCCATGTCCTGGCCACAGGCGATGTTGCGCAGCAGTCCCAGCGCCCCGATGGCGTCCAGCCGATCCGCATCCTGGAGCGCCACGCCGATCGCGTTGGCCGGCGCCAGCCCACGCGACCACGACGAGGTCGCCACCGCTGCCGCGATCGCCTCGACTTCGGCCGCGTCATAACCAGCGGTGCGCAGCAGATCGCCGGCCAGTTCCGCCGACCTAGCGCCACCCAGGCTGCGCTCCGGCGATTCCTTCGGGATGAACGCCAGGTCATGCACCAGCGCCGCCGCGCCGCAGCAATCGGCGTCCGCGCCAGCTTCCGGCGCGAGGCGCAGCATCCACACGTAGATGCGTTCCAGGTGGTGGCGGTCGTGCGCGAGTTCGCCCGGTTTCAGGCGGGGGGCGACGAGTGGCCAGAGGGTGGCGTGGCGGGGGTAAATTCTGAATTTATTGGTTACTTCCACAGAAATCAGTTCGCCCGTCTCCAACTCGCACGACTGTAGCCGGCACCTCTTTGTTCCCTTGGAATGGCGAGCTTTCGGATGAAATCTTCCCATAGCGGTGATTTTTCAATTCCGATTTGATTTTCCGTAGCTCCGAAGATGAGTTCGGTGTTGCCGTTGGAAGGGTGCTCTTTCACGCTGTACCATGGCCGAAGCGGAGACTCTGGATGATCTTTCAGATATTTTCGCATGCCTGCATTCAGATCATCACAGTTTTTCTTCAACCGTCTCACTTCACTTTCGTCGGAGCTAGCTGCCCAAGTGAGCACAATGATATAGCGGGGTGATTGGGGCAATTCAGTCGGTTGCGAACGGTACCCGACCCCAGACGGCGTGGGTTCGCTGCGTGGGTTGGAGTCACTCATGCGTGCTGCAAAAACCCAGACCACGGAGTGACTGACCAGAAGGACGATCAGTACAGTGATGACCTGCGACAAAGTCAGCGTGATGAGTGGAGGCGGAGCCGCCGGTTGACCCGGTGAATAGGGCCCCGGGGTCGCGGCCCGCGCCAGAGCCGAGGGCGGCGAAAGGGTCGGGGGTGCCGGTGGCGGCGACAGCGGCGGCGGACCCGCCGCGCGCACCGCTGCTGGCGGTGGGCCGGGTGGAGGCGGCGGGAGGTCGGTCGAGGGCCGGGCCTTGCCGATCGACAAGATCGGTCGCACCGCCGGGGCAGTGGGAACCTGCGGTCGCGGCGGCGCACCGCCCTGTTCCGTGATGCGTCGCTGCACCGCCTGGAGCGTGTCGAAGATCTGATCGGTCTTGCGTCGGAACATGGGGTGCTGCGGTGCGGCCGAGTGTGCCGCCAGCCCCTACCCACGCCAGAGCGGGGTCGCCGATTCCGCTGGCACGTCGCTGAACGCTTGCGCCTGGGACCGCCGGTTTTCAACCGGCCGAGCGATACCAGGCCACTGACGCGCCGTCTGAACCTGGAGATCGTGGATGGGACGCGCTTCGGTCATCTGGCACGTCGCTGAACGCTTGCGCATGGGACCGCCGGTTTTCAACCGGCCGAGCGATACCAGGCATCTGAATGTGCAGTCTGAACCAGGAGATCGTGGAGGGGACGAGATTCGGTCATCTCGGCGATCGATCCGGATCGGACCACATCTGCCACCCTGCCGGTTGCAAACCGGCGGTCCCAGGGGGCCACGGTCTTTGCCCGAGACCGTTCTACGCCATGGGACCGCCAGTGAGCCGAGACGCCAAACCTTTGTGCTTTCTGTGCTCTTTGTGGCCATCCCCTTTCTTCATCCCATCCCCCGCCCCAATCCCGCTCACTGGTGGTAACCCCGGCTTCATCCCGGATGCTGCCCGCATGGACGCCGCCCTGATCCTCGCCCTGCAAGGCCCGCCGGCGATGGCCGATGCCCGCGCCGTCGCCTGGCGCGGGGCCTGGCTGCCGGTGGTCGTGCGTGCTGAGGCCGTCCCGGCCGCGTTGCGCCTGCCGCCGCTGCTCGCGGACGAGCGGACCCCGCCTGAAATCCGCCTGGCCGCCGCGATCGCCGCAAACCGAGTCGACCTCGCCTTCGCTGTGCTCAAACGCCAGGGCAAGCCGCTCGCGGTGCTGCCGAATTGCCAACGCGTGCTCGCCGCCTGGGCCGTCGCCGAGGCCGGCCGCCTGGGCCTGCCGGCAGTGCGGCAAGGCAACATCGCCGTCGCCAGCCCCGCCCAGGTCGAGGCTTTGATCACCGCCACCAGTCAAGGTGTGCGCGATGCTGGCGAACTGCTGCAGGCGGATGCCTGGCAGCGCTGGGCCGGGCCGCTGGTCGTGGTCGCCGGCGAGCAGCCCTCACCCGGCGTCGTCGTGCGCCCTGCTCTGCCGATCATCCGCGTCGGCCTGGACGGCGCTGATGCAGCCGTGCTGCGCGGCCGCGTCGCCGCCGCCGTGATCGGACTCCACTTCGCCCTCGCCGATCCGCCCACGGCCCCGCAAGCTGACGGCTGGCCGCCCTGGCTGGTCCAGGGCCTGGGCGCCCTGGCGATGCGCAAGGCCGCCGGCCAAGAGTTGGGCCCCGCGACCGCGCTGGAACTGCGCCAACGCCGGGGCGCCGACGCGATTGCCGCGACCCTGACCGCGAGCGAACCCGACCGCGAACTCGCCGCCGCCATCGTTACCGTTCTTGTCCAGCCCGCCCAACGCGCCGCCCTGCCGAACCTGCTCGACGCCATCCGCCACGGCAGCGGATCCGCCGCCGCCCTGCAGATCGCCTATGGACTCACGCCAAAGCGGTTGTGCGAGGTGAAGTAGTCGGATTGCCGCAGTCTTCCCTGCGTGATGCGCAGCCTGCTTGTCACGGCGCGCCCCACCACGCCTGGCATTGGTAGGCGTACCGCACCTGGCCGTCCCGCTGCCAGCGGATGAAGAGGCGATCGACCTCAGCCGTCATGCCGGCGTAAGCCGGATGGTCCGGCCGAGGCATGGTGGAGTTGGACCGCACCCGGCCGAGGAACGTGGCGTGGTCGATGTCCTCGCTCCAGGGGACGACGCAGGTCGCGCACCCTGCGGGAAAGAACGCGGTGATCTCCGCCTCGGTGGCCCGCACCGCCGGCCGCACTTCATGCTGGCGGATGGATGTTTCGTAGTCCTGCATGAAGGGATCGTCTTTGCACCGCTGGTTGCGGACGATCAGAACGGCACCGCCCGGCCGCAGGATGCGCCGCGCCTCAGTGCGAAAGGTCGCGCGATCGAACCAGTGGAAGGCCTGCGCAACGGTGACCAGATCGACGCTGGCAGCCGCTAGTCCGGTGGCCTCGGCGCGACCCTGGCGTACCTCGATGTTGGCGTGGTCGCGCAGGAAGGCGCTGGCCTCGGCGCACATGGCTGGTTCCGGTTCGATCGCCACGATTTTGCGAACCACTGCCGCAAGTTGGCGCGTGAACAGACCGGTGCCGGCCCCGACATCCGCCGCAAGTTCCGTCCGAGTGAAGAGCGCAGACAAACCTGGCTCCATGAACAGCGCCGCCGGATAGGAAGGCCGATGCTTGGCGTAATCGTCGGCGCGGTCACGGAAACGGGCGAGATTCTCGGACATGGCGGCAACCCTCTGTTGGAATGCTGATCCGAGTGGTTCGCCAGCAAGCGTCCTGATTCACGGTGGCGGAAGGTGGCCGATGAGATCTCGGGCCGCAGCGACCACCCCGGCGCAGGTCGCCCGACAGACGGCGTCGCAGCGGGCCTGGTCCGGGATGAGGTAGCACGCCGCGCCGGCCCCGACCGCGGCGGTGATCCCGTGCGGCGAGTCTTCCAGCACAACCAGGCGTTGATCTGGAAAAGCCGACTGGGCCAAGCGGTAGATCTCCGGATCCGGCTTGCGGCGCGTCACGGATTCCTTGGTCAGGATGAGATCGAACCGCGCAATGACCTCCGGCGGCAGGTAGCGGGCGACGTGGCGACGCGACGAACTGGTGGCCAGCACCAAGCGGTGACCGATGGATCGGCCGTGATCGAGCAGTTCTACGACGCCGGGCTTGAGCGGAATGTTGCTGTGATCCATCACCTGGTTGAATTGGGCGTAGAACCGATCCAGGGTCTGCTGATCCATCCCATTTGCGAGCAAGTGCTGGATGTCATGGTCGGGTGAACCAATGAAGGTATCGTAGAGGTCACCGTCCATCGGATGGCCGAATTGGGCGAGGATGCCGAGGAAGACCTCTTTCACCACCCGCTCCGAATCAAGCAAGGTGCCGTCGCAGTCGCAGGCCAGGGTCATGGGATGGTGCGTTGGAGTGGGATGGGGTGATTCATGGTGCCTCCAGTTGCTTTTCCATCACCGTCTCATGGATGACCGGGAACCGGTTGCTGGTGAAGATCATCGATGGCGAGGTCGCCACGCTGGTGAATCCCAACCTTTCGTAGATGGCGGCATTGCCGGTCTCGGCAACGACCACGGCGCGCAGCCGCCGGATGCTCGCCTGCCGCGCGATGGTTTCGATGTGACGCAACAGCGCGCAGGCCAGGCCTTGCCGTTGATGCGCGGGATCGCAGGCGAAGGAGAATAATTCCAGGAGGTCCGGCGTCCGTTCATAGCAGGCCGTCGCAAGGATCCGGCCATCGATCTCGGCGACGAGGCGGACGATGGAACCCGTCTGCTGCGTGGCCGAATGCGCCCGGGGACCGGGACGATAGATCTCCCGCATCGGAGCGAACGCCAGACGGTGGATCCAGCCCACGGCATCCTGGTCGGCGGCGACAGCCGCACGGACACGGATGTCCGTCACGACCTACGCCACATCGAACCGGAACAGCCGCTTCTTTCCAGCGCGCACCACGATGTGTCCGGCGACCACGTCGGCGGCGGTGACACTGCGTTGCTCGTCGGCGATCACGGCGTCGTTGAGCTGGGCGCCACCGCCCTTGATCAGGCGTTTGGCATCGGAATTCGACGTCGCCAGGCCGGCCTTCACCAGCAGGGCGGCGAACGACAGGCCTGCCGCCAGATCGGCGGTGGCGAGCGGACCGTGCGGTACGGCGTCGGCGGTGGCATCGTGGCCGGCGCCAAAGGCTTTGCGCGCGGCCTCGCGCGCCGCGTCGGCGGCACCCTGGCCGTGGATCAGGCGGGTGACTTCCCAGGCCAGGCGTTCCTTGGCGGGGTTGAGCGCCTCGCCGCCGGCGGCGGTCAGGGCGTCGACTTCGGTCATCGGCAGCGTGGTGAAGAAGCCGAAGAATCTGCGCACGTCGGCGTCGGCGATGTTGCGCCAGAACTGGAAGAACTCGTGTACCGGCGTGCGCTCGGTGGACAGCCAGATGTTGCCCTTTTCCGACTTGCCAAACTTGCCGCCGTCGGCTTTCGTCACGAGCGGGAATGTCACCCCGGCGAGATCGGCGCCATCCGTCCGCCGGGCGAGTTCGATGCCCATCACGATATTGCCCCACTGGTCCTGGCCGCCGAACTGCACGGTGCAGCCTTCGGCCCGGTGCAGGTGCGCGAAATCATAGGCCTGCATCACCATGTAGTTGAATTCGAGGAAGGTCATGCCGCCCGCTTCCAGGCGGCCCTTCACCGAATCCATGCTCAGCATGCGGTTGATGCTGAAGTGCGGGCCGACCGCGCGCAGCATCTCGATCCAGTTGAGCGTGCCGAGCCAGTCCACGTTGTTGATCAGCTTCGCTCCGGTCGGCGAGTCGTCGAAGCGCACCAGCCGGGCGATCTGCGCCGCGATCGCGTTGGCGTTGTGATTCACGTCCTCGCGGGTGAGCATGGTGCGCGATTCGGTCTTGCCCGACGGATCCCCGACCAGCCCGGTCGCGCCGCCGACCAGCACCAGCGGCCGGTGCCCGCACTGCTGCAACCAGTACAGTCCCATGATCGGCACCAGGCTGCCGATGTGCAGGCTGTCGGCGGTGGGATCGAAGCCGACATACGCCGCGAGCGGCTTGGCCAGGCGGGCGCGGATACCGTCGGGATCAGTGCACTGCGAGACCAGCCCGCGCGCGCTGAGCAGCTCGAAAAGGTTGGTGGTTTCTGGGACATCAGGCATGGCCGGTCAGGCTAGGTGCGACCCGGGCGGGGCAAGGTGGGATGACCCGTCGCATCCCGCATCTGGCGTCGATCGGCACGCAACTACGCTGCCGGGACAAGGACGCCCCATGACCACGCCCGCCGCCGCCATCGTCCGCCGCCAGATCCGCGAGCAGCATTACGCCGAACGCCTGCGGGCGCAGGCCGGATTCGTGCGCGACCTCGCCACCTTGCATCTGGCCGAGGGCACTGGCTGGCCGGCGCTGGCGGATGCAGCCGAACGCGGGTTCGCGGCTTCGGTCGAGGCGGGCCAATCGGTGGAGGCCGCCCTGGCCGAGGCCGAAGCCGTGCTCGCCCCGGCGGCGGCAGTGGCGCGGTCGTACCGCGTCCACTGCGTCGGCCACGCGCACCTCGATATCAACTGGCAGTGGCCGTGGCAGGAAACGGTCGGCACAATGCTCGACACCACCCGCACCGTACTG
Organism: Candidatus Kuenenia stuttgartensis; assembly: GCA_945876185.1. Taxonomy (GTDB): domain Bacteria; phylum Planctomycetota; class UBA11346; order UBA11346; family UBA11346; genus BJHQ01. The sequence continues at coordinate 44,570 of CAMCMZ010000007.1, read as the reverse complement.
CGCCTGATGCGCGAATATCCGGGATTCCGCTTCAGCCAGTCGCAGGGCGTGCTCTACGAGGTCCTGCGCCATTACGATCCCGAGCTGTTTGCCGAGGTCGCGGCGCGCACCCGCGACGGCCGCTGGGAGGTCACCGCCAGCCATTGGGTCGAGGGCGAGCGCAACACCGCCGGCGGCGAGGCGATCGCGCGGCAGTTGCTGACCACCCGCGCCTGGATGCAGGAACACCTTGGCCTGACCCCTGAGGACGTGCCGGTCGATTGGGTGCCGGATTCGTTCGGCCATGCGGCGAGCATTCCCGCGATTGATGCCCGCGCCGGGGTGAAATACTATTATCTGCAGCGCAGTGGCGGGACCGATCGCCCGCCAGCCTTCTGGTGGCAGGCCGCTGATGGTTCGCGGGTGTTGGTCCTGCGCGAACTCGGCGACTACATGAACCTCTGCACCCCGGACCAGATCAAGGCGGTGACGACCTTCGCCCGCGCCACCGGCGCGCGCACCTGGATGATGGTCTACGGTGTCGGTGACCACGGCGGCGGCCCGACCCGGCGGCACATCGAACGCATCCTCGACATGGATGCCTGGCCGGTGTGGCCGCGCTGGGAATTCTCGACCGCGGGCGCCTTCTTCAGTGAACTGGAAAAACTCGGCGACCGCCTGCCGACCTGGAAACGCGAACTCAACTTCGAATTGACCGGCTGCCTGATCTCGCAGTCGGCGGTCAAGCGCGCCAACCGTCAGGGCGAGAACGCGCTGGCCGATGCCGATGGCGCCGGCGCCCTGGCCTTCGCCACCTGTGGCGTGCAGCCGCCGCGTGCGCGTCTGGCCACCGCCTGGCGCGACGCGTTGCTCACCCATTTCCACGACATCCTGCCGGGATCGAACACCGCTGACTCGAAGGCCTACACCGTGGGCATGACCCAGCGCGTGTTGGCCGAGGCGCAAAGCGTGCAGTCCACCGCCCTGCGCGCCCTCGCCCAGGCGGTCGACACGTCCTGGGCCGGTCAACCTTCGCCCAGCGCCAGCACCGCCAGTGTGAACCGCATTCCCAACTTGGCCCGCCTGAACCTGGGCGCCGGGGCCGGATTCGTCGTCGGCAACGCGAGCGTGGCGCAGGCGGTCGACGGCTGGCCGCTCGCCATCGTGGTCGCCAATCCCAGCGCCTGGGATCGCCACGAGGTCATCACCGTGCGCGCCTGGGAAGGCAACATCGATCGCGCCCAACCGGTGCCGCCGCCGCATGCCTTCGCCGTCCGCGATGCCCAGGGCAACACCGTGCGCGCCCAGGTGCTCGGCACCGGCCGCTGGTGGGCGCATTCGTGGACCGATCTTGCCGTGCCGGCACGGGTTGCCGCCGGCGGCTGGACCGCCTATGCCCTGGTCGTTGATCCCGCCGCGCCCACGGCAGCGAAGGCCGCTGCCGGACCGGGTACGGTTGGCACGGTGTGCGATGTCGAAGGGCAGTTGGAGAGCCAGGGCAAGATGGCGTCGCCCGGCGGGCGATTGGGTTTCACCAACGAACACCTCACCGTGCGTTTCGACACCGTGCGCGGTGGCATCGCGAGCCTGGTCGAACGCGCGAGCGGGCGCGAGTTCGTCCCCGCCGGCGCCTGCCTGGGCCTGCCGGTTATCACCATCGAACGGCCCGCCCTGGCTTCGGCGTGGGTGATCCATGACACTCGTGAAACGGTGGCGCTCTGCTGCGACAAGATCGAGATCCTCCAGCACGGACCCTATCTCGCGGTGATCCAGGCCGTCTTCCGCCATGGCGACAGCCGCATCACCCTGACCTGGACCCTGGCCGGCGGCGAGGACCGCCTGCGGCTGAAGGTCGAGACGCGCTGGGTTGAACGCGGGTCAGCAGAGATCGGTACCCCGCGCCTATCGCTGCGTTTTCCGCTCGCTCTGTCGGACGACGGATCCGCCCAACTCGCCACCGCCGAGATCCCTTTCGGATCACTGGAACACCACGAGCCCAAGGGCCGCACCTTGCCCACTCTGCGCCGGGTCGCGGTGCGTGGGCGCGACGGCGGTGCCGTGCTGGCCAACGATGGCATTTCCAACTACGCCCTCGACGCCGATGCCTTGGTGGTCCACCTGCTGCGTGCGACCTGGGATCCGGATCCGCTGCCCGAGATCGGCGACCACGCCTGGAACTTCCTCGTCCAGGTCGGAACGAAACTCGCGCCTGAACTTCCGCACCGCCTGGGCGTCGAAGCCAACCACGCCCTGCGCTGGGCGGTCACCGACGCCCATGCCGGCCGTCTGCCCGGCACCAGCCCGACCGTCACGGCCTGCACGCCGGCCCATGTCGTGGTGACCCAGCTCAAGCCGGCCGAGGACGGCGATGGGGTGATCATCCGCCTGCAGGAACTCGTCGGCATGTCGGCAACTGCCCGCATCCACCTCGATGCCGCCGCGTGGGGCGCGATCGCTGCGGCGGTTCCGGTCGATCTGCTGGAACGGCCGCTGGCCGGTGTGACGACCGCGATCGATGGCGATGGTTTCACCCTCGCCATCGGCGCGTGGGCGATCGCCTCGGTGCGGGTCCGACTCCGGCGGTGATTCCTTGGCGTGGATGAATCCAAGAACGCCCCTGGGAGCGCGCCGCTCCGCGGCGCTCTAGGGTTTGGCCATTCGGCCCCAATGTTACGAAAATGATGGTAAAACGCTTGCGCCTGGGACCGCCGGTTTGCAACCGGCCGCTGGTCACGCGACGATTCTGCCAAGGCCGGAATGACCATGGAATTGCAGCGAAATCATGGTCAGCCTTGGCTGGATCGTCGGACCAACCTAGACAAATGGCCAAACCCCAGCGCGCCGCTCCGCGGTGTTCGACCTCGCGACGGAGCGGCGCGCTCCCAGGCTGACCTCTTCCCCCTGGCGCCGCCGCCGGTGTGATGCGGGGGTGACCGATCGCGATCTCAATGGCCTGTGGTGTCGTGCGCTGGCGGAGGAACTGCGCCGCAGCGGGGTTTGCCGGGCGGTGCTCTGCCCCGGCAGCCGCAACAGCCCGCTGCTGTTTGCCCTCGCCGCCGCCTTTGGCGACGATGCGGTCAGCCACGTTGACGAGCGCAGCGGCGCGTTCATCGCGCTCGGTGCGACCCGCCTGATCGGAGCCCCGACGCTGGTCTGCGTCACCTCCGGCTCCGCGCTGGCCAACTGCGCTCCCGCCCTGGCCGAGGCTCAGGGCGCGCACCTGCCGTTGATCGTCGTCGTCGCCGACCGTCCGTGGGAACTGCACGGCTGCGGTGCACCGCAAACCATGCCGCAGGTCCAGGTGCTGCGCGGTCTGGTCGGGCGCGAATGCGACCTCGGCGAACCCGTCGCCAGCGACCGCGCCCTGCGCGCGCTACGATCCCAGGTCAGCCGACTTGCCCAAGGATCCGGCCCGGCCGTGATCAACGTGCCGTTGCGCGATCCCCTGGTGCCGACCGGATCCTGGACGGTGCCGGAAGGAATGTCGGATTCAGCGGTGAATGGCCGGAAAAAACCAGGCGAACCGGCGCCGTTCACCCGACTTGGCGTCAGCGCGCCGGTTCTGGGCCGACGCGGCCTGATCACTGCCGGCCACGGCGCGGTGGCTGACCGCGTCCTGCATCTGGCCGAGATGACCGGCTATCCCGTGCTCGCGGACGCGATCAGCGGCCTGCGCCGCGACGATGTGCCGCGGCTCATCTGCCATGCGGATGCGCTGGTGTCCGGTCCGCTCGGGCGCGAACGGCCGGACACCATCATTCAATGCGGCGACGTGCCGCTGAGCCGCGCGGTGTACGAGTGGCTCGATCGCGCTGAAGCGACCTGGATCAGCGACGAACCCGACGGCCGCAACCGCGACTGGTTGGCGCGAGCGGGTACAGTGCTGAATTCCAGCCGAAGGTTGCCGCAATCCCATGGCGTCGACGCGGCCTGGATTTCCGCTTGGCAATCTGCTGATTCCCATGCCAACCAGGCCTTGGTTGCCGCCATGGCCGACAGCCCGTGGAGCGAACCGCTCGCCGCTCATCTGATCTGCCGCCATCCCGCCCCGCGCCGGCTGCTGGTCGCCAACAGCATGGCGGTGCGCCACGCCAACCTGCATTGCGGCCCGCGCCCCAAGGATTTCCAGCTTTTCGCCAACCGAGGCGTCAACGGCATCGACGGCCAGGTCGGCACGCTCATCGGCCTGGCCAGCACCGGGGCGCCCGGCCCGACGTGGTTGCTCACCGGCGATCTCGCGCTGCTGCACGACCTGCCCGCCCTGGCTGGACTGGCGAAGGTGAAGGGACCGGGCGCGATCATCGTCCTCAACAACGGCGGTGGCGGCATCTTCGACTACCTGCCGGTGGCCAGCGAACCCGGCTACCAGCAGTGGGTGCGGACCGCGCATGGCCTGGATTTCACCAACGTCGCAGCGCAATTCGGCCTGACCTATCACCGTGTGGCGGATCGCGCCGGATTGAACGCCGCCCTTGCCGCCGCCTCCGTGGATCAAGCGGGATGGCGGCTGATCGAGTGCGATCTGCGCTCAGCGACCGACACGGTCGAGCGGCATCGAGCGTTGGTTCGGGCAATGGCAGGTATGGGCTGAATTCCATGCGTCGAGATGTGGTGATCTTTGGAAGTGTCGTCGGGATCCTGCTCGCACTCTATGTCGTCTCGTATGCGGTGTGGATCAACTACACGGCGACGGGACATTTCGTTTCAGGGATATTCGACCCCCATGGCATTCACTGGGGAGTGAGTTTTGCCATACATCCATCACCGGCGTTTCTTCAAGCCATCTTCTTACCTATGATGATGTTGGATCAGATGGCGGGTCATCTGGCTATTTCCTTCGGATAAAGTTCAGCGGCGGAGACGGTTCGGCGATCTTGTTCTAGACAGTCGAAGGCTCCTCAGCTTCGCCAGCGCTCATCGGATTGAAGCTGACCCCTGGCCCCCAACGGAACCACGGCCTGAACCAAGGCAGCAGCCAATGGGCTTCGATGCGGGCGAGGAAATACAGTTCGTGCTGCTTCTCGACCCGCGCCATCTCCAGCAGGCACGGGATCTCGTCCGCGATCGCGGTGCCGCGCGCAAGTTCGATCATGTGCAGGTATTCGTTGACGTTGCCGCTTTCCAGCCGGCCGGCGAAGTACATCGGGGCGAAATAGCCGATGATATGGCAGGAGGCGGAGATCAGTCGACCGATGCATGCGTATTTCCATTCCAGCCAACGTGACGGGCGCAGGTGCAATCGGTTCAGCATGCGCAGCAGGTTGTCGCGATGCTCCCATTCCTCGGCCTCGATCCGGGCAATGTGGGTTTTTTCCTCTGGGTCCTTCAGCGACCGCGCATGGCCGCGGTAGGCGAACGCGGCCGCGCGTTCAGCGCTGTAGCCCAGTTGCAGCAGCCGTTCCAGGTTCACGCGGACATGCTCGGTCAACCCCAAGGACGCGCCAGTCCCGGGATCGGCAGTTACATCGGCGACTTCTTGATCATGAACAGCAGCTTGCTGATCTCGACCAGTTTGAGTTCGGCGTCGGGGCTGGCCTTGTGGGCCCGGATCAGGCGGTCGTAGATGCCTTTGGCCTTGGTCACGCTGGGAACGAGGGCGTGGTAGCGGCGCGAGCGTTCGGCGGTGGGCGGCATGTCGACGAGCTTGCCGAGTTCGGTCTCGGCGGCGGCCTTGAGGGTGTCAGCGGTCTTCTCGTCTTCGGTGAGCGCGGCAAGGGCCGGACCTGCGACCGTCGTCGTTGCCGTAGTTGGTTCGGACGTGGCTGGTTCGGGAGCGGCATCCTTCATCGCGATGGTGACTGCATTTCGGGCCGCAGCGGCGGCTTCCTCGTCGCCTTGCTTCGACTTCCTTTCGGCTTCATTGCGGAGGTATTCAATGCGTTCGTCCTCCTCACGCCGCCGCTTTTCCTCCAATTCCTTGGCCAACTGGATCTGGCGGTCCTTCTCGCCCTTCACCCAGGCGTCGAATTCCTTGAAGGCTGTCGTGTCGGTGAAGTGGCGTTTCAGCGAGACCGTCCAACCCGCCTCGGCGGTCTTGTTGCCGGTGTTGCGGTGGATCTTGACGATGGCGATGATCGTCTCGGCCCGGATCTCGCGGATCTTGCCGGCGATTTTCGGGTCGAGCGCGACGGTGCGCTCCAGCAGTTCGCCGACGCGGCCGTCGACGCGGTTGCGGAAGGCGTACTTGCCTGCGTCGTACCAGGCCAAGCTATCAGCAGCGCGCTCGCTGTTGCGGATGCGGTCGGCCATGCCGGCGAGTTCCTGGGTGCGCTCGGCGATGATCTTCCGCACATCGACCTTCTCGACCGTGCCGATCTTGTCGTCGGCCAGGGTGCCGGGGATGAACTGGTTCTTGGCCTGAAGAAGGAACGACACCTCGCCGATGCTGCGCTTCGACGCGATGAATCCGAGCGGATCGTCGGCCACGCCTTCGTTGTTCGAGCCGTCAGCGAGCGGCACGGCAAGCGATCTGCCGGACGCGCCACCCAGGCCCGAGAGCGCGACCAGGCCGGGATGGGTGTCCCAGCCACGAGTCAGTTCGTCACGATCGCCCAGGCGCTTGAAGAGTTCGGAGATCTGCGGCGCGCGTTCGGTGATGTCGTAGGCGCGGGACTTCAAGCGCGGCGGCACGTCGAGCCCTTCGAGTCGGCGGGCCTGGCTGGCGGCGACGTCCCATTGCATCGCGGCCAGGGCCTTTTCCGCCTGGGCGAGAAACTCAGTGCCCTTCGCCTCGTCCTTGAAGCTCTTGGCCGCCTGCGTGATCGTGGGCGTGGAAGCGACCTTGACCGGCTCGGTCGTCTTCGCCTCGGCGGTACCGGTGGCGCGCGGCTCGAAGGTCACCGTCGCACCGGCGCCGGTGCGACCGGCGCCTTCACTGATCTTGATGCCGGCGATCGCCTTGGGATCGGGGCCCTCATCGCCTTGTGGACTGCCCAGGCCGAATGCGGCTCGCAGTTTGTCGCCGGCGAAGATGAACAGCACGGCCAGGCCCAGGATGACGACGGACAGGACTAGCCAGGTGAAGCCGCCCTTCTTCTGCATCTTCGGGGGCTTGGTGGGCCGAGCGGGATTTCCGGCGGGGTTTGGGGCAGGAGTTTGCGGCATAGGGATGTCCTTGTCCGGCGGGTCGGCAGATTCGGTCGGCGGGTCAAACGAGGGTCAACGCAGGTCGCAGCGCAAGGTTCAGGCTCAGTTGCCGGCCGAGTTGTAGCGGCGTATGCCCAGCCGCCACAACGACATGGCCACCACCAGCGCGACTGCGGCAACCACCGGGGTCCAGACGCCAGGGTGCTGCCACCAGGGGCTGGCCACGTCGCCTGCCCGCCCACCCACGAACAGGCTGGCCGGGAAGAACGCAACGAAGCCGAACGGGATGGCGCAGGTGATCAGCAGGCGCACCAGGCGGTGGTAGATGTCGACCGGCCAGCGGCCGAACTCCATCAGGTTGTAGACCGGCGGCACCATGCCGACGCGGTCCTCGAACCAGAACCCGGTCGAGGCAAAGGCCATGAACACCGCCACCACCACGCCGAAGGCTGACGCCAGCATCAACGCGAGCAGGCCGAGGTTGAGCGGCGACCAGTCGAAGCCGGGCAGGCGCGCCGCCGCGATTGCCATCAGGGTGAAACCAAAGACCGCGCCCGACAGGTCCTCGATCGCCAGGCGGTCGAAGCAGATCTGGAGGTAGCTCGGATACGGCCGGAGCAGGATGCGGTCGAGTTCGCCATTGATGATGTAGCGGCTGGACAACTGGTAGAGATTGCCGCACAGGCAGTGGAAAAACGAGATCGGCACCAGGGAAAAGCCAAGCACGAACAGGAGCTGATCGCGGTTCCAGCCGGCCAGATCCTGCGACTTGCTGACGTAGACCTGCAGGAGCGCGAAGGCGACCAGCCCGCGCAGCAGTTCGTCCAGCGCCTGGATGAGCAGGTCGCCGCGATAGGCCAGCCGGCGCTTGAGCACGACGGTGAACATCAGCCAGGCCAGTTTGAGGGCGCGCAGCACGCGGTGCAGGCTAGGGCCGCTGCGCGCCAGCCAATCCTGGACCGCCTGGGAGCGCGCCGCTCCGCGGCGCCTGGGGGAAAGGTCATTGGAACGGAGGGCACGCCCATGGTTGGCGGCCAGCGAAAAAAACTTGCTGAGCGCCGCGGAGCGGCGCACTCCCAGGGTTCGAACCGCCGCGGAGCGGCGCGCTCCCAGATAGCTATGCCGGCGGTAATTTCATCCGCGAGCGCTGTTCCGCATTCAGCGGCACCGGCGTCGGCGCGCCGCCGTCCAGCAGGTTCTGCCAGATTTTTTCCAACGCCGAGGTCATCGGCGCGGTGATCGCCAATTCGCCGCCGCGTGGATGCGGGATGGTCAGCAGCGCGCTGTGCAGCGCTTGGCCGGGCAGTTCGGCGCACGGTTGGCCGTAAACCCAATCGCCGACAAGCGGATGGCCATGGTGGGCGCAGTGGACGCGGATCTGGTGCTGCCGCCCGGTGTGCAGGACCAGGCGCAGGAGGGCGAAGCGCGGCGCCTTTCCGGTTTCCACCGTCGGCGCGACTGCGACCACGCGGTATTCCGTTCGACACGGCTGGCCGTCGTCGCGCACCACCCGCGCCACGCTGCCACGTGGATCCTCGCCCAGGGGTTCGGTCCACTCGCCCGTCAGCGCGGCCGGGACGCCGTGGCATATCGCGAGGTATTCCTTCACCGCACGCCGTTCCGCCAGCGCGGTGGCGAGCGCGATGTGCGCCTCCAGCGTTCGTGATGCAAGGCAGATCCCGCTGGTGTCGCGGTCGATGCGGTTGACCAGCCGCACCTGATCTGGGGCGCCGCCGCGCGCCGCGACCCAGTCAGCGAGCAGGTTGAGCAGCGTCCCGGTCATGATCTTGCCGGCGGGATGCGCGAGCTGCGCCACCGGCTTGTTGGCGGCGATGCAGTCGTCGTCGTGGTGCAGGATCTCAAGCGGCGGCACGATGTAGGTCGGATCGGGTTTGGGCAGCGGCGCGAGCAGCCGCACGCGCTGGCCGCCGGCGACGATCTGCGCCGCCGTGGCCGCAACCTCGTCGACGGTCAGGCGGCCTTCGGCGCACCAGCGCGCGATGAGTTCCTTGGGATAACGCGGGCAGAACACGCGCAGGTAGTCATCCAGCTGCCACGAGGTGCGGTGCCGACGGCCGACCGTGAAGGACACCTCGCGGTAACGCTCGTCCAGCCGCTTGAGAACCTTGACCTCGTTCTTGACGATCGCGGCGTCGTCGTCCGCCGCCGGATAACCGGTCATCGTGGCTGAAAAAACGCGATGCCGAGCGGCGGCAGCGACACGCGCACGTGGGCCGGAAAGGCGCCCCAGGAATGCTCATGCGTGCGTACCGTCGGATTGAGCACACCCGAGCCACCGAATTCTGGCGCGTCGCTGTTCAGAACCTCGCGCCAGACGCCGCCGCGCGGCACCCCGAGAGGATAGTCGTGGCGGGGAATCGGGGTGAAATTGCAGGCGACCAGCACTTCCGTCTTGCCCGGCGCACGGCGCAGGAAGGCGAGCAGGCTCTCGGCGCGGTTTTCACAATCGATCCACTCGAAGCCGCCGCGTTCGTCGTCGGCTTCATGCAGTGCGCCCTGGTCGCGGTAGAGCGCCAGCGCGGCGCGCAGGAAGGCGGTGATGCCCTTGCGGTCAGGCTCGTCGGCCTCGGCCCAGTCGAGCCGGCGGTCCCAGGCGAACTCGCGGCCGACTCCGAATTCTCCTCCCTGGAACAGCAGTTTGCGGCCCGGCACCGCGATCTGGTAGCCGAGCAGTTGCCGCAGCTGCGCCCGCCGCTGCCACCAGTCGCCGGGCAATTTGTCGATCAGCGAGCGCTTGCCGTGCACGACCTCATCGTGCGACAGCGGCAGCACCCAGGCGTCGTCGTAGGCGTACCATTGATGGAAGGTCGCTTTGTTGTGGCTGCCCGACCGCATGACCGGATCGAGCGCGAGGTACGACAGCGTGTCGTGCATCCAGCCCATGTTCCACTTCAGGTCGAAGCCCAGGCCCTGCATGTCGGTCGGCGCGGTGACGCCGGCCCAGGCGGTGGACTCCTCGGCGATCGTCAGCACGCCGGGGCAGTCGCGATGCACGGTGCTGGTGAGTTCCTGCAGGAAGCTGACCGCTTCCAGGTTGGCGTCGCCGCCCTGCTCGTTCGGCACCCATTCGCCGGGCTGGCGGTCGTAGCTGCGGTAGAGCATTGACGACACGGCGTCGACGCGCAGGCCGTCGATGTGGAACTCGCGCAGCCAATGCAGCGCGGCGGCGAGGAGGAAATTGCGCACCTCGGGCCGGCGGAAGTTGAAGACGCAGGTTCCCCAGGTCTTGTGCTCCCCTTCGCGCGGATCGGCGTACTCATAGGTCGGCGTGCCGTCAAAGCGCGCCAGGCAGAAGTCGTCCTTGGGAAAGTGCCCCGGCACGTAGTCGATGATCACGCCCAGCCCGGCCTGATGGAACTGGTCGATGAACCACTTGAGATCCGCCGGCGAACCGTGGCGCGAATTCGGCGCGAACTGGCCCGAGACCTGGTAGCCCCACGAGCCCTCGAACGGATGCTGCGCCAGCGGCAGCAGTTCAAGATGCGTGAAGCCCAGGTTTTTCAGATGTGCGATGAGCTTCGGTGCGAGCTCGCGGTAGTTCGGCCAGCAGTCGGGTTCCGCGCGGCGGTCCCACGATCCGAGATGGCATTCGTAGATCGCCAGCGGTTTCTTCTTCGGCTGCGCGCCCGCCCGGGCCTGCATCCAGGCTGCGTCGCCCCAGGTGTACGCGGCCGGATCGCTGATGACCGATGCGGTGGCGGGCGGGACTTCGGCCTGGAGCGCACAGGGATCGGCCTTGATCCGGATCTCACCGCCAGGGCCGCGGATCTGGTACTTGTAGCGCATCCCGATCGCCGCCTGGGGGATGAACAGTTCCCACACCCCGCAATCGGGTCTGAGCCGCATCGGATGCCAGCGGGCGTCGAAGTCGTTCCAATCGCCGACCACCGAAACCGATTCGGCGTTCGGGGCCCACACCGCGAAGCGCACGCCGGCGCAGCCGTCAATGGTCATGGCATGCGCGCCGAGGACCTTGCCGAGATGGAGGTGATGGCCGGATCGCAGCAGCCCGAGGTCGAAGTCGGACAGCTGCGGCCAGAAGGAATACGGATCGCGCTCGATGATCTCGCCGTCGATGCCGCCGATCTGCACGGCCAATTCATAGGCAAACGCCTGCTTTCGGCGGGGGATGCGCGCCTCGAACAGGCCCGGCGCCCCGGCCTGGTGCAGCAGGTATCGCGTGCGTCGGCTTTCGCGCGCAACCACCGCGACCTCAATCGCCCCGCGCCGCCACACCCTCAGCCATACCCCGTCCGCCTCGGCATGGACACCCAGCACCGCGAAGGGATCGCGGCAGCGGGCATTCGCAAGTTCATCGGCGTGCTGGGCGGCGAGGAGGGGCATGGGCGATGAGGGTGCCCGCGACCAGGCTGCGGACAAGGCGCTATTTCAGCACGAATCCGACGGGATCGCGCTTGGGTTCGGGCGTCGACTTCTCGGCAGCCAGGGCCTTCAGGGTCGCGAAGACCACCTTCATCGCGCGCACGGTTTCTGCCTTGTGATGACCGAACTCGGCGGCGTGGCGGCCCATCTCGGCTTCAAGCACCGTCAGCCGCTTGGCCAGATCGACGTTCGCCGTCAGCGTCTTCCGCATCTGCACGAAGGCGCGCATGATCTCGATATTGACCGCGATGGCGCGGGGGCTGTTGAGCACGCTGGACAGCATCGCCACGCCCTGCTCGGTGAAGACATGGGTGCGATAGCGGCGACCGCCCCGAGACGTGGGCGCGGCCTTTGAGGTCGCATTCTGCGACCTCAAACCGTCCTCCTCTGCCAGCGTCAGTTCGAACATGAAATCCGCAGGAAAACGCTTACTGTTGCGCTTCACCGCCTCGTTCAGGCGCTTGGTGGCGACCCCGTACAACCGGGCAAGGTCGGCGTCGGTCATCACCCGCTGGCCGCGCAGGTGGTGGATCGAACGTTGGATGGACTCGACCGCGATCAGGGTTCTGGGCATGGCCGGGGAGCTTTCGCGGCTCGACGTGGGACGCAAGAATTTCCTGTTCTTCAAACCGCCTCGGTCGCCATCCACCGGCGCATAGTCGGTTACTCACCCAAAGATCGCGACGAAAAATCGCAAGTGTGCCCCAGATGCAAGGCGGGAGGAAGGAGTGTGGCAGCGCCACATGACTGACGACCAACGCCGCAGATGGGGCGCACTTGCGATTTTTACTGCTCCGTCCCCGTCTCCAGAATCTGCGACAGGGCATCAAGGTTGTCCAGCAATGCGGCGCAGCCGCGCGCGACGCAGGTCATCGGATCCTGGGCCATGCGCACGGGCAGGCCGGTTTCCTGGGCGACGAGCTCGCACAGGCCGTGCAGCTGGCTGGTGCCGCCGGCCATGACGATGCCGCGTTCGATGAGGTCGGCGGCGAGTTCGGGCTGGGTGCGTTCGAGCACCATCTTGATCGAATTGACGATGGTCTGCACCGACGGGCGCAGGGCTTCCAGTGCCTCGGTCGAGGTGACTTCGATCGAACGCGGCATGCCGGTGCGCAGGTCGCGGCCGCGAATAGTCATCTTCGCTTCGTCGGCGAGCGGCAAAGCGCAGCCGATCTGGCACTTCACCAGCTCGGCGGTGTTCTCGCCGACCACGACGGAATACTGGGATTTCAGGTATTTGATGATGGCGTGGTTGAGCTCATCGCCGGCCACCCGCACCGATTCGCTCGCGACGATGCCGGCGAGCGAGATCACCGCGACCTCAGTCGTGCCGCCGCCGATGTCGACGATCATCGAGCCGATCGGGTCGGCCACCGGCAACCCGGCGCCGATCGCCGCCGCCATCGGCTGGGCGATAAGGAACACTTCCCGCGCGCCGGAGTTCATCGCGCTGTTGGTGACCGCGCCTTTTTCCACCTCGTTCAGCCCCGACGGCACCGCGATGACCAGGCGCGGGCGGAACATCCCGCGCCGGCCGTTGGCCTTGCGGATGAAGTAGCGCAGCATCGCCTCGGTGATTTCCAGATCGGCGATGACGCCGTCCTTCATCGGCCGCACCACGTCGATGTTGCCCGGGTTCTTGCCGAGCATGATCTTGGCCTGGTCGCCGACCGCGTTGCCATCCATCAGGACCTGCTTGGTGCCGCGCTTGACCGCGACCACGCTCGGTTCGCAGATCACCACCCCGCGCCCCTGCACCGCGACCAGGGTGTTGGCGGTGCCCAGGTCGATCCCGAGATCGAGGCAGAACATGCCGAGAATACGGTCGAGGAGGCGCATGCCGTCGGCACCTTACGCCGGACGCGGCACGGGCGCAACCGTGCCCGCCCGCCGCTGGGCGGTTCGGTTGGGCGTCGCGTCAGTCGGGATCGGCGTGGGAAAAGAGGTCCTCCGGCCACTCCGCGTCAGCGTCGCGAACCCCGTCGTCGCCGGGATCTTCGCGGTGCTTGGGGGAGGGTTCGCCCATCCGGATCGGGCCATAGCTCCGGACTTCGCCCCTGTTCCGGATTTGTTCGCCACTCCGGACTTGTTCGCCGTTCCGGACTTGCTCGCCACTTCGGACTTGCTCGCCACTCCGGACTTGCTCGCCGTTCCGGACTTGCTCGCCAAAAGCAGCGTGCGACCGCCGCCGCTGCGACGTGTATGCCTCGGCGGTGCCAGCGGCGATCAGTTCGTACAGGATCGCGGTCTTGCCCTGCTTCGGTCGCAGCAGCCGGCCCAGGCGCTGGACGTGCTCGCGCACGCTGCCGGAACCGCTGACGATGATGCCCACCGACGCCTCGGGCACGTCGACGCCCTCGTTCAGCACCTTGCTGGTGACCAGCACCGGCAGGGTGCCGGCGCGGAAGGCGTCGAGCAGCCGTTTGCGTTCGCCGCCTTTGGTGTGGTGGGTCAGCACCGGCAGCACGAATTCGGATCCGATGCGGTAGGCGGTGTCGTTGTCGTCGGTGAACACCAGGCAGCGTTCGCCGGCATGTTCACGCAGCAGCTGCCAGAGCGCGCGCAGCTTGGCGCGACCCGAACGCGCCAGGCGGCGCTGCTCGCGGTAGGCGCGCATCGCCTTGCGGCCGTCGGGATCGCGCCCGGCGGCGGCAAGGAACTGGGCCCAGCCGTCGGGGGCGGAAAAATCGATGCCCTGGGCGCGGATGAAGGCGACGTATTCGGCCCGCGCCTCGCGGTAGGCGACCGCTTCGTCGGGATCGAGCGCCACTTCCAGCACTTCCGCCTGGTACGACGCCAGGAACCGGCCTTCGAGTTCACCGATATGCGAACGATGGACCTCCGGCCCGATGAGGTCATCCAGGCGGGCGTGTTGGCCGTCAGTGCGTTCCGGGGTGGCGGTCAGGCCCAGGCGGAACGGGGCCAGGCACTGTTCAGCCGCGCCGGCGGTGACCATTGCGGGCAGGTGGTGGCATTCGTCGAACACCAGCAGACCGAAGCGGTTGCCGTGGAATGGCATGAACAGCACGGCGGAATCGTAGGTCGAGACCGTGATTTCCTCGAGGCGTTTCTCCCCGCCGCCGTAGATCCCGATCGGCACCTGCAGGCGGCGGGCCAGGTCGCCCGCCCATTGCTGCACCAGGTCGATGGTCGGGGCGAGCACCAGGGTCGAGCGTTTGGCCATCAGCATCGCCTTGAGCGCGACGTAGGTCTTGCCCGCGCCGGTGGGCAGCACCACGACCCCACGCTTGCGCCCGACTCCCCAGGACTCGAGCGCGAGGCGTTGGTATTCGCGCAGCGGCAGCGATTCGTGTTCGTTCAGGTCCAGTTCGCGGTACTGGCGCGCCTCGTCACGGTAGGCGTGGCGGCCGTGCAGCCGGCGCAGGATCTCAGCGTAGTCGCAGGCGCGGGCGCGATGGCCGCCGATGCGCGGGTCGGCGACCGCCAGCGGGCCGAGGGCCTCCAGCACAGCCGGAGCGGCCTCATGCAGGGTCAGGGTGCCATCGACGAAGCGGATGACGGTCACGCCGGTTCCGTTTCCCTCACGCATCACGGGCCTGCATCACTGAAGTTTCGATGGTTCCATGACCTGCGTCTTGCGGCTTTGCGCGTGGATGCGCGCAGCCTCCAACAGATCGGCCGGAGTGTTGATCCCGAGCACCGAAGTCGGCGTGTCGCAGATCACCATCCCGACCTGGGCGCGTTCCTCGACCAGCATTTTCACCACGTCGGTCAGGTAGTACTCGCCCTGGGCATTGGCCGGACGCACCTGATGCAGGCAGCGGAACAGGTCGCTCCGGCGGAAGGCATAGAGGCCGCTGTTGATCAGATCGATCCGGCGTTCGGAATCATTCGCGTCGCGGTGTTCGACGATGCGCAGCAGGTTGCCGGCGGCATCAACCACCATCCGGCCGTAGCCGGTGGGATCCTGCATCCGGGCCGCGACGGCGGTGCAGGCCGCGCCGGTGCGCTTGTGCCGGGCGATGAGGTCGCGCAGCAGGCTGGCGGGGATGAGCGGCGAATCGCCGCAGAGCACGACCACGTGGTCGCCGGTCACTGCGGTTTCGGTGACCAGCACGGCGTGGCCGGTACCGAGTTGCCGATCCTGCACGACGCAGGTCGGCGCCCACGACGCCACCGCCGCCTCGACCTGGTCACGCTGCCAGCCCACCACGACCACGGTCTGGTCGACGCCGGCGGCGCGGCAGGCGTCCAGCACATGCGCCACCAGCGGCCGGCCGGAGAGCGGGTGGAGGACTTTCGCGAGTTCGGAATTCATCCGCGTGCCTTTGCCCGCGGCGAGGATCACGGCAGTGGTCGGCATAAGGGCAGTGGTCGGCATGATGGACGCAGCCTGCGCGCGTGCGGGCTTGCGCGCAAGCGGGGCCGGCCGCCAGCGCAGACGACCCTGGCGTCGCCACAGTTCCCAACCCCTGAGTCCCAGCCGGCGATCGGGCGGCCCGCTGGCGATGGCCTCCAGCCGTTCCAGGTGCGATCGGCTGAGTGGCAGACCAAGTTGCAGCAGCAGCCGGCGCCATGCCAGCAGCCGCACGTCGGGCGCGAGCGCGAGGAGCGGTTCGAGGTCGAGCCCAGCGTCGTCCGCGCGCCAGGCGCGCGCGACCAGGGTGTCTGCGTGATCAACCTGTTTCCGGGTCGTGGCCGCCGCCGTGGCCAGCGCTGCGCCGAAGCCGGGGCAAAGCCGTTCCAGCTGGGGCAGCACGCGTTGGCGCAAGTGGTTGCGCTGATAGCGCACGTCCGCGTTGCTGCCGTCTTCACGCCAGGAAAGACCGGTTTTTTCCAGGTGCTGGCGCAGTTGAGCCCGGCTGGCCGCCAGCAGCGGCCGGACCAGCAGCACGCCCGGGCCGAGTTCGCGCCAGGGAGGGATGCCCGCCAGCCCGACCGGCCCGGCACCGCGCAGCAGGTGCGCCAGCACGGTTTCGGCCTGATCGTCGGCGTGGTGCGCGGTGCAGACCGCTGCCACGTCGTGGGCCAGCGCCACGGCAGACAGGCGCTCATAGCGGTGCCGGCGGCCGGCTTCTTCCAGGCCGCAGCCCCAGGCCTTGGCCAGCACGGCCACATCGACGGATTCGAGGATGAGTTCCGCTACTTTTCCCTGGGTGAGGTAGTGCTCGGCCCGTTCGCGCATGAACGCCGCATCCGTCGCCGACTCCGGGCGCAGGCCATGGTCGAGATGCCAGACGAGGATCGGCCAACGGCCGTCAGTCAGCAGCAGATCCCACAGGGCGCATGAGTCCGCGCCGCCGCTCACCGCGACGACCAGCCGCGCCGGCGGCGGGGGAAGCCAAGTGGGGTCAAACATGGAGGCGCGATTCATCAGCAAGGTGTCCGGAAACACGACCCTGGGACCGCCAGGCTCCAGCCTGGCAATGCGTCCGATTCACAGGGCGAGACCAAGGGATCAGGAAACAACTTCACCCGAGCGGCATCGCCGCCCAAGCCACGCTGGAGCGTGGCGGTCCCAGGGGGATTCCCGGTACCGGGTGGAGAACACCGTACGCCCAAGGGAAAATCACAACACGCCAGATCCCCCTGCATCGTAACCCGACCCCGGTTCAGGTGATCCGCCGCTTCTGGTCCCGCACCGTCGGTGACGTCAGCAGGTCGACCAGCGGCGGGATCGCGTCCTTGGCGGTGGCGCGCAGGCTGCATGCGGCGAGCGGTGAGATCGGGGTTTCCTCCGGATTGATCTCGACCACCGGGCAACCGGCGGCGATCAGTTCCGGCGCAATCACCGAGGTCGGCTGCACCAGGCAGGAAGAACCGATCAGCAGACAGCCGTCGGGCTTGAACGCGGCGATGGATTCCAGCACCCCTTTCGGCAGCGACTCGCCGTACCAGGTCGAACCCGGCCGCGTGCGCGCCCCGCAGGCGGGGCATGGCTGCATGCTCAGGCCGTTGTCGAACGCATCCAGGTGCCGCCAGCCGCACCCGGCCGAGCACGCCGTCTCGAACAGGGATCCATGCAGGTGCACGACGCCGGCGACCCCGGCCCGGTCGAACAGGTCGTCCTCGTTGGTGGTCGCCACCAGCACCTTGCCCGGCGCCGGATAATGCTGCTGCAAAAGGGCGATCGCGCGCTGGCCGACATGCGGCTGCGCCCGCGCGATCAGCAAACGGCGTTCGCGGTACCAGTCCCAGACCAGGTCGGGATTGCGCGCGAAGCCCTCCGGCGCGGCGAGGTCCTCCGGCTTGTGGTCGCGCCACAGTCCATCCGCACAGCGGAAGGTCGGCACGCCAGCGTCCTTGCTCGACCCGGCCCCGGTCAGCACGAGCAACCGCGTGCACGCCGCCAAGGCGCGGGCAGCGGCGGCGATGGCCCCCAGGGCGGAGTGGGACGACGAGGACGGCACGGCGGGGATGCTAGGCCAGACGCAGGAAACGCCACCGAGGCGATCGCCTGTACCACGTGAAATGGCCAAGACCGAAGCCAGCATCATGCGCTGGTCGACGCTGTACCGCCGCCGATGAAGTCGGTAGCCGCCATCAATTGTTCCAACTTGGCTTGGCCGTCCAATCCACCTTGTTCTGAAACCCACAGACGAAGGCGCACCAGGCCGGCACCTTGAGCGAGCAGCGTCTGCGCTCGTTCGAATCCAGCGTGCCAGCTCGGACAGCGGCCGACGATCCAGAGGATGGCCCCCGCGTTGAGCGCTACCGCATCGGTTTGGCGTGGAACCCCACGGCCGGAGAGCAGCGTCACCGCCCGGCGGGCTTCGCGGGTCACGTCGCCCAGCGGTGCAAGATCGGCAGGCAGCGCTGGCGGCAGACCCAGGTCGGTGGCACTGATCTCCCCCTGCTCGTCGGCCATCCCTTGGGCGAAACGCAGAAATCGGATCGGGCCGCAGGCGGTGGCCTCGTCGCTGCCCGGCGAGCCGTCGGGCGCGCAGCCGTGCAGCACCAGGCCAGCGCGGTAGCCCAGGCCGCGCATCACCTGCGCTGTGGGGGCGATCAGTGCCGGGCTGTAGACCCCGCGCACCCCGTGGGTGGCGCGGGCCGGCGAGGCCAGCGAGGCGGCGATGTTCAACGTCGAGCCAAAGCGGATCTGGCCGAGGATGCGGAATAGGGCGCGCGGATGCACCTGAGGGCTCATGCCGTTGAACAGACCGAGGCCGCAGCGGCGCACGCTCATCGCTACCCGCTCCACCGGCGCCTCGACGTCCACCCCCAGAGCTTCGCAGAGATCCACCGTGCCGCAGGAACTGGTCAGTGCGCGCGCCCCATGGCGGGCGAGGCTGACACCATCCGCCGCCGCCACCAACGCGGCCAGGGTGCTGATGTTGAAGGTCTTGAGGCGGTCCATGCCGGTGCCGCTGTTTTCGACCAGCGGCTCGGGCAGCGGCGAGGTGACACGCACGGTGTCGTGCTCGATCACCGCATCGCAGCAGCCAGCGATCTCGTCGGCGGTCTCGCCCTTGGCCACCAGGGAGGCGAGGAAGGCGCCCTGGTGCAGGTCGCAGGGGGCGCCGGAGAGCACCTCCGCCATCGCGGCGGCGGACTCGGCGCGGCTGAGATCTTCGCGACGAATGAGCCGCTGAAGTATGGCGCCGAAGGCGCGGGGATCGTGGGTCATGGAATGCCTTTCGTGGTGAGCTGGGATGGGAAGAGCAGCACCTTCATCGCCTGCCGTTGCGCCACGAGTTCGAGTCCGTGCTCGAGATCGGCGAGCGCCAGGCGATGGGTGATGAGGTCGGCCACCGGCAGGCCGCGGGCGATGAGGTCGAGGGCCTGGCGGCCGTGCCGCAGGCTGCAGCCGTAGGCGCCCACCAGGGTCTGCTCGTGATAGTGCAGCGCGTTGAGGTCGATGCCCTGCACGGCCGAGGCCGGCGCCAAGCCGCTGAAGAGTACCAACCGTCCACGCGGGGCGAGAGTGGCGAGAGCTTCGCGGTAGGCTCCGGCATCGCCCACAGCCACCACCGCCACATCGGCCTGGCGCCCCTCGGGAGCGGTCAGGCCTTCTGGCTCCCGGCGTGCAGCGTATCGCGCCTTCCCCGCGGGGTAGTCCCCGTCAGTGGCTGGCTCTGAGCCGGCGATACGCAAGCCGGATACAGCGGCGGGTCCACCACGGGTTCTCACCGTGTTCCGGATGCCGCGGTCCGTCGGCGGCGGAGGGTGGCACTCCTGCGGGAGGGTCAATCACCAGGCAACGGCTTCGATCGCGCTGATGAACGGCTGATCCGGCGCAACGTCGCCGAGGAGCTTTTCAGTGGAGCGTCCAAATCATGCCCGAAACAACCCCCGGAGGTGGTGCTGCAACTTGGCGATCATCTGCACGTGGCTGGCCGACTCCGCCGACTGCTGCGCGACCGTCGTTCAGTCGGGTTGTCCTCATCATCGCTGCCCCAGCCCGCACCCATGGACTCGCCTCTGCATCCTTGCCGGTCATCGCCCAGGTGGTATTTCACCGCCCATCATCCGGAATGCCCCCATGACCTATACCTCGCGCACTTCCTATCGGACCGTTCGACCCGCGACCCAGAGCCGGATCCCGGCGCCAGGCCGTCAGCCCCAGACGCGGGGATTCAGCCGACGGAGGAAGCCCACCGGAACCAAACCGACCCTGGGGATCCTGTCAATTGTCTGCTTCGTGCTGTTCTGGCTCGGGATCTTCCTGGCCATGGGCTTGATGATGGATTCGGCCCGCACCCAGAACCTGAACGGCTTCGCCGCAGGCGGCCTGGTCGGACTCGTCTCCATGCTCTTCCCCATCGGTGGCACCGTGCTTGGGATCATCGGTCTGGTCGCCAAACGTTCGAACCGGATCGTCGCCGGCATCGGCCTGGGGTTGAACCTCATCCTCGGGTTGTGGCTGTTGATCAGTTCCATGTCGAAGCATGGCTGATTGGATCGATGAAGTCAGGGAACGGTGGGCTTGCACCGGAAAACGTCACTGCCTGGGTTGACCTTGCTGGTTTGAACCCGGGAGGACAGAGAGGTACATCGAAGTTCGTACAACCAACCCTCGGTGAACAGGAAATATGCGATGAAAGTCATCAAGCAGTATGCGGACGATGTTTCGGCCAACCTCGCCAAGGCGGTGCTCGACCAGCACGGCATCCCCTGCCTGATCACCAACTCCAGCGCGGCGGCGGTTGAAGGTCCAGCCACGGCGTTTGGCGGATCCCAGATCGCCGTGGCTGAAACTATGGTCGCGCAAGCGGAACAGCTCTTGGCGGCTCACGGTCTGCAATGATGTCATGACCAAGGACGCCATGCGCCAAGTCTGCCGCTGCCCCTGCTGCTGCGAGACCATCATCGACGGTTGATCGTATTGTGGTCACGCCACAACCCGTCCGCGCAGCGAAAGGTCGGCACGCCCGCGTCCTTGCTCAGTCCGGCCCCGCCAGCACCAGCAACCCCGTGCACGCCGCCAGGGCGCGGGCGACGGCGGCGATGACCCCAAGGACGGCGTGGGACGACGAGGGCGGCACGGCGGCGCCAGATGAACCATTATAACGAAATCCCACAAAAAACTTACTCGTCGATCATTGAGCCGAGACGTATTTTCCGATTCTACCCTTTGCTTTTCAATGCAGGCGCTGGGGTGATGGTCAATGTGCGTGATATCTCATTGTCTGATTCGCTCGATTCGGCGTTCTTGTTGTCTGTGTCGACTTTCACATTCACAAGGACCGCGGTATTTTCTTCACCAGGATCGCCTGTCCATCCATCAGTAAACGTAACCTGTGTTAAAGGGCCGATAGAAGGAATGTCGAAAGATCGGCCAACAGCGTTACCATCGCCGCTCCAACTAAATGTTATGATTCCCTTACAGGGGGAACTGGAGACGAAAGTCCCGTTTTTTACGGTTATTGTCCAGACAGAGGATTGACCAATAGTTATAGACGACGGGCTGAGATCCAAACTCACGTTTAAATTTGTCAATTTGGGTGCTGGGGCAGATTCCTGTTTTTTCCCACATCCAGCGCAGGTCAATACAGCGCCAAGGATCAGGATGAGCGAGGTGGTGAATTTCATGGGCGTTCCCTTTACGGGTGTGTGGTTTGTATAACAGGGGACGTTGGTCAATGGGATCATTGATCCAAAGTCCACCTTTCCTGAGATAATCAATAACCTGATCAGCGTCTTGAGCGGTCAACACTATCGGCGCACCGCTATCCGTCGTGAGGTCGGCACGACGACGCAGGATGCGATGCAGGGGCTCGCATTTTTCGTAAATGATGTCGTGTTGTGTTGCCCACCATTCACGAATTTTCGCCATGATTGGAAACGCGTGATTCACGAAAACGTCGGTCATGTTGTCGGTCATGGAGAATTCCTCTCAGGATCGAGTGGAATCGGACGGCTGTTGGACTCTTGAAAGAGTGTATATCAATCGCTTAACACCGTCAAGCGCTCAACTGTCATTGGTGCAAATCGGCCTAGATTCGCCGGATGCGGACTTTTGCCGACCTGTTGCGGGCAACGCTACAACAGCAGGGACTTGGGGTCCGGGCCTATGCGCGGTTGATTGGCGTCACTCCCGCCTCGGTTTCACAGGTCCTCAACCAACGGCGTAAGCCCTCCTTGAAAACCCTTGATGATTGGCTCGACAAATTGCAGATCACGCCTGAACAACGCCGAGATCTGGTGTTGGCCGCGCATTTGAGTTGGGCCGCCGTCAGGGGTCAAAGCATGCTTCGCGACGCGCTTTCGACGAATAATCCAGAAATTAACAGCAAGTTGCTTTGATTGCGAGATTTCCCCCAGGTTGAGTTCCGGCTCACGCCGTCTTGAGATTCAGCATCCGGATCACCCGCCCGCGCAGGTCCTCGGCCTCGACCTCGTCGAGCTTCCGGCCCTGGCGCTGGACATAGAACACGTCGACGGCGACGTCGCCCATGGTGTTGATGCAGGCGTGGCCGATCTCGATGCCGGCGTCGCTGATCTCGCGGCAGAGGCGCGACAGCAGGCCGACCTCGTCCTTGGTGTGGACGTCGACGATGGTGTGGGTGTCGCTGGTGACGCCTTCCAGTTTCACCGCCGGATCGTCGAAGCCGCTGTCGGCGGGCTTGTCGGTGTAGGTTTTGCGCCGGCGTTCGAGCAGGGTGCGCGCATCCAGCTTGCCGCCGACCACCGCGATGAGGTCGCGTTTGAGCGCGGCCCAGGTCGCTTCTTCGCGCAGTTTCGCCGGAAAAATCGAGGCGAGGCGGAAGCTGTAGATCACCATGGCGTTGGCGGTGACCCAGGTGCGGGCGTCGATCACGTCGAAGCCGTGGCCGCACAGCGTCGCGGTGACGTCGGCGAACAGGGCGTGGCGGTCGGGCGCGGCGGCGACCAGATGGACGTGGCTGTCGCGGAAGTCCGGATCCAGGCCGATGCCGTCGCGTTTGGCCTCGGCATGGACGCGCCAGTGGCGCACGATCTCGCCGGCCACGACCTGATGCGGGTAGGTGCCGGACAGGGAACGGATGAATTCCTGGGCTTCGGCTGAGGCGACCTTGGCGACAACCAGTTCCTGGGCCAGGCGGTCCTCGACCGCGATGGCGCGGTGCGCGCCGGAACTGGACAGTTCGGCCGCGACGGCTTCGTACAACTCGCCCAGGATGGCCTCCTGCCAGCCAGTCAGGATGCCTTCGCCCACCGCCTTGGCGTCGCACCAGGTCAGGCAGTAGAGCGCATCGAGCCGGGCGCGGTCGCCGATCTTCTGCGCGAACGGGCCGAGGAACGACGGCTGATGGAAGTCGCGCATGCGGCTGGCGTCGGACAGGATCACGTGGCGTTCGACGAGGAAGTACATGAAGTCAGCGGCGTCCTTTTCCAGGTGCAGGCGTTCGCCGACGCCCACCGCCATCATCGCCCCACGTGCGACGTGGCCGCGCCCCATGTACTTGCCCATATCGTGCAGCAGCAGCGACAACGCGAGCAGATCCTTGCGCTGCACGTGCGGCAGGATGCGGGTCATGCCCGGCGCACCCTGCACCCGGCCGCTCGCGACCGCGTCCAGGTTGCCCAGGGCGATCAGGGTGTGCTCGTCCACCGTGTATTGGTGGTAGCTGTCGAACTGCATGTGGCAGGTCAGCACGCCGAACTCGGGCAGGTAGGCTCCGAGCAGCCCGGCGCGGTGGAGATCGGTGAGGATCGGCCGCACCTGGCCAAGGTTGCCGATCACCGCGAGGAACGCCTGCGCGGTGGCGGCATCATGGCGGACCTCGTCGGTGACGCGATCGAGGTGATGCCGGATCTGGCGCTGGAACTCCAGCGACAGCGTGAGTTTGCGGTCCTGGGCGAGGCGGCAGACGGAAAAGATGCGGCGCACCCAGTCCGGCTTCTGCCACCAGGCATCGTGGCTGGGATAGACCTGGCCGTCGACCGCGACGAAGTCCTCATCGAGTTTGCGCCGGGTCTTGATCAGAATCGGCCGGCGCCCGAGGTGCCCCTTGGCGCGGGCGCGGCTGAGCGCCAGGTCGACGATCTGGTGCACGTGCAGCACCTTGGCGTAGTGCAACTTCATGAAGTGCTCGACCGCGCTCAGCCGGCTGACATCGGCATAGCCGAGCTGCTTGGCGATGCGCACCTGGTCCGCGAGCTGGAAGGTGTCGTGCTTCCGGCCGTGATGGAAGTGCAGCAGGCTGCGCAGCATGAGGAGATGGTCGTTGGCCGCGACGACCCCGGTCAAGTCGGCGCGGGTGATGACCTCCAGCTCTTCCAGGTGATAGAGATTGCGCGAACCCGATACGCAGAACCCGAGATTGCGCAGCAACTGCACGTCGCGCAGGCAGCCCGGATTCGACTTCAGGTTGGGTTCCATCAGGAACGGGCTGGCCCCTGCCGCTTCACGCCGCTTGGCGAGTTCCTCCAGCTTGAAGCGCAGGAAGGGCAGGCTGCGGCGATCGCGGAAGCGCGCGAGCATCTCCAGGAAGCGCGCGTCGACCGCCTGGGTGGCGAGGATCGAGCGGCCTTCGATCACGGCGGTCGCGGTGACGTAGTCGTCGTCGATGATGCGGGCCAGTTCCGCTGCGCCGCGCTTGGATGCGCCGACCTGGAACTTCACGTCCCAGAGCAGGGTCTGCAGTTCCGCCCAGCCCTTGTCGAGCCAGGGGCAGGGACGATCGAGCGCGAACACCAGCAGATCGAGGTCGCTGTTGGGATTCATCTCGCCCCGGCCATAGCCGCCGATGGCGAAGACGCCGACCTGGCCGTACCAGTCGCCCGGCGCGCCGGCGCGCAGGAAGGCGCGATGCGCGAGCGCCCGCACCACCGCGTCGGTCATGCCCGAGATCGCGAGCGCGGTGTCGAGGCCGGTCAGTTCGTTGGAATGCTCGATCTGGGTCCGCGCGATGGCCGCGAGTTCGCGCAGGCGCAGCGCCTTGACCCCGGCGACCACCTCTGGGCGCGGGCGGTCGGCGAAACCGGCGAGTTCGTCGCGCAGGTGCAGCGGATCCGGGACGTGGACGACGTGGGCGGCGAGCGGGACGGCGGTGGCCATGGGCACAGGGTCGATCGTCAGCGCGGATCGCAAGTCCGGTCCAGGGCGACCCCCGGCAACCACGATGGATTGCCAGCCCCGAACCCGCCACGATTGTGGCCGCCATGACTCCGTCCGGCCCGTTCCTCGTCCCCCGCCTGCGCGGTCGTGTCGATACGACCTGGACTGTGCCGGGTTCAAAGAGCCTCACCAACCGCGCCCTTGTCTGCACCGCGCTCGCGGATGGCGGCGAAAGCGTCATAGCGAACGTGCTGGAGAGCGACGACACGCAGCGCATGCGCGAATGCCTGACCGCGATGGGCGTCATGATCCGCGCAGGCGCGCCAGGCGAACTCATCGTGCGCGGCGGCCGCGATCGTCTGCGCGCTCCGGCGACGCCGTGCTTCGTTGGCAACAGCGGTACGACGGTGCGCTTCTGCGCCGCGCTCGCTGCGCTGATCCCGGGCGCGACGACGTTCGTCGGCAACGAACACATGGCGAAGCGGCCGATCGCGGATCTCGTCGATGGTCTGCGCCAACTGGGCGTCGCGGTCGACTGCCCGACCGGCTGTCCACCGCTGACCGTGCATGGCGGACGCATCCCCGGCGGGCGCATCCGCATGCGCGGTGATCGTTCGAGCCAGTATTTCACCGCGCTGCTGCTCGTCAGCGGCTTTGCCGAGGCAGCCTTGGAGATCAGCGTCGAGGGCGAGCTGGTCAGCCTGCCCTACATTGAGATGACCCGGCGCCTGATCGCGGATTTTGGCGGCCGCATCGACGTGGTCGGTGGTTCGGGCAACGGCTACGAAGCCGGCGTTTCGACCGGTTTTCGCACCACGCCGATCCGCGCCTATCAGAGCCGGCGTTACGCGGCCGAGCCGGACGCCAGCTCGGCCAGCTATCCGTTCGCGCTCGCGGCGGCCGGCGGCGGCCGCATCACCGTCCCCGGACTCGACGCCTCGTCGCTCCAGGGTGACTACGCTTTCGTCGAGTTGCTGCGCCACATGGGCGCCAGCGTCAGCAGCGACGGAACCGACACCACGGTCGCGGCGCCGGTTGGCGGCCTGACCGGGATCGACGCCGATCTGCACCACATCAGCGACACCGTGATGACCCTCGCTGCCATCGCGCCGTTGTGCCGGGGCGACACGGTGATCCGCAACGTCGCCAACATCCGCATCAAGGAGACCGACCGCCTGGCGGCGACGGTGACCGAACTGCGCCGCCTGGGCCAGCACGTCGAGCACGGCGACGACTGGCTGCGCATCTCACCTCGGCCGATCGTGCCGGCGACGGTGGAATGCTATGCGGATCATCGCATGGCGATGAGCTTCGGCGTGCTCGGCGCGCTCACCGGCGCGGTGACCATCGCGGACCCCGCCTGCACCTCGAAGACTTATCCTGGGTTCTGGAGCGATCTTGCGGCGGTTTCTGGGGCCGCCTCCACGATCGCGCCAGCGTGAGGATTATCGCAGGAAAGTGGAAGGGCCGCACCCTGGAAGCGCCCGACGGACTGGCGACCCGGCCGCTGCCGGACCGGATCAAGCAGTCGCTCTTCGACTGGCTTGGCCAGGATCTCAGCGGGTTGACCGTCGCCGATGTCTGCGCCGGCTCCGGCGGCTTCGGCATCGAGGCCGCCAGCCGGGGCGCGTCGGTGGCCCACCTCATCGAACCCGGCCGCCACGCCATCCCCGTGATCCGCGCCAATCTGCGCCAACTCGGCGACCCGCCGGCGATACGCCTGCATCCTCGGCCGTTCCAGACCGCACTGCCGACCCTTGCCGGACTTGACCTGGTCTTCGCCGATCCGCCGTTCCCGTGGTTCGCCGACGAGCCGGCGCTGATCGCGGAACTTCTCCGCCTCGCGGCGGCGACGCTCGCGGCAGACGGCGTCGTGGTCATCCGGGGCGAAGCGGGCACCGATCTGCCGGAACATCCAGAGCTGGTCGAGCGCGAACGTCGGACCTACGGCCGGAGCTGGATCTCCTTGCTGATGCATGCGCCGGAAACTCCTCGGATTTCCGCCGCCATGCCTTGACCGCGCATCCACCAACGACTAAGCGATGCGGCTGCATTCTTGACGAAACCTTGGTTCCCGCCTCACGCGGGATGCCGGAGCCGCCCATGCCCGTCCATGCCCTCGCCGTCGTCGATGCTGCCGCCGAGATCCATCCCCAGGCCACCGTCGGCCCGTTCTGCCTGGTGCGTGGCAAGGTCGTGCTGGGTGCCGGGGTCGAGCTGGTCAGCCACGTGACCGTGATCGGGCGCACCACCATCGGCGACGGCACCAAGGTCTTCCCCGGCGCGGTGGTTGGCGGCGATCCCCAGGACCTCAAGTTCAAGAACGAGGATTCCGAGGTCATCATCGGCAAAAATTGCCGCGTCCACGAATGCGTGACCGTCAACAAGGGCACCGAAGGCGGCGGCATGAAGACCGTGGTCGGTGACGACTGCCTGCTGATGGCCTACTGCCACATCGCGCACGACTGCATCCTCGGTAACCGGGTGATCGTCGGCAACGCGGCGAACCTGGCCGGCCACGTGAACCTGGCTGACCGCTCCGTCGTCGGGCCGATGACCGGCGTACACCATTTCGTCTCGGTGGGTGAACTCGCCTACGTCGGCGCAATGTGCGGCATCAAGTTCGACATCCCGCCCTATGTCATCGCCGAGGGCAACCCGGCCGAGCCGCGCAATGTCAACCAGATCGGCATGCGCCGGGCCGGCATCCCAGAAGACCAGATCTCGGCCATGCGCGACGCCTACCGCATTCTCTTCCACGACCGCAGCCGGCCGCGCGCCGAGGCGCTTGAGGAACTGCGCGACAGCCTGCCCGATGCCGCCGACACCGCCGTCTCGCGCCTGGTGCGCTGGATGGAACGCCACCTGGAACAGTCGGTGAAGGGCCGGGTGCAGGAGGCCCACCGCCCGCCGGTCGTCGGCGGCGGCCCTGGCGCCAAGCCGATTCCCTCGGCGCCAGCCGAGACTTGATTCCTGGCCGCTCTTGCTATGGTTCGCGCCCCCACGCCGGAGGTGATCCATGAGCATGCACGGTACGTTCGCCAGCAAAGGCGGTTTTTCCAAGCACCGCAACGTTCTCTCCCGCGCTGAGCGCATCGAGCGCCTCAAGGCCGATGGCCGCTGGTCGGCCGAGAATGGCTCGATCTTCAACCTGCCCAAGGTCCGCAACATCAAGATGACCTGAGGCCGCGCGGGCCCTGCCGCAGGCTGGTTCAGGCCGCTGCGCTTCGTCATTTCCCTGGAAAGTCCGCAGAACCTCGGCCATCCGCCGGGGTTCTTGCATGTGAAGCATGCATCGCCGCCATCGCGGACATGCCTGGCACGGTGGGTCAATGCGGTCGGCTTGCGCTCGTGACTGAGCGCATAGCCTCCGCCGCGCACGCAACACCGTCCATCCCAACCCCGGCGAACCAACGCCGCACCCACCAGGAGCCATCATGGCCACCAAGATTGCCATCAACGGATTCGGCCGCATCGGCCGCCTCGTCTTCCGCGCCATCGTCGAGCAGGGTCTGCTCGGCACGGACGTCGACGTGGTCGCGGTCGGCGACATCGTCCCGGCCGACAACCTCGCCTACCTCCTCAAGTACGACTCGACCCAGGGCGCCTTCAAGGGCACCGTGGCCTCGAAGAAGTCCGCCCCGACCGTCGCTGAAGACGACGTCCTGGTCGTCAACGGCAAGGACATCCTGGTCGTCAGCGCCAAGACCCCGGCCGAACTGCCGTGGAAGAAGCTCGGCGTCGACCTGGTCATCGAATCGACCGGCCTCTTTACCGAGTGCAAAGCTGGCGATCCCCGCTCGGCCCACGGCCACATCGTCGCCGGCGCCAAGAAGGTCATCATCAGCGCCCCGGCCAAGAACGAGGACATCACCATTGTGATGGGCGTGAACAGCGACAAGTACGACGCAGCCAAGCACAACCTGGTGTCGAACGCGTCCTGCACCACGAACTGCCTCGTCCCGGTCTGCCAGGTCCTGCTCAAGGAAGGCTTCGGCATCGTCGAAGGCCTGATGACCACCGTGCATTCGTACACCGCGACCCAGAAGACCGTCGACGGTCCCTCCAAGAAGGACTGGAAGGGCGGCCGCACCGCGGCGCAGAACATCATCCCCAGCTCGACCGGCGCCGCCAAGGCCGCCGCGCTCGTCCTGCCCGAACTCAAGGGCAAGCTGACCGGCATGGCGTTCCGCGTGCCCACCCCGACCGTGTCGGTGGTCGACCTGACCTTCAAGTCAGCCAAGGACACCTCGCTCGCCGAGATCCAGGCCGCGATGAAGAAGGCCTCCGAGACCTACCTCAAGGGCATCCTCGGCTACACCGATGAAGAGGTCGTCTCGTCCGACTTCATCCACGACGTCCGCTCGTCGATCTTCGACGCCGGCTCGTGCATCGAGTTGAACAAGAACTTCTTCAAGCTGGTGAGCTGGTACGACAACGAGTGGGGCTACAGCAACCGCGTGGTCGACCTCGTCAAGCTGATGATCGTCAAAGGCATCTGAACCCGGAAAACGTCCATAGCACCTCATCTGCGGCGTTGGTCGTCGGCTCTCATCATCCGGCCAGGTGTCTCTCACCCTCCCGAACGGGGTTTGGTGTTTGGCACGACTCTGCGCTCAGGTAGCCGATTGGCCACACCTGGCCGGACGAGGCGCTGCAACACTCCCTCCTCCCGCCTTGCAGCTGAGGTACTCTGGACGTTTTCCTCGGGCCATCTGCCTCATCGAAGAAGCGAACTCGACACCCGGCCTTGCGGCCGGGTGTCATCGTCTGCGACGTTGGTCGCGGGTCATTGGGCGCTGCCCAACTTACTCCAACTTACTCCAACTTACTCCCGCCTTGCCGCTGAGGTACTCTGGACGTTTTCCTTGGGCCATCTGCTAATCGAAATGGGACCTCGACACCCGGCCTTGCAGCCGGGTGTCATCGTTTCCAACCGCCACGTTGCCGATTCAGTTCAGCCGACAAGCCCGGCTACGGGCTAGGGCTTGCTGACGCAGACGCAGATTATTTCCAGGCATTTCGGGCAGAGGCCGGGATATTTCCGATCAACCGCTGCGGCGAGGTCGACCTTGGCCAGGTGGGCGAGCGAGACCAGCCAGGCGAGGCAATCGGCGAACTCGCCGGGCAGGTCGTGGCGGTCGGGCTCGCGCAGGGCCTCGGCGAGTTCGCCGATCTCCTCGCTGAAGTACATGAAGGTCCCGGCGATGCCGCGCTTGGCGTCCTTGCTGCCATACGTTGTAGCGATGCGGGCCTGGAAGGCGCGCAGGTCGAACGGGGCGGCGGGAACCTTGCGGCGGCGGCGTGCCGGACGCTTCGCCACGTTCATCGCCACTGAGCCCGCACCCGCGCCGCAACGGCTGCGAGGTCGATCCCTTTCGCCTTGCCGGGCAGATGGAATTGCAGGTCGTCGTCGGCGGTGCGTGGGATCAGGTGCAGGTGCGCGTGCGGCACGAGTTGCCCCGCTTCTGGCCCGTCGTTCACCAGCACGTTCACCGCAGTGGCGCCGGTGGCGCGCTTGATGGCGGCGATGCTGCGACCGAGGTAATCACCGAGCGTCGCCTTGGTGTCGGCCGGCAGGTCGGCCAGGTACTGCGCCTCGGCGCGCGGAACCAGGAGCAGATGCCCGGGCGCCACCGGCGCATGGTCGAGGAAGGCGACCCAGAGCGGGTCCTGGAAGACGAACGCGCCGGGAATCTCGCCGGCGATGATGCGGGAGAAAATGCTGGGCATGCGCCGCATCCTTCGACTTCAACCGCCAGGGCAACCGAAGGCTGGTTGAACCTAAAAATCGCAATAGCGCCCCACCTGCTGCGTTGGTCGTCAGCTGTCCTCGTCAGGACAGGTGTATTCCACCGCCCACGAACGGATCTGGAAATTTGTTGGTCTGCTGCGGCCAAGGGACCGCGCGGCCACACCTGTCCTGACGCGGCGCTGCCACACTCCTTCCTCCCGCCTTGCATCTGGGGCACTCTTGCGATTTTTGAAGGAAATTGTTGTGTGGCGGTTTCGATGATGGTCGGCGTGATCGGCGTTCAAAGCGGGGAAGGCCGATCCGATCTCCTCACCCGATTGGTGGGGGCGGGAAATTCACCAAACCTTTTACCCGTGCCAGCTTGTTGTAAAGTGAAGGGCTCATTTGCGAGATTTAGATTGAACCGGCCGAGCCGTTAACCGTTTCAGGCGATACATGCGCTTGATATCTTCCCAGATCGCACGTCCTCAGACATGTTGATCATTGGCCGCTTGTGGTGTATCCACTACCTGCTGACGGACGCTGAGCCACGGTCCAGTGGCGCAACGAACGATCCATCGACCAGCCCGAGGAGGGACAAGCCCTGTCCGATCCACATCCCGATCCAGTAACGCTTGATGTGCTGGCGGCCAATGTCCGCCTGCTCGCCGAGAAGGAACGTCTTGAGTTGGAGCGCCAACGGCTGCTCGAACTCGACCGGATGAAGACCGAATTCCTAGCCCGGGTCAGCCATGACCTGCGCACCCCGTTGAACTCGATCATCGGGTTCTCCGACCTGCTCCAGACCGGGGCCGGCGGCAAACTCAACGGCAAGCAGTTGGAGATGGTCGACCGCATCAGCCGCAATGGCCGCACGCTGCTCGACCTCATCAACGATCTGCTCGACCTGTCGACCTTCGACGCCGGGCATGGCGCGATCCGACGTCAGCCGATCGCCCTGACCGAAATCCTCACCGACCTGCGCGCCGCCACCGAGCCAGTGCTGGATACGGCGCGGCTCAAGGCGGTCTGGCCCACGCCCGACGCCCTCGATGGCAAGGTCGCTTGGGTCGATCGCCGGCGCATCCTCCAGGTGCTGATGAATCTGGTCGACAATGCGCGCAAGTTCACCCCGGCCACCGGCACCGTCACCGTGACCATGGATGCCGATGCGCTGGGAGCGCGGTTCAGCGTGCATGACGACGGTCCCGGCGTGCCGCCCGACGAACAGGATCGTATCTTCCGGCCGTTCTACCGCCGCGCCTGGGCCAACGCCAACACTGGCGGCGATGCCGGGATCGGACTTGGCCTCGCCATCGTCAAGGGACTGGTCGGCCTGCACCACGGCACGATCACCCTCGATAGCGACATCGGGAAGGGCTGCCGCTTCCTGGTCACCATCCCCGTTCCGGGACCGGCCGAACAGCCATGAGCAGGGCACAGCCATGAGCAGGGCACAGCCATGAGCAAGGCACAGCCATGAGCACCGGCTACCGCATCCTGGTGGTCGAAGACATGCCGGCCCTGCGCGCGCACGTGGCCGAGACTCTGCGCGACCTGGGCGGTCAGCTCGTCATCGAGACCGCCGGCGACGGGCGCGAGGCGCTCGATCGCATCGAGGCCGCGACCGAACCATTCCACCTCCTGGTCTGCGACATCATCATGCCGCGCATGGACGGCGAGCAGCTTCTCGCTGAACTGCGCAAGCGCGCCTATCCGGCGGCGGTGATCATGCTCACCGCCCTCGGCCAGGACGACGTCATCGTGCGCTGCCTGCGCCACGGCGCCTGCGACTACCTGGTCAAGCCGGTCGGCATCGACGCGCTGCTCCTTGTCGTGGCGAACACGCTCCAGCATCTGCCCGTCGCCGGCACCGAGCTCGACGTCGAATACGATCCGCACGGCTGGTTCGAGGTCACCGGCGGCAGCGACGCGTCGGTGCTCTACCGCTACCGTCGCTTTCTCGGCCTGCTCGAACGCTTCCGCATCCCCGAACCGGCCGCCGGCGAGGTGCGCCTGGCGCTCGAAGAACTCGGCCGCAACGCCATCGAGTGGGGCAACCGTAACGATCCAGGGAAAAAAGTGAAATTCGGCTGCCGCATCCTGCCCGGCAAGGTCATCGTCTACATCGAGGACGAAGGCCAGGGCTTCAACATCAGCAAGGTCCCCGACCCGAGCATCGATCCGCTCGCCCACATCGAGAGTCGCAAAAACGAAGGCAAGCGCCTGGGCGGCTACGGCATCCACCTCATCCGCAACCTGATGGACAAGCTGGTCTACGACGCGCGCGGCAATCGAGTAGTGGCGATCAAGTACCTCGACCGCGCCACCACCGCGAGCCACTGAAGCCAAAATCGCAATTGCACCCCAGCTGCGGCGTTGGTCCCGCCGGCACCAGTCGTGTGCGAAGATCGTATCGGCCTTCCCCTCTTTGAACGCTGGCTACATCGACTTCCTAAAAAAATCGCAAGTGCGCCCCAGATGCAAGGCGGGAGGAAGGAGTTGGGCAGCGCCCAATGACTGACGACCAACGCAGCAGGTGGGGTGCAATTGCGATTTTTAGTATGATCAGGCCCCGTCACTCCCATGACGATCGGATGACCTGGCCAGCCCTGGCAAATTCCTACTGATCGCTGATATTCTGCGGCCACGACGCTGGTCATCCCGCCAGCCTCGCCGAAGGTAGACCACCATGCGCCTGCTCCTTTCCGCCTTCGCTGCGGCCGCCCTGACCGGATCGGCCTTCGCTGGCGACAGCGAGGCCACTCCCCCGCCGCCGCCACCCGCAGGGCCGCCCCCGGCCGACGCCCCCCCGTTTGAGAATGCCCGCGAGGCCAATCTCAAGCGGCTGATCGCCGAGCATCCCGAACTCAAGGGCGTCGACCCCGACACGCCGGAGGGCCGCGCGCGAATCCAGCAGGTGATGCAGGCCAAGATGGCCCAGAACGCACCGATGATCCGCGAGCGCCTGGCCCGCCAGCAGGCGGCGCAGCACGCGGAACTGAAGAAGACCCTCGCCCTGAAGGACGAGGAATTCGCAACCATCGAACCCCTGCTCAGCAAGGTCGAAAGCCTGAAGCAACAGAAGGGCCTGGCCGATCGCAGTGCCGGTCCCGGCGGTCCCGGGTTCCCGGGTCGGCGCGGCGGGCCGGGCGGCCCCGGTGGTTCCGGCCCCGACCTCAAGCTCATCCTGGGCGACACGCCGATCGATCCGGCGATCCAGGAGCTTCAGGATGGCCTCAAGGCGCTGAAGGCCGCGGTCGAGGATGCCCAGGCGAATGCCGCTGAAACCACCGCCACCGCCGCCATCGCCCGCGTGCGCAAAGCCCGCGCCGCCTTCGACACCACGCTCGGCAAGGCCGAGGAGGCCCTGCGCGCAGTGCTCAAGCCGCGCCAGGAGGCCATCCTGGTCGATCGCGGGATCCTACGGTAGGCGCTTGGTCGCCTGATGGTCAGGTCGCCGGCCGGTTCTTTTCCGGCGACCTGATCGCGGCCCGGCTGAACCAGCGCCGCAGGGACTCCTGCACCCGGTCGAGCAGCAGGTAGACCACCGGCGTGATGTACAGGGTGATGAGCTGCGACAGCAGCAGGCCACCGACCACCGCGATGCCGAGCGAGCGGCGCGAATTCGAGACGGTGCCGAGGCCGATCGCAAGCGGCAGGGTGCCCATGAGGGCGCACATCGTCGTCATCATGATCGGGCGGAAGCGCACCAGGCAGCCGCGTCGTATGGCGGCGAACGCGTCGAGGCCGTCCTGCACCCGCGCCTGGATGGCGAAGTCGACCATCATGATCGCGTTCTTCTTCACGATGCCGACCAGCATGATCAGGCCGATGAAGCTGAACACGTTGAGCTCGTCGCCGAAGAGGATGAGCGCGATGAAGGCGCCGATGCCGGCCGAGGGCAAACCGCTCAGGATGGTGATCGGATGGATGAAGCTTTCGTAGAGGATGCCAAGCACCAGGTAGATGACGACGATCGAGAGGATCAGCAGCGGCAGCATGCTGTTCACCGAGGTCTGGAAGGACTGCGCCGCGCCGGCGAACGAACCGGTCACGCTGGCGGGCAGGATGGTCGGGGCGAGGGCGCCGATGCGTTCGACCGCAGTGCCCAGCGCCACCCCGGCGCGCAGGTTGAAGAAGATGGTCACCGCCGGGAACTGGCCGCGATGGTTGATCGCAAGCGGACCGACCTGCTTGCCGAACGTCGCCACCGCGCCCAGGGGTACGAGCGCGGCGCCGGGGATGAGGTCGGGCCTGACGTGGATGGCGGCGAGGGCGTTGGCGTCACGTTGGTGCTCGGAACCGACCTCCATGATCACCTGGTATTGATTGGTGTCGGTGTAGATGGTCGAAATCTGCTGCGATCCGAAGGCGAGGCCGAGGGTGGATTCGAACTGGGCCGGCGAGATCCCGAGCGCCGCTGCGCGCTCGCGGTCGAGCTGGACCGTCAACCGTGGGCTGTCGAGCACCATGTCGGTGCTGACGTCGGTGAGGTGGTCACCCATCGCGCGCATCCGGGTGATCATCACCGCCGCCGTGCGGTACAATTCCTCGGTGTCGGCTCCTTGCAGGGTGTACTGGAATTGCGCCTTCGAGAGGGTCGCATCGATGCGGATCTGGGGTGGGATCGAGAGCAGGACGCGCACGCCGACCTGCCCGGCCAGCGCGGCGCGCAACTGACCGATGACGGCTTCCGGTGGCAGCTTGCGTTCCGGCGGATCCTTCAGGCGCAGGAACATCGTGCCCTGGTTGCCGCTCTCGTTGCCGACGCTCGACATGAAGGAATGGACGTTCGGATTTTTGAGCACCACCTGCGCGACTGACCGTTGTCGGCGCACGAGGTTGGGGAAGGAGATGTCGCTGGAATACTCGGTGACGATGCGGATCTGGCCCAGGTCTTCGTTGGGGATCTGGCCCTTGGGCACGATCACCGCCAGCCAGCCGGAAATGCCGAGCGAGACGAGCAGGCTGGCGAGCACCCACCAGGGATGGCGCAGGGCGACATCGAGGCTGCGCTCGTACAGGTTGCGCCAGCCGTCGAAGAACTGCTCGCTGCGACGGTGGAACCAGCCATGGTTCTCCTTCTCCGGGCGCAGGAAGCGGCTGCACAGCATCGGCACCAGGGTCAGCGAGACGAAGCCGGATACGCCGATCGCGACCATCACCGTGACCGCAAATTCCAGAAACAACCGGCCGAGGATGCCACTCATGAACAGCACCGGGATGAAAACCGCCAAGAGCGAGATGGTCATCGAGAGCACGGTGAAGGCGATCTGGCGCGAGCCCTCGATCGAGGCGGTTCGCGCGTCCTCACCATTTTCCATGCGCCGGACAATGTTCTCGAGCACCACGATGGCGTCGTCGACGACGAAGCCGGTCGCCAGGGTGAGCGCCATGAGCGAGAGGTTGTCGAGGTTGAAACCGAGCAGCCACATCGCCGAGAACGTGCCGACCAGCGACAGCGGCAGCGACAGCGCCGGAATGATGGTGGCGGAAAGACGGCGCAGGAAGACGAAGATCACCAGCACGACGAGGACGGCGGTGAGGATCAGGGTGTGCTGGACATCGGTGACCGAGGCGCGGATGGCCAGCGAGCGATCGATGAACACGTCCAGTTCCACCTGAGCCGGAATCTGCGCCTGGAGCTTCGGCAGCAGGGCCTTTACGGCATCGACGATCGCCACGGTGTTGGTGCCGGGCTGGCGCTGCACCGCCAGCACGATGGAGCGGGTGTCCTTGAACCAGGCTGCGACCTTGTCGTTCTGCACCCCATCGCTGACGGCGGCGACCTCGTCCAGCCGCACCGGCGCGCCGTCACGCCAGGCGAGCACCAGCGGGCGGAAGCCCTTGGCCTCCTTCAGCCCGGCGTCGGACTGGATGGCCCAGGCCTTGTCCACGCCCCACACGGTGCCGGTGGGCAGGTTGCTGTTGCCCCGTTCCACCGCCTTCGCCAGTTCGTTAAGCGACAGATCGCGCCCGGCGAGCTTGTCGGGATCGACCTGGATCCGCACCGCCGGCTTCTGCGCCCCGTAGATCACGACCTGCGCCACCCCCGACAGCATCGAGATGCGCTGCGCCAGCAGGGTGTCGGCGTATTCATTGACCTGCGACAGCGGCAGGGTCTCGGAGCGCAACGCCATGAAGAGGATCGGCAGTTCGCCCGGGTTGACCTTCTGCCAGGTCGGCGGGCTGGGCATGGTCGCCGGCAGGTTCTTCTGCGCCGCCGCCATCGCCGCCTGCACGTCCTGGGCGGCGGCGTCGATGTTGCGTTCAAGCGCGAACTGGATGGTGATCCTGGTCTGTCCACGCTGGCTCGACGAGGTCATCGCATCGATGCCGGCGATGGTCGAGAACTGGCGTTCGAGCGGCGTCGCCACCGCCGACGCCATGGTCTCCGGGTCTGCGCCCGGCAGGTTGGCGGTGACCGAGACGGTCGGGTAGTCGATCTTCGGCAGGTCGCTCAACGGCAACTGCTGGTAGGCGAGCATCCCGAAGCCGAGAATGCCGACCATGACCAGGGTGGTCATCACCGGCAGGCGGATGCACAGGGCGGGAACGTTCATCGCGGGGTCATGGGGGCGGGATAGTGGGCGGCAGGGTCGTCGCTGCGGGCGGCCGTGCCTCTGCTTTCGGTGCCACAGCGGCGGAACCGGGTTGGGGCGGTGAACCTGCCAGCGGCTTGGCAGGATCGATCACCGCGACCGTGCGGCCCCGCACCAAGGTCAGTTGGCCGTCGGTGACCACGCGTTCGCCGACCTCAATGCCCTTGGCGATCACCGCCACACCCATCCAGGTGCGCGCGACCGTCACCGGACGCGGCGAAACGGTCTGATCGTTACCGACGATCCAGACCAGGCTGCCGTTCTGGCCCGCCTGGAGCGCCGTTTCCGGCACCGTCACCACGCCGGCCTCGACGCCCAGGGTCAACTCCACCTGGCACTGCTGGCCGGGCCAGAGCCGTGCTTCTGCATTGGGACCGGCGTTGGGACCAGCATTGGGACAGACCGCGCGCAGGCGCACCGTCGCGGTGCCGGAGATCTGGTTCTCGATGAGGTCGAGCGTGCCCGGGCTGGGCTCGCCGCCGCCTTCTGGCCAGACTGCCACGGCGAGTGGCCCGCGCGCTCGCGCCGCGCGCACCGCCGCCAGCTCGCGCGCGGGCAGGGCAAAACCGACGTGCATCGGCTGCATGCGGGCGATGGTGACGAGCACGCCCTGACCCGCGAGGGCAAGGTTGCCCGGGGTCGATCCGACCGCGCCGGTGACGCCGGCGATAGGGGCCTTGATCGTGCAGAAGGAATGGTCGAGGGTCGCCTTGCCGAGCAGCGCCTCGAATGAGGTCACCGCCGCCGTGGCGGTGGCGAGCGCGGCCTCGCTCGCGGCGACCGTGGCCTCGGCCACCTGGGCGGCGGTGCGGGTCTGGTCGATCTGCTGCGCCGAAGCGATGCCCTGCTGGATGAGCGGATCCAGCCGCTTCACCTCGGCCCCGGCGAGCGCGAGCTGGAGGCGGTCGCGGGCCAACGTCGCTTGCGCCTGCTGTTCGATGGCCTTGGCCTGCGCCAGATCCGCGCGGGCCTTCTTCAGGGCGCCAGCATACGGCCGGTCGTCGAGGTTGAACAGCGGAGTCCCCTCCGCCACGGTGTCGCCTTCCTTGAAATTCACCGTCGTGATCAGACCGGTCACCTGCGGTCGGATGAGTACCAGCTCTGAGGCGGCGGTCTGGCCGACCAGACGCAGCACCAGCGGCACGTCGCGCCTGGTTGCGACCTCGGTCCGCACGGGCACTGGCGGCGGTTTTTTTCCCGGGCCGGCGGACGAAGTTCCGGGGGGTTTGGAGCCGCACGCAGCGAGGGCGAAGAGGATCACGGCGAGGCTGGATACGGCCGGAAGTCGCATGTCTGGAGCCTTTCCCGTCGTATCAGTGAACCCGCGCCGCGAAGGCTGATGCGCCCGACGGGGCGGTTCAGCGGCGAGTGGAGCGGCCGCCATCGTTCCACTCAGGGTCGAGGCTCAAGAACCATGTCCGTCACGGTTACGTCATGCGTCCCACGGCTTTCTCCAGGCTGTCGGGGCACACGGTGACGGATCGCGGCGGCGCAAACCCGGCCGGGGAGGCAAGGGCAAGGCATGGGCAGGTTCACGGGTTGCCCATCATCTCTGCCGTCGGATGCTCTTGACCCTCCACCCCAGGACACCGCCGTGCCAGTCCCCGAAGACGCTGAAGTTCTCCTCGCCCGCGTGCCCTCCGACGGTACCGGCATCGGCAATGGTTCGCTGCGGGAGGCGCTGGGCTGGGACGAAGCCCGCTACGGGGCTGCGCGGGATGCGCTGGTGGCCGCTGGCCGGCTGGAGAAGGGGCGGGGGCGCGGCGGATCGGTCCGGCGAGCTGAGAGCGTTTCCGAGGGCGATCCTGGGAGCGCACCGCTCCGCGGTGCTCGTCTCGATGCGCCGCGGAGCGGCGCGCTCCCAGAGGACGACACCGTCCCCGGGGCCAAGCTCACCCTGTCGCAGCTTGAGCGGCACCTCTGGAAGGCCGCCGACCTGCTGCGCGGCAAGATCGACGCCAGCGACTACAAGCACTACATTTTCGGTCTGCTGTTCTTCAAGCGCCTCTGCGACGTGTGGGAGGAGGAATACGAAGCCCGCCTCGCCCAATATGCCGGCGACACCGCCATGGCGGCAGACCCCGACGAGCACCGCTTCCACATCCCTGCCGGTTCCTTCTGGCGCGATGTCCGCAAGCACAGCACCAACATCGGCGAACACCTCAACATCGCCTTCCGCGCCATCGAAGACGCCAACTCGCGCCTGCGCGGGGTCTTTCAGGACGTGGACTTCAACAACAAGGAACGCTTCCCGGACGCCACCCTGGAAGCGTTGTTGCAGCACTTCGAGCGCCACCGCCTGCGCACCACCGAGGTCGAACCGGATCTCCTCGGCAACGCCTACGAATACCTCATCAGCCAGTTCGCTGACGACGCCGGCAAGAAGGGCGGTGAGTTCTACACCCCGAAGATGGTGGTGCGGCTGATCGTCGAGTGCCTGCGTCCACAGGAGGGCATGAGCGTCTACGATCCGACCTGCGGTTCGGGCGGCATGCTGTTGGAGGCCATCCACTACGTCGAGCGCCAGGGCAAGAACCCCAAGTCGCTGCACCTCTACGGCCAAGAGGTCAACCTCAACACCTGGGCCATCTGCCAGATGAACTTATTTCTCCACGGTCTCGACGACGCCGACGTGCGGCGCGGCGACACCCTGCGAGACCCCAAGCATCTGGTGGCCGAGGGCAGCAAGCAACTTCGCACCTTTGATCGGGTGCTCGCCAATCCCCCATTCAGCCTTGATGCCTGGGGACACGACTCATGGAGCAAAGGCGATCCCTTTGGTCGTGACACGTACGGTTGCCCGCCCAAGAGCTACGGCGACCTCGCCTTCGTCCAGCACATGGTCTCCAGCCTCAACTCCAACGGCATGCTCGGCGTGGTGCTGCCCCACGGGGTACTGTTCCGGGGCGGTGCCGAGGGTGCCATCCGCAGCGGCCTGCTAAAGGCGGACCTGATTGAGGCGGTCGTTGGCCTGGCCGGCAACCTGTTCTACGGCGCCAGCATCCCCGCCTGCATCCTGATCGTGAATCCCGCCAAGCCCCCCGAGCGCAAGGGCAAGGTGTTGATCATCAACGGAGAGCGCGACTACCGTGAAGGCAAGGCGCAGAACTATCTTGAACAGGTGCATGTCGACCGCTTTGCGGCGGCCTTCCACGCCTGGCGAGACGAAGATCGCTTCTGCCGAGTGGTAGGGTTGGACGAGATCGCCGCCAGTGATGACACGCTGAACATCAGTCGCTATGTCAGCACCGCCCCGCCGGTGGAGCGGGTAGATGTTCGGGAGGCAGTGAAGATGCTGAAGGCATTGCAGGCGAAGCGGGATGTGGCGGAGCGGGAGATGTGGCGACATCTGGAAGGGTTGGGGTATGGTTCCTGAAGGGTGGACGAATTATGAATTGGGCGCTGCCATCAGCATTGTCCCAGGGTTCCCGTTTGAGTCCGGGCACTTCAATGCCGCAGGGCAAGGAGCGCCCCTCATTCGCATTCGCGACCTTCTGACCAACGTGCCATCCGTGGGCTATACCGGCGGAATTCCCGATGGATACTGGGTAAACAATGGCGATCTGCTGATTGGCATGGACGGCGACTTCAACATTGTCAAATGGAACGGTGGTAGAGCACTGTTGAACCAACGTCTCTGCTCGGTGAAGACATCTGCAACTGATGTGTTGGATCAGGATTTCCTGTTCCATTTCCTCACGCCGTGGTTGTTGAAAATCAACTCCGAGATAGGCGCCACTACAGTCAAACACCTGTCAACAAAACATCTAAGTAGTATTTGCGCCCCACTCCCGCCTCTCCTTGAACAGCGTCGGATTGCGAACGTCCTAACAGCCGTAGACAACGCCATCCAAGCCAACGCTGCACTGATCGGTGCTCCTGGATCTGGCGTCAAGGATTGCCTTGGGCCGTTGCAAACTCTCAAGCGTGGTCTTCTCCATGATCTACTTACGGGTCGTGTTCGCATGCCCGTCATAACCGTAGCATGACGATGTCCACATGACCAGCCTCGACGATCTTCTCGCCAACCTGCGGACCGCCGCCGACCTCGACGCCCTGGGCGAGGACTACGACCTCGAAGCGAAGGCCGCCCAGGGACGCGATGGATCAGGGCAGTTCCCGCTCAAGGAGGCGCTGATCACCTACAGCGCGATGGCCAATAGCGATGGCGGTCTGATCCTGCTGGGTGTAGCCGAAGACAAAGCCAACGACCGCCTGGTCCTGAAGGGCTTGGCCGATCCCGAAAAGGTGCGCAAGGAGTTGTGGGACGCCTTGGCCAATCGCCAACGGGTCAGCGCCAACCTCTTGAGCGATGCCCAGGTCCGCGTCCTCACCATCGACGGCTTGGCGATCATCGTCATCAGCGTACCCCGAGCCACCCGTCAACAGCGACCGATCTACGTCGGTCAGACCCCGCTGGGTGGCAACACCTATCGTCGCCGGGCAACGGGCGATTATCAGGTCGATGATGAGTCGGTGCGGCGCATGCTGGCCGAGCAGGTGGAGGACGCCCGCGACGCCCGCATCCTGCCGCATCATGGGCTCAAGGATCTGGATCTGGACGCCCTGACGGCCTACCGCCGCTTGTTCCAGGCCCGGCAGCCGGACCACCCCTGGAACACCCTGGACGACCAAGCCTATCTGGCCCGCATCGGGGCGTGGGGCGAAGATCGCGAAGCCGGAACGGCTGGCCTCACCTTGGGTGGACTCCTGATGTTCGGCCAGGGCCATCTCATCGTCGAGGCGTTGCCGCACTACTTCGTCGATTACCAAGAACAGCCGGCGGCACCGTCAACCCAACGTTGGATCGACCGCTTGTGGCCCGATGGGTCGTGGTCGGGGAACCTTTTCGACTTCTACCGCCGCGTTTACCTGAAGCTGACAGCCGACCTCAAGGTGCCCTTCGCTCTCAAGGGTGACGAACGCGAGGAGGAGACCCCGGTCCACATCGCGCTGCGTGAAGCCCTGGTCAACACCCTGATCCACGCCGACTTCTCGGGCCGGATCAGCCTGCTGGTGATCAAGCGCCCGGGCCTTTTCGGCTTCCGCAATCCGGGCCTGATGCGAGTGCCTGCGGCCCTCGCTCGTCAGGGCGGCATCAGCGACAGCCGCAACCGCCGCTTGCAGAAGATGTTCTCGTTGATCGGTCGTGGCGAGCAGGCCGGTTCGGGCATCCCCAAGATCCTGAGCGGTTGGGCCAGCCAGCACTGGCGTTCGCCGCAGTTGCGCGAACTGCCAGAGCCGGAGCAGACCGTGCTGGAACTGCACATGGTCAGCCTCATCCCCGAGGAGGCGCTGACGCGACTACGCCAGCGGTTCGGGACTCAGCTTGATGAACTCAGCCTGGACGAGCGCCTGGCGCTCACCACTGCCCTGCTGGAAGGCACGGTCAGCCATGCACGCATGGTCGAGATGTCCGCCAGCCATCCTCACGATCTATCGGTGATGCTGTCCGGCCTGCAACGGGACGGCAAACTGGAGTCGGACAGTTCGCGACGGGGCAAGGTCTACTACCTGCCCGGTCAACGGCCTACCGGCACCCCGGACAGCTTCGTGGCCATGCTCGACCAACTTCGCGGAGCTATCGTGCAGGCCCCTCCGCCTGCCGGCGGCCCAGCCAAGCCAGGGAACTCCGAACATAGCGCATCGGGGTCCGAACATTCGGCGGCGAGGTCCGAACACACTGCTGAAGGGTCCGAACACTCGCCGGCTGCCAGTCCCGTCGTCATAACGCCACAAGTTGCTGCCAATAGTGGTCTTACGATTGACCACATCGACGGCATCCAGGCCGACCTCCGGGCGATGGAGACCCAACTCGTACAACGCTGCCAGACCCAAAAGCGGATACAGGGCGAGGTGATGGAGTTGGCCATCCTGCTGGTCTGCTTGCAGGCGCATGTGACCCTCAACTCGCTCGCCGCACGCCTGAGCCGAGAGGAGGACTCGCTGCGCAACCACTACCTGCGCGACCTCATCATCGCCGGCCATCTGGCCTACAAGTACCCGACCAATCCGCACCATCCAGACCAAGCGTACCAGACGACCCGTCAGGGCGGCATACGGGCATTGGACCTCTCCCGCGAACTGCACCTGATCCCATGAGCGTCACCGGATCAGAATACAGTCTGGCCGAGAAGCCCTGCCTCGACGCACTACGCGCCCTGGGCTACACCGTGCTGTCGCCAGAAGGGAACCTCGCCGAACGCGAAGCCCTCAACGCCGTGCTGCTGCCCCAGCGGTTGATGGCGGCGGTGCAGCGACTCAACGGCGTTGATGCCGAGGTCGCTCGGCTGGTGTACACGGACTTGGCCGGCGAGACCGACAACCAGCGGTGGCTGGCGCTGCAACGTGGTACCTATAGCCGCAACGTGCCCGGAAGCCGGACGCGCAAGACCATCCGCCTGATCGACTTCGCCGACCCGGTTGGGGGCAACGACTGGGTGGTGACCAGTCAGTTCTACGTCCAGGCGCAAAGCAGCCGCAAGCCGGATCTGGTGGTCTTCTGCAACGGCATCCCCCTGGTCGTCATTGAGTGCAAGTCGCCGGTGGCCGGGCACGACAAGACCGGCGAAGCCTTCGAGCAGATCAAGCAATACGAGCGGGACATCCCGCGCCTGTTCGCGCCGAACTTGTTCAGCATCGTCACCGACGGTGTGACGACCTGCTACGGTGCCACCGGTGCCCCCAGTCAGCACTGGGGCATCTGGCAAGATCCTGCACCACGCCGCAGCGCAGACTTCGCGACGCCGCTGGATCAGCACCTGTTCAGCATGCTGGACCCCCGGCGACTCTTGGATCTGTTGGCCCACTTCACCGTCTTCGAGACCCGTGACCAGCGCACGGTGAAGAAGCTGTGCCGCTATCAGCAATACCGGGCGGTAAACCGCATCATCGAACGGGTCTGCGATGGGAAGCACCGTCGCGGGCTGGTCTGGCACACCCAGGGATCGGGCAAGAGCCTGACCATGGCCTACGCCGTGTTGAAGTTGAAATGGCACCTCGGCATTGATCACGCCGAGTTGCGCTCGCCCAACATTCTGCTGCTCACGGACCGGGTCGACCTGGACGAGCAGATATGCCGGACCTTCGAGGCGTGCGGACTACCCAACCCGATGCAGGCCGACAGCGGCAAGAACCTGCAAGGCTTGTTGCACGGCGGCAGCCGGGGCATGACCGTCCTGTCCACCATCCAGAAGTTGGAAGGGAGTCGCACACCTGTTGCCGACAGTGCCGCCTGGATCGTGTTGGTGGATGAGTGCCATCGCACCCAGGAGCGTGACCTCGGGGCCTTCCTGCGAGCCACCCTGCCGGACGC
>CAMCMZ010000006.1 GCA_945876185.1 Candidatus Kuenenia stuttgartensis | reverse complement strand
TCTCGCGGCGAACAACGCGGCACCCAAGCCATTCACCTGGGTGAAGACCGCCGACCAGATCCTCGGTTCGATCGAGCGGTTCTGCCTTGCCACCCTCAAGGGAGCAGGCAAAAGTATTATTCAAGACTCTTCAGATACGGGACACTAGTGCACCTGACAACCGTAAAATGAACCAAAAATCGCAATTGCACCCCATCTGCGGCGTTGGTCGTCGGCTTCCGTCGTCCGGACAGGTGTTTCTCTGCCCCTGAGAACGGTTTCGGCAAATCCAGTTTCGTCACAGCGGACAAGCGACCGTGCGGCCACACCCGTCCTGACGCGGCGCTGCCAAACTCCCTCCTCCCGCCTTGCATCAGGGGTGCACTTGCGATTTTTTCCAACAATTTATGGAAATCTTGTTTGAGATTTAGGAGGAGC
Source organism: Candidatus Kuenenia stuttgartensis (assembly GCA_945876185.1). Classification (GTDB taxonomy): domain Bacteria; phylum Planctomycetota; class UBA11346; order UBA11346; family UBA11346; genus BJHQ01. The sequence goes on along the minus strand of CAMCMZ010000006.1, from coordinate 90,799 downwards.
GGCTCCGCCGCAAGGCGAGGCCGTTCCTGCGGTCACGATTCGGGCAGGATCACTTGCTGTTTGGATCGAATTCCGGCATCACGTCTTCCTTGACCGAGGTCTGGATCTCGAAGGTCTCGCTGGCGACGACTTCACCGACATTGCTGGCGATGTCGCTGGCGATGACCTTGATCCGGGCCTTCTTGGTCTCGACCGAATCCTTGGGGATGCTGAAGAAGTAGGCGGTCTCGGTGGGTAGTCCCTTGGCGAGCTCAATCCATCCCTTGTCGGGCGAGTACTGGAGGAACACCGCGACCGAGTTGGCGGCGAGGTTGGCGTCCTTGGCGATGAAGACCACCTTCACCCGGTCGTCAGGCTTGAAGGCGCGCTTGGCTGCGCCGCCGGCGGCGTCAGTGATGCCGATCACCGAGTTCAACTGCAGCGACGGCGCGGTGGTGTCGACGATGGTCTCGAAGCCTTCCTTGCCCTTGGGCGCGGCAGTCTGGTTGCCGGCGCCGTCGGTGGCGACGATGGCGAGACGGAACCTGCCATCGGCGGGGGCCTTCCAGCCCACGGTCTTCCAGGGTTCTGCCAGGAAGGGGCCTTCGGTCCAGCTCGTGCCGTCATCCTGGCTGACGTACAAGCGGGCGGTTTTGAGCCCGGAATAGCCTTCCTTGGTCACCTCGGTATCGAGGGCGAGGTCCTGGCTCTTGGCGATCGCCGGTCCGGTCACCCGGCCGCGCGGCTTGATCGAGTCGATGATGAGTCCGGTCGCTTCGGCCAGGCCGACGTTGGTGGCGGCGTCCATCACCTCGACCCGCAGCACGCCTGCGTTGGTCATGCTCTTGGGCACCGTCCACTCATAGCTGCCGTTGTTGGGCAGGCCGGTGGCGACGGTTTCGAAAGTGCCGTTGCCATCGCGTGAGAACTTGACCGACACCGGGTTTGGACGCAGGTAGGGATCGGCCGCGGTCCAAGTCACGGTGTACTTGTCCTCGCCGCGCAGCTGCGCCTTGTTGCCGGGGAAGGTTACCGCGACGACCGGTGCGGTGCGGTCGGTGATGAACTCGGCCAGCGGCTTGGTGGTCGCATCGGGCACCGGCAGGGCGGCGCCGCTTTCACGGATCTTGCGCAGGTAGACCTTCCAATGGCCTTCCGGGGCTGACCACACGATCGGGTTGCCGGGGGTGAAGGCCTGGCCGTGCTTCTGCCAGGCGCCCCAGGCTGAACCATCGAAGGCGCTGAAGTAGAGTTCGCGCACCTTCACGCCTTCGGCCGGGTCTTCCTTCGCAGGAGTCAGATTGATATCTTTCTTTGGCGTGGTTTTAACCTGATGATTATCACCGCCGACGGTGACCGGTACCGGCTTCGGCAGATCAGCTTCGCCGGCCGCGAGCGCGGCGAGGGCCAGGCAGAGGGAGGGAACGAGGAAGCGGGGCATGGTCATGGGGTCTCGCTCGGGAAGGATCGTGGCGCGGACGTGGAGGGGAGGACGGAGTTGCAATGGCAGGACGTCAGGCGGCCTTCAGCGACCGGATGGCGGCGCGGAAGAAGCGCACGCCGTCGCCTTCGCGGCGGCGCGGTTCGCGGGTCCAGCGCGGGTGGTTTTCCCAGCGTAGGAAGCGTTCGGGATGCGGCATCAGGCCGAACACCCGACCGGTCGCATCGCACAGGCCGGCGATGTCATCCTGGCTGCCGTTGGGGTTGGTGCCGGAACTGTAGCGGAGCGCGATCTGGCCGTTGGCGCGCAGTTGTTCGATGAGCGGCGCCGGTGCGACGAAGCGGCCCTCGGCGTGCGCGACCGGCAGTTCGATCTCGTCGCCATCGGCGATCCAGACGCAGCGGCCGGGATCGCCGGCGACCTTCACCCAGCAGTCGCGGTAGACGCCGGAGGTGTTGTCGGTGAGCGAGGCGTTTTGCTCCGGCGCGGTGAGCTGTGCTGGCGCGGTGCGCGGCTTGGTTTTTACCTTGGTCTCAGCCGCAGCGGGTCCGGGCAGCAGGCCGGACTTCACCAAGACTTGGAAGCCGTTGCAGATCCCGATCGCGAGTCCGCCACGGGCGACGAAGGTCAGCAGCTCATCCTTGAGCACCGACATCAGTTCGTTGGCGAAGATCCGGCCCGAGGCCACGTCATCGCCGTAGCTGAAGCCGCCCGGGATGGCCAGGACCTGGTATCCGCGCAGGAGATTCGGCTTTTCGCGCAGGCGGTTGACGTGCAGCACGGTGCTGGCGGCACCGACGAGATCGAAGGCGTAGGCGGTCTCGGCATCGCAATTGGTGCCGGCCGCGCGCAAGACGAGTACCTTGGGTTTCATCGCGATCCTGTGGGTCGGGAGTACATTGCCGGGACGGTCGGGGTCAAGCGGCCGGCGCGCTGGCCGACGGGCCGCCGGACCCGCCAGTGGGCGATCACAGCGTCATCCGGGCGCCGGTTGCGCCCAGGCGGCGAGCTCGGGGCCGGCGGCAGCCCCGTCCGCCAGCAGGCGGTGGGCCTCAATCGGTAGCGGCAGCAGGCTGGTGCAGGCGTAGACCGGCGTCGTTCCCGCCAGGGCGGTGCGGGCTGCAGCCGTCGATCCGGTTACCGTGGGTTTGCCGGTGCCGGTCTGCCGCAGCCAGCGCCCGGATCCGGGCGTGAAGGCCGATTCCGGCTGGGGCAGGTCCGCCAAGGCGATGGACGGCAACTCGATCAACACCGGTTGGTCGCAGGACAGCGCCCAGGCGAGCACGTTGGAGGCTTCCGTCGAGTCCGTCGGCGAGGTCACCCACCAGTCCTCGATGCCCAGGACGCGCGGTCCTGCGGCCAACGATTCCTGCTCGAGAATCAGCGTCAGCGGCAGCCCGCGTTGCCCGATCGCGGTCAGGACCGGTCCCCAAGTGGTCCACGCGTTGCCAGGGATTTTCCAACAGATCCGGCGGCCTTCGCCGGCGAGCTGGGCGAGGGCGAACACCGTTTCCGGGTCAGCGGGCAGCGCCGACCAGGCGGGATCGCGGTGCGGCAGCAGCAGCGCCGGTTCGCGTTCCGCAAGCCAAGCGAGCGCGGCGTCGATCAGCGCACTGGCGGGCAGGGGTTCCTGGGATCGCGGCCCTCCGGGCCGCTCTTCCGCACATGCGGGCCGGAGGCCCGCGATCCCGGGCTCGCTTGGCCACGGCGGAATCAAGCTGCGCGGGATGCTTTCCAACGCGACCGCCGGCCATTCACGGCGACGCGCACGGTGATCGACCGGGCGGGCCGGACCGGCCGGCAGGGTCACGGCAAAGGACTCCAGACTGGTCAGTCCGAGCGCAGCCACGAACCGATCCGCGACAGCCACCGGTCCAGGATCGGCGGCGATCAGCACCACCTGGCCACCGCGCAGGGCTTCCGCCGCCGCCAACCCGGCCGTTGCCGCGCCGGCGAGTTCCGGCGGTTCGATCCGCAGCAGGTCGAGCACCGGTTCGGTCGGGAAGCCAGCCCGCGCCAGCGCCGGCAGGGCGATTGCCAGCCGGGAATCCAGCACCACCCGGGTTCGCGCAGGGAAAACGCTGGATTTCGTCAGCGTGACCGCACGAGCGATGGCTTCGGCCAGGGTGACGGCGGGACGCGGGAGCGGAGCGGGCATCGCGATCTCCTTGCCGTCGTATCGGCGCAGCGACCATGCCGCGCATGAGCGCCAATTCCATGCCCGCCGTTTCCCGGTCACGCAGCGTCGCGATCGTCGGGGCGTCGACCAACCCGGAACGCTACAGCCACCAGGCGGTGCTGCGTTACCTTGCCAAGGGCTGGACGGTGTGGCCGGTGCATCCCTCGGGCCTGGCGGTGGCCGGGCAGGCGTGCTTTCGCACCCTCTCCGACCTGCCGGGCCGGCCGGACATCGTCTGCATGTACGTCGCCCCGGCGACCGGTCTTGGCATGCTCGACGCCATCGTCGCGGTGAAACCGCAGGTGTTGTGGCTCAATCCTGGCGCGGACGGGGAACCGCTCGTGTCCGCAGCGCGCGCCCGAGGCCTGCACGTCACCGAAGGCTGCACCTTGGTGGTGCTCGGGCACGGCGATCCGCTGACGTTCGCCTTGGCGCGCGGTTAGGCTTTGGCGGGTGGAGAGTCCCGCTTCAGCCAGGCTCTGATCCCGCGTCTGAATCAGCCTTGAGTGCGGTCAGGCGCGCGGATTCGGCCTTGGGCGTGTCGGGCTTGACGATGGGTTGCGGGAACAGGCCGGTGTGGCTGCCGCTGAGATGGCCGCGCTCGCTGCCGATGGCGATGAAGCGCTGCACCCACGGATCGGCGTGGGCGCGAATCTCGTCCGGCGTGCCCTGGGCGACGAAGACGCCGTTTTCCAGGATGGCGACGCGGTCGGCGATGGTGAAGGCGCTGGCGACATCGTGCGTCACCACCAGCGCGGTCGCGTTGAGGCGCCGCTGCAGGCGCAGCACGATGCGGTTGATCACGTCGGTGGTGAGCGGATCCAGGCCGGTGGTTGGCTCGTCGTAGAGCACCACCGCCGGATCCGAGATCAGCGCCCGCGCCAGGCCGACGCGCTTCTGCATGCCGCCCGACAGTTCCGCCGGGTACTTGTCGGCAGCGGCGCTCAGCCCCACCAGATCAAGCTTGGCGAGGACGCGCTCGCGCACCTGGGCCGGACTGACGCGAGCCTGCAAGAGCGGGAAGCCCACATTGTCGGCAACGGACAGCGAATCGAAGAGAGCGGAACCCTGAAAGACGTAGCCGATGCGCTTGCGCGCCTCGAGTCGGCCGTGCTCGTCGAGGGCGATGAGATCGCTGCCTTCGACGCGGATGCTACCGCGATCGGGATCGAGCAGCGCGACGATGGTCTTCAGCAGCACGCTCTTGCCGGTACCGGAGCGACCGAGGATCGCCACGGTCTCGCCGCGTTTGACCGCGAGCGTGACACCGCGCAGGACCGCCTGGCCGCCGAAGGATTTCCAGACGGCGTCGACCGAGATCACGGCGTCAGCGTTTTTAGCTGCCCCAGCTGCCCCAGTGGCCTGGCCGGCATTCATGGCATCACCTCGGCAAGCAGCGCGCCGTCATGGTTGAGATCAGGGTGCAGCAGGCTCACCACCGGATGCCCGGCGCTGAGCAGTGCGGCATCGTCGGCGTCGGCGTCGGAACTCGGTTCGGCCGCCCAGTCGCCGACCAGCTTCCAGCCGTGTCCGCCCGGGGTGCGCAAGGATCGGTAGCTTTCGCGGAAGCCCGAGCGGCCGTGCCGGGCGGAGCGCAGCGGCAGCCACGCGGTCGCCGGGGTCGCCGGGCAGTTGAGGTTGACCACCAGGCTGCGGAAGCGGCCGCCGGACCGGGCCTGGGACAGCAGCCGCACGGCCCAGCCGGCGGCGAGGTCGGCGGCGTCGTCGGGATGCTCGGCGCCCTTGTCCTGGCTGACCGCGAGCGCGGAATAACCCTCGACGGCGGCCTCCAGCGCCGCGCCCAAGGTGCCGGAATAGTGGATGCTGCGCCCGACGTTCGGGCCGCGATTGATGCCGCTGACCACCAGTTCTGGCGGCTCGGGGCAAAGCCGGGTGAGAGCGAGCTTGACGCAGTCGGTCGGAGTGCCGTCGACCGCGAAGCCGAAGAATCCCGGTTCGAGGCGCGAGGTGACCAGCAGCGCGCGGTCGAGAGTGATCGCCTGCGACTGGCCGCTGCGCTCCTGGTCGGGGGCGACCGCCAGCACCGGCTGGCCGGTGCGCTCGCGCAGGGCGCGGTAGAGCGCGCGCAGCCCCGGCGCGTCGATGCCGTCGTCGTTGACGAGCAGGATCATGCTGGCGGCCGGGCAGGGTGGTCGGCGCAGATGGGGAAGAGACCGCGCACGGTCATTCTTTTACACCGTAGGTCTCGAGCTTGCGGTACATCGTTTTCAGGCCGATCTGGAGCTGGCGCGCGGCCTTGGACTTGTTGCCGCCGCAGCGTTCGAGCGTGGCGAGAATCAGGCGGCGTTCGACCTCGTCCATCGGCAGGCCGACGAGCAGGCGGACCGCCTCGTCGGCATCGACCGGCGCGCGCGCCGCTGCCGGCATCGGTTCGCTGGTCAGGCCGTGGGCGAGACCGTCTGCCTCGATGACCTTGCCGGGGGTCAGCACGTAGAGCTTCTCGACGGTGTTCTCCAGCTCGCGGATGTTGCCCGGCCAGTCCTGGCGGCGCAGCATCTGAAGAACGCCGTCGGACAGTTCCTTGTGCTGGCCGTGGCGCAGGTTGAGGCGCTCGATGAAGGCCTGGGCCAGGAGCGGAATGTCCTCGCGGCGGTCGCGCAGCGGCGGCACCGTGATGCTGACCACGTTGAGCCGGAAATAGAGATCCATGCGGAAGCGGTTGGCCAGGACTTCGGTCTTCAGGTTGCGGTTGGTGGCGCAGATCAGGCGCACGTCGGCGCTCATCGGCTGGGTGCCGCCGATGCGGGTGAAGCTGCCGTCTTGCAGGACGCGCAAGAGTTTCACCTGGCTGTCGAGCGGCATCTCGCCGATCTCGTCAAGGAACAGCGAACCGGTGTCGCTGACCTCGAACTTGCCCTTCTTCAGCGCCACCGCGCCGGTGAACGAGCCGCGTTCGTGGCCGAATAGTTCGCTTTCGAGCAGGTCGTGCGGGATCGCGCCGCAGTTGATCTTGATATAGGGCCGGCCGGAGCGCTTCGACAGGGCATGGATGGCGTCGGCGACGAGTTCCTTGCCGGTGCCGGATTCACCTTCGATCAGCACCGGCGCGTCGCTCGCGGCGACCTGGCGGATGATCTGCTTGACCTGGCGCACGCCGGCCGAGGTGCCGACGATGCGCGCCAGGGCCTCGTCATAGCCGAGTTCGCGCCGCAGTTGCCGGTTCTCGCGGTTGGCGTCAGCCAGGCGCACCGCGCTTTCGACCGTGGCTTTGAGGCGCGCGAGGTCGACTGGTTTCGTCAGGTAGTTGAACGCGCCCTGCTTGATCGCGGCGACGGCGGTTTCCTCATTGCCGTGCCCGGTGATCAGGATCCACGGCACCTTGGCGAACTTCTCGCGCCCGAGTTCCATCGTCGCCAGGCCGTCGAGGTTGGGCAGCTTGAGGTCGCACAGCACCGCGTCGATCGCGGCGGCGCCCATCTTGGCCAGGCCCTCCTCGCCGCTGCCGGCGGTGAGGACGATGTGGCCCTCGCCGCTGAGCACGTCGGCGTAGGTTTCGCGGTTGGTCAGATTGTCGTCGATCACCAGCAGATTGGCCATGTTCAGTGTCCGGTGCCTGGGGGCAGCCGGCGTCCTTGGTTCGGGGGAGGTCAGGTCGTGGTCGGGCGCCGCCGGCTGCGGCGGGTCGTGGACGGGGTCGGGTCGGCCCGCGTCGCACCGGGCATCGGCAGTTCGCGCAGCGCCTGCGCCGGGCCGAGCCGGGTCGGGAACTCGAAGGTGAAGCTCACGCCCTGATGCGGATCCGACGACACCTCGACGGTGCCGTTGTGCATCTCGACCAGGCGGCGGACGATGGCCAGGCCCAGGCCGGTGCCGGTGTCCTTGGTGCTGGTGAACGGTTCGAACAGGTGCGCCGCGACTTTGTCGGGCAGCGGCGGACCGTTGTTGGCGATGACCAGGCGGACGGATTCGTGACCGCGCCGGGTGAGGATCAGAAGTTTGCGCAGCGGTTGCGTGTCCAGGGACCGGTCAGCCAGGGCTTCGATCGCGTTTTGCACCACGTTCACCACGACGGAACGCAAATGCTGGCGGTCACCGGCGATCAGGCAGAGCGCATCGTCGGCATGGAAGGTCGCCTCGATCGCCAGTTGAGTGAATCGTTCGCGGTGCTCGTCCAGGATGTCGTTGATCAGGCGGTTGAGATCGACCGCCTCGGGATCGGGGCGCACCGGCCGGGCGAAGGCGAGGAAGCTCTGCGCCACCAGGTTCAGGTTGCGCGCGCTGTCGTGGATGCGGCGCAGGCGCTTGCCCAGGCGTTCGCGTTCGTGCTCGGGCAGGTCGAGCGAGGCGACCTGCGCTTGCAGGAGTTCCGCATTCAGCAGCACCACGCCAAGCGGGTTCTTGAGTTCGTGCACCAGGCTGCCGGCGATCCGGCCGAGGTCGGCCAGGCGGTCGCGGTCGTCCTCGATGGCGAAGCCCGGACCCTTCATCGCCGCATGACCGCCCCGGCGCTGCCGGTGGCCTTGCGGTAGTCATCTTCCAGATCGCGCATTTTCTTGCGGACGAGCAGCAGTTGCGGCGCGGTCAGGTGATCGACGAACACCTTGCCGTCGAGGTGGTCGAGTTCGTGCTGGACGACGATGCCGAGGAAATCCCCGGCGCTGACGTCCAGGCTCTGGCGCCGGGTCGCGCCGAACTCGTCCTGCCAGACGATGTCGAAGCGGTCGTGCCGGGTCACCTTGGCGTAGATGCTGGGGAAGCTCAGACAGCCTTCCTCGAAGACCGTGGTACCGCTGGTGTTTTCCAGGCGGGGATTGATCCAGACCCGGGGCGACGGCGGCTGTTCGTCGCCGTTCTCGTCCTTCCGCTTGGTGTGGTCGGTGATGAAGATGCGCTTCGCCACCGCGACCTGCGGTGCGGCCAGACCGACGCCGCGCTCGTCCTCCATGACCTGGAACAGGCGCTGGCAGAAGTCGATCAGCTCGTCGTCGAAGACGGTGACCGGCGCCGCAACCTGGCGCAGGGCGGGGTGAGGGTACTGGACCAGGTGAAGGTCCCTGGGAAACGTGGGATGGACGGTGCGGGACATCGCTGATGGTTCGGGGCTTGTGCGGTGGGTGGGAACTCTAGGCTTCTCCCCTCGCCCGCAACCGCTTTCCGGTCGATTAGGCCTGATTCCGGGCCGACTTGTCCAAAGGGCGCTTCCCCTCCTATGCCAGACCTCTCCAAGCATCTCGCCGCCGCCAAGCAGTCCCTCGACCGGGGGCAATACGACATCGCGATCGCCCGGATGGAGGACTGCGTCGACATCGATCCGACCCAGCTCGACATCTACCGCATCCTGATCGATGCCGCCCGGCGCAAGGCCAAGATCACCGAGAAAAGCCTGTTTGGCAAAATGGGCATCAACATATCGATGTCGCTGAGCAACGACCCGCACAAGAAGTTTGTCGCCGCGATCAAGCGCTTGAGCAAATCCCCGGACAACAAGCTGATCCTGGAAGCGGCCGACGCCGCGCGCGTGCTCGCCGCCACGGTCAAGCCGATGATCGAGGTCGCGATCTTGTTGTACGAGGAGCACCGGGCATCCGGCATGTTCGCCGAGAAATGCCTGTGGAACCTCGCGCACCTGTACTACGACAAGTACCGCGTCATCTCGAAGGGTGCCGACGCCGCCAGTCTGGAAAAGGCGCTCAAGGTTCTGGCCGACCTGGAAAAGGCCATGCCGGCGCACGGCGAGGCCTCGAAGAAGCTCAAGGACTGGCAGGCCGAGTTCACCATCCAGTCGCGCAACCGCATCAAGTCCGACAAGGTTACCGGCGGCGAGAAATCCGGCGATTACCGTTCTGAGGTCGCGGACTCGGCCAAGGCGCGCAAGCTGGAGATGCTCAACCGCATCGTCCGCACGCCAGAGGAAGCGCGCGAGGTGCTCGCCTTCCTCGACCAGGATCTGGCCGTCAACCCCAACGACAAGAACGGCTGGTCGAAGAAGGGCGACATCCACCTGCGTTTCGACCAGTTGGTCGAGGCCCACGCCGCCCTGACCAAGGCGCAGGAGATCGACCCCGCCGACTTCAACATCACCATGCGCCTGGGCGACGTCGCGATCGCCGAGGCCAAGCGCCAGGTCGGGGTCGCCCGGCGCAGCGGCGGCGACGTGGCCGGGCTGGAACGCCGCCTGGTCGAGGCCGAGATGGCCGAGGTCCGCCGCCGGGTCGAACGCCAGCCGACCGACATGGGGCACCGCTTCCGCCTCGGCACGCTCCTCATGCAGGCCGGCCAGATCGAGGCCGCCGCTGCGGAATTCCAGCGTTCCATCAATGATCCCCGCCTGCGCAAGAGTTCGCACCGCAGCCTGGGCGACTGCTTTGTGCGGAAGAATCTCCTTGATCTTGCGGCGGATCAGTTTAACTCGTTCCTCCGCCTTGCGGAGGATGACACCGCCGACGAGGCCAAGGAGGTCCGGTACCAGCTCGCCCGCGTCTACGAAAGCCTCGAGAACGCCAAAGAGGCCATCGAGCACTTCACCCGCCTGGTCACCATCGACCTCGGATTCAAGGACGCCGCCGAACGCCTCGCGCGTATCAAGGACAACCGGAAATAATTCTCGCCCCAGCCTGATCATCACCCAGCCGCCTTCTCCCCAACCAGCCTACCAGCAGACCAGAGCCCACGATGCCCCACACCAGCAGCGCCAAGAAGCGCCTCCGTCAGAACCTCGAACGGCGCACGCGCAATCGCGATCGGACGACCGAGATCAAGACCCTGCGCAAGAAGATCGACCGCGCCGTCCATGACGGTCAGTCGGCCGAAGCCGAGACGCTCTACCGCGAGTTCGCGAAGCGGGTCGACCAGGCCGCCAGCATCAAGACCCTGCATCCGAATGCCGCCGCGCGCCTGAAGTCGCGCACCGCGATCCACCTGCGCAAGCCGCAGAGCGAAGAATCCAAAAAGGCCCAGGTCAAAGCTGCCGACAAGGCTGAACGCGCTGATAAGGCTGACAAAGCCGAGAAGCCGCCGGCCAAGAAGAAGGCCGCCAGCCCCAAGCCCTGATTTCAGATCGCTCATTTCCAGCCTGACGACGGTCCATTCCGGGCCGTCGAGCGTTCAGGGCCGGCGCTACCGGCCCTCTGGTCGCTGAAAACGACCAGTCCACGAACACCGGAACACCTATGACTGCTCCTGCAGCACCCCGGCAGACCTACGAGGCCACCATCCTCGTTCGCGCCTCAGCGGCGCGCGCCGACTACGACGGCATCCTCGCCGCCGTCCACCAGACCTACGAAGCCGAAGGCGCCCAGTTCCTCGAACTGGTGAAATGGGAAGAACGCGCCCTTGCCTACCCGATCAAGGGTGAGACCAGCGCGTTGTATCTCAACGCCTACTTCACCGCCCCTACCGAGGCGATCGAGAAGATCGAGCGCCGCGCCAACCTGGGCACCACCATCCTGCGCCAGTTGATCGTCGCCCGTCCGGGCCCGGCGCTTGAGAAGATAAAAGCCCAGCGCGTGAAGGCAGCCGAACAGGCCGCCGCCGCCGCCGCCGCCCAGGCCGCGCTCGCCGCCGATCCCACCGCCGCCGCCGCCGCGTCCTACAACCCGCTCTCGCAGAGGGGTTGAGCCGTGTCGCTCAACTACAATCGCGTCATGCTGGCCGGGAACCTCACCCGCGATCCGCAGGTGCGTTTCTTCGCCAATGAGCGGGCGGTAGCGAATTTCGGTCTGGCCATCAACCGGCGCTTCAAGGCCGCCGATGGCACGCAGCAGGAAGAAACCACCTTCGTCGATGTCGAGGCCTGGGGCCGCACCGCCGAACTGGTCGGCCAGTACCTGACCAAGGGCCGTGGCGCCTTCATCGAAGGCCGCCTCAAGCTCGATTCCTGGGACGACAAAGATGGCCAGAAGCGGCAAAAGCTGAAGGTCGTCGCCGATACCGTCCAGTTCCTCGATGCCCCGCGCAAGCCGGGCGATCCCGCCGGGCAGCCTGCGGCAGGCGGCGACGCCTCCGACTATGCCGGTGCTCCGCCTGCATCTTCGGCCCCATCCGCCCCCGCGCGCGCAGCCTCGGCGCCGCCTCCGGCGGGCGATGACGAACCGCCGTTCTAATCCTTCCGATCAACCCACCCCTCTGGAATAAACCCAATGGCCTTTCCCTCCGCAGCCAAGGGCGGCAAGTTCAAACGCAAACCGAAGCGCGCCAAGCGCGTCGAGGCGCCGAAGTCCTGCCGCTTCACCAAAGACGATGTCTTCCAGGTCGACTACCGCGACATCGCGACTCTGAACCGCCTGGTGTCCTCGCAAGGCAAGATCTCGTCGCGCAAGCGCACCGGATCGTCGGCGTTCTACCAGCGCCAGGTCGCCCTCGCGGTCAAGCGCGCGCGCTTCATCGCCCTTCTGCCCTATGTGGGCGAGTAAAGGAGCCCGATCATGGCCAAACGTACCGAGGTCCTGCTCGTCCAGGACGTGCTGAAGCTGGGCAACATGGGCGACATCGTCCGCGTGCCGCCCGGTTACGCTCGCAACTACCTGTATCCCTATGCCATGGCGAAACCCGCGAGCGGGGCCGCCGTCCGGCAGATCGAATCCTTGCGCCAGAAGGCGGCCAAGAACGAGGCCGAACGCGAGACCAAGGCCAACCAGCAGAAGAAGACCGTCGATGGCATGACGATCCAGATCGCCGCCCGCGTCGCGCACGAGACCGAACTGTTCGGCTCGGTCGGCGCCAAGGAGATCGTCGCCGCCCTCGCCGCCAAGGGCATCAAGGTTGACCCCAAGCAGGTGCATGTGCACGACAAGTTCCGCCGGCTCGGCCGCTATGCGGTTGAGGTGCGGCTGCACAAGAACGTGCCCGCGACGATCAACGTCGAGGTCGTCAATTCCGACCCGAACGCGCCGTCGCTCGATGAGACCCTGGCCCAAGTCGCCAAGGATCGCGAGGCCAAGGCGGCAGCCGCCAAGGCCAAGTCCGAAGGCAAGGGCGAGGCCGGTGCCGAGGCAGCCGCCGAGGGCGGCGATGCCAAGCAGCCCGAGGCCGGCGACGCCAAGAAAGCCGACGAACCCAAGGCCGAGAAGCCGGGCAAGAAGGACAAGGCTGACAAGGGCGACAAAGCCGACAAGGCCGAGAAATCGGACAAGGCTGAGAAGTCGGGCAAGCCTGGAAAGTCTGATAAAAACGACAAGGCCAATGGCGACAAAGCCAAGAACCAGAAGAAAGCGAAAGGCTGAATCCTATGAAGCCAGAAATCCATCCCGAGGTCCGCCCGGTGATCTTTCAGGACACCGTGACCGGCGCCCAGTTCCGCATCATCTCGGCGGCCAAGACGCACGAGACAGTGACCCTCGAAGGAACGGAATACCCGCTCTTCAAGGTCGACGTCTCCAGCGCCAGCCATCCGTTCTACACCGGTACCCAGCGTATCCTCGATACCGCTGGCCGGGTCGAGAAGTTCGGCACCAAGTACGGCAACAAGACCGGCAGCATCACCTCGCTGCTCAAGAAGAAGCCCGCCACCCCGTAACGACCGGGCGCGAGCGCACGACGAACCCGCCGGCCCTGCCGGCGGGTTCTTGCGTTCCCGGCTGGCCCGGGAAATCCACCACCCTGTCGCAGGATCGCCGCCTCCGTGCCCGACCTCACCGCACCCCTGGAGACGCTGCTCGCCCGCTACGAGCGCCTCACCGCCGAGATGAGCGATCCGGCGGTGATCGGCACGCCGCGTTTCCAGCTCGCGGTGAAGGAGCATGCGCGCCTGGCCGGCATCGCCGAGCCGTTCGCGCGCTGGAAGCGCATGCAGCACGACATCAGCGAGGCGCGCACCTTGCTGGATTCACCTGAGTTGGCGGAGCTGGCGCGCGAAGAGATCGCCGGCAACGAACGCGCCTGCGCCGAGATCATCGACGGCATCACGACCCAGCTCGTCGCGGGAGACGGGGTCGGCGTGCGCGATGCGATCCTCGAGATCCGCGCCGGCACCGGCGGCGACGAGGCCAGCCTCTTCGCCGGCGACCTGGCGCGCATGTACACCCTGTGGTGCGGCCAGCATGGACTGGCGCTGTCGCCGCTGGTGGTAAGTGAAGGCGAGAAGGGCGGCTTCAAGGAGATCACCTTCCAGGTGCGCGGTTCAGGGCGCGGCCTCGGCCCGTTCGCCCTGCTGCGCTACGAATCCGGCGGTCACCGCGTGCAGCGCGTGCCAGCGACCGAGGCGGCCGGACGCATCCACACCTCGGCCGCGACGGTGGCGGTGCTGCCCGAGGTCGAAGAGGCCGAGGTCGACATCCGCCCCGACGATCTTGAGATCACCGTCTTCCGCGCCGGCGGCGCCGGCGGCCAGCACGTCAACAAGACCGAATCGGCGGTGCGCATCGTGCACAAGCCGACCGGGGTGGTGGTGGCGTGCCAGGACGAACGCAGCCAGCACGACAACAAGATCAAGGCGATGCGCTGGCTGCGCGCGCGTTTGTTCGACGCCGAGCAGCACCGCCTCGCCGCCGAACGGGCGAAGCTGCGCAAGGATCAGGTCGGCAGCGGCGACCGCTCCGACCGCATCCGCACCTACAACTTCCCGCAGAACCGCATCACCGACCACCGCATCGGCTGGACCGGCTACGCCCTCGACCGCTACATCGACGGCCAGTGCGACGCGCTTTGGCAGGCGATGATCGATGATGGCAAGAAGCGCTTGCTCGAAACCTGGGACGGCGGGTTCTGACCCGCAATCAGGCCTGATCAGGTCAGTGGCCTCATTCCTTGCTGGCGATCCGTACCTTGACGTTCTTGCGGGTGCCATCGCGTCCGACCGCTTCGACCGTGACCGTGTCGCCGGATTCGACCGGCAACAGGGCACGCAGCATATCCACCTTGGATGCCACGGCCGTGCCGTTGAGCGACAGCAGCCGGTCGCCGGTTGCGAGTCCCGCCCTGGCTGCCGGGCTGTCATCGTCGATGTGGTCGAGGACCAGCGCCTGATTGCCGCCGAGCAGGCGCTCGTCAGCCGACCAGCCATGGTAGGCGCGTCCAGGTAGCGGGGTGCGGCCAGCGCCGATGGCCAGGGTGAGTTCGCTGCCGTCGCGGCGCACCAGGGCGGGAACGATCGCACCGGGTTCCCAGGGCAGCGAGGCGAACAGCCCGATCGCGGTCGGCAGCGAGGTCACCCGCCGCTGGGCGATGCGCAGCAGGATATCGTCGGGTTTGAGCAGCGAGCCCTCGGCCTTGGCGACCTTTACTTCGCCCTCGCCCGTGGCGGCCAGTTCCACGCCCTTGGGCAGGGCGGTGTGGCGCACCGTGCTGCCGCGCGCTTCGCGGAGGTGGGGTAGAAAGGCGGCGATCTGCGGCGCGGTGATCGCGAGGCCGATGCCGCTGTTGATGCGGAAGCCGGTGCGCGAGCGGATCTGGCCGTTGATGCCGATCAGCCGACCCCGGCGATCGAAGAGCGGCCCGCCGGAATTGCCGGGATTCACCGGCGCGTCGCCCTGCACCGCGTCGGTGTAGTCGCCACGCACGATCCGCCCGGTGCTGAGCACGCCATGGCTGATCGTCGGCACGTCATCGAGGTTGCCGAGGCCGAACGGGTTGCCGACGGCGATGACCGGTGTCGCCGGCACCAAGGCGTCGGCTGGCGCGAGTTCGGCCCAGTTCCAGGGGGGATCGCCCGGCGACCAGCCGTCTGCCGGCTTGACCCTCAGCAGGGTCAGATCGCCGACCGGATCGGTGCCCAGCATTTCTGCTGTGAAGGTGCGCCCGCCCGCGAGGCGGACCTCCAGATCGTCGCCCATGTTGATGAAGACGTGATGATTGGTCAGCACCAGGCCGTCGCGTGACAGGAAGACACCGCTGCCGCCGCCGACGAAGGCATAGGCGCGGACCAGGCGTTCGACGAGGGTCGGGGTCTGCGTCTCGGCCTGACTGCGGATGGTTGATTCCCCGGCCGGCAGCAGCAGGGACAGCATCGTCGCGAGCAGGGTGGATCGGAGCAGTCGGCCGGCCACCTGGTGGGGGATGGTTGGCATCAGAACACCGTGAGTTCCACATTGATCCGCAGCGGCCTGCCGGCGCGGCGGATGGACAGCGTGACCGTGTCGCCGAGGCGATGCCGCATGAGCAGCTTGGTCAAGGCCTGGTGATCGACCACGGCGATGCCGTCGGCCTGCTCGATGAGATCGCCGGCCTGGAGTCCGGCCTTGGCCGCGCCGGAGCCGGGCCGGACCGACTGCACCATCAGGCGACCGCGTGGGCCGGGCACGATCATGACGCCGAGGCCGATGGTCTGGGATTCTTCGACTGATCGCCCCTGGCGCAGGCCGGGCAGGGCGGCGGCGATGCTGGCCGCATCCACGAACAGGGCGACGCCGCTGTTGATCAGCCAGGGGAAGCGCTCATCCGGCCCCAGCATCACGATCAATCCCGCGATGAGACCCCGTTCATCGACCAGGGCTCCGCCGAGGTTGCCGTAGTTGGCGCGAGCATCGGTCTGGACATAGGATTGCGGCGACTGGCCGAAGCGGCGATCGACCGCCGACACGATGCCGGAGGTCATCGTCCAGGCGGTCGTCGCACCATGGCGTCCGAGCAGACCGAGCGTGGTCCCGGGCGCCGGACGCGTGGTGGCGAGTTCGGCCGGCGCAATTCCCAGCGGCGCCTCGGTGCGTAGCAGGGCGAGGTCGAATCCGCGATGGATGGCGACCACCGTGCAGGGGACCGTTCTGCCGGGCAGCAGCACCCGGCCGCCTTTGGCCTGGCCGTGCAGGTTGCTCACGCTGGTGACCAGCTCGTCTGCCCCGACCACCAGGGCGCACACCGGCTGGTCGGTGAAGAAGATCTGCTGCTGGTGCCAGTAGGCGTTCCAGGCTTCCTGTAATCTGCCGCGTTCCCAGGCGGGCGCTGAATCAGTGGTCCGGCTCGGGCGCGGGAACGGTTGCGGATTGCCAGGCCCTTTGGGACGGTCGAAGGAGACCAGCACGAGCGCGCCCGCCGCCTTGCGCGCCGCCATCGACAACGGAGAACCCGCATCCACCGTTGCGCGCGTCGGAGCTGGCGGCGCCGGCAGGCCGAGATCAGCGGCGATGCGGTCGATGGGCACCACGGTGCCGAGCCGGCGTTCGCGCGCGATGCCCAGGCTGACCAGGCCGATCAGGCCGCCCTGGGCGTTGAGCAAGGCGCCTCCCTGATCGCCATCATTCACCGCCGCGTCGACCTCGATCGCCGGGCCACGGTAGGTGCTCAGCACCCGGCCGCCGCGTCCGCGCACCGGCGGACTGTCGTCGGGGATCGCATAGAGACCACTCACCGTGCCGCGCGAGATCGCGCACATGCCATCCTGTTCGGCCGCGCCGAAACCGTTTCCCGCCGACCAGACCTCGTCACCGACCGCCACGCTCTGGCTGGAGGCGCAGGAGAGCGGAAGCACGCCCTCAGGCAGTCGGTCGATACGCAGCAGCACCGCGCCGGTGACCGGGCCACGACGTACCACCGTCGCGGTCCGACGCAGTCCGCTTATGATCACCGGAAAAGCGCGGCCCGGTTCGGCGGATTCCGCCGGCAAGGCTTCGCCGAGGGTCAGCGCGCTGCCATCTCGGCCGATCACCACCAGGGCGCCACCGCACGGGAGTGATGCGGGATCAAGCACGCGCGTTTCGTCGCGCTCAGGCAGGACGAACGCGGCGATCCCGGTCGGAGGATCGAACGCCAGCGCCTGGGCCAGGATCAGCAGCGGTACGAGGGCGCGGATCATGATGAAAGCCTAGCGGGAAGTCATCCCGGCCCAACCCCAACCTGGGTGCGGATCGACGCGTGCCGCACCCGGCGATCGGCCCCAGGACGGCGAATTGCCTCGGGTTCGACTGGGGACGTGACAAGCGAAAACGCTTGCTAGCATCTCAGCCTGCCAACTTGCCCGTCCCTCCACCCGACCACCCACCCGACCCTCACGGGGACCCCATGATCCGCCTCCGCACCCTCGCCGCCGTCATCGCCCTTCCGTCCGCCCTCCTACTGCTGTCCGGCTGCGGCGAAGAAGAGAAGGCGAAGGAGCGGGCCACCCTGAAGAATGAGCTCAAGAGCGAGATCCGCCAGGAACTCCTCAACGACCTGTCCTACCAGGTGAAGGCAGAGGTCGAGACGCAACTGAGAGTCGCCATCCAGGAACACCAGCGCAAGCTTCAGGAGGCCGCTGAGAAGGCCAAGGCAGATAAGGAAGCGGCGAAGACTCAGCCACAGAAGCCCGGTCAGACCGGCCAGCCAAAAGTGGCTCCGCACGCCCAGCCGAAGTCCGGTACGACCCCCAAGAAGACCACGCACTGATCCTGGCGTCCGATCCGACCCCTCGGGCCCGCGCCATGGCGCCGGTACCGGGGGGTTTTCGTTGGCTGGCGCCATTCTTGCCCGCTGGACGCCGGAGCCCGCCTGAGACTCACACGCGGGGGTGCACCCCGGGACAAACCACGGAAATGATGCTTGCCTCGATCGCATTACGAGCGCAAATCACGACCGCGCCCAGGAGAATATCAATGCGTCTGCTCTCCATCCTGTTGTTGTCGTGCTTCGGCTTGATGCTTCCGGCTGTAGACCTCATCAATGATATGGGTGGCCCCTTCGGTTTCGGCCAGACCAAGCTGCCGCCGGGCGCCGATCCGGTCGTTCCGCTGATCCCACCGGTATACTATTCGCGCCAGGTCGACCTGACCCCGATTTTCCCCAACGGCATGTCGTTCTATGGGCAGCGCTACAACTCGCTCTACGTCAACAACAATGGCAATCTGACTTTCGGCAGCCCTGATGCCACCATTACGCCAGTCGCCCTGGCCTCGGCGGCAGGCCTGCCGATGATCGCCCCGCTCTGGGCCCACGTCGACACCCGCACAGGTTCCCAGCGGCCGACACCTGGGGGCAATTCGAAGGGCAGCAATTCGGTCTGGTACAACGTCGACGTGGCCAAGAAGACCTTCACCGCCACCTGGGACGACGTCGGGTACTTCGTCCGGAACGTCGACAAGCTCAACGCCTTCCAGGTTCGGATCATTGCCATCGGCGATCAAGGCGAGATGGACATCGAATTCCGGTACGAAGCCGTCAACTGGTCGACCGGTGACGCCAGCAACGGCACCGGCGGCACTGGCGGCATTGCGGCCCGCGCCGGCATCACCGCCGCCGATGGCAGCCCAAACCATGTCATCGAACTCGCCGGTTCGGGCAGCGCCCGGGTGCTCAACCTCGACATCGATTCGAACCGGGCGCCAGTGGTTCCTGGATTGTTCCTCTTCGAGCTGCGCAACCCCAACGTCACCATCAGCGCTGATGGTGCCGTGTCCTCCAACGGCAAGATCGTGGTTCCGGCAGGCGTTCCCCAGATCGTGCTGCGGTTTGTTTTCGACCAGCCGGTTCAGGGTTTCACCGCCCAAGATGTAGTCCTCTCGGGAATGAGCGCTACCAAGGGGGCAATGACCGGGACCGGTGCGAACTACACGATGCCGATCACGATCTCCGGCAACGGCGGCCTGCGCATCGATGTCCCCCGTGACGTGGCCACAGGAACCACCGGACTGCTCGGTCAGAACAACGCGGCCGGTGCCGATCTGGTCGTGGACGGCACCTCGCCCACGGCCCAGCCCCCGGTCGGCCCAATCTACTGCAATGGCCCGACCATCATCACCGGATCGGGCAGCGACGATACCGGCATCGCCAAGTGGCTCTGGGAGGTCGTCAGCTCGCCCCTGGGCGGAGCCATCAGCTTCCAGCCGAATTCGACCTCGACCACCACGGCCATTCCTACCGTCGATGGTGAATACTCCCTCCGCCTGACCGTCACCGATCTGGTAGGCAACATCGGATTGGCGACCACATCCTTGATCCGCGACTCGACCCCGCCGGTGGTGAATGCCGGTGGCCCGTCGACGGTAACCTGGACCGCCTCCACGGCATTCGCTTCCGGAACCTACGCCATCAATGGCAACAAGGTCTACAAGTGCGTCACCTCCGGAACGTCCGCCGCTGTTGGCGGCCCTGCGGGAACCAGCGTGGCGCCCATCACCGATGGCACTGCTGCTTGGGTTTATTACGCCAGCGTCTGGGCGAAATCGACACCGGTCAGCGTTGGCAATGTGGTGTTGAACGACATCAATTACTATAGTTGCACCACTGCCGGACTCACGGCCGCTACCGGAGCCGGGCCGACGGGGATCGGCACCACCCCGATCATCGACGGATCGGCCGTCTGGACCTTCGTCAAGCAGTCGATCGACCTGTCCAACTCCTCCACCACGGTGACCGCCACCACCACCCTTAATGGTGTGGCCACGACCGACATCGCGCCTATCAGATCCTATAACTGGACCCAGGTGTCCGGCGTGACAGCGTCGTTCAATTCGACCAACACCCCGAGCACCACCGTCTCCCTGCCCAGCGAGGGGACCTATGTCTTCCGCCTGACCGTCATCGATGCGGCCGGAAACCAGGCGACCGATGACACCACGGTGAATTTCGACGGCCTGTCTACCATTTCGGCGGGACCGGACGTGGTCACCAATCAGACATCCGTCACCATGACGGGATCCTACCAGGAGGCCTTCGGCACCCCGGCCGTGGCCTGGAGCGTGATAAATCCCATCGATGCGTTGGCACCGAGCTTCACGCACAACAACGCTGCGACCACGCTGATGTCGGTTGCGTCCCTGCCGGCAAATGTGGTCTGGCAATACACGGTGCAGATGCGGGTCACTGATTCCGGTGGCCATACGTCCACCGATACTGCGGTGGTCACCTTCGACTCCACGGCCCCGGCGGCCGCGACCGGGATCACCGGGATCAGCGAAGGCCAGCTCGTCAACCGCCGTACACTCAGTCTTGCCGGCAACGCCGAGGTCGGTGCCACAGTCCAGGTGCGCAACGGCGCGGGCGGCAAGGTCGGCGAGATCGTCGTCGACAGCGCCGGTCATTGGGCGGTCACCACCACGGCCTTCAACGATGGCGCGCAGACGATCAACGTCCTCGTGCTCGATCCCGCCGGGAACGCAAGCCCGCTGGCGACCATCAATTTCGTCGTCGATGCCACGGCGCCCAAGGTGACCATGACCTCGACGGCGGCGATCCTGCCAGTGGCGAGCTTCACGGTGACGGCGACCTTCAGCGAATCGATCGGCATCCTCACCATTCCCCAGGCGATGGCCGCTCTCAAGGTCACCAATGGGACCCTTACGCCCACGAACTTCGTCACCAGCGCGATGTCCTGGACGTTCACCGTGACTCCGGTCGCCGAGGGCTCAGTCAGCACTGTTCTTCTGGAAAAGACCGTCACGGACGCGGCTGGGAACCAGAACGAGGTCTCCGATCCCTTCACCGTGCTGGCCTTGTCCACTGCCTCCACGTCGGCGTTCTCCCTCACCGGTGCCGCGCTGTCCGGCTCAACCGGAGGCGCCACGAGCATGTCCATCAACGGCGTCAACTTCAACACGTCCGCTTCGCTCAACTGGAATTCCGGTATCATCTCGCTCTTGCCGACGCTTCCCGATGGATCCCCGAGCAGGATCATTCCGATCCAGGCCCAGGGAGCGAGTCCGAGCTCGGTCACGGTCACGATCGAATCCACCCGCATCACCGGCGGTTGAACGAGGACACCATGAATCGCACCACCGCAGCATCCCTGTCCTTGCTCCTGGCCCTGACCGCCGCGCTTTCCTTGGCGGGATGCGGCAATTCCAGCTCCGGATCCGGCGACAATTCCCCCATCGTGATCCCGAGCTCCCTGACGGTCGACACTGCCAGCCTTTCGGGCGCGGTTCCGGATGTGGTCGGGGTACGCCGGGTCACCCTCGACGGTATCGATGCCACGGTCTCCGGGACCGTCTGGTCCGCCTCCGTGCCGATGCCGGCCACCAGCCGCACCTATACCCTCATCTTTAAGGTGGACGGCATCCAGGTGTCGAAACGTTCCCTGACCATCACCCGCCAATAACGCACCCGTCGGACTGAGTCGGACTGAGTCGGACTGAGTCGGACTGAGTCGGACTGAGTCGGACAGAGTGGGATTGCCGCTTGTCCAGCGCGGCCCATCGCTGGAATGGTCCCATGACTGATGTGCAGGGTGATGTCGATCCGCGTCTGGCTGAGCTTCTGGAACCCGCCTGGGAGGCCTACCGCCTCGGTCGGACCGAACGGGCGATCGCCCTTGCCCGGCATGCGGTGGAGTCTTTCCCCGAGCACGGCGATGGCTGGTGGTGGCTTGGCTGCGCCCTGGAGCGCAGCGGCCGCCTGATCCAGGCCGATCGGGCCTTCCTGCGCGCGACCAAGGCGAAATCGGATCCCTGCGCCCCGCCCTACCGAGTGTCCTGGGCGAGGTTCCAGCGTTCAGTCGATCTGGCCGCGGATGCGTTGCCAGCGCCGCTCCAGACCGCACTCAAGGAAGTCACCCTCTGCCTGGCCGATTACGCCCTGCCCGTCGAACTGGGCGACCATGAGGATCCGGAATTGATGGGCCTGTTCGAAGGAGCGCCTCGCGGCGAACCCGAGGCGCTGGGCGAACTCAGCCCGCGCATCCATCTTTGGCGCCGATCGCACGAGCACGCGGCGACCACGGCGCGCGAGTTCGATGCCGAGGTGCGCCAGACCCTGCTGCACGAACTCGGCCACTACCTGGGCTACGATGAGGACGAACTGGAAGCGCTCGGCCGAGGTTAAGTTCGGCGAAAAAAGCGAAACTCCACTCAAGAAATCCAAGAAAAATCGCAAGTGTACCCCAGATGCAAGGCGGGAGGAGGAAGTGTGGCAGCGCCACATGACCGACGACCAACGCCGCAGCTGGGGTTCAATTGAGTCAAACCACGATCACTCAAGGGCCCTAGAAAAATCGCAAGTGTACCCCAGATGCAAGGCGGGAGGAGGGAGTGTGGCAGCGCCACATGACCGACGACCAACGCCGCAGCTGGGGTGCAATTGCGATTTTTAAAGTTCAGTCGTCGACCTTGGCCATGCGGACGACCTCATCGACCGTGGTGATGCCGGCGGTGCACTTGCGCGCGCCGTCCTGGGCGAGCGTGGTCATGCCGTTGGCGATCGCCGCCTTGCGGACCTCCTGGAAGGGGGCCTTGTTGAAGGCGAGGTCGCGCAGCTGCTGGTTCATCACCATCAGCTCGAAAATGCCCTTGCGGCCACGGAACCCGGACCCGTGGCAGTGGTCGCAGCCGACCCCGCGCTTGAAAGGGTGGTTGGACCACTGCTCCGGCTTGAGGTTGAGCGACAGCAGGGTCTTGGCGTCCGGCTGGTAGGTCTCCACGCATTTCGGGCAGATCGTCCGGATCAGGCGCTGGGCGACCACGGCCTGGATCGAGGTTGCGACCAGGAATGGTTCAACCCCCATGTCGATGAGGCGGGTGATCGCGCTGGGCGCGTCGTTGGTGTGCAGGGTCGAGAAGACCAAGTGGCCGGTGAGCGACGCGTTGATCGCGATGCGGGCGGTGTCGGCGTCGCGGATCTCGCCGACCAGGATGACGTTCGGCGCCTGGCGCAGCATGGAGCGCAGGATGCGCGGGAAATCGAGGCCGATCTTGGCATTCACCTGGCACTGGTTGATGCCGGACAGGTGGTATTCGACCGGGTCTTCCGCCGTGATGATCTTGCGGTCGACGGTGTTGAGCGAATACAGCGTGGCATACAGCGTGGTCGTCTTGCCGGAACCGGTCGGTCCGGTGACCAGGATGATGCCGTTGGGGCGCTTGATCAGGTTGTTGTAGGTCTTGAGGTCGGTGGCGTCGAAGCCCATGTCGTCGAGCGACAGGCGCAGGCTCTCGCTGTCGAGGATGCGCATCACGATCGACTCGCCGTAGACCGCCGGCAGGGCGCTCACGCGCAGGTCGAGCTTCTTTTCGCCAATTTTCAGCTTGATGCGGCCGTCCTGGGGTCGACGTTTTTCCTCGATCTGCATGCCGGCCATGATCTTCAGGCGCTGCAGGATCGGCCCTTGCAGGCGCTTCGGGGTCGGCTCCATGGTCATGCATACGCCGTCGATGCGGTAGCGGATGCGCAGGTGGTCGATCATCGGTTCGACGTGGATGTCGGACGCCCGGCCCTTCACCGCCTCGCTGATGATGTTCTGCACGAACTTGACGATGATCGCATCGTCGCCCTGGTCGCCGCCGTCGTCGCCGGCGGCGCGGACCTCCATGTTCTGGGTGAATTCACTCAGTTGCGCGTCGAGTTTCTCGGTGGTCAGGCCCCAGTGTTTTTCCAGCACCGCGAGGATCTGGCGTTCGCTGGCGCAGGCGACCTCGATCGCGAGCGAGGTCGAGAACCGGAGCGTGTCGACAGCCTCCAGGTCCATTGGATTGGCCATCGCCACGGTCAGCGTCTTGCCCGATACCTGCACCGGGCAGACCTTCTTGTCGCGCGCCAGGGTCTCGGGCACGAGGTGCAGTACCTGGGGCGGGATGTCGTAGGTGTCGAGGTCGTAGAAGCGCAGGTCGCACTGCTCCGCCAGGGCGCGCGCCACGTCTTCCGGCTGGCTGGCCTGGTTCGCGACCAGGATCGCGCCAATCAACCGCTTGTCTCCCGACATCTGCCGGTTCAAGGCCTCCTTCACCGCTTCTTCGGTGCAGGATTCGTGCTCGACCAGGATCTCGCCAATCAGCTTGTGCTTGGGCATCGCGACTCCGTCGCCGCCCTGGATCGGGCGATGTGGCGAGTATGCGACCCAGCTCCGCTCCGCAAAGGCGTCCTGCTATCAAGCAGGGGCGACCTGTCCCGGCGTGGCACCCAGTGTCGCCGGCTGGGCGTCTGGTCCCGGCCTTGTGGCGGGAGTCTGGTCCCAAGACTGCCCGCGTGTCTGCACCCGACCCGAACGATCCATTTCCGACCCTGTTGGCGGCGCAGGCCCTTTTGGCATCGCAGGCGATCGCCATGGTTCCGGATCCGGAGCAGGCGCGTCGCGATCTGCGGACCTTGGCGGAGGATCCGCGCGCCGCAGCCTGCCTGGCCGATGCGCGTTGCGTCGCCAAGTTCCTTCGCCTGGGCGCGGTCAGCCGGCACGGTGCGGCCCAGGCGCTGCTCGATCCCGAGGCATTCCGGCGATTGGTCGCCGCCAACGAGCACCATTTCGTCTTCGGCCGGCACCAGTTGGCACGCGAATTGGCCGCCGCCTTGGCTGAGGGGGCCGACCGCGCTGAAGGCGGCCCCGATATGGAGGAACAGCGCTGCCGGCTCGCGCGTTTCAAGAACCGCCACCTTGTCCGCATCATGGTGGGCGATGCGGTCGAGGCCCTGGCCTTCCCCGCCGTGGTGGGCGAGCTGTCCGACCTCGCCGACGTGCTGGTCGATGCGGCGCTGGGCCTCGCCGCACGGCGGATCGAGGTGCGCCATCCGGGGTTGGACGCGCTCCAACGCTTCGCCGTGCTCGGCATGGGCAAGCTCGGTGGCCGCGAGCTGAACTATTCGTCCGACATCGACCTCATCTTCGTCTATGAACCGCCTGAGCCGGAGATTCCCGAGATCGACCACCATGCCGCCTTCCAGCGCCTGGGTGCCGAGGTGGTGCGCATCCTCGACGAACCCACCGCGGCCGGGCGCATCTTCCGCATCGACATGCGCCTCAGACCCGAAGGCGACCGCGGCGAACTCGCCCTGTCACGGCGCGAAACCGAGGATTATTACTGGTCGGTCGGCCGGCCGTGGGAACGGCAAGCGATGCTCAAGGCGCGCGCCATCGCCGGGGCGATCGGGGTGGGCGAGCGTCTGCTCGCCGAACTCGGCCCCTGGATCCATCCGGTCGATCCGCCGTGGGAGGTCATCGACGAGGCGCGCACCATGCGCCGGCGCATTGAGGAACGCGCTCAGTCGGCCAACATCAAGACCGGGGCCGGCGGCATCCGCGACATCGAGTTCCTCGCGCAGTATTTCCAGCTCCTGTACGCCGGCCGCGACCCAGGACTACGCAGCCGTTCGACCATCCCGACCCTGCGCGCCCTCGCCGATCGCGGCATCGTGCCGCGCACGGATGCCGACGAGCTGATCCGGCACTACCTCTGGCTGCGCCAGGTCGAACACCGCCTGCAGATCTGGGAGGACCGGCAGGAGCATGAGATCCCGGCGGCGATCCCGGCGCGTCGGGCAGTTGCGGCCCGCTGCGGCTATGCCGGTCCGGACGGGCTGGAGCGCTTCGATGCCGAGCTCGACCGTGTCCGCCGCCGGGTGCGCGAACTGTGCACCCGCCACTTCCTGGCCGTGCCCGAAGCACAGGACGCGCTGCTCGCGCTCATTGTTCAGGGCGAGGCCGACGCGCGCCTGGCCGGGCGCTTCCTGGGCGGCATCGGCTTCACCGATGTCGCGACTGCTGCTGCCAACTTGCGCGCGTTGGCGGTTGAGCCGTTCTTCGTCCTCTCGCGTCAACGTACCGAGCGCAGCCTGGTGCTCATCCTGCCGCTCCTGCTGCACCTGATCCGCGAGACTCCCGAGCCGGACCGCACTCTGTCCAACCTCGCCCGGGTGGTGACCGCGGTGGGCGGGCGGGCGACCTTCTTCGATCTGCTTGGCCAGCGCCCCCTGATCCTGGAGCTCTTCGTCTCGCTCTGCGGCTGGTCGAACTTCCTGGTCGAACTATTCGCCACCGTGCCCGGCCTGCCCGACGAGATCTGCGATACGCTGTCGACGCGCGATAAACCGGTGTCGGCGCTGCACTACGAGGCGCGTTCGCTGGTGCAGGGCCTGGCGAATCCAGCGCCCCCGCTGCATTTCCTGGTCGCGCGCGAGACCGCAGTCATTGCGGTGCGCGAACTGGAAGGCGCCGACCAGGAACAGGTCGGCCGCCGCCTGACCACCGTCGCCGACGCGGTGATCGCGGCGGCACTCCAGCGCATCATCGCCGAGCGCGCCCGCGCCTGGGGCGTGCCGATGGAATCCGGCCGCCCGACCCGCTTCGCAGTGCTCGGCCTGGGCAAGCTCGGCGGCGGCGAGCTCAGCTACGCCTCCGACCTGGACGTCATCTTCGTCTGCGATCCCGGCGGCCACTGCCCGCGTCAAGATCGTGGTGGCGAGGAGTTCTGGACCAAGGTCGCACAGGATTTCATGACCTGCCTGCAGGAGGGCCGCGTCTTCGAACTTGACCCGCGTCTGAGACCCTATGGCGACCAGTCCGAACTGGTCGCGACCACCGCCGCGCTTGCGCGCTACTGGAGCGAACCGCGCGAAGTATGGGAGCGCCTGGCGATGGTGCGGACCCGCCTGGTCGCCGGCGATCCGCGCCTGGGCACCGAGGCGGTCGAGCTGGTGCGCGCCGCCGCGATCGGCCGGCCCCTGCCTGGCGACGCTGCGGCCCAGGTACGTGCCATGCGCCAGCGCCTGGAGGAATCCGTCGCCGGGCGCGACCACCTCAAGCGCGGCCGGGGCGGCTACGTCGACCACGAGTTCATCTGTCAATACCTCTGCCTCGGCCGCGATCCGGTCTCGCTGCCCGAGGGCCAGGGTACCATCGGCCTGATCCGCCATCTGGGCACCTGCGGGGCGATATCCCCCATCGCGGCGGTCGAACTGACCACCGGCCTGAAGCGCCTGCGCCAGATCGAATCGCGCATGCGCCTCGCCGCCGGCAAGGCGGTCAGCTCCATCCCGACCGAGCCCGGCCCGCGCGCGGCCCTTGCCCGCCGCTGCGGCTATACGTCGCTCGCGGCGATGGACGAGGACCTGCATCTGACCCGCGAACGGGCGCGGGAGTGGTTCGATCGGCTGATCGTGTGAGCCTCCTCCTGCCCAAGGATCTTCGCCAATGACCACTGTCACCACCGCCCCCACCACCATCGCTATTGTCACCGTTACCGCCGCGCAGGCCGCCGCCGCCCTGCGCCCGGTCGGATCTCGCCCGGCCATCCAGCGCTGCCTGGCCGCCCTCGCCGGCTGTCCGGCCATCGCGGCGGTGCATCTGCGCACGGCCGATGTTGCGGTGGCGGCCGTCGCCGCGCAGGTGCCGCTGGTCGCGGTACAGCGCGATGCGCTCGAAATCGATCCGGTGGCGGCGATGCGTTCCACCGCTGCGGCGGCCGGAGCGTGGTCGCGCCTGGTGCTCGCCGCCTCCGACTCAGCCTTGCTGGAATCCGGCCAGGTCGCCCAGGTTTTGACCGCGCTCGATGGCGGCGCACCGGCGGCAGTGAGCGCAGTGGCGACCGGTCGCCTGCGCGGCCCTGACGGCCGGCGCGGTGCTGGCGAGGCTTTGGCAGAGGACGGCGCCCTGGTGGCGCTGTCGCGCAGCGCCTGGGAACGCGACGATCCCGCCGCCATCGCCGTGCCGGTCGCCTTGGACCTGCCCGGCGCGCGCTGGAACGGCGATCCTTTAGCGCTGCCCGGGCTGGCAGCGGCAGCGCAGGAACGTCGTCTCGCCGGCGTCCGCTTGGTGGTCTGCGATGTCGACGGGACGCTCACCGATGGCGGCATGTACTACGGCGGCGAGGGCGAGGCGCTCAAGCGCTTCGACACCCGCGACGCGCATGGTCTCATCGGATTGCGCAAGCGGTTCGGCATCGAACTCGGGATCATCACCGCCGAGGACAGCCCGTCGGTGCGCGCCCGCTGCGCCAAGCTCGGCATCGGCCGGGTCGCGCACGGTTGCAAGGACAAGGTGCCGATGCTGCGGGCGTGGTGCGCCGAACTCGGGCTTACCGCGACGCAGGTCGCCTACGTCGGCGACGACGATGGCGACCTGGGCTGCCTGCATCTTGCCGGGGTGGCGGCCGCTCCGGCGGATGCCGTGTCCGAGGTCAGCGCCATCTGCGAGGTACGGCTCAGTCGGCGCGGTGGCCGTGGGGCGGTGCGCGAACTGTGCGACCGCATCCGCGCTGCCCGGCCAGGCTGACATCGAGACGTCCCCATGGGACGCGCGAGCCGGTTGAAGCCGGCTCGGGTGACTTGAAGCCAGTTCAACGTGGGGTTCAGCGCGGATACGTCTCCCAGACGTGGCGCAGATGGGCCAGGATCTCTGTGCGAAAGCGTGGAATCGAAAACTTCTCGGCCTGATGGCGGCAGGCTGCAGGATCCGCAGCCGGTTGAGCGCAGAACCGTTCGACCGCGTCGCGCACCGAGGCGACGGTCTGCTCGGGGAAGAACGTGCCAGTGACGCCCTCGACGAGGGTTTCGCAACTGCCGCCGCGTCCGTAGGCGATCACCGGCGTGCCG
Source organism: Candidatus Kuenenia stuttgartensis (assembly GCA_945876185.1). Lineage (GTDB taxonomy): Bacteria > Planctomycetota > UBA11346 > UBA11346 > UBA11346 > BJHQ01. Next base: position 62,108 of record CAMCMZ010000006.1, on the reverse strand, counting down.
CAGGCCAGGGCTTCGACCGGGATGATGCCGAAGTCTTCTTCGGCCGCGAACAGGAAGGCGCGGCAGCGGCGCATGCGCTCGCGCAGCACCGCATCCGGCTGCCAGCCCAGGATCTCGACGTTGGGGCCGGCGAGCTGGTGCAACTTCGCCAGACCGGGCCCGTCGCCGATGACCTGCAGGCGGCGGTCGGGCATCAGCTTGAATGCCTCGACCAGCAGGTCGAGGCGCTTGTAGGGCACCACCCGGCTGGCGGCGAGGAAGACATCCTCGCGCGGCTGGTCGTCGGGGGTGAAGCGCTCGACGTCGACCGGCGGATGGATGACCGTCGATTCGCGGCGGTAGGACTTGGCGATGCGGCGGCCGATGTAGCGGCTGTTGGCGATGAAATGGTCAACGCCCAGCGCCGCCCGTGTATCCCACTGGCGGAAGCGATGAAGGAGCCAGCGCGCGAGCAATCCGCGCAGGCCCCAACCCAGCCCAGCTTCGGCGAGGTATCTCGCTTGGAGATCCCACGCGTAGCGGGCTGGGGTGTGGCAATAACAGATGTGCGGCTGATCCGGTCCGGTCAGCACACCTTTCGCCACCGCGTGCGAACTTGACAACACCAGGTCGAATCCGGACAGATCGAACTGCTCGATCGCGAGCGGCATCAACGGCAGATAACCCCGGTATTTCCGCTTCGCGAAAGGGAGGCGCTGGATGAAGGTGGTGTGCACCGGCCGCCCGCGCAGGAAGGCCCGCTGATCCGCTGGCAGGAAATCAACCGTGGTGAAGACCTCGGCGCGCGGGAACAATGCCAGCAGTTCGGCGGTCACCTTTTCCGACCCGGCATAGGTTACCAGCCATTCATGGATGATGGCGACGCGCAGGTGTTCCGGGTCGAACGGGGTGGGCATGGCGGCATGGTCCGATGCACCGTGCGGGTCGCAAGGCGGCCGCAGATCGCTCCCACAAAACATGTCGTAATTTTTTGCAGCACAGTCGGTAGCCACAAAGGAGCACAAAGGTCACAAAGCACCAGCGTATGTGATCCTTGTGCTCTCTGTGGCCATCCCCCGCGGTCTCCCAAATAACATGGCGTGAATGGCGTGACTTGTTCAGCCCAGGCGGTCGATGAGAGCGGTTCTTCGCCGGAAGGTCAGGGTGAAGCGCCGGTTGTGGTGCTTAGTTAGAAGCATTCCTCGTTCACGCAGCGGGCGAGATGGGCGAGGCGGGCGAAGGCTTCGCCATCCTGCGGCGTGAGGGCGAGATCCACCGTGCCGCCGTTCAGGCGGGCGAACTCCTGATCGTCGATCGCGACGACCCGGTCGCCGCCCGGGAACGCGAAACTGTCGGGGTACCAGTTGGCGGTCTGGACGCCGACCATGCCCTGCTTGCGGTCGACGACGTGCGCATCGACATGGATGGCGCCGTTCTGATCGCGGTAGGCCCGACCGCGGTAGGCGACGGCGATCTGGTGCAGAGCTTCGGCCTTGAGGGTGATCACCCAGGCGGTGCGCAGGCGCCCAGCACCGGGTTCGATCACGATCAGTGAGCGGCTGTCCTCCCACAGGAAGCGCAGCGCGGCGGCAGGAGCAGATTGGACCGGCTTGGCCCGGCCGGGTGAGGACGTCAGGACCGCGTCCTGCCCAGGCAGTCCAAGACGGCCGAGGGCAGCCAGGGGAGCGGCAGGTGCAGCCGGGGCAGGTGCCTGGCCCTCGGCTGCAGCCGTAGTCGCGGCCGAAGCCGAGAGGGCGGCGCTCAGGATCAGGCCCGCCAGGCGCACATCAGTACATCCGCCGCTGGCGGGTCGAGGGGATGCCGTCGGCGATACGGTACTTGGTCACCGTGCGCCGGCTGATGTCGAGGCCGTCTTTTGCCAGGATGTCGGCGATCTCCTGGTCCGAGAGGGGGTTCTTCTTGTCCTCTTTTTCGATCAGCTTGTGGATGCGGATCTTCACCGCCTTCGAGCTTTCCGCCTCGCTGCCGTCCTGGGTTGCGATGCCGCCCGAAAAGAACGCCGCCAGGGGCAGCACGCCGCCAGGGGTCTGGATGTACTTGTCCTTCACCGCCCGCGAGACGGTGGCGACGTGCATGCCGATGCGGTCGGCGATGTCCTGGCGCATGAGCGGACGCAGCTGCTCGACGCCTTGCTCCAGGAAGGCCGTCTGGTGCTTGATGATCTCAGAGACGATGCGCAAAAGGGTGCGCTTGCGTTGCTGCACCGCGTCGATGATGAAGCGGGCGCTGGCGATTTTTTCTTTGAGGTAGGCCTTTTCCTTGTCGTCGCCGGCGCCCTGGGTGTAGAGCTGATGATACGACTGGCTCACCTCGATGCGCGGCAGGCGGCCGTCAGGCACCGAGACAATCCATTCGCCGCGCTCATCGCGCTCCACCGTGACATCGGGGACGACGATATGATTCTGGCCGCTGGCATAGGGCAGCCCAGGTTTCGGATCGAGTTTGGCGATGACCGCGACGCCTTCCTGCACCCGGTCGACGCTGGTGCCGAGCGCCTGCGCGATGACCGGCAGGCGGTTCTTGAGCACGTCGTCAAGATGGTCCCGGATGAGCACCAGTTCGAAGGCATTGTCGCCGGGCTCGCGCACCAGTTGCAGGAGCAGGCAGTCGCGCAGATCGCGGGCGCCGACTCCGGCGGGATCGAGCTTGCGCACCACTTCCCAGGCGTGTTCAGCGTGTTCGAGGTTCTCTTCGGGGAACAGCTCGGGCAGGGTGACCGTCAGGTAGCCTTTGCGGTCAAGCTGCCAACTGATCTCCTCGGCAAGATGGCGTACATCAGGGTCGAGTTCGAGGAAGCGCAGTTGATCGATGAGGAAGTTGGCCAGCACCGGTGGCCGTTCCGGGGTCGACTCCAGCGCCGCCATCTTGTCGGGGGAATCGTCATCGCGGTGCGCAGATTTCCGCTTCCAGATCCATTCCTGGTCCGCGTCGCGGAACTTGTCGCCGATGCCGCCACCGCCATCGCTGGCCCCGGAATCAGCCGCGTCGGTGCTCAGGCGCGCGTCGGCCGGCACCTGGCCCATGTCGGGGCCGTCGGCGATCTCGAGCACCGGATTGGTCTCGACCTCGTGCATGATGCGCTCTTCCAGGGCCATCTGCGGCAAGAGCAGAATCTCGATCGACTGGATCATCTGTGGAGTCAGCTTCAGCCGCTGCTCCATCCGCATGTTCATGTTCTGCCGCAGATGCAGCGCCATGTGGTCTCCGGTAGGCTCCCGCCCGCGCCTGCACCCTGGCAGGCATTGCGCATTGGAACGGTACGTCGGTTCCCATCCCCCCGCAAGCCGCCATCCCTGCAGCGGATCTTGCGGCAGATCACCGCTTGCGGCAGAACGCCCGGTGCGGCTGGGTTGGAGCTGATCCGGCGAATTGCTGCGCTGGTTGACCTTGGGCGGGATACGGGGCAAGAAGACGCTTCCATCGCCGTTGTTCCTGATGTATGACTGCCGTGGCTCAACCATGCCGGACACCATGGAACTATCCCCCCTGCCGACGCAGCTCGATGCCCTGGCGCATGCCCTGGTGGCGAACGGCTGGTCGACCGAGAGCGGCATCGGCCGCCTGCGCCACGACCTCGGCGAAGCCGCCCCCCTGTTGCCGATGACCCTCGGGCGCTGGCTCCACGAGCACCGCAAGCTCGATCACGAACAGTCCACCGAGCTCGATCTGCTCGCAAGCCACCAGGCGCACTTCCCCGAATACCGCCTGTTGCGCAAGCTTGGTGCGGGCGGGATGGGCACGGTCTACCTCGCGCTCCAACTCGCCACCATTCGCACCGTCGCCTTCAAGACCATCAATTCGCGCCTGGCGGGTGAAGGCGACTTCGTCACCCGCTTCCACCGCGAGACCACCTCGCTGGTCGGCATCGAGCATCCCAATATTGCCGGGGTGCTGGCGAGCGGCGAGTCTGGCGGGCATTGCTACCTGGCGATGGAGTACATCCAGGGCCTCAGCCTGATGGATCTGCTGCGCCACAACCGGGTCCTTCCCGAGGGCTACGTCCTGCGGGCGGTGGCCCAGATCGCCGAGGGCCTGGGCCACGTCTGGGGCAAGGCCGGACTCATCCACCGCGACATCAAGCCGGAGAACATCCTGGTCGTTCGCGGGTCACCTGACGGAGACCTGCACGCGGCTCGCGACCAGGCGAAGCTCATTGACTTCGGCCTGGTCAAGTCGAACCGCGAGGATGACCGCCTGACCCAGACCGGGATGACCATCGGCACGCCGCTCTACATGTCACCCGAACAGATCCGCGGCGAGGCGCTCGACGGACGCTCAGACATCTATGGGCTGGGTGCGACCGTCTTCCATCTGGTCACCGGCGAGACGCCGTTCACCGGTTCCAGCCCCGGCGCGATCATGAGCGCGCATCTCACCGAACCGGTGCCGGATCCGCTGCGGATCGTGCCCGGCCTCAAGCCGGTTACCCGCAAGCTGGTGATGATGGCGATGGCGAAGCGGGCCCAGGACCGTTTTTCCACCGGCGAGGCCTTCGCCGCCGCCTGCCAAGAGGCGGTGCGCGAGATCGACGGTTCGACCCAGCGCATGCGGCTCCTGAAGAAGCCGCTGGTGGTGAAGAGTCCGATCCGGCGTCCGAGCGAAAAGTCCGCCGAATCCCTGGATCCGGCCAACGTCGTGCCCGCGGATGATGATTCGGACAAACGTCTGAAGCGGATCGCGTCGCGCATCCTTTCTAAGCACAAGTCCAAGTCGGAACAGGTCGAGACGGCGGGCAAGCCGGTGTCTGCCGCCATCGTCAAGGCGGTCAGCCGCGTCCAGCCGGCCCAGGGCCAGCAGCTCCAGGGTCAAGCGATCGCAGCGCCCGGCCAGGCCGCCCAGGTCGGAAGCGTGCCGGTCACCGACTTCATTCCGCATCAGCTTCCGGTCGGAACCGGATCGTCGACCATCCGCAAGAAGAACAGCGCGGCGTTCGCCGACGAACCCAAACGTAACGTGGTCGGATTCGCGCCCTGGCTGTTTCTCCTCCTCGCTGCGCTGACGGTGGTTGCCATCCTGGTCTTCAAGTTGACATGAGCGCCGGGCAGGCTGCCTCAAAAGTCGGTTGGTGGCATCCTGCGGATGCTGCTTTTTCGGCCGGCCAGACGCCGGCGCTCCCAGGAAGGCCGACTTTTGAGGCACCCCGGAGCGTCGGGTCCGGTCGAGGCAGTCCGACCCGGAACCGGAACTGGCGCTCCGGACACTGCTCCTAGCATCGCATCCGTGGACTTCACCGGCCGCGACATCATCTCCATCGCCGACTTCCAGCGATCGGAGATTCTCCACATCCTCGCCCGCGCCGCCGAGGTCGAGGCCACCGGGCGCGGGAAACTGCTCGCCGGCACGGTGATGGCGACGTTGTTCTTCGAGCCCAGCACGCGCACCCGGCTCAGTTTCGAGGCCGCGATGCTGCACCAGGACGGCCGCGTCATCGGCTTCAGCGATGTCGCCTCGACCAGCACCCGCAAGGGCGAATCGCTGGCCGACACCATCCGCATGGTCGAACAGTACGCCGACGTCATCGTCATCCGCCATCCGCGCGATGGCGCCGCCCGCTTGGCCGCCGAGGTCTCGCGCGTGCCGGTGATCAATGGCGGCGATGGCGCGAACCAGCACCCGACCCAAACGTTCCTCGATCTCTACACCATCGCCAAGCTGCAGCCGGCGCTCGCGACCGGCGAACGCGCGCTCGACATCGCCTTCGCCGGCGATTTGCGCTACGGCCGCACCGTGCACAGCCTGGTGCATGCGCTCTGCCATTTCCGGGTCAACCTGCTGCTGGTCGCCCCGCGCGGGCTCGAACTGCCGGAACAATACCTGGAGGAGGCGCGCCAGGCCGGCGTCGCTGTCCGCACTGTGGCATCCTTGCAGGAGGCCGCCGCCCAGAGCGACATCCTCTACATGACCCGCCTGCAAGAGGAACGTTTCCCCGATCCGCTCGAATTCGACCACGTCAAGGCGAGCTACCGCATGACCGCCGCGATGCTTGCCGGCGCCAGGCCCAGCATGCGCATCCTGCACCCGCTGCCGCGCGTCAATGAAATCGCCACCGACGTCGACGCCACCCCGCACGCCCAGTATTTCGCCCAGGCCGGCAATGGCATCCCGGTGCGCCAGGCCTTGCTCGCGCTCGTGCTGGGAAGACAGCCATGAGCCAGAGACAGCCATGAGCCAGAGACAGCCATGAGCCAGGATCCACCCACCACCTCGGGCAGCCGCATCCGCCAGGTCGAGGCGATCTCCAATGGATCGGTGATCGACCACATCCCCACCGCCGTGACGCTCAAGGTCGCGGCCATGCTCGCCGGATCCGGGGACCAGCTCTTCATCGGGGCGAACCTGCGTTCGTCGCGCATGGGGCGCAAAGGCGTGGTGAAGATCGCCGGGCGCGAGATCAGCGCCCACGCCGCGTCGTGCCTCGCCCTGCTCGCCCCCGGGGCCACGGTGTCGATCATCCACGATTATCAGGTGCTCCGGAAGCTACCGGTCGAGGTGCCGGCCGAATTCACCGACGTCGCCCGCTGCGCCAACCCCAACTGCGTCACCAACCACGAACGCTGGTCCTCCCGGCTGGCGGTGGTCGGGCGCGAACCGCTGCGTGTGCGTTGCTGCTACTGCGAACGCTCGTTCCTCGGCACCGATCTTGCCCTGATGTGACGGCCGCAGGTGGTGCGTTGGAGGATGGAGGACGGAGGGGGCTTGGGCGGATTCCTCCCAGCGATGGCTGCGATTCGCATCATTGCCAGCGGCGGCAAGGCTGAGACAAAACCGGGTGCGAGAGTCTGGTGGATTTATTGGTAACCTTGGGCAGGCTGCCCCGCCTTGTTAGCACCACCCCCATCCAGCCGCACCGCGGCCCAGGAGCTCTCATGTCCCGTACCCTGCTCGCCATCCTCGCCGTCGCCGGTTTCGCCGTCGTCGGCACCCCCACCGTCTTCGCCCAGGAAGGCGCTGCCCCGGCTGCCGACCACGCTGCCAAGCCCATCAGCGGCGTCGTCGTCTCCTACGCCGACAACAAGCTGGTCATCAAGGTCAAGGATGCCGAGCAGACCATCAAGACCGACGACAAGACCGAAGTCGTCATCAACGGTGAGAAGAAGGCTCTCGCCGACCTCAAGGCCGAGCTGAAGGTCAAGGTCACTGTGGTTGCCGACGTCGCCACCAAGGTCGTGTCCGGCAAGGCCCCCAAGAAGACCGATCACTGATTCGACCGTATCCGGTTCCGGCCGTCGTCAGACGGCCGGCAATGGCTACTTGGCCGGCGTGGACCTGGGTCCGCGCCGGCCTTTTTGCAGAGGGCGAGGGCAGAGCATGGAACTGGCCGATCTCGCCAATGAGAAACCTCAGGCTGCGCTTGCATTCCTTGTTCCCAGGCGCTGGAGTCCGCCATGGATGACCTCGCCCTGACCGCTGAACTGCACCTTGATTGCGTGCGCGGCGGCGGCTGTTGCCATGGCCACCGCATCCAGGTGACACCGTGGGAGATCGCCTGTCTGGCGCGGGCGAAAGGGATGCCGGTGATCGCTTTCCGTGACCGCCATACCACCGACGGCGCGACCTTTCTGCTCGCCGACGGCGCTTTGGACCATCGAGGCCTGATCGGGTGTGGCCTGTTCCGCGATGGCGTGGGCTGCACCGTCCATGCGGCCCGGCCGCTTGCGTGCCGGATGTATCCCCTCGGCCGGCGCCTGATCGATGGTCGCGCCATCTACCACCATCCGGGTGCGCAGCATGGCTGTTACGGGATCTGTCCGGACATCGAGACGCGTCCGCCCCGGGTGGTCGGGGAATGGTTGGCTGAGCAGGGCATCCATCGTGGTGAGATCGCCCACGATGCTTATGGCCGGTTGGCGAACGGACTCCTGCGTCAGGCCGTTGCGCTGATTCCCGATCATCAAGGGCGGGTCGATCTGGTCGTCGAGATGCGTCGTCGCGCCACCCTCGCCCCGGGTGTTCGTGCCGCTTTGTTCTCGTCCTTCTGGTACAATCTGGTCACCGCGCCGCCAATCGACCAGGTCGTGGACGAACCGGAAACCTTCGTCTACGCCCATGCCGAACGTCTGCTGTCCGCCGTGGCCGACGGAATGGCCGGCAAGGAATCCAGTGCCGCCCCGTTGTTGGCGACCATCGGCATGCAACTCGCGCTGGTGGTCGGTACCAGACCGGAAGATGTGCTGACGGCGATCGTGATCCTGGCGGCCTGATTCGATGCTATCTGCGATCTGAGCGGCGATCAGCGTGCGAGCGTGCGTGCCACCGCCGCCACCGCCCGCGCCGTTGCACCCTGGCCGGCGATCCAGGCGGCTTTCCCGCCCACACCCACGGCAGCTCGGCGATTGGGGTCGGTGCTCAGCTCCTCCAGCCCGGTGGCGATCCCGTCCTGCGCGAGTTCAACCACGCCTCTGGTGCCGCGCAGCAGGGCCATCGCGTCGGGGAAGTTGCGGGTGTCCCAGCCGACCACGGTGCAGCAGCCGGCGGCGGCGGGTTCGAGCATGTTCTGGCCGCCGCGTCCAGAACCGAGGCTGCCACCGACCACGGCGATGCCGCCGGTCGCGGCGCACCAGCCATAGAGCGCCCCGAGGCGGCCGATCTCGTCGACCACGACGTAGCCTGGCCCGGCCGGTAGACGGCCGCCTTGGCTGCTCTGCGTAGCGGTGCCACCGAGCGTCGACGCGAGTTCAGCGAGCGCCGCGCCGCGTTCGGGATGGCGGGCGCAGACCACAATCTGCCAGCCGCGTGCGGCCCAGGCGACGAGGTTTCCCTCCAGGATCCGCTCCTCTTCACTCTCACTGGTCGAGGCGATCAGCAGCAGCGGCCGACGGTCGAGGCCCAGGCGCGCAGCCTCTGTCGCAGCTGCCTCGGGGCTGGCGACACGCACCATGTCAGCCTTCATCGAACCGCTGACCTGCACCCGGTCCGGCGGCACGCCGAGCGCACGCAGGCGCGCGCCCCAGGTGCCGTTTTGCGCCAGGGCGAGGTCGAGTTTGGCAAACAGTGGGCGGAAGAGCGGCGCGGCGCGGCGGTATTGGCGGAAGCTCGCCTCGCTGACGCGGGCATTGACCAGCAGGACCGGGATGCCGCGCGCCGCGCAGGCGGTGAGCAGCACCGGCCAGACTTCCAGTTCCAGCAACACCAGGGCGCGCGGCCGGGTGCGGTCGAGAAACCGCGCAACCGCCCACGGCAGGTCGATCGGCAGCGCCTCGCGCGGGCGGTCAGGGACATCACGCGCTTGCGCGGGAATATCACGCGCTTGCGTGGGAACATCACGCGCTTGCGCGGGAACATCACGCGCTTGCGCGGGAACATCACGCGCTTGCGCGGCAAACAGTTTGCCGAGTTGTTCCCAACCGGTGGCGGTGGATGTAGTCGGCAGGCAGCGTGATCCGGTGGCAGCTTCCAGCGCCGGGATCAGCGGCCGCATCAGGTTGACCTCGCCCAGGCTGACCCCGTGCACCAGGATGCTGCCGGGGGCGTAGACTTGGCCGCATCCGGTCAATTTCGCCCACAGCATGACCATCGGCTTGCGCTTGATGAAGAGCCGGTGCGTGAGCCAGAGCGCGATGAGCGGACTGAGCGCGGCCACCGCAAGCGACCAAAAGGCCAGACGCCACACGGCGGTGGCACGCATGGATGCGCCGGATCCGCGCACCTACCCGATGGCCTCCGCGATCAGCTCCGGTGCGAGCATCGCACCGATGCCGGTCTCGCCGCAGGCCAGTTCGCCCGCCACCGGCCCCAGGATGCGATAGCCGTGGTCGCGCAGGGTGCCCAGGTTGGCCTGCACCACCGCTTTGTTCCACATCACGGTGTTCATTGCCGGGCAGAGCCACACGGTTTTGTCGGGTTCGAACGCCAGCAGCAGCGTCGACAACAGATCATCGGCGAAGCCATGGGCGAAGCGCGCCGCCGCATCAGCGGTGAGCGGCGCCACCACCAGGCCGTCAGCCCAGCGCGCCACGTCGATGTGCGGCATGGCGCCGTCGTCCGGCCACATCGTCGTCAGCACCGGCTGGCTGGACACGGCGGCCAGGGCATCGGCCGCGACCAGACGAGCGCCGTTGGCGGTCAGGACGCAGCGGACCTCATGCCCGCGCTGACGCAGCCGGCGGACCAGCTCCGGCGCCTTGTAGGCCGCGATCCCACCGGTGATGCCGAGGATGAGCTTCATGGTGGCAGCATCCGCACCTGGCCAGGACGCGCCAGCGCCGTCATTTCAAGACCTGTGGGGATCAACCACCAAAAGGCGCAGCATCCGCTCGTAACGCTACGACAACGGCATGTGGCCCGGTTTGAACCGAGCCACAGGCCGTTTCCATGCGACTGCCCGTCGTGCGCAAGGGACGCAGGATCGCGGATGGGCAGGCGTGGATCGGCCCCTAGCTTCGGCCCTTCCCACCACTAACCGGAGTCCGCCGTGCCCAAGCTCACCGTCTACGAGATCCGCAAGCTCAAGGGCAAGCGTCAGCTCAGCGAGTTGTTCACCGCCGATGCGCGCGAGGCCGCCGCCGCCAACGCCGCCGGCATCGACATGCTGGTCACCACCACCGAGGCGGCCAAGACGGTGCGCGCCGCGGCCCCCGACGTGTTCCTGATCATCGCCCCGTCCGGCCGCATGTCGCTCAGCAACGAGGCAGCCCTGAATGTCGCCTATGCCGCGATGGATCAGGGCGCCGATGCGATCTATGTCGGTTGCCATTCGATGGAGCGCATCCGCACCATGGCCGACGCCCGCATCCCGGTGATCGGTCACGTCGGCTTCGTGCCCTACCGCAAGAACTGGATCGGCGGTCCGCGCGCCATCGGCAAAACGGCCCACGAGGCGAAGGCGGTCTGGCAGCACGTCAAAGCCTATGAGGAGGCCGGAGCCTTCGGGATCGAGATGGAGGTCGTGCCGCACCAGGTCGCGGCCGAGATCAGCAAGCGCACCAGCCTGTGCGTGATCTCCATGGGCAGCGGCGCCGGTTGCGATGCCCAGTACCTGTTTTCGGAAGACGTCCTGGGAACAAATCCCGGCCACGTCCCGCGCCATGCGAAGCGCTACGTCGACCTCAAGCCCGAGCTGGATCGCTTGAGCGGTCTGATGAAGGACGCCTTCGCCGCGTATCACCAAGAGGTTCAAAGCCAGGCGTATCCCGAAGCCAGGCATCAGGTCGCAGCAAAAGACGAGGAGTTCGCTAAATTCCTTGCCGAAATCAGCCAGGAGCCCCTGCTGGACGGCACCATTCGCGGGGTCGGATTGACCTGACGGGTCGCGCGCGCAGCGCCGATCAGCCTCGCGTCAGCAGGTGCGCTGCACGGCGTTGCGCCGTGGCATGCTCGGCCTCGCGCCCAGGGTGCCGACGCAGCCGGCCGCAGGTTCGCGCATGTACTGCTCGCCCCGGCCGGAACCGAGGCTGTCACCGACCACTACGAGGCCGGTGGTGTCGCGACCGCCGCTGTCGCGGATGCCGGTGGTCAGGTTGTTGAGTCCATAGTTGTCATTGCCGCTGCCGCCGGTGACCAGCATGGCCCGGCGGCCTTCCAGACGGCCGTATTTCAGCCAATGCTGGGTCAGGGCCGCCTGGTCGCTGCCCAGGCATTGAGATCGGGATTGAGGCTCTGATAGGTCAGCGGCGCGAAGCGGATGGTGCGCCCCTCGTTCTTGGCGGGATCCTTGCCCAGGCTGGCCAGGTCGGCGTACGAGGCCAGATAGTTCAGCCCGTTGAACACGGTGATCTTCAAGTGGATCGGTTCCGTCTTAGACTGAGAGAAACTTCCTGGTGATTTTCCCATGCGTCGGACCATGCCGTGGTCGCATTGGTCCGCCCCTGGCCCCCAGGTCAGGTCGCCGCCACCAGCAGCCGTTCTGCTGCCTGTCTGGCCGACCCGCTGTTGAGGCTGACCACCCCGGTTCCCGGATCCGCAAACGCGCCCATGGCCTGGACCAATCTGGCCACGTCGATCTGGCTGCGGTTGGCGAACTGGATCGTTTCGACGGAATTTGCGCCGGTCTTGTTGAGGATCACCCGGTTCTGGGCATTGATGATGACCTCGGTGCGGTTCGGCCCATCCAGATCCAGGACCAGACTGTCCAGGGTGATGCCGGCGCCGAAGCGCAACCGGTCATTCCCTCCTGCATCCGTGACCGACAGGGCGCCAGAGCCGATATTGAAGTCGAGGTTGTCGTTACCGGCCCCGAGATTGCGGGCGACGGCGGCGATCGGGGTGGTGGCACGCCGCTCCGTCGCGCCAGAGCGGATGAAATGGGTGGCGGCGGCGACGGGGCTGATGATACCGGTCCGGGCGAGATCCGGATTGGCCGTCAGATAGTCCTCGGCCACGAACCGGGTGGTCACCCGGTTCTCCTGCTTGCCGTACTGGATCCAGTGGGTCAGGGCCTTGTTCACGTCCAGACCAATGCTGGGGATCAGATCCGGATTCGATGCGACATACCCCAGGGTGTCGAACCCGCTGGTCCGCCGGTTCTCACGCCTGCCGTTGGTGATGTAGTGTTCGGCGGCCTTCGCCAGGTTGGTGCCGATCGTCGGGATGAGATCCGGATTCACCGCCACGTAGGCCAGACCGCTGAACGTGGTGGTTACCCGGTTCTCCCGGTGTCCGGACTGGATCCAGTGGGTCAGGGCCCTGTTCACGTCCACACCGATGCTGGGGATCAGATCCGGATTCGATGCGACATAGCCCAGGGTGTCGAAGCCGCTGGTCCGCCGGTTCTCGGCCTTCCCGTGCCGGTTGTAATGCTCGGCGGCCTTGGACTGATTCACACCGATGCTGGGGATCAGGTCGGGATTGACCGCGACATAGGCCAGCCCGTTGAATGACGTTATGCGGTTCTCCCTGGCTCCGTTACGGAGGTAATGATCCACCGCCCTGGCCCGGTCGTTGCCGATCACCGGGATCAGGTCGGGATTGGCAGCGACATATTGGAGATGGTCGAAGGTGATCTGCCGGCCTTCGCCCCGACCGATGGTGACATAGTGCCTGTTGCCTGCCGCAGCATCGGTGCCCATGGCCAGGGCCAGATCGCGATAGCTGGCGAGATAGCCCAGGACATCGAAGGTGATCCCCTGACCCTCGGCGCGTCCGTTGAGAACATAGTGCCGGGCGGCGGCCATGGGATCATTGCCGGTGCTGGAGGCGACATCCGCATGGCTGGCGAGGTATCCGTAGGCATTGAAGGTGATCTGCCTGCCCTCCCGTTGGCCAAACTGGATCCAATGGGCGATGGCCTTGACCGGATCATTGCCCACGTCCCGGTGGGAAGCCAGATAACCCCACGGATTGAAATCGCCCAGGGCGATGCTGCCATCATCACGCATCAGCGGCTGGTAGGCTTCGAACAACTGATCCAGGTCGAGGTCGGTGGTGCCGACCCGGATCTTTTCGATGGAATTTGTGCCCAGGAAGCCGGTCCGGTTGGCGATGAAGATCGAGCCGGTCCGGCCGCCATCGATCGCGCTGATCCGCAGGCCCTCAGGTGAGCGTTCGAGACGGATCTGGTCGAGGCGGGTGCCCGGGGCCAGGTAGACGCTGTCGACGCCTCCGGCATCCACGACCTGGTCCTGGCCGGTGGCCGCGGACAGCACGTACACATCCGCCCCGCCGCCCCCATAGATCCACTGGTTGCCGGTGAATCCGAGCAGGGTCCGACCGGTGGCATATTGGGTAGGAGCGGTGCTGCGGTTCTCGAAGCGACCATGGTTCAGCCAATGCAGGGCGGCGGTCCGGGCATCCTGGCCAGCCAGGTCGTCATTGGCGGCGACATAGGCCAGGGGGTCGAAGGTGATCTTGCGGTTCTCCGGGATCCCATGGGTGAGCCAATGGGTGGTGGCGTTGGCCGCATTCACTCCCAAGGACGCGATCAGATCCGGATTCGAGGCCAGATAGGCGAAAGCATTGAAGCTGTCCGGCGATCGACCCTCAATGCTGCCGCTCTCCAACCAGTGTTTAGCCGCAGCCGCCTGATCCAGGCGGATGGCGCTCTTCACCAGGTCCGGGTTCGAGGCCAGGTACAGCCTGGCGTCGAAGGTGGTCTGACGGCCTTCGCTGCGACCGTATTTGATATAATGCTGCGAGGCGGCATTGGCATCGATGCCCTTGGCCAGCAGCACATCCGGCTGCGAGGCCAGATAGGCATAGGGATTGAAGGTGATGGTGCGGCCTTCCCGGCTTCCGTCGGTGAGGAAATGCTTGGCCCCGGCCCAGGCATCGGTTCCGAACCGGGCGAGGTCGGCGTAGGTGGCGAGGTACGCCAGACCATCGAAGGTCACCCGGCGTCCTTCGTTGTAACCGCTCTGGATGAAATGCAGGGTCGCCCGCCGGGCGTCGGTGCCGAAGCTGCGCGCCAGATCCGGCTGCGAGACCAGGTAGGCAAAGGGATTGAAGCTGACCCAGCGGTTCTCAAGCAGGCCCTTTTCCAGGTAGTGCTTGGCCGCCTTGACCTCATCGGTGCCGATGCTGGGGATGAGGTCGGGATAGCTGGCGACATAGGCCAGGGCATCGAAGGTGATCGAGCGGTTTTCCCTGCGGCCGAACTCGACGTAGTGATCGATGCCGGCCTCGCGGTCGGCCCCGAAGGCCTCGATCAGATCGACGTACGATGCGATATAGGCATAGGCGTTGAAGGTGCGGCTGCGGTTCTCGGCCTTGCCATACTGCAGCCAATGCTTGGCTGCGGCGACCGCGTCGGTGCCGAACCGGTCGATAAGATCATTGTTGGCCGCGAGGTATTCCATGGCATTGAAAGTGATGCCCCGGCCGTTCCGCAGGCCATTGTCCAGGAAGTCGCGGGCGGCGGCGACCTCATCCAGGCCGACCCGGGCGTAGAGATCGGGGTACGAGGCCAGGTAGGCGTACGGGTTGAAGCCGGCGTCGCGGCTGATCCCGAGATCCTTGAGCGAATCCGCGGACAGACCACCGAGGGCGGTGACCAGGGAGTTCTGCAGCTGGGCCGCTGGCGTGACGCGGACGACCTTGACGACCTTGCTGGCTTCGATCGCCGGCAGGAAATGCCCCAGGCCGTCCGCAGAATTGAGGACGACATAGGTGTCGCTGGTCAGGTTGGGGCGGATGGCCTCAATCTGCTTGGTGGTGAAATCCAGGTTGGTGTTGGGGAAGAAGTAATCGCCATTCCGCCTGACGAACTCGGACCATTTCGCCTTGTCGCTGGTGGTTTTGCGGAACTCGGTCAGGTCGACCACGATGTCCACGAAGCCATCTTCATTGCGGTCGGCGAAGCTCACCCGCTCGGGGGCGTAGCGGTACAGGCGGGGGGCCTGGATGTTCACGGTGCGGGGGTTGCGCTCATTCGTGCGGTCGGTGTAGCTGACGTTGCCGCGCCAGCCGGGGGTGTTGAAGTCCGCGAACATCTGCCGGGACGAGAAGCCGCCGTTGCCATCGCCGGTCCAGACCGCAGCGCCTTTCATGCCCTCATCGAACCAAACCAGATCGGTGATCCCGTCCCCGGTGACATCGATGTAGCGGTCCTGGTTGGTCAGGTTGGTGGATCCGAACTTCCCGCTCAGGTCGAGGACCTGCCTGAAATCACCCCGGCCGTCAAGCTTGACCTTGATGCGGTTCCAGCCGTCGCGTTGGATCTCGTCCGGAGTGTCGTTGTTGTTGAGGTAACTCTTGGTGACCGTGCGCAGGTAGGTGTGGGGAGCGGGCCGGCTCAACATCTGGGCCACCCCGACGAACAGGCCGAGGATGGCCGTGGTCGGGTTCGATAGCAGGATCGCGGCGACGAAGTTGCCCACCAGGCTGATCACCTGGCCGGTCCGTCCGCCGATCAGGCTGCCGATGATGCCGATGCCGGCGGCGATGCCGCCCGCGATTCCGCTGCCCAGGGAGATTCGTGCGGCCGCGTCAGCGGCATTGACCTTGTTGTAGACGTCGATCGCGGTGTTGCCCAGGCCGGCCACCGCCGAGATCACCTTGCCGGTGTCGCCGCCGATGACCGTGCCCAGCGCCCCCAGGGCGATGAATCCGGCCTTGGGCGTCGCCAATTGGACATTCGAGCCGTCGAGGGGTTTCAGAACATTGATGATCTCACCGGTGGCGCTGACCACCGCGCCCAGCTTGCTGATGGTCGGATTGTTGATGCCGCCGAGGATGGTGCCGATTCCGCGCAGGACCCCGCCGGTATCGGTGACCGTGCCCGAGAACTCACGGCCGACCACACCATCCGCCAGTTCCACCCAGCCGCTGTTCTTCTGCACCGACAGGCTGTTGGCGATCTGCTCGATGCCCGAGATGGTGCTGACCGTAGTGCGGATGGTAGGATCGCTCAGGCCGCCGAGGATCGCCCCCAAGGTATTGGTGAAGGTGTTCTCGCCGCGGCTGATCTCAATGTTTTTGCCGAGTTTGATGCGTTTCCCGGTGGACACGTCTTCATAATAGCTGACCCCGTTCTCGGAGATCACCTGCCAATGGTCCTCCTTGGTCTCGGGCCGCAGGGCCTGGAACAGGTCGGAGGGCGAATCGGAGATGCCATTGGCGACCAGGACCTCGCCGCGTTCCGAGCTGATCAGCTTCATCAGGGGATTCCCCCGGGGATCGTACTGCTGGGTGGTCCCATTGGGCGAGGGGTGGGCAAAGTTGACCCAGCGGCCGTTGACCAGGACCTCGACATTCCAGTCGCGGATGGTGGTGCTCTTGGCCGCGGTCCCCATCAGGTCATTTACTGCGGTGTCGCGGTTCGGGGCCCACCGGCCGCCGTATTTCTGCTGATTGATGGCCTCCAGATCCGGATCGCCGAAGTTCAGCCCCTGCTGGTTGGCCAGGCGTCCGACGATTTCCTTGTATTCCGCCTGGGGCAGGCGGTACTTCAGGTCGTGCAGCATACGCATGGCCTGGTCGGTGTTGTGGATGTAGGTCTTGTAATACAGGGTCTCTTCGGCGCTGGGATTGCGGACCTTGAGGCCGCCGTACAGCTGTTCGCCGGTGAGCGAGGTCAGATAGCCATATTCCCGGGCGATCCGATTGAATTCGTTGGCCAGGGCCAGGGATGACTCGCCGCCGTTCTTGCCCTGGGCCAAAGAGGACAGCGACCACACGCTGGTGCCCTTGTCGAGCTGCTGGCGGACATTGGCGCCCAGCACCCGGTTCAGACCGAAATTCACCGCAGCAAGATCATCGCGGGTGGTGAAGGCCACCAGGTTGCGCAGGGTCGTGGCGGTGGTGTAGCGAGCCGGATTGCTGACATTGGAGGCGGGGAGGTTGGCCAGGGCGCTGTTGAAGGCCGAGCTGACCACATTGCCACCGGTGACGAAGCCGGCGCCGTTCTTGCGGCCGATGAGCACCGCCCCGTCGCTGACCGCGACCGCCTGGTCTTGGCCGTTGGTGAAGCTGCCGTTCTCGACGCTCGCCCGCGAGATCTTGGCCGCGGTGGCGCTCTTGAGCTCGACCGTGGAGGCATTGGCCAGGAATTTGACGGCCTTGCCCCAGGCGGTGCTGCCCTGGCCCAGACCGTTGATTGCACCCAACGCCACCGGATCGGTCAGACCGTCGAGCTTGACCTTGCCGGACACCTCGGCCCGCAGGAATTGGTCGCCAACCTCGGGCCGGAGCACATTGGAATAGGTCTGGACCTTGAATGGGTCGGCCTTGACCTGATCGAACATCTGCTTGGCTGCGGTCCAGTCGATGTTTTCGCGCTTGACCGCGACCCCCATCGAACCGTTGCCGGTGGGATCCTTGACCTTGTACCCCGCCGCGACGGTCCAGCCGCTGCCCAGGGCCATGGGCTTGGTGGACAACTGCAAGGAGGTGCCATTGTCCCATTCGACCTGCATCGAGATCGACAATTTGGTGATGTCGCCATTGAGCGGGAACGAGATGGTGACGTTGCCGCAGCCCGCCTTTTGCAGGACGTCGATCTGGGACACCAGTTTCTTGGCCCAGCCCTGGTTGCCCACGCCAGCTTCAGCCAGGGCCTTGGCCAGATCCTTGGGTGAGGTCTTGAGTTCGATGGCCTGGGTGCTTTTCGCAGCCATCTCGACGTAGGTGGCATTGATCGTGGGCATGGCGGGTTCCTAGAAGCGTGAAAGTGGTTGGAGGGTTTCAGACCGGTTGCTGACGCCTGATGGAATCAGGACGTTCAAGCCGAGCATGCGGCGCGATGTGAATAATTTATGTAGATCCTGTTCAGATGTTGAATCGCACCTTCACATCCCGGAACCCTTGCCGCGACGAGGTCGTGAGTCCACCTTTCCCATAGGTTTGGCGATTAGGTTTGGCGATTGCAGCGAGATCCTTGAACTGGCACCTACAGGCGCAGTTGTTTCAGTTACCGAGTCTAGTGCTGATGGTCAGGGCGAAGACCGCACCGCTGCCATCCACCTGCACCTGCTGGGTGCCGGGCCAGCGGGGCGAGGCCGAGACGATCTCCCAACCGCCAGCCAGGCCCAGGGTCCACTGCTTGGAAATCGGGGCTGAGACGGTGAGTCGGGCGCCATAACGGGCATAGGGCCCGGGATCGCTCCAGCGGCCGGCGAGACCAGCGCGGGCGACCCCGCCCGCGCCCACCAGACCGACATCGACCAGCATGGTCCTGGGCAGGAAGGCCGCCGAACCATTGGCAAAACGCAGGCCCAGGCCGACTTGCGTCTCGACCGCCAGGGCGTCAAGGAAGAGCGCACCGGTGTAGGCCTCGCCCTGGTCGCCGACATCGCGCGTCTGCAGACTGCCGGCATGACGTTGGCCGGTCAGGCCGAGATCGAAGCGCCAGCCGGTCATGGCCAGACGCATCATCGGCTGGTCGCTGGCTGGCAGATCATCGGCGCGCAGCAGGCTGTGCTGGACCTGGAACGAGTCGTAGGCCTCTTCCTGCCGCCACGACAAGCCGACCCCCACCGACCAGCCGATGGCGGCATCGGCATGGTAGGCGAGCGTCTGGTTGGAAGTGCCGCGCACCTGCATCTCTGACAAGGGTGCGGCAGTGCCGGCGGTGAGGGAGAAGTCGGCGGCGCCCAGGGCGCTCAAGGCGCTCAGGGCGAGAGTAGCCAGCCTGATGGTGGGGGTCGTGGTCATGGGGTCACTTCCAGCACCAGGCGGCAGCCGGCGGTGGCCAGCGGGATGCCGATTGGCGCCGTCTGGCGGTTTCGGATCGCGGCGCTGCGCGGGTTGTCGTTCCACGAACCGCCGACGAGGACGGCGAGATCGCCAGACCGTTCATCACCAAGAAGTTCAGCGACATTGCCGGCAAGATCGTAGAAGCCGTTCTTCGCCTGTTTCTGCGCCACCCGCAGCGGCCCGGCGCTGGGGCCGGTGGTGCTGGCTCCGGTGGTGGTGCGCAGGTGGGCGGTGTCCTTCCAATCGGCTTCCTCAAGACCATCGCCCCAGGGGTAGGTGGGGCTGTCGCTGCCCTGGGCGGCGGCCTGCCATTCGCCCCCGCTGGGCAGACGCAGGCGGAACGGCCGGCGGCTGGACCAGTCGGCGCAGACCGTCGTGACCAGGATCAGGTCGAGACCGGTGGCCGGCTGGTTGGGCCCATCGGTTACCGGCACGGCGCCATCGGCGGGCACGATCCGGGTCCATGGGGTGCGGTGATGGGTGGTGCCGGTGGTAAGCGCCGTCCATTGGCCCTGGGTCAGTTCGGTGACCGCCAGATAACATGTCGCCACGTTGACCCGGCGGGTGCCCGCGACCGGGGCGTTTGCCTCGGCGACGGCATCGCCATCGGCCAAGGCCACGGTGGTGGCCTCGACCTTGCGCACCACGAGGCGGCCGGACGCGACGGTGCCGGCCTGGTCCTCGGCGATCGCGGTGGCGAGCCCAGTGGCCAGATCGACCGACAGCAGAGTGCCATCCAGTTTCGGCGCCGGCAGGCCGGGATCGAAACCGGTGCCGGAACAACCGCCGACGATCAGGGCGAGTGGAAGGAACACAGCGCGGTGGAAGGGGATGGAGGTCATGGGTTCAACCGGCGTTGGCGGGGATGATGGCCAGGATCACATCCTGGAGGAGCAGTTCCGGGTCGCCTGGTTTGTGGTCGGATTCGACCTTCACCTGGATGCGGAAGCGCAGGCTTTTTCCGGTCAGTTCGCCAGGCGGAGTGCCGCCAATGGTGAAACCGACGCGCTCGGCACCCGCGTCCGCCAAGGGCGTGGCGGTGATCCAGGCGGGAGCGGTCAGACCGGGCGGGGCGGCCAGGATCGTGGTCGTGTAGTCGCTGGGGCTGGTGCCAGGCAGCAACGAGACCGCCAGGCGATAGGTCCAGGCCGTGCCGACGGTGACGACCGTGGTGTCCGGCTCGGTCAGAATGTCGAGTTCGCTGCGGGTCGGCCGGTCGCGCAGGGTGAAGACCGCCCGGCTGAAATCCCCGTCGATCGTGTAGGTGTCACGCGTCCCCAGGGTGATGACCACGGTCTCGTCCGGTTCGTCCGTCGGATCGGAAGTAGCACTAAAGGTGAAGTTCGCGCTGCTGGCGCCGGCAGGGATGACCACTTCGCTGGGCTGCGCATTGAAGTCCGAACCCACGCTGGCGGTGCTGGCGCTGTCGACGGTCAAAGCCACGGTCAGGGCGGCATCGGTCGGACCAACGCGTTCCACCACGCCAGTGGCTTCTCCGGCGGGCTCGCGGAAGGCTGCCACCACCGTCCGGATCCGCACGGTCGGACGATCGTCGTCGGTGATCGCGATGGTGGCCGAACCCTTGTCGGTGGCGATCGCATAGGCCGCATCGGGTACGATGCTGACCACGACCTGCTCGGTGCTTTCTGCAATATCATCATTGAGCACCGGCAGCGAGAACTTGAGGCGGTGGGTGGCAGCAGGCAGGACCACCACCACGCCCGGATCCGTGTAATCCACCCCCCGGCTGGCGCTGCCGCTATAGGCAAGTCGGACACTGAGATCCCGGCGTCGATCGATGCTGCCATCGCCATCGAACAGCAGCGCGAAGCCGCCGGCGGTGCCCGGTTCGGTACCGGCGCCATCGGCTTCGATGGCGATCTTCGGGGGTTCATCATCGAGGATCGCGATGGTGGCCGAACCGAGGCTGGGCGAAGGCCGGTAATCGATGCGGGCGCCTGAGTTGTCGAGCCGGTCGCTGACGGTGACGGTAAGCTGTTCATCGCCCTCGGCGAGGAGATCGTCGGTGGTAGTGACGCTCAGATCGCGTTGCGTGGTGCCGCGCGGGATCACCACCGAGGCCTGGCCGGCGGTCACGGTGGCGCCGATGATGGCGACCTCGGTCGCGACGTTCAGGCCGGCACTGCCGGTCAGATTCAGGATCACGGTCAGATCACGGTTGGCGACCGCACCCCCGGCCAGGCGCAGCCGCAGACTGCCAGCGGCGCCGCCTTCGTGGACATCGGTCAAGGCCTGCACCTCGACCACCGGTTCGTCATCGATCACCGCGATCGTGGCGCTGGCCGGCTGGCCGAGCGTATAGCCGGCCCCGGGCAGCAGCGTCACCACGAAGGTTTCCTCACCCTCGGCCAGGGTGTCATCTTTAGCCGTGAGCAGCAGATCGACGCTGTTCGCTCCGGCCGGCACGGTCACCCGATCACCGGGATCGACCAGGTCGGTCAAGGGATCGGCGGTGCCCTCGAAGCGGAACAAGAGGTCGACGGCGGGACTGGCGCCCGGGCTGCGCGCCAGGTTGAAGCGCAACCGCCCGGGGGCGCCTCCTTCGTGCACCGTCTCGACGGTGGTGATGGTGGCGACGCCGGCGATCTCGCGCAGGGTGATGGTGGCGGTCCGTCGGGCTGGATCGACCGCCCCGACCAAGGTCGGTCCGAGCGCGACCACGATGGTTTCGCTGCCTTCGGCCAGGGCATCGGCTTTGCCGACGATCTGCACCACGGCGCTGCTGGAACCAGCGGTGATGGTCACCGTATCGGGGGCGGTGTATTCGCTGCGCTCGGCAGAGCCGCCATAGATCAACGGCACGGTGATCGTGGTCGGCGTCGGTGCCGTCAGCGAGATCCTCACGCTGCCCGGGGTTCCGGATTCGTCGGTGTCGGCCACCGCATCCAGTCCCAGGCTGAGGTCGTCGTCGACGATGCTCCAGGTCCAACTCTGGGCACCGTCGCGCAGAACGGCATCGCCCGGGGTGCTGAGACTGATGGTCACGGTCTCGGCGCCTTCGACTGCGGCATCGCTGATCGGCCGCAATTCGAATTCGATGCTGCTGGCATCGGCCTCGACCGGATAGGTGAACCGGGCGGTGGTCACGGCTACGGGGGTCCCGCCCGGGCTGGAAATCCACAGGTGGTAATCCCCCTCGAGGATGGCGGTGCCACCCAGCACCCCTTGCAGAACAACCTCGCCGGCCGCTGGCGCCGGGGCGATGCCCAGCCGGACCACCGCCCGGTCATCATCCTGTTCGCTGGCCACCAGATCGGCAGCCAGGCGAGTGATCACGGTCTCGTCGTCCTCGATGAGAATGGTGACCGAGGACTCGATCCCGATCTGGTACGAACCCGGCGCCAGCGAGATGGTCAGACCTTCACCATATTCGCGAACCAGGTCGTCATGCGCGGCCAGGGTGAACTGGGTGCGGTGCTGGCCGGCCGGGATGACCACCTGGGCCGGCGGCTGGTCGAGGTCGACCCCCGGGGTGGCGGTACCGCTGCTGGTCAGGCCGATGGACAGCGCCGGACCGGCGTTGTCGCGTTCGACCTCAACCGTGGCGATCCGGGTGCCGTCCTCGCTCGCACGATCGGCCAGCGCGCGGATGACCACCACCGGTTCAGCCGTGGCGGCGGTAGCGGCCGCGAACCAGAGGCAGATCAGGCAGATGGCGGACTTAACGTTCGCGTAGGGCATCATGGTGGTGTCGCTGGATGGGTGAGAGGAGGTATTCGATGACCCGGCGGCGCTCGGTCAGGACTTCGCATTCGACGCTCATGCCCGGAACCAGGCGTGGCCGCAGGGCGGCGCCACGGCCGTTGGCCAATGGCCGCAAGGTGATGGGGAAGATCATGCCGCGCCGTTCATCATTGATCGCATCGGCGCCGACCAGGGTGACCTCGGCATCGATGATGCCGTGCTCGGTGAAGGGGAAGGCCTCGATCTTCAATTGCGCGGTCTGGCCGGTTTTGAGGTGGGCGATGTCCAGGTTTTTGGCGAAGGCCTCGATTTCCAACACGGCGTCGCTGGGCACCAGCACCAGGATGGTGTCGCCGGGCTTGATCACCGCGCCGAGTCCGGCCACCGCCAAGCGATGGACGATGCCGGCGACCGGGGCGCGGACCACCGCCAGGTCGGCGCGATGGCTGGTGCGCCGCCGCATCGCCGTCGCCTGGTCGCGCTTGGCCTCGGCCTCGCGCAGGCGATCGAGCAGTTTCACCTGGAAGGCGATGACCGCCTGGGCCCGGCGGGCGGCGAGCACGCCGCGCTCGGCTGCGACCTCGCCGGTGCGCGCCTCGGCCCGGGCCAGGGCGGCCTCGGTTTCGCGCAGGGTCTGGAGCCGTTCGAGCCAGCGCGCCCGGGGCAGGTCGGGCCGCGCTCCGGCCAGGAGGGCGCGCAGGGATTCCTCCTGTTCGCGCTGCAACGGCAGGAGGCTGCGCGCGGCTTCGAGTTCGACCCGGGCGGCATTGGCAGAGGCGTCGAGGCGGCCGATCTCGGCATCGAGGCCTTCGAGTTCGCGCACCAGTTGCCGGTGTTCCGCGACGACGTGGCTGTTGATGGCGGGGCCGGCGAAGACGAGACCGGCCGGTGGCTGGCCGGCCTGCTGGCGGTCCAGGGTGGTGCGCACGGCCGCGATCGTCGCTTCGGCCGCCACCAGGTCGGCCTCGACTTGCTCCTGATCGGCGACGGCGGCCACCGGATCGATGGTCAGCAGGGCCTGGCCGGCGGTGACGGCCTGACCCTCGCGCACCGCCAAGGCCACCACGACACCGCCTTCGGAATGGGCTACATTCTTGACGTTGCCGCCGGGCACCACCCGACCCTGGGCCACCGCCACCGCATCGACCTTGCCGAACCACGACCAGGCGAGGGCCGTGGCGACGATCAGGACCAGCATCCAGGTGACGATCCGCCCCAGCGGCGAGGCCGGGGTCTCCAGCACTTCCAGCGCCGCCGGCAGAAAGGCGAGTTCCTGACGGTCGCGACCGCCGGTGGCGCGCTCCCAGACCCAGCCGCGATGACGGTTGGACGGGGCAGAGGGCTCATCGGGCAGCAGGACGATGACGTCATCATCATCGGGATCCGCCGGCTGCGGTGGCGTTGGCGGCGGTGGTAGTGGTGGCGGTTTCACAGCACCGCCGTCGATTGCTTGCGCACCAGGTTGGCGAACGGCCCATCGGCGGCGATCAGCGCCGCCGGGGTGCCGTCTTCGACGATCCGGCCCTTGTCCATGACCAGGATGCGGTCGCAGCCCATGATCGTCGACAGGCGATGGGCGATCACCAGCACGGTGCGGCCGGCACGGATGCGCGGCATACGGGCCAGGAAGGCGCTCTCGCTGTCGGCGTCGAGGGCGCTGGTGGCCTCGTCGAGGATCAGGATGCGCGGATCGGCGGCCAGGGTGCGGGCGATCGCCAGGCGTTGGCGCTGGCCGCCGGACAGGTTGGTGCCGCGCTCTTCGATGCTGGTGTCGTAGGCCTCGGGCAGACTAGCGATGAACTCGTGGGCGCCGGCCAGCTCGGCGGCTTCGACCACCCGTTCCATCGACAGGCTGGGATCGGCCAGGCTGATGTTTTCGCGCACCGTGCGGTTGAACAACAGGGTGTCTTGCAGGACCACCCCGACCTGGCGGCGCAGCCAGGCCGGATCGGCGATCGCCAGGTCATAGCCGTCGATCAAAACCTTGCCGCGGCCGGGCACGTACAGGCGCTGGATCAGCCGCGACAGGGTGCTCTTGCCCGAGCCGCTGCGGCCGACGATGCCGACCAGGGTCCCCGGCGCGATGGCCACGGTGATGTCGTCGAGGATGTCGCTGCCTTCGAGGCGGTAGCGGAAGCCGACATGCTCGAACTCGATGCGCCCGGCCAGGGCCGGCGGCGATGGCGCGACGCGGCCGCTGCCCGGTTCGACCGGGGTGTCGAGAATGTCGCCGAGGCGGTTGAGCGAGATCCGCATCTGCTGGAACTGCTGCCAGAGCTGCGACAGGCGCAGGATCGGGCCGCTGATCTGCCCGGCCAGCATGTTGAAGGCGACCAGTTCGCCGACGGTCAGGCGTTGGCCCATGACCTCATAGGCGCCGACCCAGATGATTACCGCGGTGACGACCTTGCTGGTGGTCTCGATCAGCTTCATGCCGGTGGTGCCGGTCATCACCGTGCGGAAACTCTGGCTGACGAAGGCCGCCAGCTGGGTCTCCCAGCGGTAGCGCATCTGCGGCTCCAGCGCCATGGCCTTGACCGTTTCGGCCCCGGCCACCGATTCGACCAGGAACGACTCGCGCACCGCGCCGCGCTGGAACAGTTCCTCGACCTGGCGCCGCAACGCTGGGCCGATCAGCAGCGAAATCGCCACGTAGATCGGCAGCGACAGGGCCACGACGATGGTCAGGATCGGCGAATAGAGCCACATGACGATGAAGAACGCCAGACCGAAGGCCCCGTCGATGAGCACGGTCAGGGCCGAGCCGGTGATGAACTCGCGGACGTGTTCGAGTTCGCGCACCCGCGCCACCGTCTGCCCGGTCGGCCGGTTCTGGAAATAGGCCAGGGGCAGGGCCAGCAGATGCTGGTACAGCTTGGCCCCGAGTTCGACGTCGATGCGGCTGGTGGTGTGCGACAGCAGGTAGGTGCGCAGCCAGCCCAGCACCGATTCGAAGACGATCGCCAGGAGCAGGCCGAGGCTGACCACGGTCAAGGTGGCGATGCCCTGATGCACCAGGACCTTGTCGACCACCACCTGGAAGAACAACGGGGTGATCAGGGCGAAGATCTGCAGCAGCACCGACACCACCAGCACCTGGATCAGGGTGGCGCGGTATTTGATGATGGCGGGCACGAACCAGGTCAGACCGAAGCGGCCCTGGCTGCCCATCAGGGCGTCGCGTCGCGCCACCAGGATCAGATGCTCGCCTTCCAGCGCCGACAGCGCCACCAACCCGGGATCACCGCCGGGATCTTGCACCAGGGCCTGATCGTTCACCACCTTGGCCAGGATGGTCCACGACCCGTCGCGCCGGCGCAGCAGCGCTGGCAATGGCTGGCGCGCGGCGCGGCGGGGATCCCAGCGCCGGGCCCGGACTTTCAGCCCCAGGCGTTTGGCGGCGCGTTGGGCGGCGAAATGGTCGAAGGCGCCTTCATTGCCGAATTCGCGCGCCAGAACCGCCGGATCGGCCGGCACCCCATGGAAACGGGCGAGCATCGCCAGCGCGCTGGCACCGCCGTCATCCAGCCGGGTGGAATCAGCGCCCATGGCCATCCCCGATCTTGGCTGGCGACCTTGGCAGCGTTTCGCTGGCGGAACCAGGCAGCGTTCCGCTGGCGGAGGCTGGCAGCGTTTCGCTGGCGGAGCGCAGTTTTTCAAAGACGCCGGCGTCTTCGTGGCGCAGGTCGAGATGCAGCAGGCGGGCTTGGACCAGTTGATCGGCCGCCTGGCGCAGGCGGGTGAAGATGACCTGACCGGCAGAATACAGACGGACGGCGGCGGCGTGGTTCTCGGCGAACCGTTCGACCAGGTGCTGCTGGGCGGTCAGGCGCACGGCCAGGGCGGCGCGGTCAGCGATCAGGCCTTGGATGGAAAGAGCCCGTTCGCGTTCCTGGTCGTCGACCGCGCGTCGGGCGGCGGCCAATCGGGCCACTGCTTCGGCCTCAGCGGCTTCGAGGGCGAAACCAGAGAAGATCGTCCACGAGGCCTCGACCCCGACCGACCAGACCGGCCACTGTTGTTCGATCCGCCCGCCCGCCACTCCGGCCTCGCCGCGCAGACTGACGGTCGGCATGCGTTGGGCGCGCGCGCCCTGGACCTGCCCGAGGGATTCGACCCAGGCCGAACGCAGGCGTTCGTGGTCGATCCCGGGATGGCTCTGGGCCTGGGCCGCGACCGCATCGCCATCCCCCGGGGTTGCCAGACTCTGGGTCACCGTGATCGAACCCAGCGGCAGCAGCAGCAGGATCGCCAGGTCACGGTCGGCGCGTTCGCGTTCCAGGCGGGCGCGGGCGGCGGCTTCATCGGCGGCCATGGTGGCGACCTCGGCCTCGGATTGCTCCAGGCGGTCGGCTTGGCCGGCGGTGAACAGCCGCGCGACCACCGCTTCCTCGGCCCGGCGATCGGCGGCAGCGGTTTTCAAGATGGCCAGGCGATCGACCGTCCGCGCGGCGGCCAAAACCGCCAGCCGGGCGCTCAAGGCGGCGTCGCGGCGGGCCGCCGCCAGCGCAGCCGTGGCCTGGCCGCAGCTGCCGCGGCCTTCCATCCGGGCCGCATCAAGCTGGCCGCCCGTCCACAACGGCTGTTCGGCCTTCAGACTGGCCCCGACGCGCCGGCGACTGCTGGCCTGACCGACGACGGCGACGTCGGTTTCGTTGCGCTGGGTCCAACTGGCGCTGCCGGTCACCTGGGGCATCCCCACCGCCAGCCCGCGCCGGGCGCGATGGCCGGCAGCTGCAAGTTCAGCCTGGGCCTGCAGCACCGCCGGGGCCTCGGCCCGGGCTCGGGCATCAGCCTTGGCCAGGTCCATGACCTCGACGGGGCGACCGGCCTCGCCAGCGCTGGCGCACGCGGCCAGCACCAGGACGGCGATCAGCAGCGAATGAGCTTTTTTCAACGGTTTCATCTACAGGTTTCGTTTACGGGTTGCGTTCACGGATTACGGGCACGGATAACAGGCACCGGCTCAAACCGGGTTCAGGTGACGGCGTGATCCGCTCCGTTCAGTCACCAACCAGGAGCGGAGCCAGCAGGGCCAGGTTCGGCAAGGGGATCTGATTCCCGCTACCGACCAGTTGCGAGCTGGCGAAAGGAATGGTCTGGACTTCGATGGTCTGGCCGAGCCAGGCCAGCATGCCGGCATCGACCTCCTGTTTCTGTTCCGGGGTCAGGTTGGCGGGGTCGCTGGCGCCCTGTTCGACCACCAGCTGACGGTATTTCCGCGGTGGTTCGACCCCGACCAGATAGCACTGGAAAGCGTTGAAAGCGAGGATCTCGCGCAGTTCGGGCGCGAAGATGAAGGGGATACGGACCTCCTGCCGGCGGGCCGGCTGGCCGTCCACCGCAGGCTGGTCGAGATAGGCCTTGCGGCCTTCGAGATCAAGCAGCGCCGCCAGGCGTTCGATGGCCTGTTGCCGGGTGGCGGTCCACGGTTTGGTGCCGTTGCTGAACCGGCGGGCCAGGCTGCCAGGCTCGACCAGGTTCAGCAGGTAGACCATCGCGGTGAGCGGCAACAGGTGCTCTGTGAACGAGAAATCCTTGTAGGACATCTCATGCCAGGCCAGGGTCTCGTCGACATCCTGGATGCCGGCCCGGGCCCAGCTGAACGCAGCCAGCTTTTCGTTGGGCAGACGCACCACTCCATCGGCCACCGAACCTCCCAGGCTGCGGGCAAGTTCGGCCTCGCGGGCCACCATGCGGTCGAAGGCCGCACCGAAGACCACCAGGTTTTTGGCCAGGGCCAGGCGGGCCTCAGCGCCCAGGCGGATCGTTACCGGACGTTGGACGACCCGGCCGTCGGGCGTTTCGACCGCCGTCAGCATCTGATCGAGATTGCGCAGGACCAAAGCGACATCGTTGACGATGCGCAGGGGTAGGGGACGGGGGGCAAGAGCTGGTAGCATGGTGGCTTTCTGCTGCGGTTATGCAGGGCGGTGCGGGATGCGGTGGGGGGAATGGTTCAGGTTGAAGAAGATAGCAGCGAATCCGCAGCGATCGCGGCGACGGGCGCGTCCCGGATCGCAGCGGTATCGGTCAGCACCGGATGACCATCGCTGGGAGTGCAGCTGCCGGAAGCTGTGGGTTGTTCGCGCCAGCGCGATGGGGTGATCCCGGTGGTACGTTTGAATTCGCGGGTGAAATGCGCCGCCTCGGTGAAGCCGCAGCGTTCGGCAACCTGCTGCAGCGACAGGTCGGGGCGTTCGCCGATCAGGCGCTGAGCAGCGTCGATGCGCAGCTGGCGCACGAATTCGGCGAAGGTCCGTCCGGTGATGCGGGCAAAGCACTCGGTGAAGTAATCCCGGTTGAGTCCCGCCCGGTTGGCCAGGAACGCCGCCGAAGGCAGGCGGGCGGGATCGGCCTGGCGCAGGATGGCCAGGGACTCGTCCAACCAGGCGGGAACGACCGAGCGCCGACGGATGCGGCCGCTGACCTCACCCTGGCCCACGGTCACCAGCACCAGGCGTTCGATGATCTGCCGCACGGCGAGTTGAGTGATCGGATCGCCGGCCTTCAGGCCCGCCCGCAGTCCATCCAGGTCGGCCGGCCCAGGCAGCACGCCGATGATCGGGGTGAGTTCGACACTCAGCGGCAAGCAAAGATCGGTCAGGGGATTGCTGGTCGCGGTCGGAGCTGCCACCGAGAAGCCAAAGGACACCGCGCGCAGCGGGAGGGGATTCCGGACCTCAGGCCTGTTTCCTGCATGCCCCAGGATCGCCCGACCGGAAGGTTGTCTTCCACTCCCCCCCCCGCCCCCGCCCCCTGCTACCACCGGCTGGTCGATTTCGCACCGGATCCACCACGGGGTGGTCGGCAACCGTTCATCAGATCCGACCCCTTCAATCCACCACGGCAACAAGCCGCACATGAACCAGCGTTCATTGAACCATATCGGTGGGCGAGGGAGTCTCATGGCTGAAGCGAACCGATTAAACAGTTGATTGTGAATTTTCAAAAAACATCTCGATAATATCTCGTGAATTATTCGATCGTGGGTTACACAGATGAATCAAAAACCGGCTACGCGCTCGTCGCCCCGGCGATCGTCTGGCCCCGGCATCCTGCCGTCATAGCCTGCCGACCATGGACCAATTCGTCATCGACGGCGGGCATCCCCTTTCCGGCAGCATTGCGGTGTCGGGGTCGAAGAACGCTTCGCTGCCGATCCTTGCCGTCAGCGTGATGACGTCCGACGCCTGCGTCTTCCGCAACGTGCCGCGGCTGCGCGACGTGCAGACCCAGGTGAAAATCCTCAACACGCTTGGGGTCGAGAGCCAGTGGGTGCGCGATGCGATCACCACCCGGGTGCGCGACGACTACAACAGCACCGCGCCGTACGAATTAGTGAAGCAAATGCGCGCCGGAGTGTGCGTGCTGGGGCCATTGGTGGCGGCGCGCGGCGAGGCGGTGGTGTCGCTGCCCGGCGGCTGCGTCATCGGCGAACGGCCGATCGACCTTCATTTGCGCGGTCTTCAGGCGCTGGGGGCCGAGATCCGCATCGAGCACGGCTACGTCCACGCGAAAGCGCCGAAAGGCGGGCTGAAGGGGGCCGAGATCTACCTTGGCGGCCGCTTCGGTTCATCCGTGCTGGCCACCGACAACGTGATGTGCGCGGCGGTGCTGGCGCGTGGCACCACCGTGATCGAGTGCGCCGCCTGCGAACCGGAAGTCGTCGATCTCGCAGAGTGCCTCAATTCCATGGGCGCGCGCATCGAAGGCGCGGGTTCTCCGCGCATCACCATCCACGGCGTGCGCCGGCTGAAAGGCTGCGACTGGGCGGTCATCCCCGACCGCATCGAGGCGGCGACGTTTCTCATCGCCGGGGCGCTGACCCGATCCCCGATCACGGTCAAGGGCGCGCGGGCCCAGCACCTGCTCGCGGTCATCGACGTGCTGCGCCAGATGGGCGTCGAGGTGAAGCGCAAGGGCCAGAACATGACGGTGGTGCCGGTCGAACGGCCAAAGGCGTACGAGGTCACCACCCTGCCGTTCCCGGCCTTTCCCACCGACGTGCAGTCGCAGATCATGGCCCTGATGGCGGTTGCGACGGGTACATCCGTGATCACCGAACGCATCTATCCCGACCGCTTCATGGCGGCGGCGGAACTCAAGCGCATGGGCGCGAACATCAGCGTCACCAACGGCCAGGCGGTGGTCCACGGTGTCGAATCCCTGGCCGGGGCCGAGGTTATGGCGAGCGACCTGCGCGCGAGCGCGGCGCTGGTCGTCGCGGCGCTGGCGGCGCACGGCCAGACCCGGATCAGCCGGGTTTACCACATCGATCGCGGTTATGAGCGCATTGAAGAACGCCTGCGCCGCCTTGGCGCGCGCATCCAGCGCGTGCGCGAACCGGGCACGACGGGCGACGAGCCAGCCCAGGCGGCCGGGGCGGGTTGAGCGTGACCACGATCGCCGGTTTCGTCGCTGACCTGGCCGCACGCACGCCGGCGCCCGGCGGAGGTGCGGCGGCGGCGATCACCGCCGCACTCGGCGCCGCCTCCGGGGCGATGGCCGCGCGCTACACCACCGGGCCTAAGTGGCCGGCGGTCACCGCCCGCGCCGAGGCCTTGGCCGCCGCACTCGATGCCGCAGCGGCGGATTTCCAGGTGCTGGCCGAGCGCGACGCCGCGAGTTACGCCCAGGTGCAAGCGGTGCGCAAGTCCGGTGGCGATGTCGCTGCGGCCGAGGCAGCTGCGTTGGCGGTGCCGGTCGCGGTGCTGGCGCGCTCTGCTGATGCCGCGAGCTTGCTT
The DNA here is from genome assembly GCA_945876185.1 of Candidatus Kuenenia stuttgartensis. Classification (GTDB taxonomy): domain Bacteria; phylum Planctomycetota; class UBA11346; order UBA11346; family UBA11346; genus BJHQ01. The sequence continues at coordinate 30,591 of CAMCMZ010000006.1, read as the reverse complement.
GTGGATTTCCTGCCCGTCTGCAATCCGAACCTGGCCAGCGACGTGCGGGTCGGGGTGCATCTGCTCGCCGGAGCCGGCCGCGCGGCCTGGCGCACGGTGCAGGTCAACCGACCCGACGCGGAGGTCATTGCGGCGGCGCGCGCCGAACTGGATCGCCTCGACCGGGCCGAACGCAAGCTGGACGGTCCATGAGCGCTGATCATCTCCGGGTTTGGTTGCTGGCGGCAGCGTGCCTGCTGGGCGTTGGCATTGCAGGTGAAGCGGTATCAGAATCGCCGGCCGTGCCCGTCGCACCGGCCGCGACCGGTTTGAGCACGTTCATCACCGGTCGCATCCTGCATGCGAACGCGCTGGAATTCCCGCCGCTCGGCCTCGCCTTTCGCGATGTGGTGGCGGTGCCTGAGATGAAGTCCGCAACGCCCACCGCCGAGGGCAAGCCGCGCCTGACCCTGGTTTTCACCAAGGCGCAGGCGACCGGCTACGGCGGCACGGTCACCGGCTGGTTCGCGGTCGACTTCGATCGCGACACCTGGTCCGTGCTCGGTTATTCTGGCTGGTTCGAGGCGAAGGACATCGACCTCGCCACCCTCGTGCGGCATTACGGCGGGACCAGCGACAGCGTGGCCGGCACGCTCAATGGCTGGAGCGAATTCAGCTTCCCCGCCGGCCACCCGGAACTGCTGACCGGTCGCGGCGATATTGAGATCCGCAAAGGCAGCCTGCTGCCGCTGCCGTACCTGACCAACCTGCTGTTTGGCGATCCCAACCAGAGCCATGGCAAGGACGAGGCGACCATGCGCTTCGAGTTGAAGAACAGCCGTATCGTGCTGCTGGCGGCGCGCATCAATGCGCCCTCGGCGATCGTCAACCTGTCCGGCCATGTCGACTTCGATCTCGGTCTGCATCTCACCGCGCGCAGCAAGCCCGCCGGCGGGGTGTTCAATGAGATCCCTGCGATCCGCACCATCTTCTCCCCGATATTCCGCCCGCTGGTGCAGGGCCTGGCTACCCATCTGGTGCGCGGGCGTCTATCCAAACCAGAATTCATCCTCGATCCATTTGGCGGCTGAGCCTGGGAGCGCGCCGCTCCGCGGCGCTCTGGGGATTGGCCATTCGTACGGGCTGATCAGGCGAGCCGGCCAAGGCCGACCATACTTAACCAGCAATTCATCATCTTGCCGGCCTTGGCCGGCTCGCCTCGCGGTCAGCGGCCGGTTGCAAACCGGCGGTCCCAGACGCAAGCGTTTTTGCAGGTTTTTGTGGTTTGGCGACGCAAATGGCCAATCCCCAGGCGCCGCTCCGCGGCGCACGAACCGACGCGAAAGCCCACAAGCGCCGCGGAGCGACGTGCTCCCAGGAAATCGGATGCGTGGCGCGTATCGGTCGAGTCCTGACGCCCGGTCGCCTTGAGCCAGCCGCGTGCTGGCCAGCATCGCGGGCGTGAGCACACCGGTTTCGGTCTACGACGACCTGCATCTCGCCGGCTGGGACTGCCGCTGCTCGGCGGGCGACGCCGCTCAGGCCTGGCAGGTGGTGGGCGGCGACGCTCATGCGCTCAGCCACGATCCGGTCGCGGGATGGATGGGCCGGTTGCCGGCAGCGCCGGCGGGGCTGGATCCCATCGCGGAGTTGGGTTGGCAGGCGGCGCATCGGCCCTGGTCCAGCATCGCTGAGATCAGCGGCGAGCTCGCCCTGTCGGTCAGCACCAGTAAAGGCGATCCCGCTGGAATACTCGGTCCAGCCAAGGGTTTCGTCGCTTCTTGGCCAGGCCAGCACACCGCCGCCATCGCCAGCCACCTGGACGTGCCCTGGTTCGTCGACCTTCCGGTCGCCGCTGCCTGTGCTACTGGGTTGCATGGACTGCTCGCCTGCGCTGATGCGCTGGCCGCCGGCCGGGCCTCGCGCGCCCTTGCTCTGTCGATCGATGCTTTTCGCCCACCCTTGGTCGATGCTGGTTTCCGCGCGTTGGGCGTGCTGTGCGGCGACCGTCTGCCGCAGGCGTTCGCCCTCGTCGGCACGGCACCGACCGGTTTCGCACCCGGCGATGGTGCCGGGGCGGTGGCGCTGCGACAGGGATCCGGTGGCGCGGGTTGGCGCCTGGTCTCAGGTGTCCGGCTGGGCGACGCGTCCCACGCCACCGAATTCCAAGACCCGGCCACCCTGCGCGCCCTGCTCGCCGGTCTCTGGCGCACCTGTCCGCGCCCGGACCTGATCTGCACCCATGCGACCGGCACCGCCGTCGGTGATGCCTATGAACGCGCTGGTTTGATGGCCGGGCCCTGGCGCGGCATCCCCTGGATGCACCTGAAACCGGTGATCGGCCACTGCCTGGGCGCGAGCGGTCTGGTCGAACTGGCCATCGCCCTGCATGCGCCGGTGCGGTCGCTGTGGAAACTCAGCCTGGGCTTCGGCGGTCACGCGGTGGGCGTGGCGCTGGTGCGGGACTGAACCAAAAATCGCAATTGCACCCCAGCTGCGGCGTTGGTCGTCAGCTGTCATGGTCAGGACAGGTGGTTTGAACCGCCCCAGAGATGGTTTGGACATCTGATGCTCGGCTGCGGCCACGTAACCGTGCGGCCACACCTGTCCTGACGAGGCGCTGCCACACTCCTTCCTCCCGCCTTGCATCTGGGGCGCACTTGCGATTTTTTCTGGAATTTTAAGGCTGATCCGAACGGGCTACGGTTTCCGCATCGACAAGCCGTGCTGTTTCGCCATCGCCGCCTGCGCCGCCTGCAAGGCCAGGGTCAGGCGGCGGTCTTCCCGCTCCATTGGGGTGAGCAGCTTGGCGAGATCCTGCACATCGCTGTCGCGGCCGGGATTGCGCTCGCGCATGAAGGCGGCGGCCTTGCGCAGGATCTCGACCGACATGCTGGCCTGGTCGACCCAGGCGAGGATGCAGGTCTGGAGCTCGCGGCAGTCGGCAAAGGGGGGTACGGAAGTCGCCCCCAGGTGGGTGCGGGCAGTGGTGACCGCCGATGCGATGGCGTCGATGCGCTGGTCGAGCGTGACCGGATCGATGTGCTTCATCCGCGCATATTCGTCCAGGACGGCGCGGACCTTCAGGTAGGGCCGGCCGAGATCGTATTGGATCGAATAGAGCCGTTCATTGAAGGCCGCCACCCCGCTGTGGTCGCTGCGGGAATAGACAATGGCCCAGATCCCGCCGATGAGGACGAGGATGATCGCGGCGCAGATGAGGGCTGATTTGAGCATCGGTCGCAGGCAACCATGGGCCCGGAAGCGCCCTCCGTCAATCGCGGCAAACCCTGCAAGTTCCCTTGCCCTGTCGGTCGCACTGCTACGCTGCCGCGATCACGCCGGGAGCCGGCAGGAGCCCAGCAGGCCCAAACAGGCAGCAGGCCCCAGCGGACCCCAGCAGGAGCGACAATGACCGACGCGATCAGCGGCAACAGCGACCTCCGGATCGAAGAGGAGATGCGCGAGAGCTACCTCACCTACGCGATGAGCGTGCTGGTGGACCGCGCCCTGCCTGACCTGCGCGACGGTTTGAAGCCGGTGCACCGCCGCATCCTGCAATCGATGCGGGATTTGAGCCTTGGCCCCACCGCGAAGTACCAGAAATCCGCCAAGATCGTCGGCCATTGCCTGGGCAACTACCACCCGCACGGCGACACCTCGGTCTACGACGCGATGGTGCGCATGGCCCAGGATTTCAGCCTGCGCTACGAACTCGTCGACGGCCAGGGCAACTTCGGCTCGATCGACGGTGACTCGGCGGCGGCCTATCGTTACACCGAGGCACGCATGTCGCGCTTCGCCGGGGAAATGCTGGAGGACATCCAGTACGAGACCGTCGACTTCAAGCCCAACTACAACGGCGAACTGGATGAGCCGACCGTGCTGCCCGGCCGGCTGCCCAACCTGCTGGTGAACGGTTCCTCCGGCATCGCGGTGGGCATGGCGACGAACATCCCGTCGCACAACCTGCGCGAGATCTGCCTGGCGATCATCCACCTCATCGACCATCCGGCCTGCACCGTCGCCGACCTGATGCAGTTCGTGAAGGCGCCGGATTTCCCGACCGGCGGATTCATCTGCGGCACCGCCGGCGCGCGCGCCGCCTATGAGACCGGCCATGGCCGGGTGGTGATGCGTTCGCGCATTGAGCGCGAGGTCAACGACGGCCGCGACTGCCTGGTGGTGACCGAGATCCCCTACGGCATCAAGCTCGCCACGATCACCGAATCGATCCAGACCGCGGCGGATGAAGAGCGCATCAAAGGTCTGCATTCGGTGTTCGGCGGGGTTGAGGGCGACGGCATCCGCCTGGTGATCGAGTTGAAGAAGGGCGAGGATCCGGATCTGATCCTGAACCAGCTCTGGGAGCACACCAATCTTCAATACACCTTCAGCATCAACATGGTCGCCCTCGACGGCGGCCGCCCGCGCACGGTGGGCCTCAAGCGCATGTGCGCCGCCTGGGTCGAGCACCGCATCGAGGTGATCGTCCGCAAGACGCGGTTCCTGCTCGCGCGCGACGAAGCCCGCCTGCACATCGTCCTCGGCCTGCTGAAGGCCATCGACGTCATCGACCGGATCATCGCGATCATCCGCGCCGCCAACTCGACTGACGAGGCGCGTGAGGAATTGATCAACGTTTTCGCGTTCTCGCTCGTCCAGGCCCAGGCCATCCTCGACATGCAGCTGCGTCGCCTGACCGGGCTCGAACGCGGCAAATTGGAAGCTGAGCGCGCGGCGCTTGAAGCCGCCGTGGCCGACTACCGCGCCATCCTCGCCGACGAGGCGCGCCAGTACGCGATCATCAAGGCCGACCTGAACGAGCTGATGGAGCGCTACGGTGACGACCGCCGCAGCGAGATCGTCGCCGCCGCCGGTGACTTCAACATGGAGGACCTGATCGAGGACGAGCCCTGCGTCGTCACCCTGACCCGTTCGGGCTACATCAAGCGCGTCCCGGTCGACACCTACCGCGTTCAGCGCCGTGGCGGCAAGGGCGTCTCGGGCGGGGCGCTGAAGGACGACGAGGATTACATCGAGCGCATGTTCCTCGCCACGAATCACCAGTATCTGCTGGTGTTCACCAGTGTCGGGCGCATGCATTGGCTGAAAGTCTACGACGTGCCCGAGGCCCAGCGCACCGCGCGCGGCAAGCACCTCGCCAACGTGCTCAACCTGCCCGAGGGCGAGGTGGTGAGCGAGACCATCGCGGTGCGCAACTTCCCCGAGGACCAGTTCTTGCTGATGGCCACCGCCCAGGGCCAGCTCAAGAAGACTGCTCTCGCCGCCTACGGCAATCCGCGCCAGGGCGGCATCAAGGCGATCAAGCTCGCCGACGATGACCGCCTGGTCGATGTCGTCGTCACGCATGGCAGTGACGAGATCCTGATCGCCAGCAACGACGGCCAGGCCGTGCGTTGCGAAGAATCCGACGTGCGGCCGACCGGCCGCGACACCGGCGGCGTCACCGGCATCAACCTCGAATCCGGTGCGACCGTGGTGTCGCTCCTACGTCTCGAACCCGGCGTCGAGGTGCTGACCGTCTGCTGCAGGGGCTACGGCAAGCGCACGCCGTTCGACGAATACCGCCTCACCCGCCGTGGCGGCAAGGGCGTGATCAACATCGAGACCAGCGAGCGCAACGGCGCGGTGGTCGCGAGCCTCGCGGTGCGGCCCGGCGACGAGCTGCTCTGCATCACGCGCCAGGGCCAGGTCGTGCGCACGTCGGTCGACTCGATCCGCTCCTGCGGCCGCGCGAGCCAAGGCGTGATCATCGTCAATCTCGACGCGGGCGATGAGCTGACCTCGGTCGCACGCTGCCCGCGCGACAGCGATGTCGGCGAGCCGTCCGGGCCGCGCCCCGCGGTCGATCCGACCGCACCTCCGCCGGCACCGTGACGACGCGTCATCCGCGAGCGACCGCCACCTCATCATGGTGATGGCGCAGCGGTCGCGGTTCTTTGCTGTGGCTGGGTAGTCACTTGAGACCATACCCAGACTTCAGTCGTCCCTACGGGACTTCACTCATGGGTCATGCCAACCCCGGGGTTGAAACCCCGGGCTAACCTCGCTGCGTCCCTACGGGGCGCATTGAATCCTTGATATTAGCCATGAATTTCGCCTCTTCCGTCCCGTAGGGACGTGATGATGTTAGCCCGGGGTTTCAACCCCGGGGTGAGTGGAAATAGATCGGTATCAGTCCCGTAGGGACGACTGAAAGGCGACGTTCTGGTCTCAGGGTCTATTTCAGGGGATCCGGGGTTCGGATCTTTCGTGGGCGTTGTCTGGCCCATCCGGTGTCCTGCTCCGCGCGCGGCTTCAGCGCAGAACCAACAACCAGGCGGTGGGAACAGCCACCAAACGAACCGGCCGGACCGCGGATGAACCGTCGGTCCGGCCAGGGCCGTCCGCGCCGCGTGGGCGGCGTCGGGATGTAGCGAAGAACTACTTCTTCGCGGTCTTCTTGGCGACAGCCTTCTTGGCGACAGGCTTCTTGACAGCCTTGACGACAGCCTTGACGGCTTTCTTGGCGGGCTTGGCGGCGGACTTGGGCATGGGCGGGCTCCTGGTGAGGGGCTGGGGGTTGGTATATCTGTGCCTTGTATAGACCGTCTTTCCGTGATCCGCAAACTGTTTCTCGCATGCGGACGTGGAAAAAGCTCCGTGCGTCCGCCACGCCGGCAGGGTTGCGGTCAGCCGGACGGCCGCATCATGGCGGGACCTACCGGAGCACGACATGGCTGGCATGCAGAGCAGGAAGATCATCCGCGCACCAAATCCCCTGCTCGCCGTCGGCCAGATTGGCGGCCACATCAAGCGTGGCGTCGCGCATCCGCGCGGCAGCCGCACCGGCAAGACGATGGCACTGGTGTCGGCGCAGCCGCTCGCGCCGGGTTCCGACAAGATGGTGGTGGCCTTCATGGATCGTTCGGATCCAGGTGAAACCTTCGATTACAAACCCGGCCAGGGCGACAACGCGGTGCTGATCGTGCCCACGGCCGAGGTGCATTTTTCGGTCCTCAACGGCGTTTGCCCCGGCGACTGGAAGGGCTGCAAGACCGTCTTCGGCGATGCAATGGAGGAATCCACGGATCTCGATATCGATCCGACCGGACTCGACCTCGCCCAGTCCGACGCCTGGGTCGACCTGGTCGATGAACTCGGCTGCGACTGCACGAAGTGGGGCGGCTATCCGCTGTGGACCAACACCCCGGTCGACGTTGACGCGGCGATGGGCCGCCCGATGCGGTTCCACCACCGCATCGCCGGCGATCTCATCGACCTCAAGCTGGGCGACGGCGGCGTGGTGTACGTCTTCGTGGACGTGGACGGCAACGAAGGCTGCCTCTGCTGGCAGCAGGCGAAATAACCCAAAAATCGCAATAGCGCCCCATCTGCTGCGTTGGTCGGAAGTCTGCTGGCGCTGCCACACTCCTTCCTCCCGCCTTGCATCTGGGGCACTCTTGCGATTTTTTTCAGGAAATTTCTGGTGTGGTGGTTTCGATGATGGTCGGTGTGATCGGCGTTCAAAGCAGGGAATGCCGATCCGTTCTCCTCACCCGATTGGTGCTGGCGGGAAATGCACCAACCCTTATACCCGCGCCAACTTGTTGAAAAATGTGGGGCTCATATGCGAGATGAAGGATAACGGCGGGATCCAGCAGACCGGGACTCAGCCCTCTGCCTCGACTTCCATCGCGACCTCCATCGCGATGCGTTCCCAGGCGTGCAGACGCTGGGGGTCGCTGCGGATGGTGGTGATGTCTTTGAAGATGATCTCGATCGGACTGCCGCGCAGGTCTTTGAGTGCCTGGCGCAAGTACGCCCGCACGAGTGGCGCGTCGAAGGCGTCGCCGGCGACATGGGCGGGATTCGGCTTGAACGACAGCACGTAGTCGCGTCCCACGGTGTCGGCCGCCTGGCGCAGGTTGGCTTTCGGGCTCATCGAGATCTTGCGCAGGTTTTTGAGGCTGCGCAGCATCGGGATCTTGCGGTGCAGCGGCTCGCAGCAGCCGTAGTACGACAGGCCGAAGCGCTCGATCACCGGCCGTTCGAAGCGGAGCGAGAACTCCTCGTGCATCGACGCCGAGACCTCGGAGAAGATCTGCGCGTTGCCGCAGCCCCACTGGTCGCGCGCAGTTGCCGGGCGATCAAGCGGGCCTGACGGCAGCTCGTCGGTACAACCCAGTCCGCCGGAACCGACGCGCCAGTTGCCGTTGCCGACCGCGAGCATCCCGAGGCGCTCCTGCTCATCGAGCACGGCCAGAGTGTGCTGGCAGACCCGCTCGCAGGTCGCGGCGACCAGCTCCGGCCGGTCGATGAGGTCGTACATCAGGCGTTCGACCCCATACCAGCGCACCGCGTAATCCCACGGCGTGTGCCATTGGGTGGTGAGGCCGCGCACGACCACCGGGATCGCCCCTTCGAGCGCTTCTTCAAGGCGCTTCCGCCGGCGTTCCGTCTTCTCGTGGTCGACCCAGACCCGGGGCTGGTGGATGCGTTGGACGTCATCGAGGCTTTCAATGCGGGGTTGGAAAAGCACATCGTGCGCGCCTTTTTTGCGAATCTCCTTCGGCTTCAGGCCGTAATCGGCATAGCTTCCATCAGGTCCGCCGACCAGGCGGTAAACCAGGAAGGGATCGACGATCATGTCCGCTTGAAAATGGTCCCACTGGTAGAGTTCGCGTCGCAGCTCGGTCTCGGCCGCGCGCAGGACCGGATTCCGGCAACGCGCTTGCAACGCGGCCGGATCGGCGGCTTCGAGTTCCGGCCAGGGGATCTCGTTGATCCAGACCATCGGTCGAACCGGACGCAGGCCGTTGAGGTCGGTCCAGGCGCGCTGGCGCTCCTGCTGCACCGGCAGCAGGCCGATCTCACGTTTGCGTCGGGCCAGCTCCTGGAGGACGCGTCGCTCCTCGCGGGTGGGTTCGCTGGTGGCGGACGTTGACTGGGCTTGAGGAGTCATGGGCGGAGCCTTTGTGTGGACGGAGCTTTTTGTGGACGGGGCCGATCAGCGGGCGGAATGGGTCAGTTCGAGCCGAACATCACCGGCGCACCGAATGGCCGGTCGTCTGCCGGCCTGGGATTGTGCGTCCAATAGGACGCGCGGTCTTCGCCCCGGCAGCGGATGGCGTTCCCGTTCCAGTCCTTCCAGCTGCGTACTGATGCTGCGGCGTAGCGCACGGTCAGGCCGCAGCGGCGGCGCTGCGAGCGGTTCGGTTCGCTGCCATGCAGCAGAAGATCGCTGTGCAGGGTGCATTCGCCGGCGCGCAGCGGGATGCAGGCGGGTTTGCCGAGGTGTTCCCAGCCGACGACCTGTTCCCATAAAAGGTTGTTGGTTTCAGGCGGACTGCGCACGACCGGCAGGGGGCCGTGCCGGTGCGAACCGGGGACGACCTGCATGCCGCCGTTGCTCAGATCGCTGTCGTCGATCGCGATCCAGGCGGTGACCGTCCGGGTCGGGGTGAGTGGCCAGTAGGTCGCGTCCTGGTGCCAGCCCACGGTCTTGCCGTCGCCGGGCATCTTGCAGAAGAAGTGCGTGCCCCAGGCCACGATGTCCGGTCCGATCAGGTCCTCGACCAGGTCGAGGATGCGTGGGTTGGTCGCCAGGTCCCAGATCGTGGCGCAGCGGTCATGGAAGCCGTTGATGGCGTAGGAATCCTTGCCCTGGGCGCGGAAACTTGCGAGCAGGGCGTCGAAGGCGGTGCGATTGGCGAGCGCCTGGGACGCATCGTAGACCGCGAATGGGCCGATGATGCCCTGGGTGTTGAAGGCCTCGACCTGCTCGGGCCGCAAGGAGCGGGCGCGGGCCGGATCGCCAGGAATGAAGGCAGCCTGTCGGCGCGAATCGGCAGCGATGCTGGGACTATCCCTGAGGATGGTCAGGAGATCATCCTCAGGGTCGGCCTTGGGTTGGGGATCGGGAGCAGGGCTCGGGTTCATGGGGGCGATGCTGTCCGCTGGCAACCTGCAGCCATGGACCGAATCGCATCCGGACCTATCCTTTCGTGACCTTCCATGACCGACCTGACGATCGATTCTGGTGGTTCGACCCGGTGCGATTCCGAATGGACGAGTGACGGCTGGCAGACCGAGAGCAGTCATAAACTGTACCTGGTCGAATCCGGGACCGCGACCTATGCGCTGCCCGGCCATGAGCTCCGGCTGGCCCCGGCGACCATCTACCTCATCCCCGGCGGCCGTCCGCACCGGCATGGCTCGGCCCAGGGCATGTTCGTCCATTGGCTCCATTTCCACATGATCTCCCCGGTCGTCGAGCGGCGCCTGGCCCGGATTGACCGCATCATCAGCTGGCCCGCAGGACAGTGGAGCTGGTGGCAGCCCGTCTGGCACAGCATCCCAGCGTGGATCGAACGCCGCGATCTTGCGGGGGAGCTGCGCCTGCAGGCGCTGGTTGCGGCGGTGCTCGCTGAAGTCTTGGAAACCGAAGGGGCTGACCCACCTCCGGATCCCAGACTCGTGGCCGCGTTGCGCTGGATGGAGGTGCAATGCCTCAAGCACCCGTCCCTGGTCGAGGCGGCCCGCGTCGCCGGGTTCGCGCCGGCGGTGTTCAACCGGAAGTTTTCCGCTGCCTTCGGCACCACCCCGCGCCGGTGGTTGGAACTCAGCCGGCTCAGTCATGCCCGCCGTCTGCTGCGTGAGCCCGGGGCCACGGTGCAAGGCGTGGCGGCCGCGTGTGGCTATGCCAATCCGTTCCATTTCTCGCGCGTCATCAGCCGCAGATTTGGACTGAGTCCAGTCCAGCTACGAGCGAAAGAAGGTCCATGACGCGCTGTCGGGCGGGGTCTGCCACCCCGCACTCAACTTGCGCCTAGTGAGCGCAAGCCATCATCCCAGGCGATGCCGGTTTCCCCACCTCGCGCCAGCATGCTGGAAAGCACCTGGATCCTCGATCCCGGGCGGGGTATCCGCGTTTCCCGCCCGGCTGGGATCATGGGGATCCTCAATGCGACCCCGGACAGTTTTTCCGATGGTGGTCAATTCGCTGATGCCGATGCAGCCGTGCTGGCGGGTCAGGCGTTGGTCGCCGCCGGTGCGACGTGGCTGGACGTCGGCGGTGAGAGCACTCGGCCAGGTGCAGCCGCCGTGCCGGCCGGTATCCAGATCGCCCGCATCGTGCCAGTGATCCGCCGGCTGCGTGAACAGGGCGTTGCCGCCTGGATCAGCGTCGACACCCGCCTGGCGGAAGTGGCGGAATCAGCGTTCGCCGCCGGGGCCGACGCAGTGAATGATGTCTCCGCCGGCACGGATCCGGGGATGTTTCCCCTCCTGGCGCGCACCGGCCGGGTCGGGATCCTCATGCACATGCAGGGCGAACCGGCAACCATGCAGCGCAATCCCGACTACGGCGACGTGGTACTCGACGTGATCGGGCACCTCTGCCGGCGCATCGATGCGGCGGAGCGGGTCGGCGTGGCGCGCGCGAGCCTGGCCGTCGATCCCGGCATCGGCTTCGGCAAGACGGTGGCGCACAACCGCGCCCTGCTCGGCGCCCTGGAGCGCATCGAGCGCGAGACCGGTCGCCCGGTGGTGGTCGGGGTCAGCCGCAAATCGCTCTTGCCGACGTTGGCCGGCGTCGATCCGGCGGCGCTGCCGGCCGCCGCGCGCGATCCGCTCAGCCACGTCCTGCATGCGGCGCTCGCGCCGCGCTGCGCCCTCCTGCGCGTCCACGATGTCGCCGGTTGCGCCGCCGCGCTGCGCCTCGCGCGTTCGCTGCCTGCGGTGGCGCATGGCGCGGGGGCGGCCCATGTTTGACCGCCTCGACTGGACCGAGATCGCGTATTTCCTGCGTTCGGCGCTGGAGATCGGCATCCTCTGGATCGTCGTCTTTCAACTGCTCAAGGCGCTCGAACGCATCAGTGCCGGCGGCAAGATCAAGGGCATCAGCCTCGCGCTCGGCGGCGTGGTGGCGGCGTGGATGATCGCGCGCTGGACCGGCTTGCACGCGATCAGCTTTTTATTGCAGGCATCAATCGGCTTCACCGCTTTGGTGCTGGTGGTGGTGTTCCAGCCGGAACTGCGCCGGCTGTTCTCGCGCCTCGGCGGCATGCTGCCGCACGCCGAGGTCCAGGGCGATGCCAAGGCGGTGGCGCACTTGGTCGACGCCCTGGTGACCATGTCGACCCGGCGCATCGGCGCCCTGGTGGTGATCGAGCGCAATGACCGCCTCGACGACTTCATCGCCGCCGGGCCGCTCGACTGCGATCTGAGCGCGAAGTCGCTAGTCACCATCTTCTGGAAGGATTCGCCGCTGCATGACGGGGCGGTTATCGTGCGCGGCGGCCGCATCGCCGCCGCCGGGATCATCCTGCCGCTGACCGGCAAGCCGGAATACGCCCGCATGTCGGGCACGCGCCACCGCGCCGCGATCGGGATCAGCGAGGACACTGATGCGCTCGCCTTGATCGTCTCGGAGGAGACCGGCGCGATCAGCATGGCGGTGCAGGGCGAATTCACCCGCGGCCTGTCGCGCCAGGATGTCGAGGTGGTGCTGACCCGCATCTTCCGCGCCAGCCACGTCGAGACCGCGAGCCGCATCAGCACCCGTCGGCTGGTCAAGCGGGTGACCGCCGGGCGCATGAAGGCCGGACCCGACCAAGGATCCTCTGGCAAGACGCCCGTGCCGGGCGAAGCGTCTGCGCTCAACCCGGCACTGACGGCCAAGAAAGCGCACTCAACCAGCCTGGACCCGCGGCCATGAACTGGCTCGTCGCGCACTGGGAACTCAAGCTGGTCAGCTTCGTGCTGGCGGTGGCGTTGTGGCTGTACACCAGCGGCCAGGTCCGGGTCGAACGCACGCTTGAAGTCCGCCTCGCGCCCGAGCGCATCGTCCTGCCGGAAGGCTGCGAGTTCGTCAGCGTCTCGCCGGCCATCTTCAAGCTGGTGGTCAGCGTGCCGGTCGGTCGCGACCAGGAGGACACCCTGCTGCAAGGGTTGGAGCCGCGCCTGACCGTGCTGGTCGGCAGCAAATGGACGGGCAAGGCCGAGTTCCCGATTGCCAACCGCGTCCTCGGCCTCAACAGCGATGTCCGCATCCTGCGCACCGAACCGGAGCAGATCGGCCCGATCGCGGTGGTCTACGACCGCCGCCAGGTCGCCCGTCTGCCGGTCGATCCGCCCAAGCTGACCGGCATCCCCGAAGGCTGGGATGCGACCCTGCGCCTCGACCTGACCCAGGTCCAGGTCAAGGCCGGCAGCCAGGCGCTCGACCGTCTGCGCTCCGCCAGCACCCGCATCCCGTTCGAAGAGGTCGACCTGGGTCGCACTGATCCGCGCCGGGTCGACACCCATGAAGAGCGCTTCACCCTCAAACCGCGCAAAGCCGATTATGACGTCATCGACACGGTGACCGCCACCATCGCCCTGGCCCCGATTGCCGAGACGCGCCAGGTCGCCGGGGTTCCGGTGCACATCCTGACTCCGCGCGATTTCCCGGCCCGGCTGAAGGTCGAGATCGATCCCGCCCTCGCCACCTTCACCCTGCGCGGTCCGGCGCAGCAGTTGCGCGCCTTGAAGCCGGACGACGAGATCACGGCTTTCGTCAACCTCACCGGCACCATCGAACCCGGTACCGCCCGCGAATTGCCGGTGCGGCTGCTCGCCCCGGCTTGGCTGGCAGCAGACGCGGTCAAGGTGCGGGTGAAGGTGTCGGAGAACCCGCCTCTGGCACCGCCGGCGACGGGGCCGTCTGCATCCGTGCCGTCCGCCTCAGTCCTGCCCCCAGCAGTCCCGACGGTGATTGTGCCCCAGGCGGCGCCACCCGAACCCGCAGCAGCACCACGACCGGCAAGCGCTCCGTGACGGAGCGTCTGGGGTTTGGCCATTTGGACCCAATGTCACGGAAACGAGGGTAAAACGCTTGCGCCTGGGACCGCCGGTTTGCAACCGGTCGTTGGCCGCGCGGCGATCCGGCCAAGGCCGGAATGACCATGGAATTGCAGCGAAAGCGTGGTCAGCCTTGGCTGGATCGTCGGACCACCCTGGACAAATGGCCAAACCCCAGGCGCTCCGTGACAGAGCGTGGACACCACCGTCCTCGTGCCCTTTCCGCGGTGGCGCATCCCGGTCATCCGGCTACGGTGCCGCGCCGGAGGCCGTCATGCGCCACGCCGCCTTGAGTCTTATCGCCCTGGTCACTTTCGGCTCCGGTAGCGCTTGGGGCGCGCAGAGCACTGGGGGCATGTTCCTTGCAGGTGGCGGCTCCTACTTCAACAAGGCATCGCGCGATGTCACCCAGAACGACTGGGGCGTCTGGGCCGCGCTCGGGGTGAGCGATGCGAAGCAGTTCGGCATGGTCGGTGCACCATCGGTCGAGATCGACGTCCGTCAGGCAGCTGGTGCAGGCAACCGCCTGCAGAGCGTGATGTTCTCCTACACCGAACGGGTGCCGCTTTCCTCGTCGGAGGGGATCTATCTCGGCGCCGGATTCGGCTCCACCTGGGGTCAGGTCAAGATCACCAGCCCAGAATCAGCCGCGACCTCGTCCTCGCGTTGGGGTGTCGGTGCCAAGGCGGTGCTCGGACTGTCCATGCGTGGCAGCATGGCGATGGAGGCCGGCTATCTCTACACCCAAGAGATCGCCGGTTTTCGCACCGACGGCATGGTGGGTGGGCTGGTCATCCACTTCTGAACCGTGACCCAACCGCCGGGATTCGACGCCAAGGATGACGCGAGCGACCGGGCCCTGCGCCCGCGCCGCCTCAGCGATTTCACGGGTCAGACGGCGGTGGTGCGCAACCTCGAACTCGCAATTGCCGCCGCCTTGCAGCGCAAGGAGCAGCTTGACCACGTCCTGCTGTCCGGCCCGCCCGGCCTCGGCAAGACGACGCTCGCCCACATCATGGCGGCGGAAATGGGCGCTGAGATGCGTGAGACCGCCGGCCCGCTGCTCGACAAACCGGGCGATCTCGCCGGATTGCTGTCGTCGCTCAAGCCCGGCGCGTTGCTGTTCATCGACGAGATCCACAGCCTGAAACGGATCGTCGAGGAATACCTCTATTCCGCGATGGAGGACTTCCGCATCACCATCCAGCTCGGTGAAGGCGCGACCGCGCAGGCGCTGACCCTCAACCTGCCGCCGTTCACCCTGGTCGGCGCGACCACCCGCGAAGGCCAGCTCAGCGCGCCGTTTCGATCCCGTTTCGCCATCCGCGAACGGCTTGATCTCTACAGCGATGCGGAACTCGCGACCATCCTCACCCGCTCGGCCCGGATGCTTGCGGTCGAAGGCGAAACTGATGGTTTAAGTGAGATCGCCCGCCGCAGCCGTGGCACCGCGCGTTACGCCAACAATCACCTGCGTCGTATCCGCGACCTGGCCCAGGTCCGCTACGGCAATCGCATAACCCGCGCCGTCGCCGAAGAGGGCCTCAAACTGCTCGGCATCGACCCCGCTGGCCTGACCGAACTCGACCGCCGCATCCTGCACTGCCTCGCGCGCCAGCGTCGTTCCGTTGGCCTGAAGACCGTCGCCGTCACGGTGGGTGAAGACGAAGCGACGATTGAGGACATCTACGAACCGTTCCTCATCCAGGGCGGCTGGATCACCAAGACCCCGACCGGCCGCTTGCTGATGCCCAAGGGCTGGCTCCATCTTGGCCTGAAACCGCCGGTCGAAACCATAGAAGACGCAGCGCAGCAACGGCTGTTCTGATACCGTCCGGCTTCAACCCTTGGAATCAGGCCGTTTCGGACCGCGCCGTCGCCACGAGGCAACTTGGCAGATCTGGCGAATCCGGATTGACGATGAGTTGCCGTCGGGTCGGGTCGATGAACACGTCCATGCCCTCGATCGGGATTGCGCCGAGCAGGCATTCCTGGGCACCCGGCAGGACGACGGCCTCGCAAATCGTTGAACGGTTGGCGAACTCGACCCTGACCGGGCCAACCAGATCGCATTCCGTGCGCCGGCCATCAGCCGTGACCACACGCTGACGACGCAGTACGGGTAATTCCAGCAATGACTGCATATCAGGGGTAAGAACAAGGTTCAGCGCGCCGGAGTCGACCAGCACCCGAACGTTTTCCTGACGGATCCGGGACACCGGTTGCCCGCGTCGCTGAGCGGCCAGATCATCCTCGTTGGTCAGGCGGATGTTGGCGTGCACGAAGCCCATGGAGCAGTCCTTTCGCAGGCACATTCCTGGCATAGGCAAGAAATAGAGAAACCCGAGGCGAAGACAAGGTCGGCGGGAGTCCCAGACCGTCCCGAGCCGGCTGAAACCGGCGCTACGCCATGGTTGCGCCGGCCTACGCCAGCCGGTACGGCCTCGCACCCTTCATGGCTCCTCCCACCGCATTTGACCGCTGTCGCGCCCTGCGCGCCCGCCTGGATGCGGTCATGACCGCCGACGCGGTCTGGGCCCAGACCAGGTTGGACGCAGCCGAAGACCGTCTGGAGCACGGTCTGCCCGCCGATCGGCAGTTGGTCGAGGTCGAAGCGAAGATCGAGGCGTCAGCAGAGCTGCTGGCGGCGCGCACGGCGACGCCGTTGACGTTCCATTATCCGGAAGCCCTGCCGGTTTCCGGTCATCGCGACGAGATGCTGGCGCTGCTCAGCACCGGCACCGCGTTCGTCCTGACCGGCGAGACCGGCTCGGGCAAGACCACGCAGTTGCCCAAGATCCTGCTCGAATCCGGGCGCGGGCGGCGGGGCATGATCGCGCTCACCCAGCCGCGCCGGGTCGCAGCGCTGACCCTGTCGGCGCGCATCCGCGAGGAACTTGCGGCGCCTGAAAGCGCAGTCGCCTCCAGCGTGCGATTCGACGACCGCGCCGACGATCGCACTCTGGTCCGGGTGATGACCGACGGCCTGTTGCTGGCGGAGGCGGCCAAGGATCCTGATTTCACCCGCTATGACGCGATCATCATCGATGAGGCGCATGAGCGCAGCGTCAACGTGGATCTGCTGCTGGGACTCGTCCGCCTCGCGCGTGAGCGCCGGCCGGATCTGGCGCTGGTGGTCAGTTCGGCCTCGATCGAGGCCGATCGCTTCGCCACCTGGATGGGCGCAGGCACCCCGGTGGTGCGGGTCAGCGGGCGGACCTTTCCGGTCGACATCTACCACCAGCCGCCGGGCGACGATGACGTCGGCTATCTGGATGCGACGGTACGCATCGTGCGCGACCTGCACGATGGCGGCAATGATGGTGATTTCCTGGTCTTCCTGCCGACCGAACGCGACATCCTGGAGGCGCGCAAACGCTTGGATGGGCTCGCCGGCGCGAGCGTGTTGCCGCTCTTCGGCCGCCTCGCCCCGCACGAACAACAACGCATCTTCCAGCCGGTGAAGTCCGGGTTCGGACGCAAGATCGTGCTTGCCACCAACATCGCCGAGACCTCGCTGACCATACCCGGAATCCGGGTGGTGATCGACAGCGGGCTGGCGCGCCTCAAGCGCTTCAACGCCGGCACCCGCACCGAACGGTTGCCAGTGGAGGCCGTCTCGCGTGCGAGCTGCCTGCAACGCGCCGGCCGCGCCGGCCGCACCGCGCCCGGCATCTGCGTGCGCCTGTTCGCCGAGGATGAACTCGCGCGCCGCGACGAATTCACGACGCCGGAGATCCTGCGTTCCAACCTCGCTGGGGTGATGCTGACCTGCCTGCACCTGGGACTCACGGATCCGACCGTGTTTCCCTGGTTGGACGCGCCGACGCCGCAGGCCTGGCACCAGGCGCGGATCCTGCTGGAGGAACTCGGCGCCGTCGCGCTTGCCGCCACCGATGGAAGTGCAGGCGGCCTGCGGCCAGTGCTGACGCCGCTCGGCCGCACCCTCGCGCGCATCCCCGCCGATCCCCAGGTGGCGCGCATCCTGGTCGCCGGCCTGACCGAGCACGTCGCGCACGAGGCCTGCACCATCGCCGCCTTTCTTTCAGTGCAGGACCCGCGCGTGCGTCCGCCCGGCAAGGAGGCCGCCGCCGACGCTGCGCACCGCTCGTTCGCGCATGAGGCCGGCGATCTCGCCACCATTCTCCGCCTGTGGGAGCGCTGGGAGGAAGCCGCCACCAATAGTCGGCGCCAGCGCCTGGCGGATGACCTGTTCCTCGGCCTGCGCCGGATGCGCGAGTGGGCCGACGTGCGCCATCAGCAATGGTCCACCCTGCGCGAAACCTACGGCGGGCGCGATCTGCCGCCGCATGGCCATGCGGCGGGCGCGTGGCCGCTCGACGCCGTCCATCGTGCGGTGCTGACCGGCATGCTTGGCAACGTGCTGATGTGGGACGCGGCGCAGAAGTCCTACCGTGCTGCCGGCAACCGACTGCTCGCCATCCATCCCGGCAGCGCGCTCAGGCAGCGCGGCGACGTGCCCAAGGATCAGCCGCCTCAGGCCGGGCGCGCGCCGGCCAAACCGGACCACAAGCGCGGTCCGTTGCCCTGGCTGGTCGCCTGCGAGGTCGTCGAGACCGGCCGACTGTTCGCGCGCCTGTGCGCGCCCATCGATCCCCTGTGGGTGATCGAGTTCGCGGGCGACCGGGTCGCGCGTCGCCACCGCGACCCGCAGTGGCATCCGCAGCGGCAGCAGGTGGTGGTGGTCGAAAGCGTGCTGTGGAAGGGCCTGCCGGTGCGCGACCACCGCATGGTGCCCTTCGCGCCCATCGACGCCCCGGCCGCGACCGCGATCTTCCTCGATCAGGCGCTGACGCGCGAGGAAGGCGTCGCCTCGCTGGCGCGGCGTTTCCCGATGCTGCTCGACAACCGGCGGCTTTTGGATGTGGCGAAGCGCCTGCGCCACCGCGCCCGCGATCCGTCGATCATGGTCGAGGAGGAGCACCTCACCGCGCTCTACCGCGCCAGGTTGATCACCGACGGCGTTCCCGCCCTGCTGGCGTCGGCCGAGGACCTGTCGCGCTGGATCGCCGCGCATGGCGCGGACAAACTCAGGTTCACCCTCGCGGATCTCATCGATCCCGTCCTGGCTGAGCGCGCGGATGCCGATTTCCCCGAGCGCATCCGCCTGGGTGGGCGCGAGTTTCCGCTGGAGTGGCGCTACCTGCCCGGCGACGAGACCGACGGCGCGACTCTTGACGTGCGCGAGGACGATCTCGCCCGCATCGACCCGGTCGCGCTCGATTGGTGCGTGCCGGGATGGATCGGTGAAACGGTGGTGACCCTGCTCGGCACTTTGCCCAAAGCGCAGCGGCGCGAACTCATCCCGCTCGCGGAAACGGCGGCGAAATTGGTCGAGGCGGTGCGCCCGCTCGCCGGCCGCATGGCCCTGACCGACGCCCTGTCCGGGGCGTTGCGCGAGCGCCATGGTTTTTCCGCCTCTTTCGATCGCAGCGTGTTGCCAGCGTGGCTCAACCTGCGCTTGCGCCTGAGCAGCGGCGAGGTCGACGGCAAGGTGGTCTGGTGCGGCCGCGATCGCGGCCTGTTCGCCGCCCGTTCCCGCATATCCGCCGACCGGCTGCGGCTGCTGCGCAGCGAATGGGAGACCGCTCCCTGCGCCGGCTGGCCCGGCGACTGCCCCGGCAAGACGACCATGAACGGCATCGACGGCTGGATCGGCCTCGGCCGGGCCCGCACGGCGGACGGCAGCGTGGCGGTGCAGCGCACCGTCTATCCGGGCGAAAACTCCTTCCGTGCCTGGCACGACGATGGCCTGGATGCGGCGCTGGAATCCGCCCTGGCAGCAGAACTGGCTGCCGCCGCGACCGCGTCGGTGCCACGCGCGATGCATCAGGTCGAAGCGACCCTGGGCCTGCGCGTCGGTGCCGCCCGACGCGAACTCGCGCTCGGGGCTGGGTTGGAAGTCGAACGCGGCCGGATCAGCGATGCGGCTTCGTTCAACGCGCTGCTGGTCCAGGCTCGCGCCGCCGTCGCCACTGCGACGCCGCTCATCGATGGCTTGCTGCTCAATGTGGCGGATCAGGTCGAAGCCCTGCGTCGGCGCTTCCGCCAGGGATCGAAGTCGCTCGCTGCCGCCGGCCTGATCGCTGGCGTGGCCGACGAATGCGGGCGCCTCGCAGCGCCCGGTTGGACCCGCCGGGTGCCGTGGTCGGCGGCGCAGCACCTGGACACCGCGATGCGGGCGTTGGCGGGCCGGCTCGACCTCGCCGCGCAGCAGGCGGCGCGCGCTGAAGCGTTGCATCGTCGCGCGCAGCAGATTCACGGTCTTTTGGCGGAATCCGGTGCGCTCGACGATTGGCGCCTGCTCGCCTGTTTGGGCCTGACCCGCAACGCGCGCGCGGCGGAAGGACAACTGGTGCTGTTCACCGTCGCCCTCGCCCAGGCGGGCGCGGCGTCGAACCATGCGGAAGGGCGGCTGCGCGCGCTCGTCGATGAGCTTGACCGCGCCCGTCACGCGGCGCAGGCCCGCATCGCGCAGGTGCGTGCGGGCTTGCACGAGGCTGGCATCCTCGTTGGCCGGCTGGCGGCGGGGAAGCTGAAAGATCGCCTGGTGCGGGAACTCGCCGAACTGCGCCTGGGCGAGTTCACCGCCGGCACCGATCTCGACGCGCAACTCGCCGCCGGGCAGGCGCTGGTCGAACGGGTTCGCCTCGCTGTTCGGGGCGGCTGAGCCTGAGGCGGCCAAGCCTGATGACGGCTAAGCTTGATGACGGCAAAGCCTGAGGGCCGCTGATGCTGGCGGACCTTGCCACATGAATGGCTAGACCACGCGTTTGCGCGCCCATGCTACGCGTCCGCGACGCCTCCGCGTCGCGGACAATGTCGACCACAACCACGGGGAGCGGCCAGCGCCGCTGAGACCGGTTCGCACCGGAACCCGCCGAACCTGCCAGGGTCATGCCTGCGAAGGGATGGAAAATGTCTGAAACCATCGATTCCTCCACCATTTCCCGGGGCGCTATCCTCGGCTCGCGCAAGATCCACGTGGCTGGGCCGGAAGGCATCCAGGTGCCTTTCCGAGAAGTGACGCTGGCGGGCGATGAAGGCGCGATCGCCCTCTACGACCCCAGCGGCCCGTACACCGACCCTGCGCATCAGGTCGACATTGCAGCCGGTCTGCCGCGGCTGCGCGAAGACTGGATTGCGGTGCGCGGCGACACCGAACTCGTTCCTGCCCGCCTGGTGAAGGCGGAGGACGACGGCCTGCGCTCGCACGCGGATCTCGCCAACCGTGAGGTCTGTCCCGCTGCGCGCACCCAGGTGCGCCGCGCGCGCGCCGGCGCCAACGTCAGCCAGCTCCACTACGCCCGCCGTGGCCTCATCACGCCCGAGATGGAGTACATCGCGGTGCGCGAGAACCTGGTGCGCGCGAACCTTGGCCGGCTCGCGGCCGCCGCCGCTCCGGATGCCGAGCGTGAACGTCGCCTGCGCGGCGATGCGCGCGGCGCCGGTTTGCCCGTCGACATGACCGCCGAATTCGTGCGGCAAGAAGTCGCCTCGGGCCGCGCCATCATCCCGGCCAACATCAACCACCCCGAATGCGAACCGATGGCGATCGGGCGCAACTTCCTGGTCAAGATCAACGCCAACATCGGCAATTCCGCAGTGGCCTCGTCGATCGGCGAAGAGGTCGAAAAGATGGTGTGGTCGATCCGCTGGGGCGCTGACACGGTGATGGACCTGTCGACCGGCCGCAATATCCACACCACCCGCGAGTGGATCCTGCGCAACAGCCCGGTACCGATCGGCACCGTGCCGATCTACCAGGCGTTGGAAAAGGTCGGCGGCACAGTCGAGGACCTGACCTGGGAACTCTTCCGCGACACGTTGGTGGAACAGTGCGAACAAGGTGTCGACTATTTCACCATCCACGCCGGCCTGCGCCTGCGCCACGTGCCGCTCACCGCCAAGCGCGTCACCGGCATCGTCTCGCGCGGCGGCTCGATCATGGCCAAGTGGTGCCTGGTGCACCACCGCGAGAGCTTTCTCTACGATCATTTCGAGGAGATGTGCGAACTGCTGAAACAGTACGACGTGTCGTTCTCGCTCGGTGACGGCCTGCGTCCCGGCTCGCTGGCTGACGCCAACGACGAGGCCCAGTTCGCCGAACTCGAAACCCTGGGCGAACTGACGAAGATCGCCTGGAAGCACGACGTGCAGGTGATCATCGAAGGCCCCGGCCACGTGCCCATGCACCTGGTGCAAGAGAACATGGACCGTCAGCTGCGCGCCTGCGGCGGGGCGCCGTTCTACACCCTCGGGCCGCTGGTCAGCGACGTGTCGCCCGGCTATGACCACTTTACCAGCGCGATCGGCGCCGCGATGATCGGCTGGTACGGCACCGCGATGCTGTGCTACGTCACGCCTAAAGAGCACCTCGGCCTGCCGAATCGCGAGGACGTCAAGCAGGGCGTGATCGCCTACAAGATCGCCGCCCACGCTGCTGATGTCGCCAAGGGCTTCCCCGGCGCGCGCCTGTGGGACGACGCGGTCAGCCGCGCCCGCTTCGGCTTCCGTTGGCAGGACCAGTTCCATCTTGCGATCGATCCCGACACCGCCGTCGCCTACCACGACGCGACCCTGCCCGCCGATGGGGCCAAAAGCGCGCATTTCTGCTCGATGTGCGGGCCGAAGTTCTGCTCGATGGAGATCACCAACGCGGTGCGCGAGTACGCAGCAAGCGAAAACGCCGCGATTTCGGCGGCGGCGAATGGAGTCGTCGCCAGTGCCGACGTCGCCAAGGGCCTGGCGGACAAAGCCCGGGAATTCAAGGCGGCCGGCGCGGAGTTGTACCAGGCGGCGCGGTAGAACAATCGATCTGCTCAGTGCTGAGATCGCGATGAAGCCATTTGAAGTTCGTAACCCGAGTGGGAAGCGCGCTGCGTCAGTGGCTCCATCCGGCCCACCCTCCGCTTGACCCGCTGGTGCTGGGGCAAGGCTCCCGCCCTGGTCAGCGAGGTTTCGCCCATGCCGCGTGAGGGGCACTGTTAATGCAGATTTCGCCATCATCCGGGCGGCGGCGGCGAGGGCATGCTGCTGTTGTAGCGGCGGGCACGTTTCTCACCGTCATCCTGTTGGCGTGCGTGACCGGTGGATCGGCGGCCGAAGTTGGACCGCGGGAAGACACTCCAACGGCTGCCGCTGCACGGACCACCACGCCGGTGCGACCCGGGATGCGGGTGATAGGTTCCAGCAGTGGGGTGCAGACGAGTCCACGCGCCGGTCCGGCAACGGGTACGAACCATTGGTCTCGGACTGGGGACCTGGCCCACCCGCGTTATTATCCTCGCTCCATCCGGTTGGCCGATGGCAGGGTGCTGATCATGGATGGTTGGGATGGTCAGGCTCCGTTGACGGCCTGTGAGATTTATGATGCCCAGGCCGGAACCTGGATGAGCACCGGATCGGCGTTGCAGGTGCGGACTGGGCATACTGCTACTTTGTTGCAATCAGGCGAAGTCCTGGTCGCCGGGTCGAACTGGTGGCCCGCAGTAGAGGCACCTTCGGCGGAGCGGTACCACCCATCCGATGGGACGTGGACGGCCACCGGTGCGCCTGCGGTATGGCGCGATTCCCCCACCACGGTGCGGCTCGAGGACGGGTGGGTGCTGATGGTCGGCGGTCGTGATCCGGACGGCACCGATCTGACCTCGGTCGAGTTGTACGATCCGGTCGAGGAACGATGGTGGCCGGCGCGCAGCCTGGCGCGCCCTCGCTCGCACCACACCGCGACCAGGCTTTCGTCCGGCAAGATCCTGGTTGCCGGCGGCATCAGCCGCCGGACCTGCGAGGTGTACGATCCGCACCTTGATGCATGGAGCTTCACCGGATCGATGGTGCAGCAGCGGATGGGCCATGTCGCCGTCGCACTGACGTCGGGGAAGGTGCTGGTGATCGGCGGCAGCTACCTGTCCTTCGCACTGTGCGAGATCTACGATCCGCTGACGGAGTCCTGGAGCCCCACCAGCAGCATGTCCGTCGAGCGGCATGACTTCAGCGCCACGCTGCTGCCGACGGACCGGGTGCTGGTCGTGGGTGGCAGGGACGGGTCAGGCAAGCTGCTGACGTCGAGTGAATTCTATGATCCGTCCGCCGGTACCTGGAGCCCGGCCGGCGATATGCAGGCGCCTCGTGCGTACCATACCGCCGAGCTGCTGCCGACCGGTCGTGTCCTGGTTGTGGGCGGCTCGGCCGATGACCAGACGGCGACGGGAACCTGCGAACTCTACGATCCGCGGAGCATCGCCCAGACCATCGTCGGCTTCGACGCTTTCGCTCCGCACCGCTACGGTGATGGCCTGATCGGTCTCATGCAGGTGACCGGCGGAGCTTCGGGCCGGCCGGTGGTGTTCAGCAGCAGCGACCCGGCGGTGGCGGTGATCACGGGATCTGCGGTGGTGATCGCCGGAGTAGGCAGCGCCATCATCACCGCGACCCAGGCTGGGCAGGGCGACTACCTCGCAGCAGCGCCTGTCGCGCGCACCCTGGTGGTCGACCCCGCGTCATTGACGGTGCAGGCCGACGCTGCCAGCCGCGTCTTCGGTGCGGCCAATCCGGCGTTCACGGGAACGTTGTCGGGGGTGCTCGCAGGCGATGCGATCACCGCGACCTTTGGCAGCAGTGCGGTGCCGTGGACGCCGGTGGGCATCTACGGTCCAGGCGCACCCGAGGCGATCCGGCCGTCGCTCATCGATGCCGATCACCGCCTACGCAATTACACCGTGACGGTCGGTAACGGATCTCTCACCATCACCACTGCGACGCAAGCGATCAGCGGATTCACCAGCCTGCGCAGCCATCGCTATGGAGATGCGCCGTTCCTCATCGCCGGCGTGGTCGGTGGCGGTTCGGTCAATCCGGTGGTGTTCACCAGCAGCGATCCAGCGGTGGCGACGCTCAGCGGCGCGACGGTGACGATCGCTGGTGCAGGCACGACCCTGATCACGGCGAACCAGGATGCGGACGCGAATCATTTCGCCGCACCCCCGGTCACCCAGGCGCTGGTGGTCACTCCGGCGACCCTGACCATCACCGGTCCAGTGCTGACCATGGCGGCCGGTGATCAGCTTCCCGCGTTCACGGGGTTCTATTCCGGTTGGGTCAACGGCGATGGCGTCACCAACTTGGCCACGCCAGCAATGTTCAGCACCACCGCTACCGCCGCGAGTCTTCCGGGTTCCTATCCGATCCGCGTCAGCGGCGCGACGAGTCCTAACTACCGGATCATCACCTATGACGGCGTGCTGACGATCACCGCCGAACCGGCCCAACCCGGAGGCGGCGGCAAGGATTGCGGCCTCGGTGGTGGTTTCGGCCTTGCGATCATCGCGCTGGTTCTGGCGCTGGGGTCGCGGACCGGGCCCAAGCGCGCCTGACGCGAGATCGTTTCGTCACTTCCCGCTGGTGACCTGATATTCCGCCGGAATCGGGATGGAGCCCAACTCGTTGTCGGTCGGCTTGTCCGAATCGAAAACGGTCACGGTCAGGCGCACGTTCTTCAGGATTTCGGGCTTGGTCTTCTGGACGATGAGGGACTTCCCGTCCTTTGATTCCTGGGCCATGAGGTAGTGCACCTTGCCGTCCGGTATCTGGTAGGCCTTCTTTTTGCCGGCCTCGATGTGCATCTCATAGCCCTTGTCGCCGGAGCGGATGCCGATGGTCACGGTGTCCTTGGTCTCGTTGACGAATTCGATCACTGAATCACCGGCCTTGGGCAGGGCCTTTTTGTAGCCGTATTTGGCGTCGCGTTTCAGGAGCACCGCATCGCGCGACATCCAACGGTCGTCCACCAGCACGATGCGCTTGGCGAGCTGCTCTTTGCGGAACTTCTCGAACTCGTCGAGCAGGTCCTGCGGCAACGTGGCCACGTCGATCTCGGAATGCTTGTAGGTCTTGGTCTCACTGCCCGTCGTGGCCGAGATGAACACGCTCGGCAGTTCTTTGGCCAGGGTCAGCTTTTCAGCCGTGACCTTGCTCTTGTCGAGAAGGACGAACTCCGCGCCGAATCCATAGGGCCAGGCAGCGGAACCGAGGAGGAGCAGGGCCAGGGCTTTGATCATGGTCGACCTCAGGTCGGGTGGTTACGTCGCTATCAGGTCCACGTCAATGCGTCCAAACGATTTCTCAGACTGGTGTGGACCTCAGGCTGTTGGATCAGTGGCCCTTCGGTGGTCGCGCCGCCTTGCGCACGAAGGAAAAATACGCGCCGTACACCGCGATCAGACTGAAGAATCGGCGGAACCGACCGCGGATCAGCCAGCGCCAGAGGTTCCCGAGAATGAAGCGCCAGTTGTAGTAGCAGTCGTAGAGATCCGCAGGCGGCGCGGGATCTCAGCGGGGTCCTCCCGAACCACGAAGACGTCAAGCAGGGCGTGATCACCGTAAGCGTCAAAGCAGTCCGACTAGAAACCTAGATTCCGGGCCGGTAGCTTGCGGGGATGGAGACCCCAATGCCCAACCCCGATACCGCAATTTCCCCGAAACATCTTCGAAAACCACGCCGCACGATCGAACAGGGTCGCGTGCTGGTCCAGGCCTGGAAAGCCAGCGGGTTGTCGGCCAAGGCCTTTGGCCAAGCGCATGGAGTCGATGGCAAGCGGCTGAGTTTCTGGCAGCGTCGGGTGCGCAAGGCAGATCGGGAGGCGGCGCGTCAATGCACCCCGATGGCGGATCCCTCCTTTATCAGGGTCGAGGCTGACAACGGCAACCCCGCGTCGGCAATCGTCGCGAAGTCCATCGGAACGTCCCCTGTTGGGGCACCGAGTTCGATCGAGATCAGCCTGCCCAATGGCATCCGCTTGGTGATGCACGCGGATACGCCGCTGGCCCGATTGGTCGCGGTGGTCGATGCGCTCGTCCGGGTAGCGGTGCCGTGCTGAACTTCTCTGGCAATCGCCGGATCTTCCTGGCGCGGGCACCGATCGACATTCGCAAGGGCGCCGGGTCGCTCGCGACCATCGTGCAGTACTTCCTGGGCATGGATCCCTATGCCGGCGATATCTTCCTGTTCGTCGGCCGACGCCACAACCGCGTAAAATTGTTGGCTTGGGATAAATCTGGCTTCTGGATCTGCGCCAAGCGTCTGGAGCGTGGCACCTATGCCCTCCCGGCCGACACGGTGTCACCGGATCGTGCGGGGAGCGTGATCCTGTCGCCGGCGGAGATCCACCTCCTGTTGGAGGGCATCAACGTCCACCACGCCACCTACCATCTTCATTATCAGCGTCCCGGCATAACGGAGTCGACACCGCCGCTGGCCCCAGGGGCAGTGGTGACCATCGCGTCGCCGGCATGAAACCACCACTCCGCATCGGCGTTTGTTATTGCGGTCCGTATTTACCTATGTATGGGTTGGTAATGGCCCACACGGGAATTGAAGCAGAATTGCTGGAGGCCCAAACCACCGTTGTCCACCTGACGACCCGGATCCAGGAACTGGAAACGAAGATCGATGGTCTGACCTCAGTAAATTCCATGCTGACGGCAGCGAATGCGACGCTGACGGCTGCGCGCGATCAGGCGCATTGCCGGATGGCTGCGATGCTGCGGCAGATCAAGACCCTGGCACGAAAGCTCTACGGTTCAAACAACGAAGGGCATCATGCTGATCCGGCGGTGGTTAAAGATCTCCTCGGGACGCCGGATGACCAGGCGGACGATGACCCCGCCGCTGACGATCCGGCTGCAACCACCACGACGGGTGATGGTCCAGCACCCGTCGATGCTGCGCCTGAAAAGGCGGGGGCTGCTGCCGACACTACGACACCTGCGGTTGCTGGGGCCGCAGTTCCGCCTCCTGCGAAACCGCCGCGTCGCAAGCCCGGCGGGCGCATGCATCTGCCGGAATGGCTGGCGTTGCAAGAGGAAATCCTCGATGTACCGCTGTCGGAACGGATCGGTCTGGATGGTCAGCAGTTGTCGTTAATTTCCATGGCGATCTCCTGGCGGTTAGATTTCGTGCAGGCCCACTTTGAGCGGGTGAAAATCTCCCGACCGGTTTACGGACGACCCTTCGGCGATGGTCTGCGTATCGTCGCTCCACCCAAGCCTGCCATCGTTCCCAACGGTCTGCCCACCGACCGGTTGGTAGCCCAAGTGGTGGTCGAGAAGTACGACTCCTACCTACCGCTCTACCGCCAGGAGAACCGCCTGGAAAACCTGGGTGTCGTCCTCACTCGCGCCACGCTGATGAACTGGGTCGCCCACTCCGCCGTGGCATTGTCCCCAATCCAACAGGCGATCGGGGTGAGCGTTCGCGAACAGCCGGTGCTTGGCCTCGACGACACCTACCTGCCGGTGCTGGTACCAGGCCTGGGCAAGTGCCATCAAGGACGTCTCTGGGGCTACTTGGCCAACGAGGAATTCTTCTGCGAATACCGCGCTACTCGTGAAGGCCAGTGGCCCGAGGCCTTCCTCAAGAACTACACCGGCACGGTGCTCGGCGATGCCTACAGCGGCCACAAGGGTCTTTTCACCTCGGGTCAACGCACGCCGGCGGGCTGCCTGGGTCATGCCCGGCGGAAGTTCGACGCCGCGAAGAAAATGGGCGAAACGATCGCCTGTCGCGCCCTGGACCACTTCGCCGCACTGTATGCGGTCGAGGAACGAGTCCGCGATCGTCCCCCGGACGAGATCCTCGCCGCCCGGAAAGCGACCTCGGTACCCATCATGGACAAACTCGAAACTCTGCTGCTGGGCTGGCTCGTGACCGAACTTCCGAGCAGCGCGACCTGGATCAGCGCCAACTACACCTTGAAAATCTACAAGCAATTGCGCGAATTTACCCGCGATGGTCGGGTGGCCATTGACAACAACGCGCTGGAGCGGTGTTGGCGCGGAGTCGGGATCGGCAGACGCAACTGGCTGTTCGCCGGCTCCGCCCGTGGCGGCACCTGGACCGCGACGCACGTCACGATTTGTCAGAGTTGCCGCCTGGTCGGCCTGGATCCCTTCACCTACCTGACCGACGTCTTTGCCGAGTTAAACTCGGGACGAAGGGACTACATCAACCTGCGTCCGGCGGCCTGGGCATCACAGAAGCAGGCGTCTGAAAAAGCTGGATGAACGCGATTCCCTGGGGAATCGCCAACATTCCCGCCTGCCGCTGGACATCGGTCCGAGTTGGGCAGAGTGCCGCCCGATGAACTCCTACCCTGCATCCCAGGCCAGTCGCTCCGCCAAGGTGTCGCCATGGGCGCTCGCAGTGGCCGTCCTTGGCCTTGGTACATTGCTCGTCGTTCTGACTGGAATCGGCCGACCCATGCAGCACGCCACGCCGGTGACCAAGCCGCTGCACCCTTCATCACCGACGGCAGTCACGCCGACTTCAACCGCTGTGCCTCCGGCAATGCCACAGCCCACCGTGGCAGCACCGTTGCCCGAAATCACCACGCCGGTGTCTCCTGCGCTGCGGATTGTCGCGGACCGCACGCAGACAGATGAACACCGGTTGAAGCCGCTGGTCGATGGTACGGTGACCGCCTTGACGCCCTCGGACATCCTGCTGCTTCGCCGCATCCTGCGCGATGCCTCCGATGAAGACACCATCCGCAACGAGGCCGCGAACCATTTGCAGGCAAATCAGGTTGCCGACTTGGCGGACGATTGCTCAGCGGTGTTGGTGCAAGCTGGCGAACGGCCGCGCTTCCGTTCCTTCGCCGCGCAGCATCTCGGTCTGGTCTGGCTGGATGCGTGCAAGCAGAATGCCAAGGAAAAAGCAGTTGCCTTGCAACCGCGCCTCAATGCCTTGCTGATCGATCGCGATGTGGAGGTTCGCCGTGAAGCCTTGCTGGCACTCGTGCGTGGTGGGGACACGGCTGGTCTGGCTGAGGCCGCGCGGTTGCTCGCCAGCGATGACGCCAGCGATCCCGCCGTGCCGGCGATGCGCGACCTGGCCTTGCGTATCGCGGGTGAAACCCGTCAGGTGGCGTCAATTCCCCGGATGCGGATGTTCCTCACCAACCCTGACCCTATCGTGCGGACTGCTGCCATCATCGCCTTGGGAAAATTGGGTGATCGCGAATCCCGCGCCGCCATTGAGGCCGCCACGAAGGACAAGAATCTCCTGGTCGCCGGAGCAGCGAAGAGCGCGCTGGCGGCGATCGACCGTGGCCCCAGCGAATCTGCCAAACCTGCGACCAAGGAGACGGAACTGTGAACGCCAACCAAGGTCTGGCATTGTTCGGCGCAGCCGCCTTCGTGGCCGCTGGGATTGTCTGGTTTGCGCGCGCGCCTGAAGCCTCGTCCCCAGGCAACCGATCCGTTCCGCCCATGTCCGTTGCGCCGAAATCCGAGAAAAGCCAAGTTTCGGTTGCGCCCACGTCGACACCGCCCACCACTGAGCCGCGCCAGGACCACACCCTAGACCATAATCATGCGGAAGCAGGCACCTCGTTGCCGTCCGTCGTGACGGGTTTACCGCGGCCTTTGGTGCTGCCGTTGATTCCCCCGGCATCATCTGGGGATGCGATCTCTCCCATCGCCTCCCTCAGTGGTCGGGCTGATACTCTGCACCTTTCCGTGGCGAAGGATGGTCCAGCCGTGGCACTGCCGGCCATGCCGGTCAGCGGCCGGGTAGAATTGGTAGTGGCCTCGACCCCAATGGCATTGAGTTAAGCTGTTCCGGTGTGATACACCTGTAATTTACCAGGGTATTATGCTTGCTTAGGCGACCAAAAAAATTTTTCGGGCCTCATGGCCCTTTCCAATCATCCGCCTCGCGCAGAGAGCTTCTCTGCCTTCCTC